>NZ_LN794352.1:3198298-3293680 GCF_000613045.3 Photobacterium kishitanii | reverse complement strand
CTCTGCAAACGCTTGAATGCGTGTTGAGAACAACTAGTTAGATTTCCCAGATTGCTATTTATTGCCATAAGGCGGTAAATAAAACAGAATTTGCTTGGCGACCATAGCATTATGGACCCACCTGATCCCTTGCCGAACTCAGTAGTGAAACGTAATAGCGCCGATGGTAGTGTGGGGTCTCCCCATGTGAGAGTAGGACATCGCCAGGCTTCAAATTTTAAAAGGCCATCCGTAAGGATGGCCTTTTTTCGTTTATAACGAAAAAAGTAATGGTATCTATTGTGCTTGATGTAGTATTTCCTGCATTTCTATTTTTATTAGATGAAAAAAAACCGCCTTGCGGCGGTTATATGTTTGAATTGCTATTAGCTTTTCATCATTAGTTGATAGCCAATATAACAAGCAAACAGACTGACTGTTACGTTAAGTACGATATTTAAGCCAGCTTTGATAAACTCACCTTGCTGCATCATTACAATGTTATCCATTGAAAAGGTTGAGAAAGTGGTTAGTGCACCAAGAAAGCCTAAGCCTATCATTGGACGCCATGGCGCCGCTTCTATCATTCCTTGATTTAGCCCCGACATTAATAGTCCCATAATTAGCGAACCAATAATATTGACGGTTAATGTTCCGTATGGGAAGCCACGGCCAAATAAAATAACGCAAAGCTCAGAAATTAAGTATCGTGAGCAGGCGCCGAATGCACCACCAATTGCGATGAATCCTAGTAATAAATATTGGCTCATTGGTATCTCGTTTCAGTTAAAGGTAATGATTAAAAGCCGTCATAATAATCGGTTGTTGAGTTAGTTGACACTCTCGATAATTGCAATCATTGATTTAAGCGTATATTAAAATGTCGGCACATAGTTGGTTGTATAGCTACATTTATAGCATCATAATCATAACTAAGAAATTTACTACTGAGCGTAGGCTCATGGAGATAAGCTATGTCGCTATATCAAACTATATTACTTGCTGTTAACCCTGAAGATAAATATGCCCATAAACTAATGGTAAAGGCAGGGGTTATTGCTGAGCAAAATAATGCAGAATTACATGTTGCCTATGTTGAACCTGGTGTTGGTAATGTTAGCTTTATTGATGTCGAAATTGAATTACAAGAAGAACATGACGCGATTGCTAAACAGCGGATGTCACAATTATCAGAGTTAGCGACAGCTTCCTCTTATCCTGTTGCTGGCTTACATATTGCCAATGGTGATATTGCTAAACATTTAGAAGAGCTTGCTGAGAAGGTTGAAGCTAAGTTAGTCATTACTGGTTATCACAAGTCTAGTATCCATATTTTTGGTGATGTGAGTGAAACACTAGCAAAGCATCTTAAGTGTGATGTACTTATCTCGCAATAATCATCATGGTTATTAGCATGAAATAAAAAGTCGTGTAATTGCACGGCTTTTTGCTATCTGTCACTGTCTATTGATTCTTTTGGCTAAAGACTTGTAGTGATAGCCTGAGGCTTTATACTTAATCACTTACTTGTCGGAGTGCCATATGGCTGAGACCGCATTGCGGGATCCGTTGAACCTGATCAGGCTAATACCTGCGAAGGGAACAAGAGGTTATCTTTACTGCATATCCTTATCTAGGGATCACTGTCTGTATTCGATTATGCACAATATTGCTGCATAGCTCTTGTTTACGCCCATCCGCCAAGCATTTTTCCCTACAACATTGAAAGGAAATTGCTGTGTCGAATCGCAAGCAAGCGAGATTGGAAGCGAAACAATTTATCGAGTCATTAACGGCTCAACCTTACCCTAACTCCCACAAAGTGTATGTTGCTGGTAGTCGCGCTGATGTTTTAGTGCCAATGCGCGAAATAACCTTAGCTGATAGCCTAGTAAGTGGCCCCAAACAGACTCCTCTCTTTAAACCAAATCAACCAATACGTGTTTATGACACATCTGGTTTTTATACCGATCCTGAGCAATCGATAGATATCTATCGTGGTTTGCCGACAGTCCGTCAAGCGTGGATAGCTGAACGTAATGATACTGAGTTATTATCGGAATTAAGTTCTGATTATGCCCATGAGCGTTTAGCTGATAAGACACTTAATGATTTACGTTTTAGTTACCGCGCTCCTATTCGACGAGCTCAAGCTAATGTATGTGTTACACAGCTGCACTATGCTCGCCAAGGTATTATTACTCCTGAAATGGAATATATTGCGATTCGTGAAAATATGGGACGAGCGCACTATGATGATGAAGTTTTAAATCAGCAGCATGCTGGTATGGATTGGGGAGCGAATCTTCCACCACAAATAACTCCTGAGTTTGTTCGCCAAGAAGTGGCTGCTGGTCGAGCAATTATTCCTGCTAATATCAATCACCCTGAAGTTGAACCAATGATCATTGGGCGTAATTTTCTTGTCAAAGTAAATGCCAATATTGGTAATTCAGCGGTGAGTTCATCAATCGAAGAAGAAGTTGAGAAATTAGTATGGTCGACTCGTTGGGGCGGCGATACTGTGATGGATTTATCAACGGGACGTAATATTCATGAGACACGTGAGTGGATCATTCGTAATAGCCCAGTACCGATTGGCACTGTGCCGATGTATCAAGCATTGGAGAAAGTGAATGGTATCGCTGAGAATCTTACTTGGGATATTTTTCGAGATACTTTATTAGAGCAAGCAGAACAAGGTGTCGATTACTTTACGATTCATGCAGGGGTTTTATTACGTTATGTGCCAATGACGGCTAAACGGGTAACAGGGATTGTTTCTCGCGGTGGTTCAATTATGGCGAAGTGGTGTCTGGCGCATCATCAAGAAAGCTTTTTGTATGAAAACTTTCACAGTATTTGTGAAATTTGTGCTCAATATGATATATCGCTTTCACTCGGTGATGGTTTACGTCCGGGATCAATTGCTGATGCCAATGATGAAGCTCAGTTTAGTGAATTACGTACGCTGGGCGAACTGACTAAAATTGCGTGGCAATATGATGTTCAGGTGATGATTGAAGGGCCAGGTCATGTACCGATGCATATGATTAAAGCCAATATGGATGAACAACTTAAGCATTGTCATGAAGCGCCGTTTTACACCCTTGGACCTCTCACTACAGATATTGCGCCTGGCTATGATCATATAACGTCCGGCATTGGCGCAGCCATGATCGGTTGGTATGGCTGTGCAATGTTGTGCTATGTGACGCCAAAAGAGCATTTAGGCTTACCGAATAAAGATGATGTAAAAGTCGGGTTGATCACGTACAAGCTGTGTGCTCATGCGGCAGACTTAGCGAAAGGCCACCCCGGTGCACAAGTTCGTGACAATGCATTGTCAAAAGCACGGTTTGAATTTCGTTGGGAAGATCAATTTAATTTGGGCCTTGATCCACAAACTGCTCGAGATTATCACGATCAAACCTTGCCACAGGAATCTGGCAAAGTTGCCCACTTTTGTTCAATGTGCGGCCCTAAATTTTGCTCTATGAAAATATCTCAAGAAGTCCGTGATTATGCTAAAGAGTTGCAGCAGATAGATATTACCATCAGTGATAACTTGAATGTTGGAATGCAACAAAAGGCAGCTGAATTTCGTGCTCGAGGCAGTGAATTATATCACCCAGCTAAAGAGGATTTGTAAATGAGCACCTTATCGTTACCCAATCATTTAATGCCATTATTAATGCACATTGAACCACTATTGGTACCGGCTGAATTATATCAGCTTGGTGAGACAGTGAACGTTAGCGTTAATAATAGTAATTCATGGGTGCAGATTAAAACCGCCACCAGTGAATGTTCAGTTGCGTTTAATTTTGTGGCAGTAGAGGACGATTGTGTACTGCCGACGTATCAAGTGCGGGATCAGTGGCTCGCGCCTTTCGATGAACTAGAAGTGTTGCAGCATAAGGTGGTTGCTGATACCAGTTTAGTGTTATGTGGCTATCCTGCTGATGACGGTTGTATTGATATTTGGCATCACCAAGGGCAAACCAGAGCAATTCATTGTCATCATAGTGGAGCCAGTGAAGCACAGCGGGCCATGTTATTGGTGGCATTAGCACTTGATTACCCATTAGATGATGCATTGGTCTTAGCGCGTGCTCATGCACGCAGTTATCAAGATAATAATTATCGTGCGCAAGGTGAGCTTATATGGCCAACGACAGCCAAAGTCTTTCCTCGTGCATTAACGATCAATCATCCGGAAGTGAAGCAACTTGGCTGGCTGGGTGAGGGTGAAAGTGTGGCCCCCTTTGCTGATTTAGAACTGTGTAAATTAGGCTTATACCCAGTGGTTGATAGTGCGGATTGGGTTGAGCGGATATTGCAGTTAGGTGTTACGACGACTCAATTACGAATTAAAAATCCCCAAACCTCTGATCTTGAATCCCAAATTGAACAGGCAGTTGCTGCTGGAGCGGCAGCTCACGCGCAAGTTTTTATCAATGATTATTGGGCGTTGGCAATTAAACATTGTGCTTACGGTATTCACCTTGGTCAGGAAGATCTCAATAGTGCTAATTTAGTCGCGATCCAGCAAGCTGGACTACGGTTAGGGATCTCTACGCATGGCTATTATGAGATTTTACGTGCCTTAGAGTATCAACCAAGTTATATCGCACTGGGTCATATTTTTGCGACCTCAACTAAAGATATGCCGTCATTACCACAAGGCGTTAATCGGTTAGCGCTTTATCAAAAATTAATTGGTGAACGAGTACCGACCGTAGCGATTGGTGGTATCAATATTGAACGCGCTGCCAAAGTGTGGCGCACTGGAGTAACCGGTGTTGCTGTGGTCAGTGCGATTACGAAGGCAGAAAATCCAGCCGCTGCAGTTGCAGAATTACGCAATATATTGGTTGCTACGATTGAAAATGAGGCAGGAGGAGCATGTGATGACCATCAACTCTGAACTCTCTGATGCTGAGTTTATACGCTATAGCCGTCAGTTAATGGTGGCCGAGATCGGCGAAGTAGGGCAACAACAGCTGATGAATGCTCAGGTGCTGGTGATTGGCGTTGGCGGTTTAGGTTCTGCGGCGGTAATGTACTTAGCTGCTGCAGGGGTGGGTTTATTGGTTATAGCCGATGATGATGATGTTGAAGTCTCTAACTTACAACGGCAGGTCATTTACCGTGATAGTGATATTGCGACAAGTAAAGCACAGGCTGCATGCCAGCAGATCAATGCGCTAAACCCATTAATACGTACGCGAGCCGTGCAAGCAAAGTTAGCGGGATTTCAACTTGATATTGAAGTTCAACAAGCGGATATCGTACTTGATTGCAGTGATAATTGGGGGACACGTTATGCGATTAATCAGGCTTGTTTTAAACATCAAAAAACGTTGATATCAGGGGCATCCATTGGTTGGCAAGGTCAGCTGATTGCATTTGATTTCCGCCAATCGAAATCAGGGTGTTATCAGTGCTTATTTCCTATCTTCAATAGTACGGAGCAACAAGCCAATAATTGTCGAACTGGTGGCGTAATAGGACCTGTTGTTGGCACCATCGGCAATTTACAAGCGTTAACTGCGATTAAAACGATAACGGGTGTCGGTGATATCGGATTTTCTCTATTACAGCAATTTGATGGCTTCAATAATCGCTGGCAGCAGCTTTCAATTAATACCGAGCCCCATTGTCCAGTTTGTGGTGTGGTCACTCATCAGGAGATCGTATGACCATGATTAAGATATGGTTGAACGATCAACCTGTGGTATGTGAAGCCGAGCAAACCCTGAGTCAATTTGTCGCGCAACTGTCTTTACCGACACAAGGCACAGCGATGGCGATCAATCAATCCATTGTTGCTGCTAGTGAGTGGTCTACAACGGTTATTGCTGATGGCGATCAGCTCGCGTTATTTCAAGCAATCGCAGGAGGTTGATATGTTAACCATTGCCGATAAAACCTTTTCATCACGTTTATTTACTGGCACGGGTAAATACGCCAATCGTGATGTGATGGCTAAATCAATTATAGCGACAGGCTCTGAGCTGGTGACTATGGCATTAAAACGGGTTGATTTAACGCAGCCGGATGATGATATTTTAGCGCCTTTAGTTACCGCTGGGGTGAATTTATTGCCGAATACATCAGGGGCCAAAAACGCCAAAGAGGCCGTTTTTGCGGCGCAATTAGCCCGCGAAGCGTTAGGTACTAATTGGCTAAAGCTAGAGATTCACCCTGATTCGAAATACCTGATGCCGGATCCAATTGAAACACTAAAGGCGGCACAGCAGTTAGTACAGCTAGGGTTTGTAGTGTTGCCTTATTGTCATGCTGATCCGGTGTTGTGTAAACGGTTAGAAGAAGTGGGATGTGCGGCGGTGATGCCCCTGGGAGCGCCAATTGGTTCAAATAAAGGTTTAGTTAGTCGTGATTTTCTGCAAATTATTATCGATCAAGCACGTGTACCTGTGGTGGTAGATGCGGGAATTGGTGCGCCTTCTCATGCTGCAGAAGCGATGGAAATGGGCGCTGATGCCGTTCTGGTTAATACCGCTATTGCTGCCGCTCATGATCCTATTGCAATGGGACATGCGTTTAAATTAGCGGTTGAAAGTGGTCGTATGGCGTTTGAGGCTGGCATGGCGGGGAAAGTGAATCATGCTATTGCATCGAGCCCATTAACGGCATTTCTTAATCAGTAAGGAGTCAGCATGAGCTTTGTTGATGTTTGGCAGCAAATGGATTGGGATGATATTCGTTTATCTATTTATGCCAAGACTACGGTAGATGTTGAGCGTGCGCTTAGTAAACCTAAACTCGATTTAGAGGATTTTAAAGCGCTGATCTCACCAGCTGCTGAGCCTTATTTAGAACATATGGCGCAATTGTCTGCGATGTTAACTCGGCAGCGTTTTGGTCATACCATCAGTTTTTATGTACCGTTATACCTGTCTAATTTGTGTGCCAATGCGTGTACCTATTGTGGCTTTTCGATGGAAAATCGCATTAAGCGCCGCACATTAGATGAGGGTGATATTGGACGTGAATGTAAGGCGATTAAAGCACTTAATTTTGATAGCGTGTTATTGGTCACTGGTGAGCATCAAACTAAAGTCGGGATGGATTATTTTAGGCAGGCATTGCCACAAATTAAATCACATTTTAGTTATGTTGCAATGGAAGTGCAGCCGCTTGAACAACAACAATATCGAGAACTTAAAGGCTTAGGCTTAGATGCGGTGATGGTGTATCAAGAAACGTATCATGCCCGTACTTATGCCGAGCATCACCTACGCGGCAATAAAACTAATTTTAATTATCGGCTAGCGACGCCAGATAGGTTAGCCCAAGCTGGAATCGATAAAATTGGCATAGGGGCTTTGCTGGGGATGGAAGAGTGGCGGACAGATAGTTTTTTTGTTGCTAGCCATTTGGCATATCTTGAGCATCATTATTGGCAAAGTCGTTATTCGATTTCATTTCCGCGCTTGCGGCCTTGCACGGGGGGGATTGAACCCAAATCGGTGATGACTGATCGCCAGTTAGTGCAGTTGATCTGTGCTTATCGGTTGTTTAATCCTGAAGTTGAGTTGTCATTATCCACTCGTGAGTCAGCCCGCTTTCGCGATAATGTGTTGCCATTAGGCGTTACTAGTCTTTCTGCGGGATCAAAAACGCAGCCGGGTGGTTATGCCGATGATACACCAGAGTTAGAGCAATTTGCGATCAGTGATGATCGTAGTGTGGCTGATGTTGCCGTAGCAGTGAAGCGACAAGGTTTTGAAGTCGTATGGAAAGACTGGGATGCGGTTTATTCCGGTTAATAAAAAAAGCCAGTGCAGCATTAAATGCACTGGCTTTTTTATTTTAAGTATGAAAATTGAGGTTAGCGGTTAAGTGTTGCTGTCGCTTGAGTTAACCACGCCAGATCAGCGCCTGTTAGGGCTGGGCTAATAACGTCAAATACGGTGCGATGGTAATTGTTGAGCCATGCCAGTTCGACATCAGTCAGTAGGATCGCATCAATCAGGCGCTTATCAATCGGCGCACGTGTTAACGACTCAAAGCCCATTACTGACATATCGCCTTGAGTGGCTACTTCAACGACAGCTTCAAGGTTTTCAATCCGAATACCAAACGCATCAGCGCGGTAGTATCCCGGCTCATTTGAGAGCACCATGCCTGGTAATAATGCGGTTGGATTATAGCCTTTAGCGATCCGCTGTGGGCCTTCATGAACACTTAAAAAATGACCCACGCCATGGCCGGTACCGTGGTCATAATCAAAACCATATGCCCATAGGTGTTGACGGGCTAAAGCATCCAGCTGTGAGCCGGTCGTGCCTTTAGGAAAACGTGCAGAGGCAAGTGCAATATGACCTTTTAACACCAGTGTGAATGCTTGTTTAACTTCATCGCCTGGGGTGCCAATGGCAATCGTACGAGTAATATCGGTGGTACCATCAGGGTATTGACCACCTGAATCGACTAAGTACACCGTGTCCATTTGCAGTTTGCTTGGTTGCGGTTGATCTATATGGTTATAGTGACACATGGCGGCATTACCAGCGGCAGCTGAAATAGTATCAAAGCTAACATCACGGCATGTTGGGTCTAACTGGCGGAATTGCCACAATTGATCAGAAAGTTCGGCTTCATCTAAGAGGTTACCTGCTGCAACTTGGGCATCAACCCACGCTAAGAATTTGCTGATTGCAACCCCATCACGAATATGACACGCCTTCATTCCTGCCATTTCTGTAACATTTTTGGTGGCTTTTGGCAGTAAGGTTGGATTTGCTGCCTCAATCAGTTGTGCACCCGAATTTTTAAGCTGTTGAGCTGCCCAGGCGTTGCTGTTCGCAGAGTCAAACAGTACCCGCTTACCTGCTAATGATGCTAAACCTGCTGCCAATTGTTCTGGCTCACAGATATTAACGCCATCACCAACATGTGCCGCAAAACCTGCCGGTAAGCGGTGATGATCAATATAAAAATCTACGGAAGCATCGTTGTGGATAATTGCAGCTGACAGTAATACTGGTAGGCAATGGACATCGTCACCACGAATATTCAACAGCCATGCGATGCTATCTAACTGACTTAAAAAAGCAGCATTGGCTTTTTGAGTCGTTAGTAAGGCTGCAATTTGTTGGCGTTTATCTGTACTTGATTGACCAACAAATTCTAACCCCATTAATTGGGCATCAGATAATACTGGTGCTGGGCGATCTAACCATAATTGATCAATGGGATTTTCAGCAACAGATACTAACGCGAGTTCGCCATCAATGGCGGTGGTGGCATTGTTTAGCCATGCAGCACTGTGAAGGCGAGCATCAATGGCAACTTTACTGCCTGCTGCTAAATTTTCTAGTGCCCATTGTACTGGTGGTTGCTCAATAAGGTGGCAGTATTGAAATACATCTGCAGGCACTTGTTTACGAACTTGCACCACATAACGACCATCAACAAAAACAGCAGCATCATCACGAGTAATAATGGCAGCGCCTGCCGAGCCAGTAAATCCAGTTAACCAGTGCAGACGTTCATTATGATCAGGAATGTACTCACCTAGAAATTCATCTTCGTGAGGGATCAATAAAGCATCTAACTGATTATCAGTGAGCCATTGGCGGATTTGTTCAACACGTTGCGAAATTGCTGCTTGCATGTTTTCGTCCTTTAATTAAAGCGTCATCTTAACGATGGCGTAAGCTGTAAACTTGAATAACTAACACTCATTGAGGGTATTTAGTTATGCAGTCAATGTGGTTACGTTAGCGTGTTTGCAGGTTGGCATCAATTAGCTAACGGTCAATTAATTATCATTTGCTACATTTCAGCCTAATCATGTTATCTGTCACTCAGAGTGTGGCGGATAACTGCTGTGAGTGATATTCCAAAATGGAAAAGTGCTTTTGAATATATACCATTTCTATTCATATCTCTAAAACCGTAGACTTGGCGCGATCATCTTTTAGGAACATTATATGACCTCGTCAACCACTTCTTCTACTGATACTAAATTAATCACCTTAATGGTGACTTTAGTATTATTTAGCCCATTGGCTATTGATATTTATCTACCAGCTTTCCCTGCTATTGCCGATAGCTTTGGGGTTAATGCTGTACGCGTTCAAGATACCGTAACATGGTTTATGTTTAGTTTAGGATTAGGGCAACTATTGGCAGGGCCATTAGCTGATCGTTTTGGACGTCGACCAATTGCACTCGCGGGAATTATTATTTATGGTTTTAGTGCACTTATGGCGTATTTAGCAACCAACTTAGACATGCTATTAGCTGCACGTTTATTACAAGGTTTTGGTGCCTGTGCAACCTCTGTTGCGGCTTTCTCTGCTGTGCGTGATAGTTTTGGCGCAGAAAAGAGTGGTCGGATGATCAGTTACTTAAATGGTGCAATCTGTTTTATTCCCGCTTTAGCACCCTTGTTAGGTACTTGGTTAACACATGAGTTTGGCTGGCGTTCAAATTTTAGTTTTATGGCTGGATTTGCGCTGGTAGCTGGTTTATTTGTGATGACGATGTTTAAAGAAACTCGCCCTACTGATACTCATGTTAGTGGTTCAACCATAAGTTTGAGTCGTTATTGGTCGGTATTACGTGAGCCAACATTTTTATACCATGCCAGTTTATGCATGTTAGCGATGGCGGTGATTCTAGCTTATGTAACCTCGGCTCCGGTGTGGTTAATGAGCCATCTTGGGGCTGACATGAACCAATTTACATTATGGTTTGGTATTAATGCTGCGCTTAATATTACCGCTTGTATGGTAGCACCGAAATTTATGGATCGGTTCGGTACTCGGGCTACATTGCAAACAGGACTTATTATTCTAACCATTGCAGGTGGATTAATGCTGGGGCTGAGCACCATTAATCAAGCGTGGGCATTTATGGTGCCTATTTTTATCTGTTCATTTGGGTTTGCGTTTGTCTTAGGCTCATCGGCAGGCAAAGCATTAGCGCCTTTTGGTGATCGTGCCGGTACTGCGGCTGCATTGTTGGGTCTATTTCAAATGAGTGGCGCTGGAGTGATGGTGAGCTTAACTCAGCGACTTGATTTAGCAACGCCAATGTTGATGACATTGCAGATGTGGTTATTGATCCCTGGGATATTTGTGTTGTGGTCAAAGTGGGGCAAAAGCTGGCATCAAGCACCACTAACAGCCGATTAGTGCTGAATTGTTGATGATTAGCAGCCATTGAGCGTGTGTTTATTAAGCCTGTCATTATGACAGGCTTAATTTTAGGTGGTTTACAGTAATTGAGATTGAGGTGATGGCTTTGAACGCCATTGCTGCACCACTAAGCCACTAATAATAAATAACAGTCCGATAATCGTTGAGGCTGTTATTTGTTCTCCGATAATAGTTGCTAATAACAGTAGTGAAATAAAGGGTGAAATAAAGATTAAGTTACTGATACGGGCGGTGTTAGTGGTTAAGCGGAGGGCGTTGAGCCACAAGACAAAGGTTATTCCCATTTCAAACAAGCCCACATAGGTTACAGCTAACCACCCTTGCCAAGGTACTGTTTGCCAGCCACCTACATAAACACTCAAGCCGATAGAAAAAGGCAGTGAGGTTAAAAATCCGAGTAATAATCCCAGCACAGGATCGGCAGTATTTTTGGTATTGATTATCCAATATAGTGCCCATAAAAGGGTTGAAAATAGCGCTAATCCGACCCCGAGCGGGCTTTCAAATTGGAGAGCAAGTAGATCACCCTTAGTGGCGATCACTACCACACCTAAATAGCCAAAGCCACAGGCTATCCAGTCTTGACGACCAATCTTTTGATGTAAAAAAATCGCCGCCATTAGGGTTAAAGTAATCGCCCAACTATAGTTCAATGGCTGAGCTTGTGAGGCTGGCAATAAAGCGTAGGCTTTAAATAATACTAAATAGTATGCCAGAGGGTTGATTAGCCCTAAAGCAAGGTAATACCAAGGTCGAGCATAAAAGGTGGTCAATAAATTGGTAAGTTTGCCTTGATAGGTAGCAATAGCGAGTAATGCAATCACTGAAACAAGGCTTGCAATGACGACCATTTGCGGCGGTGAAAAATAATTTAAGGTAATTTTAAATGCGGTTGCAACAGTCGACCACAGTAATACTGCAGTGAGACCATAGCCTAATGCATGACGTTCGTTCATGACTGATTCTCTATTTATTCCTTTAAATGAAGCTCGCAGTGTAATTGATGAGGCCAAACTCGCCCTAGTGAGCCCAAGTAAGGCTGTGATCGTGGGCGCATAAATACGCTTCCTGTATGGGTGAAAACAATCAAATTCATACCAACAAATATTACTGAACTGGACATTTATCCAGTATCGACTTAGCCTTACAACAGAAATGGATTTGGTGGTTTTTTGTAGAGTATTTGATATGACGGAATGGTTGAGTGGCGGCATGATTTCACTGTTGGCAGCAATCTCTGGTGCTACGGTAGCGAGTGTTATTACCACGCTATGGTTAAAAGGACGTTTTGAGCAAACATTGCAGTTGCACCAACAGCAAGCGCAGGCTGATATACGTTTATTGCAGGTGCGTGAGCAGCAATTACAGCAGCAATTGGGTGAGCGTAATCAAGAGCTCGAGCAGATGGATGATGAGCGTGATCGTCTTACTCATGAAATTCGTCAATTGCACGGTAATTTATCTGCGGCGGTAGAAAAAATGCGTCATTTTGAAGCGCTTCAAAATGAAAAACAGTATTTATCCGAGCAGTTAGATAACTTACGGGTAATGAACGCTGGTCTTGAAGCTGATTTACGTGAGCAAGATGCGCGTCATTTTGAAGAACAAAAATCAGCAGAAGAAAAAATTCAGTTATTAGGAAATGCCGAAGAGCGGTTACGAATTCAATTTGAAAGCCTTGCGAATAAATTGTTTGACCATAAAACCCGTACCGTTGATGAGCAGAATAAAATCAGTTTAGAAAGTTTACTGACGCCCCTTAAAGAGCAATTGGAAAGCTTTAAAAAGCAGGTTAATGATAATTTTACTCAAGAATCTCGTGAACGCCATACTCTGGTACATCAGATTAATCATCTAAAACAACTCAATGAACAAATGGCGCAGGAAGCCGTTAACCTCACTCAAGCTCTTAAAGGGGATAATAAAGCCCAAGGTAATTGGGGCGAAGTCGTGTTAGCACGAGTGTTAACGGAGTCCGGTTTACGTGAAGGTCACGAATATCAAACCCAAGTTAGCCTTGAAAATGAAGACGGCAAACGTTATCAGCCTGATGTGGTAGTGCATTTACCGCAACAAAAAGATGTGGTGGTTGATGCCAAGATGTCATTGGTGGCTTATGAGCGGTTTTTTAATGCTGAAACAGTGGCAGATCGAGAATTAGCGATGGGGGAGCATATTGCTTCTATGCGGGCTCATATGCGAGGTTTAAGCCGTAAAGATTATCATCAGCTACATGGTGTCCAAAGTCTGGATTATGTGTTGATGTTTATTCCGGTTGAACCGGCCTTTCAAGCTGCAATTGCGGCTGATCCTAAGCTTATCCGGGATGCGATGGATCTCAATATTATGTTGGTAAGCCCAACGACATTGCTGGTGGCACTACGGACGATTAATAATTTATGGCGCAATGAGCACCAAAATCAAAATGCCAAAGAAATTGCCGAGCGCGCTGGCAAACTGTACGACAAATTGCGTTTGTTTGTGACTGATATGGAAGGATTAGGCTCCTCATTAGATAAAGCAAATCAGAGTTATCATAGTGCAATGAATAAGTTAGCTAGCGGACGTGGCAATGTCATTCGTCAAGCAGAAAGCTTTAAGCTATTAGGTGTGGAGGTGAAGCGTGATATCAGTCCACAATTGGTTGAAAAATCGCAATCGCAACTGCATGATACGAGAGGTTTTTCACATATAACCTCTGCAACAGAGAGTGATTTGTAGCGCTTAAAGAGTAAACCACTTTGAGCAAACGACAACCATCAAGTACACTAAGCCAGTTGAATAAATGAATTTAATCCCCGTCAGCTATTTTATTGTAACAATAGAATGAGCGCGAGGACACATAACGGATTGAGCATGACGGATACCACACAAGACACTACTCACTTTGGCTTTCGTACCGTGGCCAAAGATGAAAAAGCAACCATGGTTGCTGAAGTATTCCATTCAGTAGCTGCAAAGTACGACATTATGAATGACTTAATGTCGATGGGTATTCATCGCGTATGGAAGCGGTTTACGATTGACTGCAGTGGTGTTCGCCGTGGTCAACGCGTGCTTGATTTAGGCGGTGGTACTGGGGATTTAACGGCTAAGTTTTCTCGTATTGTGGGTGATAGTGGCCAAGTTATTCTAGCTGATATCAATAACTCAATGTTAAAAGTTGGCCGTAGTAAGCTGCGTGATAGTGGTATTGTTGGTAACGTTGGTTACGTGCAAGCAAATGCTGAGGAATTGCCTTTTCCTGATAATTATTTTGATTGTATTACGATTAGCTTCTGTTTACGTAACGTTACTGATAAAGAGCAAGCATTGCGCTCGATGTACCGCGTTTTAAAACCCGGTGGACGCTTGCTAGTGTTAGAGTTTTCAAAGCCGATTTTAGAACCATTATCAAAAATATATGACGCTTACTCATTCCACTTATTGCCAAAAATCGGTGAAATCATTGCTCATGATAGTGAAAGTTATCGTTACTTAGCTGAATCTATTCGTATGCACCCTGATCAGCCAACCTTACAAGGCATGATGGATGACGCTGGTTTTGATCAGACTAGCTATTACAATTTAACCGGCGGTATTGTTGCTTTGCACCGTGGTTATAAGTTCTGAGGTCAATATGCCAATAGATGCGTTTGTTACTGGCGCGATAGAAACGGCGCTTAATCAGTTAGTAAAAGACGATGCTGATAGTCAGCGTCGTTTATCGCGTTTACGCGGTAAAGTGATCAGCGTGACGTTAAATGAATTTGGCAAAACGCTCTATTTTATTTTTAGCCAACAGATTGATGTATTAGCTGTTTATGAAGGTGATGTTGATTGCCAACTGGCACTTAACTTAACCGTGCTACCAGAATTGCGTCAACAAGCTAATGTGACGCAGTTAATTAAAGCCGACAAGTTAGCGCTTGATGGTGACTTACAATTAGCGCAGCATTTCTCAAGTTTGTTGAGTGGCCTTAAGCCCGATCTTGAAGAAAAATTATCTCATTATAGTGGTGATGTTGTTGCTCATACGGTAGTAAGCAGCGTTAAATCGAGTGGTCAGTTTCTTCAACAACGACTACTTAAACGCCAGCAAAATTTAGCTCAAACGCTAACGGAAGAGTGGCGATTATTACCACAGCCATTAGAAATAGCGTATTTTGCTGATCAAGTTGATGACTTGAAATCCGATGTTGCCTGTTTTGAGGCCCGATTAAATCAGTTACTTGAGCGATAAATAGCCATGATGACTATTCGTGAATTCAAACGTCTTTACCGTATTATTGAAGTGCAATTGCGTTACGGTTTGGATGATTTTATTCCGCAAGACCCACGCTCTGAATTGCCAAAAAAATTACGTAAATCGTTATTTTGGATTAAAAATGAGTATCCCGACAAACCATTAGGTGAGCGGTTACGATTAGCGTTACAAGAACTTGGACCGGTATGGATCAAGTTTGGCCAAATGATGTCGACTCGGCGTGATTTGTTTCCACCCCATATCGCCGATCAATTAGCATTACTGCAAGATCAGGTGGCGCCGTTTGATGGTCAATTAGCTAAACGCACCATTGAAGCATCATTAGGTGGGCCGATAGAACAATGGTTTGATGATTTTGATGAGGTGGCGTTAGCGTCAGCATCAATAGCACAAGTACATACTGCAACCATGAAAGAAAATGGTCGTGAAATTGTATTTAAAGTTATTCGACCAGATATAAAGCCGATAATTGAAGCTGATATAAAGCTGATGTATCGAATGGCGGAGATAGTTTCTCGGCTACAGCCTGCAGCGCGCCGCTTACGCCCCGTTGAAGTGGTAAGGGAATATGAAAAGACCTTACTTGATGAACTGGACTTAATGCGTGAAGCTGCGAATGGGATTCAACTTCGACGTAATTTCGAAGGAGATGACTCGCTATACGTACCAGAAGTCTTCACTGATTACAGTAGTGTTAATCTGCTTGTCATGGAACGCATCTACGGTATTCAGGTTTCAGACCTTGATGCATTAAAAGCCAATGGCACTGATTTGAAATTATTATCGGAAAATGCGGTAAATATATTCTTTACACAGGTATTCCGTGATAGTTTCTTCCACGCCGACATGCACCCAGGGAATATTTTTGTTTCTTATGAGCATCCTCATGATCCACAATGGATTGCGTTGGACTGTGGTATTGTCGGTACGCTTAATCGTGAAGACAAACGTTACTTAGCTGAAAACTTACTGGCTTTCTTTAATCGTGATTATCGAAAGGTAGCAGAATTACACGTTGATTCTGGCTGGGTACCCGCTGACACCAATATTGATGCGTTTGAAGTTGCGATTCGTACGGTGTGCGAACCGATTTTTGAAAAACCATTATGTGAAATATCATTTGGTCACGTATTGCTTAATTTATTCAATACCGCGCGTCGATTCAATATGGAAGTGCAGCCGCAATTAGTGCTGTTACAAAAGACCTTACTTTATGTTGAGGGTCTTGGACGGCAGTTGTATCCACAGCTAGATCTGTGGGCAACGGCAAAACCGTTTTTAGAAGATTGGATGTCTCGCCAAGTCGGACCGCAAGCAATTATTGAAGCGGTAAAGAGTAAAGCACCATTTTGGGCTGAAAAGTTACCCGAATTACCTGAATTACTTTACGACAGTTTGCGCCAAGGCAAGGTTATGAACCAGCGACTCGATACACTCTATGATAATTTCATGGATAGTCGGCGTAACCAAGGTAAGGCAAGATTTTATTTTGGTATTGGTGCCACCATGATGGTGTGTGCTGCCATACTTTTTGGTGATCATGTTACCACCTATCCTGCTATTGCAGCTGGAGCAGGAGCGGTATTTTGGTTGCTGGGATGGCGAGCCTGTCGAAAATAATCGATTTAGGTTTCGCCTATACTTATAGTTGCGTTTAACAACGCACTCCGTTATTAACCACATAAAGCTGAGGTAAAATAAGCATGGGTGGTATCAGTATCTGGCAATTGCTAATTATTGCACTGATCATTGTTCTGTTGTTCGGAACTAAGAAGTTACGCACATTGGGTGGCGACTTAGGTTCTGCTGTTAAGGGGTTCAAAAAAGCGATTGGTGATGAAGATTCAGCACCTGCAGCTAAGAAAGAAACACCTGACGCAGATTTTGAGCAGAAGAAAATTGCGGATGAGCAGCAAGCCGCTGATCAGACTAAAACGAGTCAAAAAGACAAAGAGCAGGTTTAAGACGTGTTTGATATCGGGTTCTGGGAGTTAGTGCTGATCTCCGTGGTGGGATTAGTAGTACTGGGGCCGGAACGTCTACCCGTTGCGATACGTACTGTATCGCAGTGGATAGGCGCTGCCCGTAATATGGCAAACTCAGTCAAAGATGAGTTGGCTCAGGAACTGAAAATTCAGGAACTGCAAGCCAATTTAAAAAAAGCTGAGCAAATGGGAATGAAGGACATCGCGCCTGAATTGCAAGAGTCGGTTGATGAACTTAAAAAAGTCGCTTCTGATGTGCAACGTCCCTATGCTGATAAAAGCGAGCAACCCTCAGCAACGACTTCTAATAAGCAGGAATAAATTACATCACTATGTCGACTGTCGAAGATTCGCAGCCGTTATTCAGCCATTTACTTGAGCTGCGTACACGGATCCTGCGCTCTCTCATCAGCGTGCTGGTGGTTTTTGTCTGTATAGTTTGGTTTTCGAAAGACATTTACGCTTTTGTAGCTGCACCTTTGGTTGAACGTATGCCAATTGGTGCCACTATGATTGCAACAGATGTTGCGTCACCGTTCTTTACACCGATAAAACTCACTTTAGTTACCGCTGTGTTTATTGCTGTGCCAATGATTTTGTATCAACTGTGGGCTTTTGTAGCGCCAGGATTATACAAGCATGAACGTAAGCTTATTATGCCATTACTGGTTTCCAGCTCATTGCTGTTTTATGCCGGTGTTGCGTTTGCTTATTTTGTTGTGTTTCCATTGGTGTTTAAATTCTTTACCAGCGTCGCTCCGCAAGGGGTTGAAGTTGCAACAGATATTTCAAGTTATCTCGATTTTGTACTGTCGCTATTTATGGCGTTTGGTATTGCATTTGAGATTCCAGTAGCAATTATTCTGTTGTGTTGGACCGGTGCTACCGATCCTGAAACATTACGCAGTAAACGCCCATATATTATCGTGGCAGCGTTTGTGGTTGGTATGTTGTTAACACCGCCTGATATTTTATCTCAGACTTTGTTAGCGGTACCAATGTGTTTGTTGTTTGAAGTCGGTTTATTCTTCTCACGTTTTTACATTCGTAAAGATGATGAAGATGGATATGACGAAGATAACGAAGATGAACCGCAAGACGTAAAGAGCATCAGCAAAGAATAGGGTTTTAACCCCTGTGATGATGAAAAAAACCGACATTAGTGTCGGTTTTTTTATAGCTGTAATAATGTGATTCTCACATAGTCAGTCAATATTGAGCTCGATATACTGCTGAGTATGCTTGTTCATTAGTCGATGAGAAAATAAATGATAGATATTGGCGTTAACCTTACCAATAGTCGGTTTGATAAAGATCGTGCCGATGTGATTGCGCGCGCCCAAGCTGTTGGCGTTAAAGGGCTGGTCATCACTGGTACTAGTATCGAAGAAAGTATTGCCGCTCAACAACTGGCTCAGCAATGGCCTGATTATTGTTATAGCACTGCAGGTGTTCATCCACATGATGCCAAATCGGTAATAGATCTCGCCTTACCTCAAATTCGTGCTTTAGCGCAATTACCCGAGGTGGTTGCGATCGGTGAATGTGGCTTGGATTTTAATCGTGATTTTTCACCACGTCCGCAGCAAGAAGCGGTATTTGAAGCGCAATTAGCGTTAGCAGCTGAACTTAATTTACCTGTGTTTATGCATTGTCGTGATGCTCATGAGCGTTTTTTAGCGATTCTAAAACCATGGCGCGATAAATTACCAGCGGCCGTCTTACATTGCTTTACGGGCTCACAACAAGAACTGCATGATTGTCTAGCGCTTGATGTACATATTGGTATTACCGGTTGGATTTGTGATGAACGCCGTGGCACTGAATTGCGCCAGATTGTTAAAGATATTCCTAGTCAACGGTTAATGATTGAAACCGATTGTCCTTATTTATTGCCGCGAGATTACCGCCCAAAGCCGAAATCTAGTCGTAATGAACCGTTGTATTTGCCTCATATTGCACAGGTTATTGCTGAGTGCCGTGGTGAGTCTGCGACTCAAGTTGTCAATAATTCTTACCAAGTGAGCCAAGCTTTTTTTGCAATTTAATCCCACCCTAGTGATGTGAGTGATATTATCAATACCCATTAACCAGTAAGGAGTTTACCGTGTCTGTATCTATTCAAGGTGCTTTTCCTGGACGTCGTATGCGTCGGGTTCGTAAGCATGATTTTAGTCGTCGTTTGATGGCGGAAAACCAGGTATCTGTTAATGATCTTATTTATCCGATGTTTGTCCTTGAAGGCACTAATCGTCGCGAGAGTGTTACTTCGATGCCGGGTATTGAGCGCTTATCAATTGATTTACTGTTAGAAGAAGCGGCTTATATTGCCAGTCTTGGTGTACCTGCGATTGCGTTATTTCCAGTGGTATCACAACAGTTTAAATCTGAATTAGCGGAAGAAGCATATAACGTTGATGGTTTAGTACAAACCGCGGTACGTGCTTTAAAAGCGCATGTACCTGAGTTAGGTGTGATCACTGATGTTGCCTTAGATCCGTTCACGGTTCATGGTCAAGACGGTATCATTGATGATGAAGGCTACGTGCTTAACGATATCACTACTGATATTTTGATCAAACAAGCATTATCGCATGCAGATGCGGGGGCGGATGTTATTGCTCCTTCCGATATGATGGATGGTCGTATTGGTGCTATCCGTGAAGCACTTGAGCAAGCGGGTCATATTAATACGCAAATTATGGCTTACTCAGCTAAATATGCGTCGAATTACTATGGTCCGTTTCGTGATGCTGTCGGTTCAACGGGTAATCTTAAAGGTGGCGATAAGAAAACGTATCAGATGGATCCTGCCAATAGTGATGAAGCTTTGCATGAAGTGGCAATGGACATCAGTGAAGGTGCTGATATGGTGATGGTGAAACCGGGAATGCCATATTTAGATGTGGTACGTCGCGTGAAAACTGAACTGCAAGTTCCTACTTATGCTTATCAAGTGTCAGGTGAATATGCAATGCACATGGCAGCATTCCAAAACGGTTGGCTTAAAGAGCGTGAAACGGTAATGGAATCATTAATGTGCTTTAAGCGTGCTGGTGCTGATGGGGTGTTAACCTATTTTGCCAAAACTGTCGCTGAATGGTTAGCAGCAGAAGCCGCTGAGCGGGCGCTACATTTAAAAAAATAATCATGATGTAATGTGATAAGAAGCGAGCTTGAGCTCGCTTTTTTTATGGCTAATTATCGCTAAGGCTTAACGTTTCTATTGATTGGGTTTTGGAGCGAAATTAAGGTTTCGGTTGATTGTACTTCCTCAATCGCTTGTAGTTTATTGATCAGTACATGCTGTAATTCTTCGATTGAATGACACATCAACTTTACAAAAATATTGTAAGCACCAGTGGTGTAATAAGCTTCTACCACTTCATCAAGTTGATTAAGTTTTTCAAGTGCAGAGTGATAATCACGTGCAGCATAAAGATTGATACCAATAAAACAGCACACGTCGTAGCCCAATAGTTTTGGATTAACAATTACCTCGGTGCCCGTAATTATTTGCGAGGTACGCATTTTTTCAACCCTAACATGTACTGTCGCCGGGCTAACATTAAACCGTTTTGCCATTTCAGCGTAGGGCACTCGTGCATCTGTCATTAACGCGTTGAGAATATCGCGATCTAAATCATCGATACGAACAGCTACATTCATCACAATTCCTTTCGGCAAGCTAAGTTATTCGCATGCTGCGACCTTGGGCTATCTTATCCTTATGTTAGGTTGTGATACCAGAGCCAAGCTTGATTTGTGGTGCTATAATTCGCCACCCATAGCTTCTATTTCCTCTTGTTGAGCGAAATAGATATTGTTTGATACCGGAGAATGCAGTGCAACTAGCCTTACTTTGTGAAGTGCCTCAACGTCAGTTTGAATTAGATCAACTCGCCGCCCGCTGGGGATTGACGCATGATGAGCATAGTTGCTTTGCGTTAGTATTAACCGCTAATCAGTTAGAGTTGCGTAAGCTGGATGAACCTAAGCTTGGCGCTGTTTTTGTTGATCTGGCGAGTGGTGCGGTAGCGCATCGACGTAAATTTGGTGGTGGTCGTGGTCAAGCAATTGCCAAAGCGGTTGGTTTAAAAAATGGTATTACGCCGACAGTGCTCGATGCGACGGCAGGTTTAGGGCGTGATGCGTTTGTATTAGCGTCATTGGGGTGTAAAGTACAATTGGTTGAGCGTCATCCAGTGGTGGCCGCATTACTGGATGATGGTTTAGCCCGTGCTAAAGCCGATCCTGAAATTGGTCATTGGGTTAGTGAGCGGATGCAGTTATTACATGCATCGAGTCAAGATGCTTTATTGCAGTTAGCCGCGGATAAAGATTTTGTTGCTCCTGAAGTGATTTATTTAGATCCGATGTACCCGCATAAAAAGAAATCGGCATTGGTAAAAAAAGAAATGCGCGTTTTCCAAACTTTAGTCGGTGCCGATTTAGATGCTGATGAATTGTTTGCGCCAGCTTATGCATTAGCAACTAAGCGCATTGTGGTTAAGCGTCCAGATTATGCTGAGTTTTTAGCAAATGCGAAGCCTTCGATGGCAATTGAAACCAAGAAAAACCGTTTTGATATCTATGTGAAAGCAGGTATGAAAACCAATGATATCCAAAAATAAAAAGTTACACATTTAACGCTGAACAATACATTCATTACTGGAATTACGAATCATTATCGTTTAATGTCGTAATTCTGGTGAGTCTTGAGTGAGGATGTGTTGATGGTGAAGTCGTTGTGTAAGTATCGTCGTGCCGAAATTGCCGATCAATTTGCGACGATCACTAAAATTGTCAGTGAGCCAAAATTTATTTGTGCTAGCTGTACGCGGGTTGCGAGTGATAAAGACTACTTATGTAAACCGAGTAGCTTAACCAATACCATTGCCCCAAAAATAGTGCCACCATCGCCACCAGTGATGACATTAGCGGCATCAGCGTCGCCTGCTCCTACGATGATGAACGTCCATAGTTTGCCAATGCCAACAGCTGTTGGTCAAAGTCGAATTGAGATGGTTACTGTGGTTGAGCAAACAGAGGTGATTGAGCAACCTGATAAATTGCTAAAGCAGACCGAAAAACTTAAGAAATTAGCCAAGAAGAAAACTAAACAATTAAAAAAAGCCGCTAAAGCGGTGAAAAAGTTTGATGAACAATTACGTAAAACCAAGCAGGTTTTGGGATTAACATAGTTGCTTATTATCAAAGAACACCTATAAAAAAGCCTCCAATTAGGAGGCTTTTTTATAGGTGTTCTTTAATCAGCGTGTTTAATTAATACAGCCATCATTACGCCAACAATCACCGACACCATAATACCTGAAACAATCAGCCAAGGAAGCATATCCATAACAGTTATCCAAATGTTAAATAAAAAGGGCAGAGTGGCTATTGAAACGTGTTTATGGCTTAGGAGCAATGGGACAGATATACCTTGTAATGGCTGTTTACATTCAGAAACATGTTAATGCTAAAACTGTTATCCAGACGAAAAAAAAGCGCCATTAAGGCGCTTTTTTCAGACTTAAAACTTAGGCTTGATCGGGTTTTGCTAGTTGCAGAGCCTGACGAGAAACTTCCGCTGCGGCTTGTTTATCACCAAGTTGTTCCAGAGTGGCAACAAGGTGGGCGTAATCTGTCACATCGGGACGTATTGCAACGGCTTTTTCTAAGTGATCCTTCGCTGGTTGCCATTGATTATCAGCCATTAGCATTTGCCCTAATGCACTTTGTAATGCTGGGTTATTGCTATTGTTGGCTAATAAATCTTGTAGGCTAACAATGGCTGGGTGGCGATCTGGCAGTGTTAATTGTGGCATTAAGCTAATTAAGCTTTGATCTGGGTTTTTCTTAATTGCATCACGCAAGATAGGAAACGCATCAGAATCAGCATGACGAATAATCATCTGTTTAACAAAACACGCCACTAAGGCTGGGTTGTGCTTATCTTTACGGCTGATGCTATTCCAGTAACCGATCAAGCCATCACTGCCGTTTTGTTGGCTTAAGTGCTGCATTTGACCACATTGTGCTTGGATATCTAATTGTGCGGCTTCTGCTGCTGTGATCACGTTTGCTTTGGTCAATTGTGGCAACAGTGCTTGAAGTGCTTTCCAATCTTCTAGTTGTAAATAACACTGCTTTAATAAACTCAGTATCATTGGATTACGTGGGCTATTTGGCTGTACATCTTGCAAGGTTGCTAACGCTTGTTCAAATTGCTGTTGGCGAATTTGAAGCTTAGCGCGCGTCAGTGATACCGCAAGGTTTTCAGTATCTTGCTCTGCGGCTAGCTGTAAATACTGATCACGTTGTTGGGTTTTACCTAGCCCTTGTGCTGCTTCTGCTGCAGCCAAGTAATTTAAAATCGGTGCATCGCTGTATTTCGCTGATTTAGAAAGCATTTTTTCAGCAGCTTTCCAATCACCTTCAGCAACTTTTAATAACCCTTCAGCGGTGTTGCGGCGTGCTTTACGTACTTGACGACCACTAAACCAACCACGGGTTGAGCTACCAAAAGAAAATAACCGACGCAGAATGAACTCAAGTACAAAAAAGATCGCGACGATGGCAATCGCCACAATAATAAGTGTGGTTAAACTCATTTCGATGGTTTGATTGGCAAACGAGATCAACACATAGCCTTGATGACCAGCAAGATCGGGGCTGACAATGATACCGGCAATCAGAGCGATGACCAATAACAACAATTTAATCATTATTTGGTTTCCTCTTTAGTTGTGGTTGAGTAACTAACAACCGCTTTGTTATTTGCATCGGTATTTGCAGGTGTTGCTGTTTGTTTGATGAGTTTTTTAACCGGTTCTTTTACTGCTGGTACCACAACTTTAATTGCTGGTTTGTCAGCTTTAACGGATACTGGCTCATTGATTGCTGTCATTTTATTGCGCAATACTTGATTAACTAATTTGGTGATCAGTGCTTGTGATTGCAATTTTGCAGGGTAATCAACTGCTACATTTTGTTGTTCTAGTTGTTGCAATCCAGCAATAAAGCTTTGGGTTTTTGGTGATGATAAGTCGTAGTACTGTTGCGCCCATTTGATCGCGGTTGCAATCGACTCACGGTAGATTTGGCCTTGATCGCGGTACACTGCTGAGATAGCAGTTTCGAGCTTATTCTTGATGTTTTGTTGGAGATAGAAATCTTGTTGTGGTGATAGTAAAGGAACCACGCTGCCATCACGCTTACGATAAGTAATGAAATGCTCACTAAAGTTCTTCAATGAGGTCATTAAGTTATCTCTCCAGTCATTGACTGATTGGCTAACAGTTGGGTTCTTTTGTGGCTCTGCTTTTGCTAGTACCGCATTGGCTAATGGTAGGTTATCAATACTGTTTTCAAGACTGTTAAGACGCAATACGATACCGTCACGATCAACGACAGTGATTGATTTTAATGCGGTAATGTCATTGCTCATTGCTTGACGTAGGCCTTTAAGGCTTGGGTCATTAAGCTCTGCAATACGGTGATCTGCTGCTTCTAATAATAAGGTTGCACTGGTAACGTCATGTTCTAACCACAACTTACGTCCTGCCATTTTAACTAAGTAGTCAGCTTCCGCTAATAACCAATCGTTAGGCTCTTGGCCTTTTAAGTCAGCAATTGCGGTTTGAATAGAGTCAATTGATTTTTGCTGTTGGCTAATGCCTTGCTCAACACTACGTTGTGTGGTGCGAAGTTCATTATTAACCATGCCGAGGGTTTGCTGTTGATCGGCTTTTAGGGCAGCTTTCATCGTCGCTATTTGTTGTTGTAAGGCGGCAATTTGCTGTTGTTGTTGTAGACCTTGCTGATGACCGTGATAGTAAAGACCACCACCAAGTGCCAATACTAGTGCAATTGCAACCCAACCGGTTTTGCTACCTGTTTTTTTTTGTTTAGGGGCTGGTGGTGCTGTTTTGGTCGTTTTTGAAGCAGTAACCGCAGGCTTATCTTTAGTTGATGGCGCTGCAGTTGGGTTTGTGTTGGTTGTTTTGTCTGTCATCCTAATTATTCCGTTAGCTTACGTTGCTTTTTAGGAACGTGAATAACGCCTGATTAGCAGCGCTCCCCACGGTGGAAATATGTCTGTAGCCAAGTGTTGATGCTTGGTCTGCGACGCGTTGACTTGGTACGAAAAGGTGGCAATTATAAAGCCAAGTCAAATTCTCAGTTGGGATCAATCCCGTTAAGTATATTAACTGTTCACTACTTGTGACAACTAGAGCCTGTATTTGCTGTTGTTGCCATTGTTGGACTAATTGTGTTGCATCGAGATCAAGCCAGCAGCGTTGATAAGTTTCACAATAACTGACTTGGGCATGGCGAGCGGTTAATGCTTGATAGATTAATTCGCGTCCACCATTACCTCGTAAGATTAATACCCTACGGTGGCGAATATTAGCAAGCTCAGGTAAGGCTAATAGCGCTTCACTATCATGGTTACCTTGGGGTGAGCTCACTGGTTGCTGACAGGCCTGGGCTAAAGCTGCAGCTGTCTTGTCGCCAACGGCTATATAATGCATGTTTTTTGGCCATTCTGCACCTTGTGAAATCAAGTAATCAGCTGCAAAACGTACCGCATGATAGCTAACTGCAATGATATAGTCACCTTGTTGCAGTTGTTGAATTTGTTCTATTAATCTATTTATATATTTCCCTTGCTGTACCTCAAGTAAAGGCTGAGCAATAGCGCTGATCGCCACTTGGTTAAGTTGTGCCACCAATTGATCGCACTCTGGTGCTGGACGGGTGATCAGCACAGCCATTAGGCGTTACCGTATAAACGATCAAGGATTTCTTTGGCACCTTTGGCTAACAACTCATCAGCTAAGGTTTCACCTAATTGTTCAGCCGCTGCAATTGGGCCGCTAATTTCAGCGCGAACAATAATGCTACCATCAGGCTCGCCAACTAAAGCACGTAACCAAATGTTATCCCCTTGCAGTTCTGAATAGCTTCCAATAGGTACTTGGCAACCACCTTGAAGACGGTTATTCATCGCGCGCTCACACAGGACGCGTGTCGCTGTCGGTTGGTGATTAAGGGGAGCAAGTAGATCACGTACACGCTGATCATTCAAACGACATTCAATGCCGACAGCACCTTGACCTACCGCGGGTAAGCTAACTTCTGGAGCAATTTCACTGCGAATGCGATCATTCATTTTAAGGCGTTTTAGACCCGCAGTAGCTAAAATGATGGCGTCATATTGGCCTTCATCGAGCTTGCGCAGGCGAGTATTTACATTACCACGGAGGTCATTAACGATCAGATCTGGACGTTGAGATCGTAGTTGGCATTGGCGGCGTAAACTTGATGTTCCTACAATAGCCCCTAGAGGCAAGTCATCAATGGAGTCATAGTGATTAGACACAAATGCATCACGTGGGTCTTCACGTTCGCAAATTGTCACTAAGCCGAGTCCTTCAGGAAACTCAACCGGTACATCTTTCATTGAGTGCACCGCAATATCTGCACGACCTTCAAGCATTGCTACTTCAAGTTCTTTAACAAATAAGCCTTTACCGCCCACTTTTGCTAAAGGAGTGTCTAAAATAATGTCACCTTTTGTTACCATAGGTAGCAGTTCAACAACGAGCCCTGGATGAGCCAGTTCAAGTTCAGCTTTTACAAACTCTGCCTGCCACATGGCTAATGGGCTTTTACGTGTAGCAATGCGAATCGGTTGGGTTGTCATCATAGTAAAGAAGGTCCGTTAACCAAGGTTGTTATTTTTTATGCTTAGTATCGTACCACTACCTAAGCATGGATGATAATTCGTGTATTGCGGTTCCTGATTTCAAGCGTTATTGTGTAGTGAGCTACAATATAAAATGTGATATTTATCGCAATAAGTCGTTGATCAATTTCTAGTTACAGCACGATTAGTTGTTATTAGTTATGACCGCGATTTAGAGTCTGATAATCACGGATGAATCATAGGCAGTTGTTACTGGGCAAGCTTGGCATTATCTTTACCGTAGGTATTAAAAATGATACATTGATCACGTTTCTTTCTCATTTTGAATAAAATTTACGCTATTAATGTCAAACTGCGGGCCGCACTAACACTGCTAGCTCTTGGAAGAGTAATTTGCAAAATTATATCAAGACGCTAAAAGGTAGACTGGATTCGTTGACTGAGCTTCGCATTGAACGTGCACGCTTAGCAATGAATGAGCCGTCAATACAGGTTTTCGATCTGTTACCTGTCTTATTACATTATAACCACCCAGCTTTACCAGGATATCTTGATCAACAAGTGCCCCAGGGAATCGCGAATTTTATCGTTACCGAGGTACAACAGCAATTTGTTAATGATTGCGCTCGTGCTGCGATAATGCCGATTGATCCACTCTTGGTTGCTGATACTGACTGCCCAATTACTGGTCTTTACGCCATGGGTAGCACTTCTTCTATGGGACAAAGTCTCACCAGTGATCTTGATATTTGGGTTTGTATTCCAACCTCATTAAATCGTCATTGCCGTGAAGCATTAGATCGTAAATGTAGCTTAGTTTCTCAATGGGCGATGGAACAAGGGGTTGAAGCTAACTTCTTTTTGATCGATGAAAACCGTTTCCGCGACAATTTCTCTGAAGCCATGACCGGTGAAAACTGTGGCTCAAGTCAACATTTACTGTTACTCGATGAATTCTATCGTTCGGCAGTGTGTTTAGCAGGATTACCCTTATTATGGTTTATGGTGCCGCCAGAAATGGAAGAGTGCTATGACCAATATATCGATGATTTAGTTGCTAAAGGTTATATTCAACGCGACCAATGGATTGATTTTGGTGGCTTGATGCGTATTCCTGCAGAAGAATATTTCGGTTCCAGTTTATGGCAGTTATACAAAAGTATCGATTCTCCTTATAAATCGGTATTAAAAGCGATCCTGCTTGAAGCCTATTCATGGGAATATCCTCACACTCAATTATTAAGTCTTGATGGTAAGCGCCGCTTCTTTGCTGAAGATCGCAGTGAATATTGCATGGATGCTTACTATTTAATGCTTGAAAAAGTGACCCGTTATTTAGAGCGTATTGATGATCATCGCCGTTTAGATTTAGTGCGGCGCTGTTTCTATCTTAAAACTCATGAGAAATTAACCCGTAAACCAGCATCGGGTTCAGTGGTTTGGCGTCGACGCGCACTGCAACATTTAACTGAGCAATGGCAATGGTCAACAGAGGTTATTGCTGAGCTTGATAATCGCCGTAATTGGAAAGTTGCCCAAGTTAAGCAAGCCCATAATGAGTTGCTTGATGCGTTGATGCTCAGTTACCGAAATTTAATTCGTTTTGCGCGTCGTAATGATATTACCTCGGCAATTAGCCCCGAAGATATCAGTATTCTGGCGCGTAAATTATATGCTGCGTTTGAGGTGCTTCCCGGTAAAGTGACATTATTAAATCCGCAAATATCACCGGATTTACACGAGCCTGATCTGACTTTTATTCAAGTACCAGAAGGGCGAACGAATACCGCGGGTTGGTATTTATATAAACAACCTATTGAAGCGAAATATATTTTAGGTCAGCCACCGTTAGAGCATAACCGTTACTTATCAAAGTTAGTTGCGTGGAGTTATTTTAATGGTTTGTTGACCGAATCGACCCATTTACATACCGTGGTTCGTAATGCTGATATGGATTTAGATAAGCTTTATCAACTGGTGAGTGATATTCGCAATACTTTTCCTATTCGTCGTCCGCATCCCGGTTTGCAAGCGTTATCAAGTCCGTGTGAAATTCGCCAATTAGGGTTATTTGTTAATTTAGAAAATGATCCTACCACTGAGCTAAAAAATCGCTCGGTTCGATTTGATTTTAAAACCACCGATATTTTCAGTTATGGCCCTGAGCAAAAGTGTCTCGTTGGCAGTGTTGATTTAGTTTATCGTAATTCGTGGAATGAAGTACGAACACTCAATTTTAGTGGCAATTATGCCATGCTCGATGCTCTGAAAACGATGTTGGGTAAAATGCACCACGATGCTATTCCACCAGAAGCGATTGATGTGTTTTGTTACAGCAAACATATGCGCGGTTTAATTCGTAATGTGGTGTATCAGTTGGTGGCTGAGTGTATTGAAATGCGGTTAAAACCGGTCGAAGAAGAAAAGCGACGTCGTTTTAAAGCGGTCCATATAGCTGATGAAACTTACGGGCTGTTTTTTGAACGACGTGGGGTTTCGGTACAGCGGCTTGAAAACTCAGTTGATTTTTACAGTTGTATTTCTTCAAATAAAGTCAGTGATATTCCGAAGGTTGTGATGGGCAAAACTGATGAACCGCATCCACCTGAAATTGTTGATGCCTACGCCAGTGAAGGTTTGATTCAGTTCTTTTTTGAAGATTGTGACCAAGGTTTCAATATCTATATTCTCGATGAAACCAATCAAATGGAAGTCTATCGTCAGTGCAACGGTAATAAAGATGAAATGGTTCATGGCGTAAACCGTTTTTATACTTCATCGCAAGATCGTTTTAGTTATAGTGCTAATTTTATCAATTTTAATTTACCTCAGTTTTACGATATTGCTCATAATGACAAAGGTGAATTACAAGTATTACCGTTTAAAAGTGGTCAAGTAACTCGTCGTAATGATAAGACGACAGCGATAAACAACGGTATTAATCTTAATTAATACTATTGATAATGGTGAACTTAGAAAAAAGCCTTCACAAAATGAAGGCTTTTTTTATAACTGCAATATGTAAGCTTGGTATTACCAAGTTACATTTTCACCTGCATGTAAGCTGCACTCTTGTTTAAGTAGCGCAAATAATTCTTTATCGCTACGAGTACAACGCCATTCGCTACCAGTGTATTTAAAATGGTAACCACCTGATTTTGAAGCTAACCATAGCTCGTGTAGTGGCTCTTGGCGATTAATAACAATCTGGCTGCGGTTTGCAAACTCTAATGTCAGCACGTTGCCTGTGGTTTCTGGCTCAATATCAACACCGGATTCATCGATGCCTTCTTCGATCTGCATTAGTGCCAGATCGGCCAGTTGGTGAAATTCAGTATCATTCATCCTATTGCGTCCTATTGCATTTCTTGTTCTTGGTGCGATTATAGAGGTCATTGGAATGATAATCACTGGCTTTGAATTATGCATAAAGGTTTATTAGCAATTTTGGTCTTCGGATCGTTAATTTTAACTGGCTGTGGCCAAAGTGGCCCACTGTACATGCCAAAAGATGCACCACAACACCATCAACCACAATAATAAGCTAGTTGCGCTGATGATTGAGTCGCAGCTTAACAGTCAACAAGACAGGGAAGGATAGCAAGCATTGGATTATTTTAATTACCAGCAAGACGGACAACTATGGGCTGAAGAGGTGGCATTGGCAGAGTTAGCGGCCCAGTATGGCACGCCACTTTATGTTTACTCGCGAGCAACCTTAGAGCGTCATTGGCATGCGTTTGATCAAGCAGTAGCAACTCAGCCCCATTTAATTTGCTATGCGGTAAAAGCCAACTCTAATCTTGGGGTGCTGAATGTGCTCGCCCGTTTAGGGTCTGGGTTTGATATAGTGTCTCTGGGTGAGTTAGAGCGCGTCTTGGCTGCTGGTGGCGATCCTGCCAAGGTGGTGTTTTCTGGCGTAGGTAAAACGGCACCAGAAATGCGACGTGCGCTTGAGCTGGGAATTAAATGTTTTAATGTTGAGTCTGAGCCTGAGTTAGATCGTTTAAATCATGTCGCGGGTCAACTTGGTAAAATTGCGCCAATTTCATTGCGTATTAACCCTGATGTTGATGCTAATACCCATCCTTATATTTCAACAGGGCTGCGAGATAACAAGTTTGGTATTGCCCGTGAGCGTGCGCTTGAAGTGTATCAGTTAGCTCATCAATTACCGCATCTTAAAGTGGTCGGGATGGATTGTCATATTGGCTCTCAGTTAACGAATGTACAGCCTTTTATTGATGCGACAGAACGTCTACTTGCTTTGATTGATGAGCTGAAATCAGTTGGGATTGAGATTAAACATTTAGATCTCGGTGGTGGTTTAGGGGTGACTTATAACGATGAGCAACCGCCATTACCCGCTGATTATGCGACAGCATTGTTATCCCGCTTAGCGTCTTATCCTGAGTTGGAATTAATTTTTGAACCTGGGCGTGCGATTGCAGCTAATGCTGGGGTGCTGCTGACCAAGGTTGAGTTTTTAAAACACACTGAATATAAAAACTTTGCCATCGTTGATGCAGCGATGAATGATTTAATTCGCCCGACACTTTACTCGGCATGGCAAGATATTATTCCAGTGATCCCGCGTCAGGGTGAAAGGCAGTGTTATGATCTAGTTGGACCTATTTGTGAAACTGGCGATTTCATTGGTAAAGATCGCTATTTATGTTTAGCCGCTGATGACTTACTTGCAGTAAGGTCAGCTGGTGCTTATGGTTTCGTGATGGCGTCTAACTATAATTCCCGTCCTCGAGTTGCTGAGGTGATGGTTGATGGTCAGCAAGCACATTTAGTGCGTGCGCGTGAAACCTTAGAACAACTTTGGCAGCATGAATATCTTGTTGAATGATTGTCGTCGCAACTGAAGCTTAATAATTAAGGAACATCATGCAGATTAACTTTTCCAAAATGCATGGGCTCGGCAATGACTTTGTTGTTGTAGATTGTGTCACGCAAAATGTATTTTTTTCTCCCGATGCGATTCGTCGCTTAGCCGATCGTCATCGCGGGATTGGTTTTGACCAGTTATTAGTGGTTGAACCGCCGTATGATCCTGAAACCGATTTCCACTACCGTATTTTTAATGCTGATGGTAGTGAAGTTGAACAATGTGGTAACGGTGCGCGTTGTTTTGCTCGGTTTGTGTCAATGAAAGGGCTAACCAATAAATACCATATATCCGTTAGTACGAAAGCTGGCAAAATGGTGTTAAAGCTCGAAAATGATGGCCAAGTAACGGTTAATATGGGGGCGCCGAATTTTGAACCGACCAAAATCCCGATGCGGGCTAAGCAAGCAGAGAAAACCTACTTGCTACGGGTTGGTGAACAAACCCTATTTTGTGGTGCGGTCAGTATGGGCAATCCTCATTGTGTCACTATTGTCGATAATATCGATACTGCAGCGGTAGCAACGCTGGGGCCACTGATGGAGTCACACGAACGTTTTCCTGAACGCGTCAATGCTGGCTTTATGGAAGTGGTTGATCGCGGTACGGTAAAATTACGGGTATATGAACGCGGAGCCGGTGAAACACAAGCCTGCGGCAGTGGCGCTTGTGCGGCGGTTGCGATTGGTCGCAGCCAAGGACTATTGGATGAGAATGTCAAAGTCTGTTTACCTGGTGGTGATTTATATATTCGTTGGGCAGGTGAAGGCAAACCCTTATTTATGACCGGCCCTGTAGCCCATGTTTTTGATGGTCAATTTATTCAATAGCGCTAGCTAATAGTTGTCATTGGTATTAATGACGCGAATGATCGAGGTTTATGTGAGTACGCTTCCCCGAAGTTTTGAACAACCCCTAGAGCGTTTTTATGAATATTTGCGTAGTGAACGTGAACTTAGTTTACATACCCAGCAAAATTATAAACGTCAATTAACCTGTATTGCCGAGCAATTACTAGAGCTTGGGGTTGAAAACTGGCAGCAAGTTGATGCTGGCTGGGTACGCCAAATAGCCAGTAAAGGGATGCGTAATGGACTTAAAGCCAGCAGTTTAGCGATGCGGTTATCAGCATTACGGAGCTTTTTTGATTATTTAGTCCATCAGCAAGTGTTACCCGCCAATCCTGCCAAAGGCGTGTCTGCACCACGTAAAGCTCGACCGTTACCGAAAAACCTAGATGTTGATGAAATGAATCAACTGCTAGAGGTTAACGATGATGATCCATTGGCGATTCGTGATCGTGCGATGATGGAATTAATGTATGGCGCAGGTTTACGTTTATCGGAGTTGGTGAACTTAGATGTGCGTGACATTAATTTGAGTAAAGGTGATCTACGCGTTATCGGTAAAGGTGATAAAGAGCGGGTGGTACCGTTTGCAGGTTTAGCCTGTGAGTGGGTGGCGAATTGGCTTAAAGTGCGCGGTAATATCGCTCATGGTGATGAAAAGGGGCTATTTGTCTCTAAACTTGGTCACCGTATTTCAAACCGCAACGTTCAAAAAAGAATGGCGGAATGGGGACAAAAACAAGCGGTATCAAGCCACATTAACCCGCATAAATTACGCCATAGTTTTGCAACGCACATGTTGGAATCAAGTGGCGATTTACGTGCAGTACAAGAATTATTAGGCCACGCTAATTTAACCACTACTCAAATCTATACCCATCTTGATTTTCAGCATTTAGCAAAAGTCTACGATGCTGCTCATCCTCGAGCTAAACGCCGTTAACACGTTATTGAGTGTTAACTAATAGGAACGCCCATGCAATTTTATCGTCACTTAGGCCCGATTAACGCGCTCACGTTTGATCTTGATGACACCCTCTATGATAACCGTCCAGTGATTGTTCGCGCAGAACAAACAATGCTTGATTGGTTAATACAATTATTGCCACGACCGGATATGCTTCGTCGTGATGATTGGTTGCGCTTAAAAAATCAACTTGTAACCGTCGATCCCAGTTTATCTCATGATGTTAGTGAGTGGCGTTATGAAACAATAAAAATTGGGTTGATGCAGTTGGGATGGCGCCTTAAAGAGGCTGAGCTTGCCGCGCGACATGGGCTTGAGTTAGTGTTAGTTGAACGTAATAAGGTTGATGTCCCAGCTGAAACCCATCGAGTATTAGCTTTATTAAGTGCACAACTACCGTTAGTCGGTATCACCAATGGTAATGTCGATCCTCAAAAAATTGGTTTAGCGGGGTATTTTAGTGAGATCTATCATGCTGGGCGCGATGGTTTTGCCAAACCAGAGGCAGATCTGTTTATGAAGGCGATTGGTCATTTAGGGATACCTGCGCACCAGATTTTGCATGTTGGTGATCATCTTCATAGCGATGTTTTTGGTGCTAAAAGGCATGGCTTACAGGCGTGTTGGTATAATGATCAGCATCGACAATTAACGGCAACCAATGTGCGCTGTTTACCGGATGTTGAAATTAATTATTTAGCCGAATTGTTACCTTTAATTGGTTTATCAGCAAACTAGTATATTGCGAGTTATCATCCGTCATCATTGGCATCGATGGATGATAATATTATCTCTATGTGGCGTTTTTATTGCAGCCGCATTGATTTAGCCACTGATCGAGTGATAATTTTCCAGCACCCCAAAATATGGTTACGAGTAACATCATTCCCCATAATTGATGATCATAAAACCCTTGCTGCCATAGTGCTGGGTATGACACCACCGCAATAATATTAAATCCAAATAATAGCAGTGCCATTGGGCGTGAAAATAATCCCAGAGCTAAAAATATTGGTACAATTAATTCAATCGCTGTTCCACTATAAGCGGCTAACTGCCAAGGTAAAATGGGTACCAGATACTCATATTCAAATAAATATAGCGTACTTTCCCAACTGCCATATTTAATGAGTCCTGATTTAAAGAACGCAATTGCCACCCAAACGCGACTAAATAGGAGCAACAGTGGTTGCAGTGGACGTATTAAATGTTCAAAAAAAGGATCGATGGTGCGGATAAAATTAATCATCGCCATTAACCTCGCAAATATCATCAATTAGATGGTGGTGTAATAACTGTGGCAGTAGGGTTAATTGTGAACGAGTATGTGTTGCGATCGGGCGTTGGCATTGGCAGTCTCTCACTAACGCGATTAATTCTGGTGCGCTATCTTGTTGCCAAACTTGCCATTGAAAGTGCTGTAACAGTGCAGTTTGTGGTTGGTTAATATCTAATAGCGCTAATTGTTGCTGCTGGTGGTTATCATTGGTGTGGTTAACGATCTCCCATAGTGACACCACCGCATATTGACTACTAAAAACCCGTGTCGACGTTGGAATATGAAAATAACACTGTTGAAGATTAACACTATTGGTTGGATGTTCGAGTTGGCGTAATTTTTCTAGCGGTAATGTGCCAGCATGGGATGCTAACCGATTAACAATATCTCGCAGCCATTCTAAACGAGCAAGATCGACTAAATAAGGCAAGCTGGCTACTAATGCTGGCTGGGCTGTAATGGTATTTTCAAAGTGATCACCATATGCCGTTACATCGGCTTGCGGTAGCGGCTGGCTAAGAATATGGTGGCGGGCTAATTGCTCAAAATATTGTTCGCCGATCATGGCTTTTACGGTTGGATATGTACTCGCTAATACCTCAGTGAGGCTAATAATAAAATTATTACAGTACAGTTGCAGTCGTTGTTGGGCGCTAAATTGATCACTGTTGACTATCGTCGCCGCATCATGAGGCTGATAATGCAGTGCAGCGGCAAATTGGTGTTGTAGTTGCTGTAAGTTAGGTGCGGTTAATGATGCTGGCATCGGCGCGCTCCTTATCGATAATCGTTTGAGCCTTATTCGCTTCTGCGATTAATATTGCTAGAGGAGGAATATCAGTATCCCACTCAATTAAGGTAGGAATATGACTGCCATGACAGCGGATCCATTGTTGATACAATTGCCATACAGCGGTACTGACGGGTTGACTATGGGTATCAATCCAAATTTCACCTTGAGGTAATTGTTTGCGTATAAAACCTGCGAGGTGTATCTCCTGCACCACGGTTGGATCAATAGCAGCTAAATATGTTTGGCAATCAAAGCGATGGTTAAAACTACTGACATAAATATTATTCAAATCTAATAACAGTCCGCAGCCTGTGCGCTGTTGGACTGCCATTAAAAACTCCCATTCCGGAATTGTTGAGTGTTGAAACTGTAAATAACTGGATGGATTTTCAATTAATAGTTGGCGTTTTAATAGATGCTGGACTTGATCAACCTTAGCGCAGAAATGGGTGAGTGCTTCTTCGGTATAAGGCAGTGGTAATAGATCATTAAAATATTGACCATTAACAGAACTCCAACTGAGATGATCTGAAATTAAAAATGGCTCGGTCTCGGTAATTAATTGCTTGAGTTGCTGTAAATGGTCAGGATTAAGTGGATCTACTGATCCCAATGACAGCCCGATCCCATGGCAGCTAATCGGATAGTGAGGTAGCAATTGGCGCAGTTGGTGGCGTGCTAATGAATCGGGATTGAAATAATTTTCACTGTGAATTTCTAACCAACCAAGTGACGGTTGGGTAGAAATTATCTCAGCGATGTGAGGCGAGCGTAGGCCCACCCCAATCGGCTGCTGGGATGAAAAATCCACTAACTTATGCCTCCTTTGTTGAGCCACCATGGAGACGATCGCACAGTCCTTTAGGCACGACTACAAAGGCATCTTTTTGCGCATCTTCTTTGGCTGAACCAGCGCACGAACTCGTTTTAGTTGCGCAATCATTTTTGCCCGCTTTACTAACGCCATAACATTTTTCTTTCTCCATCTTTTTGCCCATTTCTTCAGCAACAGCTGTTGTTGAGGCAAGTGCTCCTGCTAACGCAATTAATCCGGTCATCGCTGACGCTAAAGCAATATTGGTCTTTTTCATGGTGATTCCTTGATTATGGTTGAGTGTTGATTGGTTGTGGTTAAGCATTTTTTTAGTGGTGTTAATTTGCTCTTGGAATAACAGACAGGGCCAAAGCATAATTTATTTCACTGGGATGTTAATTATTTTAACAATTGTGTTGTGTTTTTGTTTCTGAACTCTGCGAAAATCACTACAAAGATATCGAAGCAATCTTTATTGGGGCTGGTATAATCATCACCATTGTATAAATAACCAGTAGATAGCGATGGACGTTTCACTTCTATTAGATGGCCTCAATGACAAACAACGCGAGGCGGTGGCTGCGCCGTTGGGTAATCACCTAGTATTGGCGGGAGCGGGTAGTGGTAAAACCCGTGTGCTAGTGCATCGTATTGCTTGGTTGTTGGCGGTTGAACAAGCTTCGCCGTATTCCATTATGTCGGTGACATTTACCAATAAAGCAGCTGCCGAAATGCGTGGCCGTATTAATGAATTAATGCATGGCTCTAGTGCTGGAATGTGGAATGGCACTTTCCATGGCTTATGTCATCGCATGTTACGCGCCCACTATTTGGATGCGCGCTTGCCTGAAGATTTTAATATTTTAGATTCTGATGATCAGATGCGGTTATTACGCCGTTTGATTAAAGCGCAGAATTTAGATGAAAAGCATTGGCCAGCCCGTCAAGGTGCTTGGTATATCAATGCTAAAAAAGACGAAGGCTTACGCCCACAGCATGTTGAAACCTATAATGATCCGGTTGAGCAAACTTGGTTGCGAATTTATACCGCTTACCAAGAAGCTTGTGATCGTGCTGGCATGGTCGATTTTGCCGAGCTATTACTGCGTTCGTTTGAATTATTGCGTGATAACAAGCATATTCGCGAGCATTATCAAGCACGCTTTAAACACATTTTGGTGGATGAGTTCCAAGATACCAACAATATTCAATTTGCGTGGCTACGATTAATGGCTGGACCTGATTGCCATGTGATGATTGTCGGTGATGACGACCAATCTATTTACGGTTGGCGTGGCGCTCAAGTTGAAAATATTCAACGTTTTCTTAATGATTTCAGTAACGCATCGTCAATCTTTTTGGAGCAAAACTATCGCTCTACTGCCAATATTCTTAATGCTGCCAATGAGCTTATTGCTAATAATACTGCTCGTATGGGTAAGAATTTATGGACAGAAGATGGCGATGGCGAGCCGATCTCACTGTATTCGGCGTTTAATGAACTTGATGAAGCGCGGTTTGCGGTCGGTAAAATTAAAGAGTGGCGTGAGCAAGGTGGTAGCCTTAGTGATACCGCATTTTTATACCGTAGTAATGCTCAGTCGCGAGTATTAGAAGAAGCATTAATTCAAGCTGGCATGCCATATCGTATTTATGGCGGCATGCGTTTCTTTGAGCGTCAAGAAATTAAAGATGCGTTGTCTTACCTGCGTTTGATTAGCAATCGTAATGATGATGCCTCGTTTGAGCGAGTGGTAAATACTCCGACTCGTGGTTTGGGCGATCGTACCCTCGAAACCATTCGTATAACCGCTCGTGATCGCGGTTTAACGATGTGGCAATCAAGCTTGGCGTTATTAGACGAAAAAGTGCTGGCTGGACGAGCTGCCAATGCTCTACAACGCTTTATTGAGTTGATTAATGCACTTGAAGATGACACCGCTGAACTTGCGATGTATCAACAAACCGATGATGTTATTCGTCATTCAGGTTTGCGGGCAATGTATGAGCAGGAAAAAGGCGAAAAAGCGCAAGCGCGGATTGAAAACTTAGAAGAATTGGTGACAGCAACGCGTCAGTTTGAAATTCCTGAAGAAGCGGCTGAAATGAGCCAATTGTCAGCATTTTTAGCTCATGCCGCATTAGAAGCGGGTGATGGTCAAGCTGACGCCTTTGAAGATGCGGTGCAGTTGATGACAATGCACAGTGCCAAAGGCTTAGAATTTCCGATTGTGTTTATGGTTGGTGTCGAAGAAGGGATGTTCCCAAGCTCGCGTACCATAGAAGAAGCCGATCGGTTAGAAGAAGAGCGTCGGTTATGTTATGTCGGCATGACGCGGGCAATGAAGAAGCTGTATATCACTTATGCTGAAATGCGACGTTTATACGGCAAGGATAATTTCCATAAACCATCACGTTTCATTCGTGAAATTCCTGAGCAATATGTTGAAGAAGTACGCATGAAGGCACAGGTTTCACGTCCTGTGAGTAGTGGTCGTTTTAGCCAAACCCAAGTTAATAATAACTTTAACGAGACCGGTTTTAGTTTGGGGCAGCGAGTGCAACACCCTAAATTTGGTGAAGGAACAATTATCAACTTTGAAGGCAGCGGCGCCCAAAGTCGAGTCCAAGTGGCCTTTAATGGTGAAGGTATTAAGTGGTTAGTAACCCAATACGCTAAGTTAACCGCACTATAATCACCATTGCAGTAATAAGCCCAGTGATTGTTGATTTTTTATAATTAATGCTCGCTGGGCTTTTTTATGGTTTTTAGAGGCTGCTATTGGGCGATCACTTTACCTTCGCGGCGGGGATCAGCAGCACCGGTTAATTGCTTGGGGGCAATCGTGATCGCTTGAATGCCAGAGTTAAGATCTTTTACTGCAGTTTTATAGCCTAATTGTTCAAACTTAGGTGCCCATGCTGTCGCAGCAGTGTGTTGTTCTAACTCAAAGGTACCAAAACGGTTATTAATGTTAGGCAGATTAATTGCTTGCTGTAAATCCATTCCCCAATCAATGTAAGCGACTAAGGTTTTTGCAATATAGCCGATAATTTGACTGCCACCGGGGGAGCCAATGGCTAATACCGGGTGGTTATTGTGCATTACAATTGTCGGTGCCATTGATGAACGGGGACGTTTACCCGGCTCAATACGATTGGCGATGGGTACACCATCAATTTGGCTACGGAATGAAAAATCGGTTAATTCGTTATTCAGTAAGAACCCACCAACCATTAATCGTGAACCAAAACTGTTTTCAATGGTAGAGGTCATAGAGACCACGTTACCTTGGCGATCAACAATCGCAAAATGGGTGGTTGATGGCAATTCGATAGCTTCATCGGTGGTTTGAATACTGGCATGATCCCATGGCGGCAATCCTGGCTCGACGGTGGTTAATCTTTTATTGGTAGCTAATAATTGCGCCCGTTGTTGAATGTAGTCAGGATCGAGTAAACCTTTGGTTGGCATCGGCACATAGTCACTGTCAGCCATATAACGGCCACGATCAGCAAATGCTAAGCGTGAGGCATCGCCAATCAAGCGCCAGCTATTAACATCATTAGCACCCATTTTCGCTAACGGATAATGGTTGAGCATTCCCATAATTTGCCCAAGAGTTAATGCACCAGAGCTTGGTGGTCCCATACCACAAATTTGATATTGGCGATAAGGCGCACATATCGGCTCGCGCTGTTTTACTTTATAACTGGCCAAATCAATATTACTGAGCACACCCGGATTACCAACTGCGTTTTGAACGGTATTAACAATCTCTCGTGCAATATCTCCTTGATAAAATGCCTTTTGACCATAATCAGCAATTTTTCGTAAAGTATCAGCATAAGCTTGATTGATTAATCGTTGCCCGGCCTGAATTGGTTGACCCTGAGCGTTAAAAAAATAGTCTTTGGTTAGTGGCCATCGTTGTAAATGCGTGGCATCTTTAGCGACTAATGCCGCTAAGCGAGGGCTAACAATAAACCCTGCTTTGGCTAATTTTATGGCAGGTTGAAATAGTTGCTTCCACTCTAATTGACCATATTGCTGGTGGCTATTCCACAATAATTTAATCGTGCCAGGGGTACCAACCGAGCGCCCGCCGACAACAGCATCATAAAATGCTAATGGTTGGCCATTTTTATTTTGAAAGAGACGTGGAGTGACCGCAAAAGGTGCCGTTTCTCGACCATCAAAGGTGGTCATTCGCTGATTATCATTATCCCAATAGACTAAAAATCCTCCGCCACCAATGCCTGATGATTGCGGTTCAACTAAGCCTAATACTAATTGGGTTGCCACCATAGCGTCGATTGCGTTACCACCTTGACGCAACATTGCTGCGCCAGCTTCACTGGCATAATGATTGGCAGTGGCAATCATCCATTGTTTGCCGTCCACTAATTGCGATTGCTGTGGCGTGACACTGGCTTCAGGAATGATAGTGTCACTAATTTGTTGGGCTGTAACGGTGAAAATAGGGGCTGCACAACTACACATTGCTAGTAAACGTAATAGTGATGGCGCGATTTTAAGCATAACAGATCCTTGTAATCAGCAACGCAACAGTAGAGAGGCGCTAGGTGGTATTTTAATGTGATTAATGATGGCAGAAAAATCCCCGTATATCTCATTATTTTTAAATATTGTTGACTGTAATATTTGTTGGATATTTGATTTTTAATCCGTTTGAGTCATTTCAAGCTGGTAAGTTGTTAAATGTTATTAATAACTTCAAAATTTAGTCGCGAAAAAGCGGCTTTAAATTATATAGTGTTGAATAATTAACCATCTGATAACAGTGGTGATAGTTGGTGTTTTTTGTTTTATTCCCTTATTAATTATTTGGTTATTATTACTTGAGGGTTGTTGTGATAATCGTAACCATAAACACCAGTCATTAATTTTAGATAAATCAGGCTGTAGCGAAAGATTGATGCTGAAGTTGTTATTGGTGGCGATTAGTTTTAAGAAAATATGCCGCCACTATCATTGTAACTGAGGCAATGACTTGGTTTTATTTGATAATTATTAATGCCATCACTTAATCGCTTTGTTATTGGGGGCTTGCTCGCATCTACCCTAGATTTAGGTATAGAATGGCAGCTCTGTTTAGCGAAGAGTCTTACTATGTCAACCGTTGCCCCTCAGCCTGTGTCGTCATTATTATTATCCAGCCAAGAAATATTGCAGGATGTATTTGGCTATCAACAATTTAGGCAAGGCCAACAAGCAGTGATTGATGCGATCACTGCCGGTAATGACTGTTTGGTTATCATGCCAACCGGTGGCGGTAAATCTTTGTGTTATCAAATTCCTGCTTTAATGCTGCCGGGATTAACCGTGGTGATTTCACCACTGATTTCGCTAATGAAAGATCAAGTAGACCAGCTTAATGCCAACGGTGTCAGTGCCGGATGTATTCATTCAGCGATGGCACGTGAAGAAATCCAAGCCACTTTTGATGCGATGCAAAATGGAGAATTACAGTTAGTTTATGCCTCACCTGAACGGGTGTTAATGCGCGATTTTATTGAACGTTTGCAGCAACTTGATGTAGCGATGGTGGCTGTTGATGAAGCGCATTGTGTTTCACAGTGGGGGCATGACTTTCGACCTGAATATGCGGCATTAGGCCTGCTTAAACAACAATTTTCACCTCTGCCTGTGATGGCATTAACCGCCACAGCCGATGATGCCACACGGCATGACATTATTAGTCGATTGGGATTAACCGATCCTCATTGTTATTTGGGCAGCTTTGATCGGCCGAATATTCGTTACACGTTATGGGAAAAACATAAACCGTTAACGCAATTAAACCGTTACTTGGCGACGATGCGGGGTCAGTGCGGGATCATTTATTGTAATAGCCGTAAGAAAGTTGAGCAGATCAGCGAAAAACTGTGTGAAAGTGGTATTCGTGCCGCGGCATATCATGCTGGAATGGAACACCAACAGCGAGTGGCGGTTCAAGATGCTTTTCAACGTGATGATATTCATGTGGTTGTTGCAACGGTAGCATTTGGAATGGGGATCAATAAGCCTAATGTGCGGTTTGTGGTCCATTTTGATATTCCGCGTAATATTGAATCCTATTATCAAGAAACAGGACGGGCAGGACGGGATAGCTTACCAGCAGAAGCATTATTACTTTATGATCCGGCAGATTTAGCCTGGTTACGCCGTTGTGTCGATGAAAAACCGCATGATGCGCAACGTGATGTTGAGCTACATAAATTAAATGCGATGGGGGCATTTGCTCAAGCACAAAGTTGTCGCCGCCAAGTACTGCTACATTATTTTGGTGAAGATCAATGTCAAGCATGTGGAAATTGCGATGTATGTCTTGATCCGCCGCAGCAGTTTGATGCGGTGGAAGCGGCTCAAAAAGCATTGTCATGTGTATATCGCGTTAACCAGAATTTTGGCATTACCTATGTGGTTGATGTCTTGCGCGGCATGCAAAATCAACGTATTCGTGAATATGGACATGATAAATTAACCACTTATGGTATTGGGCGTGAATACAGCCATGAATATTGGGTAAGTATTTTACGGCAATTGATCCATCGTGGATTTTTAACCCAAAATATTAGCCGTAACTCAGTATTACAACTAACAGAGCAAGCGCGGCCGTTATTAAGGGCTCAAATGCCGTTATCATTGGCTGTACCTCGACTTGATACGGCGGCTCGTAGCAGTAAAGTTGATCGAATGGCCAATCGTCAATATGACAAAAAATTATTTGCCAAGTTACGCAAATTACGCAAAGCGATTGCTGATGAAGAAGATTTGCCACCCTATGTGGTATTCAATGATGCTAGCCTGATGGAAATGGCGGAACGGTTACCAAGCTCAAAAGGGGACTTTTTAGCGATAAATGGTGTCGGTCAGCGTAAGTTAGAAAAGTTTGGGGTGGTATTTTTGCAATTGATTGGCGATCACTTAATGGCAATTGATGAACATAACTAACGGAAGTTAATGATGGATTATGATTTTAGCCACACGGAAATAAACCTTGAGCAAGGCACTTTAGTGGTTACGCCGGCCCAGTTTGAGTTTGATAATTTTACTACGATCGCAATGGCACTGTTACAGCGTTTAGATGCGACCTTGATTGATAAAGAGCCAAGTGCTGATCTCCACCAATGGTTAATCGACTTTGATGGTTGTCAGCTATTACTCAAAGCTGAACATTACAGTACATCGATGTGGTTTGAATTGTTGGTATTGAGTGAGATTGATGATCTGATTTTTATACAGCAGTTATTGTCACGCCACTAGGCAAATTAATCCGGTGCTGTATAATCGCCGCCCTGGTGTTGCAGGCGGTAGCTACCATCTGCAATGGAAATGTTTGGGTTCCCTCCCCCCAATGACAAAAAGGTCTTACATGACTGCTTTATCTAACGCAACAATATCTAATACAACAACGACTGCTTTTACCTCTGCTCAACAACACAAGGCTTTATCGTATTTGGTGGCTTTTCATTTATTAGTGATCGCTTCAAGTAATTATTTAGTCCAACTGCCGTTTACTATTTTTGGTTATCACACCACTTGGGGCGCATTTACCTTTCCGTTTATTTTCCTTGCGACTGATTTAACTGTCCGTATTTTTGGTGCCGGCATGGCACGAAAAATTATTTGGCGGGTAATGGCGCCGGCATTAATTGTGTCTTATGTGTTGTCAGTGCTGTTTTTTAAAGGACAATATCAAGGTTTCGCTCATATTACTGAGTTCAATTTGTTTGTCGCTCGGATTGCGATTGCCAGTTTTATGGCATACCTGTTGGGACAAATATTGGATGTGTCGGTATTTAATCGTCTCCGTCAAATGAAACAGTGGTGGATCGCGCCCACAGCATCGACCATTATTGGTAATGCGCTTGATACGACCGCATTTTTTAGTATTGCGTTTTATCACAGCCCTGATGCATTTATGGCACAAAATTGGACTGAAATTGCGTTAGTGGATTACAGTTTTAAATTAATTATTAGTTTAGGTTTGTTTGTGCCTTTATATGGGGTACTACTTAATTACTTAATTAATAAGCTAACCACGTTAAAGCCGCAGCCGTTTAGCGATACTGTGACTGTAAGTAAATAAACCATTATGGTTTTAGGATTGAAAAAAAATCGGCTGCGGCCGATTTTTTTTAAGTTAATCAAAGGACGCTGAATAATGACTGCAATAGTGGTACGTATTGGAACGATAGCTGAAGCTGTTACTGTATTAGCTAGCATCAGTGAGTTAGATAGTGGCATTAATGCCAAGATGATTCGATTACGATTAGCGCATCAGCCGGCGTTGATTTTGGTGGCTGAATATCAACAGCAATTAGTTGGAGTTAAGGTTGGTTATGCATTATCTGAACAGGTATTTTATAGCTGGCTTGGTGGAGTGCTAGCTTGCGGTCGTGGATTGGGCATTGCGCAAAAATTATTAGAAGCACAAGAAGCATGGGTGATGGCACAATCTTCATATACGACGATTAACGTCAAGTCGCGTAACTGTTTTCCTGCCATGGTGAGATTATTGTTTAGAAATGGCTATGCTATTGAAAATATAGAAAAGAAAGGCCAGTTGCGTGATTATAGGTTGGGTTTTACCAAGCAGATTTAATTGAATTTAATAACTAAATGCAACTTATTCTCAATTAGGTGTTGCAACTTAGTTGAGAATGGTTATTATTAACATGCTTTTAAGCGCTAGAGAAACCGCTTTTTCTGGTACTTGATAGCACGACATTGCTCACATTGCTTCCAGTGTACTTCAGCTTGGTAATGGCGATTAGTGTAGGGCTAAAAACCAATTACTACTTTTGCTACGCGGCGCATAACACAGTGCGCCGCTTTTTCTTTTTAAGCGTTTAATAATCATTATTATGCTTATGCCAATTTTATTAATTCTCGTACCAGTTTATTGATTCCCATTGCAGCTTCACTGATGTTAGTTGCTAGCATGTAAGCTGGTGTAGTTAATAGACGTCGCTTTTGATCGAGAACAAAATCATCGACAGGGCATTGTACATGCTCGCCCCCCATGGCATTAAATGCGGCAGCAGTATCAGGATCATCACCGATCGTTGCTTTAGCGCCAGGGCCATAGATCTGTGGGATCAAGGTTGGGGCTATACATAAATAGGCTGCAGGTTTATTTGCTTGAGCAAATGCTTGGCAGGCTTGTTTAACATCTTCATTGAGCTGGCATGCACTGCCGTGAAGAGCAAAATCAGATAAATTATTGGTGACGCCAAACCCTCCTGGTACCAACAGCGCATCATAATCATTAATATTTAAAGAGACGACATCGGTAATATTACCGCGGGCAATTCGAGCCGATTCAACTAAAACGTTACGAACTTCATGAGTTACCTCACCATTGAGATGGTTAATCACCAGATGTTGATCAATATTGGGTGCAAAGCAATGCCAACTTGCTCCTTGTTGTTCAATGGCTAATAAGGCTAATACCGCTTCATGAATTTCGGTTCCATCAAACACTCCTGAACCGCTTAAAATTACTGCAATTTTCTTCATAATGGCATCCTAACTAATCAAATATAGTTATATTGTTGTTATTATCAGCTTGGTTACGATTATCTAGCTAAGGTTGTCCACAATCAATGATCAATATGGGATCAAGGATCTAAATCAAGCTGTCTTATTAAGTATATGAAAGTAAATACAATCATGGGTAATTTTTATTTTTATATAAAAAACGATCAACGGGTGTAAATTAAATACTAACAAAGTTATCCACAGAAAATGGATGAATAACACAAAACAGCAGTTAACAGTTGCGGTTTGGCATGGCATTCTAGTAAACATTGCATTTTTTCTGTGGTGTAGGGATAAATTTGGTCGATAATAGACCTAACCTGAATTACTTTTGCTTGGATATAAGAATAACCTTATGGCTACGATTCCTGAAAATCCATTGATCCTTATTGATGGATCCTCTTATCTTTATCGCGCTTATCATGCTGCGCCTAATTTCACTAATTCCGATGGCGAGCCGACAGGTGCAATTTACGGTGTAGTAAACATGCTACGCAGTATGCTACGCCAGTTTTCGACCGATCGTATTGCGGTTATCTTTGATGCCAAAGGTAAAACATTCCGTGATGACATGTATCCTGAATATAAAGCTAATCGTCCCCCGATGCCGGAGGATCTTCGAGGACAGATTGAGCCATTACATGCAGTGATCAAAGCGATGGGGTTACCATTGATCTCGATCTCTGGCGTTGAAGCTGATGATGTGATCGGCACGCTGGCGACGCAGGCATCTAAACAAGGGATGCCTGTGTTGATCAGTACGGGTGATAAAGATATGGCACAGCTGGTAGATCAAAATGTTACCTTGATCAATACCATGACTGATGTGGTGATGGATCCTGCTGGTGTTGTGGATAAGTTTGGTATTGGGCCAGAGTTGATTATCGACTATTTAGCTTTAATGGGAGATAAGGTTGATAATATTCCAGGTGTTCCTGGGGTGGGTGAAAAAACAGCGAAAGCACTATTAACAGGTATTGGTAGTTTAGATTCTTTGTACGCTAATCTTGATGATATTGCGCCATTGGGATTTCGTGGTTCAAAAACGATGGCGAAAAAGTTGCTTGATAATAAAGAAGCGGCTTATATGTCTTATAAATTGGCAACGATTAAGCTTGATGTTGAACTAGAACTGGCGCCAGAACAGTTGTGTAAAGGTGTGCCTGATACTGATGCACTGACTGAATTGTTTGGTAAATTACAGTTCCGTCGCTGGCTAACTGAAATGTTAGATGGCAGTGATGGCCGCATTGTCGCGGATGAGAGTGCTGCAACTGCGACCACTGAGCCTAAAATCATCGCTCCAACCATTGATCGTAGTGGTTACGAAACCGTATTGGATGAGGCAAGCTTTAATCGTTGGTTAACTCAATTAAAAAATGCCGATGTATTTGCATTTGATACCGAGACTGATGGTCTTGATTATATGACCGCTAACTTAATTGGAGTGTCATTTGCAGTTGAAGAAGGCAAGGCTGCTTATGTTCCGGTTGCTCATGATTATCTCGATGCGCCAGCACAACTCGATCGTGATTGGGTATTAGCGCAATTAAAGCCATTATTAGAAGATAAAAATTTAGCGAAAGTTGGCCAAAATTTAAAATTCGATGCCAGTATTATCGCGCGATATGACATTGATATGCAGGGTATTAAATTTGATACCATGCTTGAATCTTATGTTTATAACAGCGTAGTTGGTCGTCATGATATGGACAGCCTAGCACTGCGTTACCTTGAGCATAAAAATATTAGTTTTGAAGATATTGCCGGAAAAGGTAAGAAGCAATTAACCTTTAACCAAATCGATCTTGAACAAGCAGGACCGTATGCTGCAGAAGACGCTGATATTACCTTGCGCTTGCATAATGCGTTGTATCCAAAAGTTGCAGCAGATGAAAAGCTGAAAAAAGTTTTTGAAACTATCGAAATGCCGTTAGTGCCAGTGTTATCTCGTATGGAGCGCACTGGCGTTTACATTGATAGTATGCTGCTTGGATCGCAATCAATAGAATTAGCGCAACGATTAGATGAGATTGAAAAACTGGCTTATGAATTAGCAGGGCAAGAGTTTAATTTAAGCTCACCGAAACAATTACAAGCGATTCTGTTTGAAAAAATGGGATTACCTGTAATTAAAAAAACCCCATCAGGTACACCGTCAACCAATGAAGAAGTATTGCAAGAGTTGGCGTTAGATTATCCATTACCAAAATTATTATTAGAATACCGTGGCTTAGCTAAGCTTAAGTCTACTTACTCTGATAAATTACCGAAAATGGTTAATGCGGTAACTGGCCGAGTACACACTTCTTATCATCAAACAGGCACCGTTACTGGACGCTTATCATCCAGTGAGCCTAACCTGCAAAATATTCCAGTACGTAACCCTGAAGGCCGTCGTATTCGCCAAGCATTCGTTGCGAAGCCGGGTTATAAAATTCTGGCAGTCGATTATTCTCAAATTGAATTACGCATTATGGCGCATCTTTCTGGTGATCCCGCGTTGTTGGATGCATTCCGTCATGGTAAAGATATCCATGCGGCAACTGCGGCTGAAATTCTAGGATTAGCGATTGATGATGTGAGCACCGAGCAACGTCGACGCGCTAAAGCGATTAACTTTGGGTTAATTTACGGCATGAGTGCGTTTGGTTTAGCCAAGCAACTCGATATGGGACGTAATGAAGCTCAAGATTATATGAATGTGTATTTTGAGCGCTATCCTGGTGTTTTAGAGTATATGGAAAGCACGCGTAATAGTGCGGCAGAACAGGGGTATGTTGAAACCTTGTTCGGTCGTCGTTTGTATCTGCCTGATATTAAAGCGCGTAATGGTTTACGTCGTAAAGCAGCAGAGCGAGCGGCAATTAATGCTCCAATGCAAGGAACTGCGGCTGATATTATTAAATTAGCCATGATTGCAGTCGATGAATGGGTGCAACAACAGCCACAAGGTCAAGTGAGCTTGTTAATGCAAGTACACGATGAATTAGTATTTGAAGTGGAGGAATCTGCATTAGACACTGTGACGGTAAAAGTTCGTCAATTAATGGAGCAAGCAGCAACGTTAGCTGTACCATTAATTGCAGAGGCTGGTTACGGTGATAATTGGGATCAAGCCCACTAATTAATATTGTTATTGATGAATTAAATAATAGTTGATCGTGAGATCAACTATTTTTTTTGTTAAAAATAAGAACGGTTATGTAAAAATTACTTACAAAAGTATGAAAAAAAACTACGACAAAGACTTCCAAAAACTGAGTGATTGATATACAGTTACTAACGTAGGGTACAGAGGTAAGATGTTCTATCTTTCAGACCTTTTGTTTCACGTTATTGGATTTGGCTGATTCAGCTGCCCCGGTCTATTTATTGGACCGGGGCGTTTTTTATTGTACCAAAGCAAAATTTATCCTCGCTATATGCGCTGCCTAAGCTTACTTTTTTATGGCTATTTAGTCGTTATCAATACTCTTATTGTGTTTGTTTATTATTCGAAACCAATAAAGTTGGCGATTTTTTGTCACTATTATCAATTGCTTTATCTTTATTCGTCATTTTTCTTCGTTAGTGTTTATTTGTTTGCGTATTTTTTAGAGTAAATACTTTAAATTTTGAATTGGCAGGCTATAATAGAAACAGCTTCTTGTTCATATTTTATTTTGTTGGTTAGTTATAATGACTAGCGGGCGAACAAAGACATGAAATAGCCATTCTCGGTATTGAGAATGGCTTTTTTTTTGGTTTTTTTTTGAACAAATGATGGTGTAATTTAATTCCATAAATGTTTAAAGTTGTTAAGAATTAGTAAACTTGTTTTTCAACTAAAATAATGTGCTGTAATCAATATGATTAACAACTTTAAATCGGGGAGGGGGGTGGAGTGCATCTCAAAACGACTAAATAAGGCTATCTAGCACAGTAACAGCGGTTGCATTAGTTAATGAAATAATCAATTCTCGAATGATTATAATAACAACCTCTAAATTCTCTCTGCATTTACCCCACCAATGATGGTGGGGGATTTTTAGTGTTGTTTAGCAGTGTCAGGATTTTATTCTGCAGGAGGGAGATTAAAAACCTCACTGTCATCAGCTGCCAATACACGTTGACGTTCAAGCTCTGGTGCATACCACTCATCCAGTTTGCGGCGAACTTGATCAACGCCAATCCCTTTCAATGATGAGAAAGCTTCAACTTGAACACTCCCGCCAAATTCTTTCGACATTTCACGGATTTTTAGTACTTGTGCTTTCCGCGCACCACTCTTTAATTTGTCAGCTTTAGTTAATAACACTAAAACAGGTAAGCTACTTTCAATTGCCCAGTTGATCATTTGTTGATCAAGATCTTTCATTGGATGGCGGATATCCATTAATACCACTAAGCCCTGTAAACATTCACGGCGCTGAAGGTATTCACCTAATGCTTTTTGCCATTTTAATTTTAGCTCGAGTGGTACTTGGGCAAAACCGTAGCCAGGTAAGTCAATTAAGTTACAGCCATTAATGACTTCAAACATGTTGATTAATTGAGTACGGCCAGGAGTTTTAGAAGTACGAGCCAAACCTTTTTGATCGGTTAGGCGATTTAGTGCACTTGATTTACCGGCATTGGAGCGACCAGCAAATGCGATCTCAACGCCGACATCTTGTGGCAAGTGACGAATATCCGGTGCACTTGTAATAAAACTGGTATTTCTATAGTTGAGAGGTTGATTCACTGTTAACTCCGTCAAGCCCTCACATTGTAAATGAGCGCTTTTTTGTGAAATTGTCTAAGATATATTAAACCGTGTTTGGTTTATGGTCGTATTGTATACCATGTCACTAAGCATTACTTGTGGTACGGAAGCCCTATAATTATAAATGGAATTTTATGAAAAAATTAGTCTTAATATTCACACTCGTTGCGAGTTATTCGGCCTGGGCACAAGGCGATATCAATGCTGGTAAATTAAAGGCTGCTACTTGTGTTGCTTGTCATGGTAATGATGGCAATGCGGTTATTGCACAGTATCCTAAATTGGCAGGTCAACATGCTGATTATTTAACGAAACAGCTTGTTGATTATAAACTTGCCGTAACGAGTGGTGGTGCTCAAGGTCGAAGTAATGCTGTTATGGCAGGAATGACAGCAGCATTATCAGTTACCGATATGAAGGATCTCGGGGCGTATTTCTCCTCATTGCCGATCTCTGCAAATACGACCCCTGAAGCTGTAATTGCGATTGCTGAGCCATTATATCGTTTTGGTGATCCCGAGCGGGGGATTGCTGGTTGTATTAGTTGTCATGGACCACGTGGTAACGGCACCAGTCTCGCTGGTTTTCCTAAAATTTCAGGTCAGAATGCGGAATATACTGCGTTGCAGCTGCAAGAATTTCGAGCAGGGACTCGTAATAATGATCTCAACAGTATGATGCGATCCATTGCCGCTAAGCTAACTGATAATGAAATTAATGCACTCTCTGCTTATGTTGGTGGCTTACATTAAGGGTGGAATTGTTAGCATTATCACTAAGGTTGCTTAGTATTACTATTTTTTAATATTTTAATAACGGCGAATAAGCCAGTGATGTTGTAAGAGATCGACCATTGATTAGCGCTGTAATGATGATTTTATTTGTAGCTGATTATTTTTTTATTTTATAGAACATAGACTTGGTTAGTCGCTATTATTACGCATTCAAAAGTGTGATCTTGATACATTGTTTTAATGATGGCTTAAGGTAAATTACTCCTGTCGACAAGGAATGCGACATTGGATAGGAAGCGCTAGGATAGCTTAGGCAGTGAAGCCAAAAGGATACACAGGAAGTCTGGTCAGGAGACTAGGGTAGACGCAGGAAGCGTAAGGATAGTCAGGGTCGACACTCATGGAAAGAGGGTAGCTATAGTAATATAGCTCAGATACATCAGGATGATGTATCGCATAAGGATGGTGGTATAGTTATTGGAGCGTAACATTGCGATAGGAATCGCCAACTTAGGATAAGTTGCTAAACCATGGAATGGTAATTAGGATGCAAAAATTCACTCGGATAGTGACGAACAATATTGGCATGGATAGCAATCATAAAAAATGGATATTTGTTAAACCGGGACGTTGCTTACTAGTTACGGAAAGACTAGACAGAATTATAAGCTCATAGCTTACCCCATATAGCGATAGGTGCAGACCTATCGCTTTTTTTTCGTCTAAATTTCGATTTTTACTACGATTATCATTATGATTTAGCAGTGATATTATGCTTATCAATCCGATCAAATAGCCGAATAAATTGAACAATTTGTCAGCAGAACTACATCTTAACCGTAATTGGGTATAGAATAGCCCGCTCGATTTTACACCGCTGCTGCTGTTCGTAAACATTCAGTCGTTGTGGAGAAGACAATGGATAGATGTCCACTTTGTGGTAGCAACGATAATACTTGGTTAGTGGCAGATACTAATCGTGATTATTTTCGCTGTTTACAATGTGCATTAATTTATGCCGATCCGACAACTCATTTAACGTCGTCTCAAGAAAAATTAGTCTATGACCAACATCGGAATAATCCGAATGATATCGGCTACCGACAATTTTTAGGGCGATTAGCCACTCCATTGGCGACACGATTATCATCACCACCTTTATCTGGGTTGGATTTTGGTAGTGGCCCTGGGCCGACCTTGTCAGTGATGTTGGCAGAAATGGGGTATACTATGACGATCTACGATCCCTATTTTGCGGCACAATCCGTAGTATTAGAGGGTCAGTATGATTTTGTTACTTGCACAGAAGCAATCGAGCATTTTTATCAGCCTGCGAAGGAATGGGGGCTGTTGCTACGTTTAGTCAAACCCGGCGGTTGGCTTGGGATCATGACTAAACTAGTAACCGACACTGATGCTTTTGAGCATTGGTACTATAAGAACGACCCAACCCATGTCAGCTTTTTTAGCCATGATACGTTTTGCTTTTTAGCTCAACGTGATGGTCTTGAAGTTGAGTTTGTTGGAAATGATGTGATTTTGCTGAGGAAACCCCAGTAATGACCCGTAAGAAAAGAGCACGTACCGTAGGTTCTGAAGGCCCTGCTGTATACCGTGAAAAATCAAATAGTAAAGTTGATATTGAGACTCGTGAACGCCAAAAAGCGAAGAAGCGTAAAGGTCTAAAATCAGGTAGTCGTCATTCTGCTGTTGAAGATAATAAGCAGCGTAACGGCGGTCAGAAAAAAGATCCACGTTTAGGCAGTAAAAAATTAGTACCGCTAATTGTTGAGCCTAAAAAACCACAAACTAAGCAACAGCGCCGTTTATCAGCAGAGCAAGAACTTGCACTTCTTGAAAATGATGCCCAATTAATGGTGCTATTAGATCGCATTGATGCGGGTGAAAAACTAGGTGCAGGCCTACAAAAACAAGTTGATATGAAGTTAGACCGTATTGAACGTCTAATGAAGCAACTGGGTTTATTAGATGATGTTGAAGAAGCATCAGCACCTGTTAAACAAAGTGCTAAGTCTAAACCTCGTTCAGATGATGATTTATTAGCGCAATTTGAAAACATGGATTTTGATAATTTCGATAAGGAGTAACCGTTGCAGGGAATAACTCTTCTGTTTGTTATTGGTGGCGTAATTGTGGCTGGATTAGCACTATACGCTGGATTGTTATTAGCTAAACTTTATAAGCAGCAACAACGGCATAAGCTGTTTTTAGCCCGTGCTGCAGAGCAACAGGCTGAAGCAATTAAAGCTAGAAATGACAATATATTAGAAAGTGTCTTTATTATCGCAATGGCATGTAAGCAAGATCAATGTGATATCTCTGAAGGCGCGATTCGGTTATATAAATTAATGGAAGTGTTGCAAGCTGATAAAAAAGTTGATTTTGCAGCAACGTACCCGGCATTAACTGACTTGTATCATGTGGTTAAAGATATGCCACGTGGAGATGCACGTCAGCTAATTGAAAAACAAAGCCGAATGCGGTTCGATCTTGAACGTATGAAAGCTGAGTCTCGTCTACAGGCTGAGATTAAACTTGAATTGGATGCTATCCTGTCAACCAAGGTTTAACCTATCATCGTAATTATTAACACCGCCATTTATTGGCGGTGTTTATTTTTATCCAGAGTGTAAATTGAACAGCAAGGATAGGTTTTACTTTTAGTAAAACGGTGACACACTCTATTTATTACATACTCACCACATTGGAACAATGTCATGTCAAATGAGCAGATTATTTGGGATCAGGCCCTGATTGAAAAATATAATTATTCAGGCCCTCGTTATACTTCTTACCCGACCGCACTAGAATTTAATCAAGCATTTACTTCTGCTGAATTTGAGATGGCATGTCAGCAATATCCTGATCGTAAGTTATCGCTTTATATTCATATCCCATTTTGTCATAAGCTTTGTTATTACTGTGGTTGTAATAAAATCATTACTCGCCACCAACATAAAGCTGATCAATATTTAGATGTGCTTGAGCAAGAGATTAAGCAACGCGCGACCTTGCTTGGTGATCGTCAAGTGAGTCAGTTGCACTGGGGCGGTGGCACACCAACATTCTTAACCGCAGCACAAATTAGTCGTTTAATGACTGCTTTACGTAATGCGTTTAACTTTGATACCGATGCTGAAATTAGTATTGAGGTTGATCCGCGAGAAATTGAACTTGATATTCTTGATCACTTGCGTAGTGAAGGTTTTAACCGATTAAGTATTGGGGTACAAGATTTTAATAAAGATGTGCAGAAGTTAGTTAACCGTGAGCAAGATGAAGCGTTTATTTTTGCGATGGTGCAGCGGGCGCGTGAGTTAGGTTACCGCTCAACTAACCTTGACTTAATTTATGGGTTACCATTACAAACTAAAGCATTGTTTGCGGAAACACTACAGCAAGTGTTGACCATGAAGCCGGGACGATTATCAGTATTTAACTATGCCCACATGCCGACCTTGTTTGCTGCTCAGCGTAAAATTCATGAAGATCAATTACCGTCTGCCACTGAAAAATTAGCGATTCTGCAAGATACCATTGCGACGTTAACAGAGGCAGGGTACCAATTTATTGGTATGGATCACTTTGCGTTGCCGGATGATGAATTAGCCGTTGCCCAGCGAGCTGGTATTCTACACCGTAATTTCCAAGGCTATACGACTCAAGGCGATTGTGACTTACTCGGCATGGGCGTATCAGCTATTTCAATGATTGGCGATTGCTATGCGCAAAACCAAAAAGAATTGAAGTTGTATTATAGCCAAATGTCCGCACAACAGACGGCATTGTGGAAAGGTGTCACTTTAGATGCAGATGACTTACTACGTCGTGAAGTGATTAAAGCGCTAATTTGTAATTTCCAATTAGATAAGCGTGCTATTGAAACTGAATTTAATATTGATTTTGATAGCTACTTTAGCGAAGACTTACAGTTATTAACGACATTTATTAATGATGAATTAGTGACGGTGGATAAAAACATTATCCATGTTGAGCTTAAAGGTCGATTATTGATTCGTAATATTTGTATGTGTTTTGATAAATATCTGCGAGATCGTGCTCGTCAGCAACAGTTCTCCCGCGTTATCTAATCTTCACGAAAACGGTTATAAAAAACGCCTCGGTTTCACGTGAAACCGAGGCGTTTTATTTTGTGTCTTGCTGGTGGCTATAATGAACTGCAATTAGCCACGCTTGTTGGCAATATCACGTAATGCCTGCTTTTCTGCCGCAGATAAGAATGCTAGCTCAAGCCCGTTGATTTGCGCTTGACGAATTTGAGCGTTACTTAGGCCAGCCTTTGGCGCAGCGACTTCATATTCGTAAGGCAGTTCAATCCCTTCAACTGCTGGATCATCTGTATTCAAACAGGCGAGGATACCATGCTCAAGGAATGCTTTAACTGGGTGCTGGGCAATGTTAGCAACGGTACTGGTTTGAATATTTGAAGTAATACAAGATTCAATACCAATGCGGTGCTCTGCCAAGTAATCCATCAGTTTAGGATCATTAACTGCTTTTACACCGTGACCAATACGTACTGCACCAAGCTCATTAATCGCCTGCCACATGCTTTCTGGTCCTGCCGCTTCTCCCGCATGAACTGTGATCTGTAATCCTGCATCGCGGACTTGTTTAAAGTGCGATATAAATTGAGTGCCAGGTTGGCCCAATTCATCACCAGCAAGATCAATTGCAACCAATTGGTCTTTATGGCTTAGCAGTGCGTCTAGTTCTTGTTGGCAAGCTTGAGTGCCAAAAGTACGACTTAGAATGCCGATTAGATTGGCTTTAACGCCAAAATCACGACAGCCAGCAGCAACGCCATCAGCTACGGCTGCGACTACACCAGCAACGGGTAAGTTGTGTTTCATCGCCATGTAGTACGGTGAAAAGCGCAGTTCAGCATAATCAATTTGCGCGTTAAGTGCGTCTTCAACGTTTTCATAAGCAACGCGACGACACGCATCTAAATCACCTAATACTGCTACACCCCAATCTAATTTACTCAGAAAAGCCACTAGGCTAGGCTCAGCTTCAACAATTTGTACATGTGGACGTAATGCTTCAATCTCTGTTGCAGGCAAGGCAATATTAAAGTGCTGACCTAATTCTAAGATCGTTTGTGGACGAATATTACCATCAAGGTGGCGGTGGATATCCGTTAGTGGAAGATCTTTGTTAATCATGATTATTATACTTCCCGAAGTTAAAGATGAACGCAGTATACGCAATCACTAAATGACATTCATCACTGTTACAGATAAATGTGCGCTGGTGCAAATTGTAGCTTTGATGCTATTTGACTTAATCATGGATTTGTAATTCTTTGAGCTTACGCGTCAGGGTATTACGCCCCCAACCAAGTAATTTTGCTGCTTCTTGTTTATGACCATGAGTATGAAGCAATGCGGTTTCAAGAAGAATTTTTTCAAACTGCGGTAGCGCCTCAGCTAATAATTCTGTTTCACCTTGTTGTAGCGCTTGTTGGGCCCATTGCTGTAAGCCCTGATGCCAATGTTGAGGTTGGGTAGAGGTATGAGTGGCAGTGGTGATATCTGTGATTTCTGGCGGTAAATCCGATGGCAATATTTCATTACCGCTCGCCATTACCGTTAACCAACGACAGATATTTTCCAATTGACGCACATTACCTGGCCACGGCAATTGAGTTAGTTTTTCTGCCGTTTGTGGATGTAAAGATTTCACTTCCACACTTAATTCATCAGCCGCACGCTGTAAAAAGTGGTGTGCCAGTTGGGGAATATCTTGGCGGCGATCTTTTAGCGATGGTAAATGGACTCGAATAACATTGAGGCGATGGAATAAGTCTTCACGGAAATCTCCTGCAGCCACAAGCCGTTCAAGATGCTGGTGAGTAGCCGCAATAATACGCACATCGACATTTACTGGCGCATGACCACCGACGCGATAAAATTGACCATCTGCTAATACCCGTAACAATCGCGTTTGGATATCTAATGGCATATCACCAATTTCATCGAGAAATAAGGTGCCACCATTAGCTTGTTCAAATCGCCCCTGACGGACACTATTCGCCCCCGTAAAAGCGCCTTTTTCATGACCAAATAATTCTGACTCAATTAAATCTTTGGGAATTGCCGCCATATTGAGTGCAATAAAAGCGTTATTACTGCGAGGACTATGGCGATGGAGTGCATGGGCGACTAACTCTTTACCTGTACCAGATTCACCATTGATTAATACTGAAATTGATGAGCGAGATAAGCGGCCAATGGCTCGAAACACTTCTTGCATAGCTGGTGCTTCACCAATGATTTCTGGTGCATGTTTAGCCTCAGCGACGGGTTGTTGGTGGCGTTTTTGTTCTTGGCTATGACTGAGTGCGCGTTCAACTAACGTTACCGCTTCATCAATATCAAACGGCTTGGGAAGATACTCAAATGCGCCACGTTGATAGGCATTAACCGCTGCATCGAGATCTGAATGGGCGGTCATAATAATAACTGGTAAGGTAGCGTAATCTTGCTGCAGCTCTTTGAGAAGCGTGAAACCATCGGTGCCGGGCATTTTAATGTCAGACACTAATACATCAGGCACACTGCGCTCTAATGCTGCTAACACGCTATCGGCGTCAGCAAAGGTTTCACATTTCATTCCGGCATTGGTTAAGGTGCGTTCTAATACCCAGCGAATAGAGCTGTCATCATCAACAACCCAGATTAATCCTTTACTCATAGTAAGCTCCTATGGCGGTCAGTGTCATGACTTTATTGGTAAATGAATGGTGAAATTAGTGTGTCCCGGCCAGCTGAAAACCTCGATCTTTCCTTGGTGTTGATCAATTAAATTGCGTGCAATCGATAGACCTAAACCAGTGCCGCCTTCACGACCGGTGACCATTGGATAAAATAAGGTGTCTTGAATGTCTGCCGGAATACCAGGACCATTATCGATGATTTCAATGGTGGCAGTAACACGATGACGAACCCCTTGAATTAAGCTTTGATGTGCAGTGCGGGTTTTTAATTTAATCGTGCCACCACCTTGGCTTTTTAATGCTAATGCTGCGTTACTGACAATATTGAGTAATGCCTGTTCCAGTTGTTCAGCATCCATATTTATTTCGGGCAAGCTAGGATCGTAATCACGTTCAATGTTAATCGTACTGTCAGTATCAATGTTGACTAATTGGCGCACTTTCTCTAACACTAAATGAATATTATCGGTCTTGCGGATCCCTGGTCGTTGTGGCCCGAGTAAGCGGTCAACTAAATTACGTAGTCGATCAGCTTGCTCAATGATCATTTGGGTATATTCGTGGTAACTGCTATCTGGCAGCGTTTTCTCTAATAATTGTGCCGCACCGCGTAGCCCACCGAGTGGATTTTTTATTTCATGGGCTAGACCGCGGACTAACTCTTTGGCCGCTTGTTGTTGTGCATGTTGGTTTAGCTCTTGGCTAATACGGCGTTGCTGATCTATTGGTTTTAATTCTAATAAGATCAACAGTTGTTTTTGCCATGAAATTGGACTGGCATTAACCCCAAGTAGATGCCGTTGACCATCAATGACAAAGGTGACGTCACTGTCAGCTAAACCTTGACCACTATGAAGGGTTGCCTTGACATGATTAAGATCCAGCGAGCTGTACTGGAGTAATTGTGGTAGTTGTGTACCGAGTAATCGCCGTTTACTCGAATATAATAATTGCTCTGCTGCAGGATTGACGTACCGAATCACTAAGGCTTCATCGAGTAATACAATCGCAGTGACTAAATTGTCGAGAATTATGGGTATAAAGCTGGTATTCACAATCATCATCCTTATTCGATAGCCAAGTAAAAGACGATCGGTGCAAGCGCACATTCGTCGCTGTTAACTAACGCACCAATTTGGTGCATTAAAGTGTACTCGGTTTAACAGCGAACAGGCAGGGTTTATTGTAAATAGACGTTAACGGGGTTGAACTGGGCTGTTCTTAGGACGTATCTGCGATACGCGGTGTAAATAAACCGTAATACTTTCAGATGAAGCAAGGAGCTTGCCATTGTTGAGTAATTGGATTTGAATTTGATGACTGCCGCGATCAATATTGGTCAATTGCCAAGTTAAGCGAGTTTGAGGCGGGCTATTAGTTTGACCATCAATGACTAATTGAGCTTGTAAGTTTTTATTAAGTTTACGGTTACTGACGGCACGAACACTAATATTACCGTCGTTGCTACGAATAGTTTGCTGGTGTAATGGTGCTAATAAACGGATAGTTGCTATCGGCAACAGTGCTCCTGTCTCTGCGGTAATGGTGATGCGTTCAATATTGTCAGTTTGGTTAAGCTCTACTACAGTGGATTGAAAATGTGGTTGTAGTTCGGTAATTGAAAGCTCAACCGCACTGGCTTGTGGGACTTCTGCGATATCGCTAAAGTGCACCACCCCATTGTCATCTGTCCACGAGTAGATGGTTGTTGCAATGGCCGTAGTGGCTACAAGTAGTAGGATTGGTGCTAGATAGAAGAGCCTCATCCATTAACTCCCTGCCCAGATTTTGATGGTTAATAAGCTGCTATTGTTACTGCTTTTGTGGGAGTCGCAAGATCAAAAAGACCTGCGTGTGAAGCAGGCCTAAATCTTAGTTGTTAAGTCATTAAGTGATTACTTAAACTGAGTAGTAAAGTTCAAACTCTAATGGGTGTACTGCCATATTGATTTTCTCTACATCTTGCGATTTTAGCGTGATGTAAGAATCAATAAAGTCGTCAGAGAATACGCCACCAGAGGTTAAGAATTCACGATCTTCGTCAAGCGCTTGTAGTGCACCTTGTAGTGACTCTGCTACTTTTGGAATCTCAGCGGCTTCTTCTGCTGGTAAGTCGTATAGATCTTTATCCATCGCTTCACCTGGGTGGATCTTGTTCGCGATACCATCAAGGCCTGCCATTAACATTGCTGCAAATGCTAGGTATGGGTTCGCTGCTGGATCACCAAAGCGTACTTCGATGCGACGTGCTTTTGGACTTGGAACAACTGGAATACGGATTGATGCTGAACGGTTACGTGCTGAGTAAGCCAGCATAACTGGTGCTTCGTAGCCAGGGACTAGACGCTTGTATGAGTTCGTTGCTGGGTTAGCAAAAGCGTTGATTGCACGTGCGTGCTTGATGATACCACCGATGTAGAACAGTGCCATTTCAGATAGGCCGCCGTATTTATCACCTGCAAAGAGGTTTACACCGTCTTTTGCGAGTGACATGTGAACGTGCATACCTGAGCCGTTATCACCAACGAGTGGTTTAGGCATGAAGGTTGCTGTTTTACCAAACGCGTGAGCAACGTTATGAACAACATACTTATAAATCTGAATTTCATCAGCTTTATTGGTTAGAGTATTAAAACGAGTTGCGATTTCATTTTGACCTGCAGTTGCTACCTCATGGTGGTGCGCTTCAACAACAAGGCCCATTTCTTCCATGATTAAACACATTGCAGAACGAATGTCTTGTGATGAATCAACTGGTGCTACTGGGAAATAACCACCTTTAACGCCTGGTCGGTGGCCTTTGTTACCACCTTCGATAGTGGCACCGCTGTTCCATGCGGCTTCAATGTCATCAATCTTGAAGAATGAACCCGACATATCAGTATTGAATTTAACATCATCAAATAAGAAGAACTCTGGCTCTGGACCAACTAATACGTTGTCAGCAAAACCTGCTGAACGCATGAATTCTTCTGCGCGTTTAGCGATTGAGCGTGGGTCGCGATCGTAGCCTTGCATTGTTGCTGGCTCAAGAATATCACAACGAATGTTTAGAGTTGCGTCTTCAGTAAATGGGTCAAGTACCGCACTTGCTGCATCAGGCATCATCACCATGTCTGATTCATTAATGCCTTTCCAGCCTGCAACTGAAGAACCATCAAACATTTTACCTTCTTCGAAAAAATCAGCATCGATTTGATGAGATGGAATAGTAATGTGCTGCTCTTTACCTTTGGTATCGGTAAAACGTAGATCAATAAACTTAACTTCATTTTCCTGGATCAACGCTAGTACGTTTTCAACTGACATCTTGAGTAACCTCCGGTGTTATTTAGGGCGATGGTCGCAAACTTTTGCTCATATTATGGTGAGCGAATCTAAAAAGTCTTAAAGCGAAAACCATGCCAACTTTTTAAAGCCCCTAAAAATGCGCTTTTTTGGCGTTTTTGGAACTTTTTCCTGTCCTGTTTTGCACTATTATGGTGACACATTGCACCAACTTGGTGCGCAAGTGTGAAGTATTAAAAGTGAGACAATAGCCTCCAGTACATTCACCCATTTTATAGTTACTCTACTATGGTGATGAGGGCAAATATTGTCAATCCACGAGGTGATAATTAGGTCTTTTTATTGCTAAATAATGGTCGCTAAGCGGTAACCGAAAAGCGATATAGATCGCAGTTTTAGTTAGTTTTGGACTGATTTATCGTACGAATGAAGGCCCTGAAAAAAATAAAAATAGCCAAAAAAGTGAGTAAAAATGCGGCTCTAGCGCGAATTGGTAAAAAAGCTGGTGATATAAATCACATATTTCGTGGGTTTTGGAGTAAAATCTGTTAAATTATGAGCCGTTTTTTTAATCAAGTAGCCTCTATTAAGACGCTGCATGTTCTGAGTGAATGTGAAACTAATGTCTAATCAACTGATCGATAACTTAAGAAATATCGCAATTATTGCTCACGTTGACCACGGTAAAACTACCCTGGTTGATAAACTTCTACAGCAATCTGGCACGTTAGAGGGTCGCGGCGAAGCCGAAGAACGTGTGATGGATTCTAACGATATCGAAAAAGAGCGTGGCATTACCATTCTTGCTAAGAACACAGCAATTAATTGGAATGACTACCGCATCAATATCGTAGATACCCCTGGACACGCAGACTTCGGTGGTGAAGTTGAGCGTATCATGTCTATGGTTGACTCAGTATTACTTATCGTTGACGCGGTTGATGGCCCAATGCCTCAAACACGTTTCGTAACGCAAAAAGCGTTTGCATACGGTCTTAAGCCAATCGTTGTAATTAACAAGATTGACCGTCCAGGTGCACGTCCTGAGTGGGTAATGGATCAAATCTTTGACCTATTCGACAACCTTGGCGCAACTGACGAGCAACTAGACTTCACAACAGTTTACGCATCAGCGCTAAACGGTTGGGCAACAATGGAAGAAGGCGTAACTGGCGAAGATATGGAACCATTGTTCCAAGCTATCGTTGATAACGTTGCTGCTCCATGTGTTGACGTTGATGGCCCACTACAGATGCAAGTATCTCAACTAGATTACAGCTCTTACGTTGGTGTTATCGGTGTTGCGCGTATTGCTCGTGGTACTGTTGCTGCAAACCAGCAAGTAACTATTATCAGTGCTGACGGTAGCAAGCGTAACGGTAAAGTAGGTACAGTTCTTGGTTACCTAGGTCTTGAGCGTCATGAAGTTGCTGAAGCGAAAGCGGGTGACATCATCGCAATCACAGGTCTTGGCGAGCTTAAGATTTCTGACACTATTTGTGATGTAAACACTGTTGAAGCATTGCCTGCATTGTCTGTTGATGAACCAACTGTAACAATGACTTTCCAAGTAAACACTTCTCCATTTGCTGGTAAAGAAGGTAAGTTTGTTACTTCACGTAACATTCTTGAGCGTCTACAAAAAGAATTAGTACACAACGTAGCATTGCGCGTTGAAGAGACTGATAGCCCAGACCGTTTCCGTGTTTCAGGCCGTGGTGAACTTCACCTATCTATCCTGATTGAAAACATGCGTCGTGAAGGTTACGAGCTAGCAGTATCTCGCCCAGAAGTTATCATCAAAGAAGAAGATGGTAAGCTAATGGAACCGTTTGAAGTTGTAACTATCGATGTGGTTGAAGAGCATCAAGGTAGTGTAATGGAGAAAATCGGTATCCGTAAGGGTGAGCTAAAAGATATGGCACCAGATGGTAAAGGCCGTGTTCGCATGGACTTCATGATGCCTTCTCGTGGTCTTATCGGTTTCCAAACAGAATTCCTAACAATGACTTCTGGTTCTGGTCTTATCTACCATACGTTTGATCACTACGGTCCTCACAAGGGCGGTACTATCGGTCAACGTGCTAACGGCGTATTGATCTCTAACGGTACTGGTAAAGCGGTAACATACTCGCTATTCAACCTACAAGAGCGTGGCCGTCTGTTCTCTGAGCACGGTGATGAAGTATATGAAGGTCAGATCATCGGTATTCATAACCGTGCAAACGATCTAACTATCAACTGTCTACGTGGTAAGCAGCTAACAAACGTTCGTGCATCTGGTACTGATGAAGCACAAACGCTTTCTCCTGCTATCAAGTACACACTTGAGCAAGCGCTAGAATTCATCGATGATGACGAGCTAGTAGAAGTAACACCAGAAAGCATTCGTATCCGTAAGAAACTTCTTACTGAAAACGATCGTAAGCGCGCAGGTCGTGGTAAGTAATTACCCCTGACTGAAGCTTACTAATACAATCCCTCGCTTGGTAACAAGCGGGGGATTGTTGTATCTGGGACATGAAAAGTTACGAGTAAAAAAAAGAAGGCAAGATTATTTTTTCAAATGACCAATAAAGCGATTCGATTCTGCAATGGCATGGTTCATATCTCGAATGGCACCAGATATTTCAGTTTGTAATGAATTAAATTGCCCTTGAAGCGAGCCGATAGCCGCTGCATTAAGGTTATGCTTCAGATAGAGGGTGTTATCACGTAAAGTATCTAAAACAGGCTCCATTTTCTTCTCAGCGCGTTTCATGGCTGCTAACATCTTATTGTAAGATGCTTTTGTGGTCTGTAATTTACGTTGGCTATCGCGCTTAAGGGTAGCACTTTTATATAATGACAATTCTTGTTGCCATTCATCAAACATTGCATTCGCTACATCTTCAATCGCTGCAATGCGATCATTAACGTTATTGACTGCCGCTTCACTACGTTGATATTGACTATCAATATCTTGGTAAGCAGACTCAAGCTCCCCACCATCGAATTGGTTAAGTGCTTTTAGTCCTTCAAGAGCACTCGTAAATTGTTTTTGGGCATTTTGTTGTGCTTGGTTGGCATCTTCAACTCGATCGACCATGATATCGCGCTTATAGACTCCGACTTTTTCCATCGCTGAGTAGTAGGCAGTTTGACAGCCAGAAAGTAGGCTAACACTTAAAAAAATTGCAATAAAATAAGGCATGTTTTGCTCCTTGGTGAGACATGCAAAATAACAAATAAATGGCATTACCGTGCCGTGCTAAAGTAACGATTTCGATGGATAAACATCAACTACAGCATCTAACGTTAGCATGACTGTTTTCCATAACTTATAGGTAGAACACTCTATTATGGCTGACAAAAAACAACCTGTGAAATTTGTGTTGTGGCAACGGTTGCCGCGAATAATGGAATATTTCGGTTATTTAATCCAGCGTGCTAACCATGACCGATTAACGGTAACTGCAGGATCAATGGCTTATGTAACTTTGTTGTCTTTAGTGCCGCTGTTAACGGTGGTCGTTTCGGCGTTATCTGCAGTCCCCGCTTTTGCAGGTGTCGGCGCTCAAGTGCAGCAGTTTGTGATCACTAACTTTGTTCCTGCTGCAGGGGCAGTAGTGACAACTTATCTTAATGAATTTATTGCGAATGCTGGCAAAATGACCGTGGTTGGAATTGGGGCATTATTTGTAGTAGCAATGATGCTTATTTCTTCGATTGATAAAGCTCTTAACTATATTTGGCGAGTAAAGAAAAAGCGCCGTTGGGTAATATCATTAGCTGTGTATTGGATGATCCTCACTTTAGGGCCTATTTTATTGGGCTCAAGTATTGCATTGAGTTCATACCTTGGTTCATTGGCATTACTCGACCATCAAACATTGCATGGGGTGGTTCAGCAGTCATTACAATGGCTACCTTCAATGATGTCAGGATTGGCTTTTTTATTGCTTTATGCATTAGTACCTAATTGTAAGGTAACGTTTAAACATGCGTTGATAGGCGCGTTGTGTAGTAGTGTTTTATTTGAATTAAGTAAAAAAGGCTTTGTGATTTATTTAGCTCATTTTCATTCATATCAAATGATATATGGTGCATTGTCAGTGATCCCTATTTTATTTGTATGGGTGTATTTGTGCTGGTGTATTGTGTTGCTAGGGGCAGAGATCACCGCCAGTTTAGGCGAACGCGGTTTTTGGGATGTGAGTCCACCTCGATCACAACTAATAACAACGGTGACTAACAGTGACCATGATTTAACTAATAATAAGGAACAACAATGATTGCACTAATTCAACGGGTGAGTGAAGCCAGTGTTACCGTCGAAGGGAAAATAACCGGTGCTATTGGCAGTGGTTTATTGGTGCTATTAGGGGTTGAAAAAGGCGACGATGAAGCCAAAGCACAAAAACTACGGGATAAAGTGTTGGGCTATCGTATCTTCAGTGATGCAGACGATAAAATGAACCTTAATGTGCAACAGGCACAGGGCAGTGTATTAGTGGTATCGCAATTTACTTTAGCTGCTGATACTAAAAAAGGCATGCGTCCCGGGTTTTCTGCAGGAGCAGCCCCTATGGAAGCGGAACGCTTGTACCAATATTTTGTCGAACAGTGTAGGGCACAACCGATAGTAACTGAAACTGGAGTGTTTGGTGCCGATATGAAAGTTGCATTGGTTAATGATGGCCCTGTGACTTTTTGGTTACAGGTTTAGTTATTCTCGTTGCAGATTAAGCGTGTGAATATTGTAGACGATTGAGAAGAGAGGGAATGAATGTTTCGATTAGTCACTCCGCAAACTGAATCACAGCTGGCGCGCTATTATCATTTTCGCTGGCAAATGTTGCGTCAACCGTGGCAAATGCCGCTGGGTTCAGAACGTGATGCTTATGATGATGTCAGCGCCCATCGAATGTTAGTGGATAGTCATGATAACGTAGTCGCAATTGGACGCTTATATGTTACGCCGGATAACGAAGGTCAAGTGCGTTATATGGCCGTTGATGCCGCGGTACGTCACCATGGTTTAGGTGGCATGATTTTGATGGCATTGGAATCATTGGCGCGTTATGACGGTGCTAAGCGGTTAGTGTGTAATGCGCGTGAAGCGGCTATTCCATTTTATATTAAAAATGGTTTTGAAAGTCGTGGTGAATTGAGTGATGCACATGGGCCGATGCGTCATCAACAAATGGTTAAGCAATTGCCACCGTTAACTGACGTTGCTCGCCAGCCGCAATGGTGTCAGGAACTACAAACGTTGTGGCAAAACCAAATTCCAATCAGTGACAAAATGGGGATCAAAATTAATCAGTACACTGGCTATCGATTTGAAGTCAGTGCCTTGTTTAATGCTAACCTTAATCCCAATGAGTTTATGTTTGCCGGTAGTATTTTTACTATGGCGACACTTGCTGGTTGGGGCTTTATTTGGTTGCTGCTTAAAGAACGCGGTTTGGAGGGCAATATTATTTTGGTTGATAGCCATATTCGTTATTCAGCCCCTGTTACCGAACGACCAATCGCAGTAACAACCCTTGAGCATCTACGCGGTGATTTTGATCGTATAACTCAAGGGCGCAAAGGACGGGTAACGGTTGATGTTAATGTTCAGTGTGGCAAAGCGGTAGCATCAACGTTTACTGGTACATATTTAGTCTTACCGGTACATGATGAGCCAACGGTCACGGTAGATACACCTTGATCCCACTGTCGAGTTAGATGTTGACAGCCAGCGGCCAATTCAAGTTTAAGTTGTTGTTGTTTGATATCCGTTAAGTTCCAGTGACTGTTAATATTCAGGGTGAGATCTTTAGCGGTGACTTGCAATGGTTGCAATTTGATGGCGCCATCCTGTGCTGTTAATGTTAGCGATGTCGCCGTTAGTGGTAGCTGTGATGCTGTCTCCGTCGGGTTGAAGGCTGAAATATGTGGCTGCTGCCAGTGGCTGAATAATTGCTGCGGGGTAATGTTATTCAGCGCTAATTGACGAAAATCAGCTTGAGCGGTGCCATTTAAGTGGCCATTGAAATCACTCCGATTGCCTGCTTGACCATTGAGCTTTATTTGCGTGTCTATTGCCCCTGTTAGTGACAATGGTAGTGATAGCCACTGGGATAGGATTTGTGCAGGTATTGTGTCGCCGATCATGGTTAATTGCCATGGTCGTTGTGGATCATCAAGTGCAATTCGAGCTCGCGCTTTTAACATTCCATGATTAAACGGCAGAACTAATTTATCCAATTGCCACTGCCCTGCGTTACTGTGCATGGTGGCAATGGCTTGGTTGATAACCACTTGGTTGATACTGCCAAAGCCTAAGTTTGCTTCAACCTGACCTTGCCATAATCCCCACTGATTATTTTGTTTAAGTACTGCGTCTTGAGCGTCAATATCAATCCCTGCGAGTTGAAATGGCACCGTTGATGTAGGTGAAGTGATCTGACTATTATTAATATTGAGTTTTTTGAATATTACATCGGTGTATTTATGCTGCCATTGTTGCCACGTTTGTAGCCAATTTTTGCCTAAAAACCATTTAATACCACTGGCTTTTAAGTCACTAATAAATAATTGCTGTGGATCAATCCAACCGTCCACCCGCACAAAACCCTCCATAATATGGGCTGACATACCATGACTAATAATTTGCTGGGGCATAAATTCTAATTCAGCTAATGGTTGTTCAAAATTAATCTGATGCCATTGTGCATGGCTAGCACTAAACGATAAATGGCTATTTTGTTGTTGCCAATAGTTTTGCGGCCATTGCCAGTTTTCTAACGATAAATTGATACCATCAGCACCCCATTGCGGTAATTCAATACTGCTATTAATGATATCTAACCGTTTAATATTTATGGTTTTGAATGGTACTGTTCGTTGGGTAAATTGCTGTTGCCAATCCGTGAGAAGTTGCTGATCTTGCAAGTGAAATTTATTTAGTGTCAGTTGGTCGATTGTCAAACGACGACTGTCATTATTAAACAGTGCTTGGGCGGTTATCGTCGCCTGCTGCCAATGAGCTGAGATGCCATTTAAGTGCCATTGTTGAGCTTGTTTATTGGCATTGATGAGCAGTTGTTGTAATGCTAATTGATGCCATTTAATGCTCGCGGCACTCATTTGTAAGCTGCCATTAAAACTCTGCCACCATGGGGTGTTATCAGTAGGTGTTTGCCAATTATCCATTTGGATTAAACCATGTTTAATCGCAAATTGTGGCGTATTTATATTGGTGTTATTGAGCACTAATCGTTTGATGGTTAATGGTGGTAACGTGGCTAATAATGGCATATTAGCTGAAGTGATATTATTAATTTTCACGCCATTAAAAACCAGTTTGTCGTTAGTTATACTTTGTTTTGATAGCCATAATTGAATGCTGTCAGCATGAACGAGTACTTGCTCATGCTGCGTAATTTCAGCATGTTCAAAGCGTATTTTGTAAGGAGTACGAATATCGTAATCAATTTTTTTCGCAAAAATTTGATAAGGTGATACCTGCGCGAGGATAAAATTGAAGATATGCTCATTATAACGAGTGTGTAATAACCCAATTAAGGTTGTCAGACTAATCACGACTATTAAGACAAGAGTCAGCACGAATTTGCTAAGTAGCCGCATAAAATTTCCTCGTAAGCAGAAGGTGTTATATCAATATAATGGCTTATTGAGGGTGAGATAAAAATAACTTTTTAGCAAGGGGTTTGATAAGGGCTTTGAGGTCGATAAAAAACAGCCTCTACTTAATAAGAGGCTGCGAGCGGATAATCCAATGAGGAGTAAGATTAACCGAGTTGTGGGCCTGCAGCGACTAGCTGTTGGCCTTCTTGCGTATCAGTGTACTTATCAAAGTTAGTAATAAAGCGATCAGCCAAGTCTTCAGCCTTGCTCTGCCACTGGAGTGGATCGGTATACGTATCACGTGGATCTAGAATCGTCGAATTAACACCTGGTAATGATGTTGGTACTGTTAGATTAAAGATTGGGATTTGTTTGGTATTGGCATTATCAATTGAGCCATCAAGAATCGCATCAATAATTGCGCGAGTGTCTTGAATTGAAATACGCTTACCTGTGCCATTCCAGCCCGTATTAACTAAGTAAGCTTCAGCGCCTGCAGCTTCCATACGTTTAACTAATACTTCTGCATATTGAGTTGGGTGTAGCGTTAGGAACGCGTTACCAAAACATGCTGAGAAAGTGGGTGTTGGCTCAGTAATACCGCGCTCAGTACCGGCTAGTTTAGCGGTAAATCCAGATAGGAAATGGTATTTAGTTTGTTCTGGGGTTAATTTGGATACTGGAGGTAATACTCCAAAAGCATCAGCAGATAAGAAGATCACTTTATTTGCATGACCACCTTTTGATACTGGCTTAACAATGTTTTCGATATGGTAAATAGGGTAAGAAACACGAGTATTTTCAGTTTTTGAGTTATCGTCAAAATTAATGGCCCCGTCATTACGTACTGTCACATTCTCTAGTAGGGCATCACGGCGAATGGCATTGTAGATATCTGGTTCAGCTTCTTTGGATAGATTGATGGTTTTTGCGTAGCAACCACCCTCAAAGTTAAATACGCCATTGTCATCCCAACCGTGCTCATCATCACCGATTAGCGCACGCTTAGGATCGGTTGATAGGGTTGTTTTACCGGTACCAGAAAGGCCAAAGAATACCGCAACATCACCTTCTGTGCCCATGTTGGCAGAACAGTGCATTGAGGCAATACCTTGCAGTGGTAAAAAGTAGTTCATCATCGCGAACATACCTTTCTTCATTTCACCCCCGTACCATGTGCCACCAATCAGTTGCATTTTTTCACTAAGATTGAACACGGTGAAATTTTCAGAGTTCATGCCATGTTGTTGCCACTTAGGGTTGGTGCACTTAGAACCATTCATAATCACAAAATCAGGTTCAAAATTTTTAAGTTCAGCTTCAGTTGGACGAATGAACATATTTTTCACAAAGTGTGCTTGCCACGCCACTTCGGTGATAACGCGGATACAAAGGCGAGTATCAGGGTTGGCACCACAATAACCATCAATAACAAAAAGGCGCTTGTTTGACAGTTGGTTAGTAACTAATTGCTTAAGATCCAACCACGCAGTTTGCGTTAGGGCTTTATTGTCATTTTTACCTTGATCTGACCACCACAACGTATCTTTGGTGGTGTTATCACGCACAATAAATTTATCTTGTGGTGAACGACCGGTAAAAATGCCTGTATCGACAGATACCGCACCTAGTTCAGTAACAATCCCGCGCTCGTAACCTTCAAGTTCTGGTTTTGTTTCTTCATTGAAAAGAACGTCGTAGGATGGGTTACGAATAACATCTGTAACATTGGTAATACCGTATTGGGATAAATCCATGTTGTTTGCAACCTTATTATCAACACAAGAAGTGATCATTGGTGCTCCTAGGGTAAGATGTTGTTTAACTGCCAATCATGCTAACAACCCTAAATCGCTAAATCAGGGACGGTCATCAAAAAAGCAACCATCTCAGTGTTAATTTTAGGTAAAAACATCGAAACTGCTAGGTGAATTATTTTGCGAAAATGTTAAAATTATTTTGTTGTGATAGTGGTCAATATTTATACGGTGCGGTTGCAAAAAAAGCACAATTTAAGTTGAAATATAAATCAATATACGCTGTGGCGATGATGGTTAATAAAAATCCAGCCGAAAAAAAGCCGGCATGGTTAGCCGGCTTTTAAGCGAGTATTGTCAACGATAGCGAATTAGTGAATTTGGTCGTTATCTGTCGAATTAGCACTATTATCACGTAGTGCTGCTACATCAATACTATCGAAATCATAACTAGTGCCACAGTAATCACAATGCAGCGATACTTTGCCATCTTCAGCAATGATTTGATCAATTTCTTCTGGCTGTACAGTCATAATGGCAGCAGCACTGCGATCACGTGAACAACCACACTCAAAGCTAACTGCTTGAGGATCAAATAGTTGAACTTGCTCTTGGTGGTAAAGGCGATATAGCACATCTTGTGCTTCTAGCGTAAATAGCTCTTCATCTTTTACGGTTTCAGTTAATGCTTCTAAATGCTCAAAGTCGCCTTCAGTACCGGTACCATCCGGCATGATTTGTAATAGCATACCAGCAGCTTTTACTTGGCCGTCAATTTCACCAGTACGTAACCAAATACGCGTTTTTAGTTGCTCTGAATTTTTAAAGTAACTTTCAAGACACTCAACCAGACTGTCGCCATCAAGACCAACCATACCTTGGTAACGCTCACCTTTAGTTGGAGTGATTGTGATCACCATATGACCTTTACCCATAAGATCATGAATAGTGCCGTCTTTAATGTCGCCTTTCCAACGTGCTACGCCGCGTAACTGTTGATTATGATCGCCATTGATAACAGCGAGGCTTACGGGACCATCGCCTTGTACTTGTACGGTAATTGAACCTTCAAATTTTAAAGTGGCAGTTAATAAGCTGGTTGCTACCAATAATTCACCTAACAATTTTGCCACTGGTGCTGGGTAATTTTTGTCGGCAATAATTTGTTGGTAAGTTTGACTTAATTGTACCAATTCACCACGAACGGCTGCGCCATCGAAAAGGTAACGGTTTAAACTATCGTTTGTCATGAGTATGTATTCTCCAGCTCTAGAGCCAACCTAATAAAGGGTAAAACGTACAGTAATTACTTTATGGTCAACGCCGCAACCAAGGCGGTTAAACCGTTGCGATAAAGCACTCACAGTCAAGATTATAATTTAATAAGTTGGCACTTAGTTATTTATTCAGATGAGTTAATGTTTTTGAATCGCATAATGTCACGTCGCTGCTTCTTATCCGGTCGTTTTTCTGGACTTGGATTATCATAAGCGTTGAGTTTGCGCATTTTTGCTGTTTGTTCACGGGTTGCAATACTTTGGGCTGTTTCTTGATATAGCAGCTGAGCTTCTGGTGCGCCTCGGCGGCAGTCAGAGATTTGTTCAATGATGATGATTTTCTCATCGTTACCCTGACGTAACTTCACCATAGCGCCAAGCTCAATAATTTTGCTTGGTTTAGAACGCTGGCCATTATACTGCACTTTACCGCCGTCAATCATGGTGCGAGCAATTGAACGTGTTTTGTAAAAGCGGGCAGCCCATAACCATTTATCAAGACGAACCTGTTTAATATTCGAGGTGTTTTGACTCATCACGGTGCCTTTATTTGTTGAAACGATAAATTATCACATTCTACTTATAACAGCAGTAAAGTGATTATTTATTATAAATGGTGATATTAGCCGCGGATTTCAATCACTGAGTAAGAATTTATTACAAAAAATCATTAAATTCTTAGATACTATGGTGTTTTGTTGGGATTATTAAATAGTATTTCGGCGATTAACAGGCGATCATAGTCAGTTCAATTTTGATGTGCGATTGCATTGCATTTATTTGTTTAATGGGACTTGGTATTTTAACAATGGATTTCACTATGTTTGCTTCAAAGTGGTTTGCTGCTGCAGCAACCAAACGTCCGTTATCATTACAATCAGTCACGCGTATTTTAACCTGTCTTTTGGTAGTGATATTTGCTTGGGTTGCAGGCCGTTTAGTGTGGTCTATTGTCGAACCTGCCCCCGCTGTTGCTCGTTGGCAGCCGTTGATTGTTAGCGTTAATACCTCACAACAGCAATTACCTGTAAATGAAATTTTAAGCTTGAATTTGTTTGGGCGTTATCAGGCTAATGCAGCCCCTGTGGCGGTAAAACCCGTTAAACAAGATGCGCCGCAAACTCAGTTACGATTAACATTAGTGGGTGTGGTGGCCAGTTCAACGCCATCTAAAGCACTCGCAGTCGTTACTAATAACGGTAAACAAAATACCTATGGTATTAACGAAGTGATTGATAATACTCGCGCAACCTTAATTGCGGTCTATAACGATCGCGTTATCATTCGTAATAATGGTCGTGATGAAACTTTAATGCTTGAGGGATTAAAGTTTACCAAACCATCAGCGGCGCCAGTCTCATCCCAACGTAATACATCCCCAAGTAACAGCAATGCTGCTGAACTGGCTAAAATCAAACAAGAAATTTTATCTGAGCCTCAAACTTTATTTAGTTATATCCGCTTATCTCAGGTGAAAAAAGATGGCCAAATTGAAGGCTATCGTGTCAATCCAGGTAAAAATAGAATTTTATTTGATCAGGTCGGTCTTAAAGCCAATGATCTTGCAGTGAGTATTAACGGTAATAGTCTTACCGATCCTGCAATTATGGCCAAACTTTGGGGTGAGTTATCTTCAGCCTCTGATTTTACACTGACGGTTGAACGTGATGGTCAGTTACATGATATCCACATTGAGCTGCAATAACCTTTAGTGCTTAGCTTGAAATGAATATGCGATAAAGCAGGAGTTTTTTGTGAAAAAATGGATGGGTAAAAGTGCCCTATTGTTAGCGAGTGGCTTGTTTTGTAGTCAAGCAATGGCTGATGAATTAAGTGCCAACTTTAAAGGTACCGACATTCAAGAGTTCATCAACATTGTTGGTCGCACCTTACATAAAACGATCATTATTGATCCCGCAGTACGTGGGCAAGTCAATGTGCGTAGTTATGATTTATTGAATGAAGAGCAGTATTACCGTTTCTTCCTCAATGTGCTTGATGTCTATGGTTATGCTGTTGTGACCATGGAAGATGGTGTCATGAAAGTTATTCGTGATAAAGACGCTAAAACAGCCGCTATTCCTGTTGTTGGCGCTAACGATAAAAATATTCCTGGTGACGCTGTCGTTACGCGAGTGATTGCGGTTAAGAATGTGTCGGTGCGAGAGTTATCGCCGTTATTACGCCAACTTAATGATAATGCTGGCGCTGGTAACGTCGTTCATTATGATCCCGCCAATATCATTATGATCACTGGTCGTGCGGCAGTGGTAAACCGATTAGCAGAGATTATTGAACGAGTTGACCGTGCGGGTAATAAAGATGTGACTGTGGTGTCACTCAATAACGCTTCAGCATCAGAAATGGTACGTATTATTGATTCACTTAATAAAAGTGCCGAAGCAAAATCAACCCCAAGTTTTCTGATCCCCAAAGCGGTTGCTGATGAGCGCACGAACTCAGTATTGATTTCTGGTGATCCTAAAGTGCGTGAACGGTTAAAGAAACTGATTCATCGTTTGGATAAAGAGATGGCTGTTAGCGGTAATAGCCGCGTGTTTTATCTTAAATATGCTAAAGCTGAAGATTTAGTCGATGTCCTCAAAGGGGTATCTGAAAATGTTCAAGCATCGACCAAAGGTAATTCAAGTCAAGGCCAGAGTTCAAGTAAAGACGATGTGATGATTTCGGCACATGCGCCAACGAACTCATTAATTATTTCAGCGCCTGCTGATGTGATGAAACGTTTAGAGTCGATTATTGCTCAGCTCGATATTCGTCGAGCGCAAGTCCATATTGAAGCGATGATTGTTGAAGTTCAAGAAGGTGAAGGGGTCGACTTTGGGGTTCAGTGGGGCTCTCAAGATGGCGGTGTGATCCAGTTTGGTAATAGTAGTGCCCCAATTGGTGGTTTGTTATCTGCTCAAGAGGCGGGTAAAGAGACGACATCGGTACAGCATGGTACTGACTCAAGCGGTAAACCTTATACCACTGAAACCACCGAAAGTGGTGACTTAGCACCAATGGCGACTTTCTTAGGTGGCGTTAAAGGGGCAGCTGCCGCTATTGCCTTGGGTGATTGGACCGCATTAGTTACTGCCGTACAATCCAACCGTAATGTTAACGTGCTTTCAACGCCGAATATTACCGTGCTTGATAACCAAGAAGCTAACTTGTCTGTTGGTCAAGAAGTGCCAGTTACTACCGGTTCGCAAACGGGTTCAAATAACGATAATCCATTTACTACTGTTGAGCGTAAAGATGTTGGTATTCAACTGAAAGTTACCCCGCAAATTAACGAAGGTGACTCAGTACAGATGAAGATCGAGCAAGTGGTATCACAAGTTGCCGATGCTAACGGTGCCGTTGATATTCGGTTTGATAAGCGTGAGCTGACGACATCAGTATTGGTTAAAGATGGCAATATGATTGCGCTGGGTGGTTTGATGCAAGAGAAGACCCTTGAGTCAGAACAAAAAGTGCCAATCTTAGGTGATATTCCAGTATTGGGGGCGTTATTCCGTTCGACGAATAATCAAACAGAAAAAACCAACCTGATGATTTTCATTCGCCCAACCATTTTACGTGATGGTATGAGTGCCGATGGCATGACGCAGCGTAAATATAACTATATTCGTGCCCAACAGTTGTACCAAGCAGATAAAGGAATGCGCTTGATGGATGCTGAAATGCCTGTTATTCCAAAATATGGTGATGATATGGCGTTGCCAGCAGAAGTACGGGCATTTATATCTCAACTGGAGAAACACTAATGGCTGATGAGTCTTCGGCGCTAGAAACCGCAGTGTTATTTCGATTGCCGTTTTCTTTCGCCAAGCGCCATCATGTTGTGATTGAAGCCAATCAGCAAGGATGGCAGTTGTATTATTGCGGTCAGTTATCCGCAATAGTGTTAGCAGAAGTGCGGCGGGTGATCGGCGAAGGTTTTTATCCGGTTGAATTATCAGAGTCGCAATTTGAGCAAAAGCTTACCGAAGCTTATCAGCGTGATTCATCAGAAGCACGTCAGTTAATGGAAGATTTAGGTTCTGATAGCGATGACTTTTTCTCGTTGGCTGAAGAGTTACCTGAAACCGAAGATTTGCTTGAATCTGAAGATGATGCCCCGATCATTAAATTGATTAATGCGATGCTTGCAGAAGCAATCAAAGAAGGTGCGTCTGATATTCATATCGAAACCTTTGAAAAAGTGCTGTCGATTCGATTTCGAGTCGATGGCATGTTGCGTGAAGTCTTACAACCAAGCCGTAAATTAGCACCGTTGTTAGTCTCGCGTATCAAAGTCATGGCTAAATTGGATATTGCTGAAAAACGGATTCCACAAGATGGCCGTATTTCATTACGTATCGGTGGCCGTGCGGTGGATGTGCGGGTTTCAACTATGCCGTCATCACACGGTGAGCGAGTCGTGCTGCGTCTATTAGATAAAAATGCCACTCGTCTCGACTTACATAGTTTAGGCATGACAGCAGCTAACCATGAATCATTCCGTAAGATCATTGATCGTCCCCATGGGATTATTTTGGTGACGGGGCCGACGGGTTCAGGTAAATCAACCACCTTGTATGCGGGCTTGCAAGAGCTTAATAGTGCCGAGCGTAATATTTTAACCGTAGAAGATCCGATTGAATTTGATATCGATGGTATCGGCCAAACGCAAGTAAATAGCAAGGTTGATATGACTTTTGCGCGTGGTTTGCGAGCTATTTTGCGTCAAGATCCTGATGTGGTCATGATTGGTGAGATTCGTGATTTAGAAACGGCCGCGATTGCTGTGCAAGCGTCGTTAACTGGTCATATGGTGTTATCAACCTTGCACACCAATACTGCAGTTGGCGCCATTACTCGTTTACGTGATATGGGTATTGAACCATTCTTGGTGTCATCATCACTATTAGGTGTATTAGCCCAGCGTTTGGTACGGACTTTGTGCGTTGAGTGTCGCCAACCGTATGAAGCGGATACCGAACAGAAAAAACTGTTTATGTTAACCGCAACCGATAGCCTGACGTTGTATCGTCCTTGTGGCTGTGAAAAATGTAATTTTAAAGGTTACCGTGGTCGTACTGGTATTCATGAATTGTTGCAAGTGGATGAGCATGTACAAGAGTTGATTCATGCCGAGGCGGGTGAGCAAGCGATTGAAAAATATGTGCGTCAAACAACGCCAAGTATTCGTGATGATGGCCTCGCCAAAGTAAGCCAAGGGATCACCACACTTGAAGAAGTGTTGCGAGTGACTAAGGAGAGTTAATGGCAGCATTTGAATATAAAGCCTTAGATGCCAAAGGACGCCAGAAGAAAGGTGTTTTAGAAGGTGATACCTCACGCCAAGTTAGGCAGCAGTTACGAGAACAAGGACTGGTGCCCGTTGAGGTTAATCAAACGTCAGGCCAAGGAAAAAAAACAGCGGCCGCACCGAGTAAGTTAACGTTTCGACGTGGTATTAGTACTAATGAATTAGCGCTTATTACTCGCCAGTTAGCAACCTTAGTACAGGCTTCAATGCCACTGGAAGAGTGTATCAAAGCAGTGGCAGAGCAAAACGAAAAGCCACGTTTAAAAAACATTTTACTCGCGGTGCGTTCCCGGGTAGTTGAAGGCTATACCTTGGCTGACAGTATGGCGGAATATCCGCATGTATTTGATCAGTTGTTTCGAGCGATGGTGGCAGCCGGTGAGAAGTCGGGTCATTTAGATTCTATTTTAAACCGTCTCGCTGACTATAGTGAAAACCGTCAGAAAATGCGTAGCAAGCTTCAACAAGCGATGATTTATCCGCTGATGCTAACGTTGGTGGCGGTATCGGTAGTGGCGTTTTTGTTAGCAACGGTTGTACCCAAAATTGTCGATCAATTCGTGCAGATGAATCAAGGTTTACCAGCGATCACTGAAGTGTTATTAGCCGCCAGTAACTTTGTCCAACATTGGGGGTTGCTGGTGGTGATTGCGATTGTCGCCATGATTACGCTCATTAAAACCGCTCTTAAAAAACCGGCGTTTCGAATGAAATGGGATCGGACTATTTTGCGAGTGCCTGTCATTGGTAAGGTGGCACGAGGGTTGAATACCTCTCGTTTTGCGCGAACATTGTCGATTTGTACCTCGAGTGCGATTCCGTTATTAGATGGTATGAAAGTCGCGTCTGATGTGATGACCAATACCTATGTAAATAAGAAGATTCTCGAAGCAGCAGATAGAGTGCGCGAGGGCGCAAGTTTACGTATTTCTTTGGAAAAAACTGCGCTGTTTCCACCGATGATGTTACATATGATTGCCAGTGGTGAGCGCAGTGGTGAGCTTGAGCAAATGCTTACTCGCGCAGCTGATAACCAAGATCGCGATTTTGAGTCATTGGTGAATATGGCGTTAGGGGTGTTTGAACCGTTATTGATTGTGGCGATGGCGGGGGTAGTAATGTTTATTGTAATTGCAACCTTGATGCCGATTATTGAATTAAACAATATGGTCGGGATGTAGATTTTCTTTTGGAGGGTGAATAATGCAACAAAAGCAACGTGGTTTTACACTGTTAGAAGTAATGGTAGTAATTGTAATTCTTGGGGTCTTGGCAAGTTTAGTGGTGCCAAACCTACTAGGTAACAAAGAAAAAGCTGACCAACAAAAAGCAGTTACAGATATTAGTTCGTTAGAGCAATCATTGGAAATGTACAAGCTTGATAATAGCGTGTTCCCAACCACTGACCAAGGATTAGAAGCATTGGTAACGAAACCTTCTTCTTCACCTGAACCACGTAATTATCGTGATGGTGGCTACATTAAGCGTTTACCAAAAGATCCATGGGGTTATGACTACCAATACGTGTCACCAGGTGAGCATGGTGCGATTGATATCTTTAGTCTAGGTGCTGATGGTCAAGAAGGCGGTGACGGTATTAATACTGATATCGGCAACTGGAATCTGTTGAACTACAAAAAATAAAGCTAAGAAATGATGATGAAACGTAATGCAGGCTTTACCTTAATTGAAATTATGTTGGTGTTAGTGCTACTGGCAACCAGTGCTGTTGCTGTGGTATCGACGTTACCCAATAATAAACGTGATGAGATTAAAGAGCAGGCAGTACGTTTTCATCATTTAGCCCAACTTTTGGGTGAGGATGCAATGTTAAATGGGGTCGATTATGGTATTCGTATCGAACCGCATCAATATTACTTTTTAACTCTCACCCAAGATGGCTGGCAACCGCTCAAAGGGGCTAAGTTTTTCACCAATGTTAAATTGGATGCTGGTATCACGGCCACAGTGGCAATTGGTGGCGTATGGAAAGATAAGGACCGACTTTTTAAATCTGATTCAATATTTAAAAGTGACGACATATTTAAAAAGTCTGATCAGGAAAGTAAGCAATTACCCCCGCAAATTGTAGTGATGGCGAGTGGTGAATACACACCATTTACAGTGAGTTTTGAAATTGATAACCAACATCAATTTTGGCAGGTAGTGGCTGACGAGGTGGGTAATTTAGTGTTATTAGCGCCTGGACAAACATTGGCACAGCAACTAACGGCGCAGGGGTTAGCAACGCAGGATCAGTCGCAATGAAGCGTTCACAAGGATTCACATTATTAGAGGTGCTGGTGGCTTTAGCCATTTTTGCGGTTGCAGCATTAAGTGTTATGCGAGCAGTGAGTCAAAACCTTAATAACTTAGGTTACTTAGAGCAAAAGACGTTAGCATCAATGGTGGCTGATAATGAGTTAGCTCAGCTGCATTTAAGCGGTCAGTATCCAACGTCAGTTAAACGCGGCAAGTCGACTTTAGCAGATCGTGAATGGTATTGGACTGTCACTAGTACCAAAACGCAACAACAACTTTTGCGTCAAATTGAAGTGTCAGTTGCCACTGATCCACAACGAAAACACTCAGTTATTACGGTAAAGACTTATGTCAGCAATTAATCATCGTCGTCAGCAAGGTTTTACGTTATTAGAAGTTCTGGTGGCGATTGCGGTATTTGCGATGTTGAGCCTATCTGCCAACCAGGTATTGAATAATGTCATGCGCAGTGACGCGCAATCAAAAGATCACAATCAACGTTTACAAGCGATACAGCGTACCATGATCATGATGGACAATGATTTTCGACAGATTGTAGCGCGTAAATTTAGAGTGGATGCAGAAAAACCAACCGATAAAATATTGCAGGCGAGTGAGTATTTATTGGATTCAAGCAGTGAGGGGATCACATTCGTACGTGATGGTTGGCAAAACCCGCAAGCAATGTTTCCGCGGGGAGATATTACCCGTGTTGGTTACCGTATTATCGATGATAAATTAGAGCGAATATGGTTTCGTTATCCTGATACCGTTGTTGGCGCTAAGCCGTTAGTGCGAGTGTTGTTAACCGGGGTTACCGATTTAAAATTTGAATTTTATTATGATAAGCAATGGCATAAAAAATGGGATAAACCCAATAGTTTGCCAGCGGGTATCAAAGTTATTATGACCTTGAAAAAACTGGGTGAAATTGAGCGGATTTATTTATTACCCACCTCAGTGTTGAAGACGAATGAACAGGAGTCTGACGCATGATTAAGCAACGTGGGGTGGCATTAATTGTGGTGTTACTGTTAGTGGCTTTAATGAGTTTATTAGCCGTACAAATGACTGAGCGGCTGCAGTTAAATTTTCATCGAGTACAAAACCAAGTTGAACATCAACAAGGCTATTGGTATAGCCTAGGGGTTGAAGCTCTTGCGGCACAGGCACTTAAGCAAAGTCTTAAAGACAGCAAAACCGTTAATTTAACCCAACCATGGGCCGTGGGTGAGCAAAGCTATCCATTAGATGGTGGTGCTGTTATTAGTGGTAATTTAACCGATAAACAAACCTGTTTTAATCTTAATGCCTTTAGAAATGTTAAAGCTAAAACGGACAGTAATCAGAAGCCATTTTTAGTGACTTATTTACAAAATATTCTCACTGAGTCAGGTGTTGATGACTATGAAGCCGAAGTGATTGCTGACTCAAGCTGGGAGTTTGTTGACGATAACACCACGGTGCAATCAGCGTATGGTGCTGAAGACAGTAGTTATGAAAGTTTTCAACCGCCATATGTTACTGCTAATGATTGGCTAGCTGATGGCAGTGAGTTTAGAGCCATTAATGGCGTTTCAGCTAAAATTTATCAACAGCTGAAAGGCTTAATTTGCGCTTTGCCAACAGATGATATGCTGCTTAATGTTAATACCATTACTGAAAAACAAGCAGTGTTGTTGTCGGCATTATTTGCGCCATCGTTATCATTAGAAGATGCGAAAAAAATCATTATTGATCGCGATAAAAATCATACCGTATGGGACTCTGTTGCTGATTTTATGAAGCTTATTCCACAGCCTCCAACAGAAAACCCTGCTTCAGGTGCGGATAAAACTGCAACAGAAATGGAGAAATATTTAACTGTTACCAGCCATTATTTTTCGTTAGACGCTGAAATAAAAGTAGACCGTGCCCGAGTACGAACCGTGGCATTATTTAAACGTGATGATAAGAACAAGGTGACGGTAGTTCGTCGCCAATATGGAGGAATCCGTGAGCGAATTTCTGACGATAAGGCTAAGTAGCCGGCCGGGAATGCCGGTGCAATGGCTGGTCTGGTCGCCACTGCAAAATGAAGTGATTGCATCTGGCCAATTGGCGGATATAAACCAGTTAAGTGAACTAACGGAATATGCCGTAACTCGCCCGGTTTATGGCTTAGTACCAACCAGTGAGATGCTATTAACTCAAGTAGCGATTCCTGCCGGTAGTAGCCGTCAGTTAACGGCGGTATTACCGTATCTGCTTGAAGAAGAGCTGGCTCAAGATGTCGATAGCTTACATGTGCAATTACTTAAACGTGATAATGATATTGCCACGGTAGCTATTATTGAGCACCAGAAAATAGCGTTGTGGTTAGCGGCATTTGCAGACTGCGGTATTGAGCTTAAAAAACTGATTCCAGATTGTTTATGTTTACCATTATTTAGTGATGGTTACAGTGCGGCTGAAATTGATGGGCAGTGGTTGATTCGTCAATCAGAAGCTATGGGTGTCTGTGCCGACGCAAGTTGGTTAGCCGCTTGGGTTACAGCCCAAAAAGCACCAATTGTGATTGATCGTGTGGATGATACCGCTGATGACGATGGTGATGAGATTGAATCAGACGTTGAAGCTGACCGCCTAGCTGAAGAAGTTGAATCGATTGTTGCTGCCACAGAAAGTTTAGCCCAAGTGACGATTCACCATTATACGCCAGCGCCAGTTAATATTCCTGGGCATTGGCAGCCTCAAGCGCCTGAGTTAGTCATGCAATTGTTAGCAATAGGTGCTGCAGAATCAAAGGCAACTTTGTTATCTGGGCCTTATAAGCCACAAGCCGCATGGCGTAAGCATTTACAGCCGTGGCGTAAAGTGGCCATTGCAGCGGCAGTGGTATTAGTTGCTCTTATTGGTGAGCAAGTACTAACTACACAGCGTTTAGAGCAACAAGCGAATGCTTATCGAGCTGAAAGTGAACGTATTTTTCGTCAGGTTCTGCCACAGTTTAAACGTATTCCTTCGCAGAGTTATTTGAAAAATCAAATGAATGCCGCATTGAAAAGTTTAGGTGGTCATGGCGAACAAAATGGCATGCTAATGTGGTTGAGTGAATTAAAACCAGCATTAACACAAGTGCCAACGATTAAGATCGTTAACCTTAAATATGATCAAACGCGGGGTGAATTACGCCTTCAAGCAACGGCGGCGGGATTTCAAGATTTTGAACAGTTACGCAGTGCGTTGAGTGCACAGTTTGAGGTCGATCAAGGTCAATTAACTAAAGCAGATAATTTAGTCAGTGGTGCAGTAGTACTGAGGAGAAAAGCCTAATGGCAGAGCTCAAGGCATGGTGGAAAGCTCTCAGTCAGCGGGAACAACATTTGCTTCTCGGGGCTGGCAGTGCATTGGCTATTGCGATTCTTTATTGGGGAGCATGGCAACCGTTGAATCAACGTGCGGCAGAGGCCCAGAATAAGATTAATCAACAACGCCAACTATTGACGTGGGTTGAACATAAAGCTAATCAAATTTCGGCACTTAAACGTGCAGGGGGAACAGTGAATGTTAGTGATGAAGGGCTTAACCAAGTTATTAACGAAACTACGACCCGTTTCAAAATTGATTTGATTCGCATGCAACCGCGTAATGATGCCTTACAAGTTTGGGTGCAGCCATTACCGTTTGATACGTTGGTGAATTGGTTAGTGTATTTGCAGCAGAGCTACGGTATTAACACCCAGTTTATTGATCTCTCAAAAACCGATAAAAACGGTATGGTTGAAGTTAACCGTTTGCAGTTAGGGCGAGGATAACCGTGAAATTTAAGTTAGCCGTTGGTGCCAGTTTTGGTGCGGTATTTATTGCGAGTTTAGTGGCCCATATTCCAGCAAGTTGGGTATGGCAGCATGCACCTAAAATAAATGGCTTAGCCTTAGAAGGTATTACGGGAACGCCGTGGCAAGGAACGGCTGTCAATGTTCGTTGGCAGAATCAACCCTTTGGTCGTTTACACTGGGATATGCGATTAGGACGTTTATTGCATGGTGAGCTTGCGTTTGATGTCCGCTTTGGTCAAGGTAGCGAGTGGCAGCTACAAGGGCAAGGATTGGTTGGTTATAGTAGTGCTGGTCCATTTGCTGAAAAACTATTGTTATCTATGCCTGCAGCTCAAGCAGTATCGCAAGCCCAATTGCCAGTACCGATAACGGTGAAGGGTAATTTGGAATTAACAGTTAGAGATTACCACTATGCGGCACCATATTGTAAAACACTTGATGCGACCTTAGCCTGGGTACAAGGGGCTGCTGAAACGCCAATGGGGACCATTAAACCGGGACCTGTTTTTGCGGACTTAAATTGTGCTAACGGTGCTGTGGTTGCGAAGATTAAGCAAGCATCGGATGATGTGAGTAGTGATTGGCAAGCGAACCTCGCTACTAATCAACAGTATAAATTGCAAGGATGGTTTAAACCGGGAGCGCAATTCCCTGCTGAGTTGGCGAAACAACTAAAATGGTTAGGTGAGCCAAATACTAAAGGCCAATATAAGCTTAACTATTCGGGGCGATTGTAGCGTTAGTTAACATTTTAATCATAAAACTATTAATAACGGCAGTCGATTTAGACTGCCGCTTTATTTCTAATGATTATTAGTTTTTAATTAGAGTAAGCTTTTTTTATTCTGGTAACGCTTTCTATTAAACAGGACCTAACAATGGCGATAAGCAAAGATAAACCACAAATCTTAGCAGCCGAGGTTGTTGCACAATCACGACTTTTTAAAATTGAATCATTGGATTTACGTTTTTCTAATGGTGTCGAGCGTACTTATGAACGTATGCAGCCAAGTGGCCGTCATGCGGTATTGATTGTACCTGTCACTGCTGATGGTGATTTATTATTGATTCGTGAGTATTCTGTTGGTACTGAGCGCTATGAATTAGGCTTTCCCAAAGGGCTAATTGATGCCGGTGAAACTGCATTTGAAGCGGCAAACCGTGAATTAAAAGAAGAAATTGGGTTTGGTGCCCAGCGGTTACAACCATTAAAAGAAGTGATTCTCGCACCGTCGTATTTTTCGAGCCGTATGACCTTGTTTGTTGGTCAAGATTTATATCCAGAGCGTTTAGAAGGTGATGAGCCGGAACAGTTAGAGATTGTACGGTGGCCGTTAGCTCAAGCAGAAGAATTACTTAATCATCTTGATTTTGCTGAAGCGCGTAGTATTAGTGCGCTGTTTTTAGCGTTGAAGTATTTAGCTCGCGAGGAATAACCTATGACACTAAACCTTAACCATCTAATTCCCAATGTTATTGATATTGCTCAAGCCTCTGGTCGCTTGATATTAGATATTTACCAAAAAGGCCAGTTTGAGCAGCACATTAAATCAGACAATACTCCTGTCACCAGTGCTGATTTAGCTGCCAATCAATTAGTTGTTGAGCAGTTATCACTGTTAACGCCAGATATTCCTGTTTTATCTGAAGAAGACGCCAATATTTCGTTAACTGAGCGTAGTCAGTGGCCATGCTATTGGTTGATTGATCCTCTTGATGGTACTCAAGAGTTTATTGCTGGCAGTGGTGATTTTGCGACTATTATTGCATTGATTGAAAATAATAAGCCAGTCATCGGGGTCGTGTATGCGCCAGTTTCTGGTGTTACTTATTATGCTGCTCAAGGACAAGGGGCACATAAAATAACTGCCGATGGTGAAACTTGCGTTATTTCAACCAATAAGCACCACTCTCCATTACGTGCGTTGACGATTGCGATTAGCCGTCGCCAGAACATTAATACCACTAAAGCGCGATTTGATAGTCAATATCAATATGACTTAATTGAACTTGGCTCTGCGTCTCTTAAGGCATGTTTAGTTGCTGAAGGTGGCGCGGATTGTTATTTACGGTTAGGGCCAACGGGAGAGTGGGATACTGCGGCAACGCAATGTATTGTTGAAGAAGCGGGCGGGCGAATTTTTAATACTCATATTACGCCGTTGTCGTATAACTTACGCCAGACTTTAGAAAATCCAAATTTTATTGTGTTAGGCGATGAACAATTACCGTGGACATCAATTTTAACCGCCGATGATCGCTTAATGACTGCCGAATAACGTTTTAATGAATAACTAAAAACGATAACGGAGCCATAGTCGCTCCGTTTTTGATGTGGGTATCTTCAGGCGTTAGAATAAACGATTAAGGCCGTTTAGTGCCGCGACGCGAAATGCTTCCGCCATTGTTGGGTAATTAAAGGTCGTGTTAGCAAAATACTCAATCGTATTACCTTCCCCTTTTTGTTCCATAATAGCTTGGCCGATGTGAATAATTTCAGCGGCACGTTCACCAAAGCAGTGAATACCGAGAATTTGTTTAGTTTCACGATGAAATAATATTTTAAGGCTGCCGACTTCTGTTCCTGCAATTTGAGCTCTAGCTAAATGTTTGAACTGCGATCGACCTACTTCATAAGGTATTTTTGCCGCGGTTAATTGCTGCTCGGTTTGGCCGACAGAACTGATCTCAGGCAAGGTATAAATGCCTGTGGGAATATTGGCGATTAATTGTCCTTGTGCTTTACCTGTACTGATAGCTTGGGCGACAAAGCGTCCTTGATCATAAGCGGCACTAGCAAGGCTCGGGTAGCCAATCACATCCCCAACCGCATAGATATGTTCAACTACCGTTTGATAGTTACTATTCACTTGTAATTGCCCTCGTGAATCGGCGTCTAACCCGACATGCTCCAATCCCAGTTTATCGGTATTACCAGTACGGCCATTGGCATACAGTAAACAATCAGCCCGCATTTTCTTGCCTGACTTTAAGTGCAGAATAACCCCATCATCAGTACCTTCAATAGTTTCAAAAACTTCATCATTACGGATCATGGTGCCAGTATTACTCAGGTGATAAGACAGTGAATCCGACATTTCATTATCAAGAAACTCTAATAACCGTTGGCGAGTGTTGATGAGATCGACCTTTACGCCTAAGCCGCGAAAAATAGACGCATATTCACAGCCAATCACCCCCGCGCCGTAAATCAGAATATGGCGCGGATCATGGGCTAATTGTAAGATTGAATCGCTGTCATAAACACGGCTATGATTAAAATCAACCTCTGCGGGTTGGTATGGACGAGAACCCGTGGCAATGATAAACCGCTCAGCACTAAAATGGTCAATACTGCCATCACTACTGGTAACGCTAACGGTATGGTGATCAACGAATTTGGCCTCACCATGAATAATTTGGCAGTGATTACGATCATAAAACCCTTGGCGCATGCGAGTTTGTTTACTGACCACTTCTGCTGCATGGTGGAGGATCTGACTAAAAGTACGGTGCAGGGTTGAAGTATCATTGCAATAAAGTGGGTTTTGATTGAATTCGATAATCCTACTTACCGCATGGCGTAATGATTTAGATGGGATAGTCCCCCAATGCGTACAGCCGCCACCGACACTATTTTCACGTTCAATGATCGCGACCTTAAAGCCGGCTTTGGTGAGCCCCATAGCAGCACCTTCACCACCTGGACCGCTACCAATAATAATGACATCAAAATTATTTTTCGGGGTGGGTTGGTTATTAGACATCGGCTCATTCCTTGATCGTGTTATCGCTGAGTAAATTATCACTATGGTAACTGTTTGGCTGATAAGGATGAATGGCTGCATGGTCAGAGCTCGAACTCGATCACGAAGTTTTTATTATTAATCAAACGTTATAGATCCTGATCGGTTATTAAACAGGCGCCACACTTTATGATATAAAATGCAAAATGATATGAATCTGGCTTTGCGTCAGTCGCGCTCTACCTTTACTATGGGAGTGTATTGCGTCGTTGCAATGACGCGGATGTTACTGTGTAAACAGAGTATCATTGTAATAAAATCACAGAGAAGCAGATAATTCATGGGGATTAGGGCTCAGCAAAAAGAAAAAACTCGGCGTTCATTAATTGATGCCGCTTTTAGCCAATTAAGTGCCGAGCGAAGTTTTTCTAATTTAAGTCTACGCGAAGTTGCGCGTGAAGCAGGTATTGCTCCAACGTCATTTTATCGTCATTTTAAAGATATGGATGAGTTAGGGTTAACCATGGTTGATGAGGGAGGATTAATTCTTCGTCAGTTAATGCGTCAAGCTCGACAACGTATTGCTACAGAAGGCAGCGTGATCCGTACCTCGGTAGAGACTTTTATGGAATTTATCGAAAGTAGTCCTAACGTATTCCGCTTACTGCTTCGTGAGCGCTCTGGTACATCAACAGCTTTTCGAGCTGCGGTTGTACGAGAAATACAACATTTTGTGGCTGAACTAGCTGAGTATCTTGAAGCTAAAACTGGGGTAACTCATGAGGAAGCATATACTCAAGCCGAAGCGTCAGTGACATTGGTCTTTAGTTCGGGTGCAGAGGCACTTGATCTTGATTGTCATGCTCGCGCTGAGCATGCAGAAAGACTGATTATGCAACTTAGAATGATTGCAAAAGGTGCCTATTGGTACCGTAAAGAGCGTGAGCGTCGAGAGCTCAGGCAGAAACTATAATCTTATTTTGATTTTGGTGAAGTATATATGGAAAAGCAACAAATTAAAGCAGAGCGTAAAACACTGATTTTATCTGCACTGGCAGGTTTATGTGGTTACGGCACTCTAGCTGTATTGTTCTCAAGCTATGTAACATTCTCTATTTTCCCTGTCTTGGCCTTTGCCATGGCATTGTACTGCTTATATCAAGAATATATGCGTAAACCTATGGCAGAGGGCGTTCCGGCGCTTGCTAGCGCATGTTTCTTCGTCGGTGTCTTTGGTTATGCGGCATTACTGCGTGCTGAACACCCTGATATGGGTTCAAATTTCATTCCATTAATGATTACACTGGCATTGCTATTTTGGGTGTCATACAAAATGGGTGTAATGGATAAGAAAGAGAAAAAAGCAGCTTAAGTTATATTAGCTTGTGATTAAAATGAAAAAGGCGCTGATAGCGCCTTTTTTGTATTCAGCTAATTGGTATTTAAGGTTATTTGCGTTCTAGCAATACCCCTGCTTCCATATGGTGGGTGTAAGGAAACTGATCAAATAACGCAAATCGAGTAATATTGTGGGTCTCAGTTAAGATTGCTAGATTATCGCGTAACGTCTCAGGGTTACATGAGATGTACATGATATTATCGTAGCCTTGCACCATACGACAGGTACCGTCATCCATGCCTGAACGTGGTGGATCGACAAAAATAGTATTGCAATTATAACTTTGTAGATCGACATTTTGATCTTTTAGGCGGCGGAACTCACGTTTACCTGCCATTGCATCAGTAAAATCTTCCGCTGACATACGAATGATTTGTACGTTTTCAATGTTATTTACCGCGATATTGTATTGAGCCGAATCAACTGAAGGTTTTGCTAGTTCAGTTGCTAATACGCGTTCAAAGTTCGGTGCCAGCGCTAATGAGAAGTTACCATTGCCACAATACAGCTCCAGTAAATCCCCCGCGCTATCTTGAGTACAATCAACGGCCCATTCCAACATTTTCTGGGCAACTTCACCATTAGGTTGAGTAAAGCTATTTTCAACTTGTTTGTACGTTAGTGTCTTATCGTGAACTTTTAGCTGCTCAATGACATAGTCCTGATCTAACACGATTTTCATTTTACGTGCACGACCAATCAGATTTAACTTAAATCCTTCGTCGTTTAAGCGTTGCTTTAGTTTTTTCGCCGCGACAGTCCATTCGTCATCTAACTGGCGGTGGTAAAGCATTGAAACCAGAATTTCACCGCTTAAGGTCGATAAAAAATCGACTTGAAATAATTTGTGACGAAGGGCTTTTATCGGCTTAATTGCCTCAAGCAGCATTGGCATTAAATCGTTAATTAAACGGCTTGCCGCAGGGAACAGATCAACACGGTATTTCTCACGGGTGTGTTGATTGAACATGATGTAATACAGCTCTTCGCCTTCGTGCCAAACACGAAACTCTGCACGCATACGGTAATGCTCTGCAGGAGAGGCAAACACCTCCAATTCAGGCGTTTCAAAATCGCTAAGTAGATCTTGAATACGCGCTGCTTTTTCATCCAACTGTGGCTGGTAGTCAGCGGTATTAAGGACGGTGGATGTCATAGTGTATGCCTCGACTGCTCAAAATAAGACCGCAGATTTTATTGTATTGCGCACTGATGTCCAGTGTTGGGGCAAATTAAAATCTTCGAGTCCCTAAATTTTTATAACTAATAACAAACAAAACTAGACATAAAAGCGATACATCACTAGCATTCGCGCTGTGCTGGTTAAGCCTTGGAAGGCTCGGGAATACGGTGAGAATCCGTAACTGACGCGCAGCGGTAATAGAGAACGAACGCACATGGATGTAATCCAAACACTGTTGATACTCCCTACGAATAATCAAGCCATGATTTAGTATAGTGACAATGGGAAGTTGTTGCCTAGGCGACCAGATGGTCATGCTCTTAAGTCCGAATACCAACCAGCAGGCAAGCAATATTGCTTGATATTAACGCGACTTAGGAAATTGTAATGAAAAAATCCCTTTTAGCAGCGACGATAGCGTCGTTGTGTCTCCCTTCTTTTGCTTCATCTGCTGCTGATACAACGTCTGACGATGTGATGGTGGTAACTGCTAACCGTTTTGAGCAGCCAATTACATCTGTGCTTGCGCCTTTTAATGTAGTTACTCGTCAAGATATTGATAATGTTCAGGCTAAAACATTAACTGAAGTGTTGAGCTTATTACCAGGGGTGCAGATCACTCAAAATGGTGGTCGAGGTCAAAGCTCAAGTATTTTTGTGCGCGGCGCTAACTCAGATCAAGTTTTAGTTTTGGTCGATGGTATTCGCATGGCTCGTTCAGTTGCGGGTAATGTTGATTTTAATCAAATTCCATTAACTCAAGTTGAGCGGATTGAATTTACCCGTGGCGCGCGGGCTGCGATTTATGGCTCAGAAGCAATCGGTGGTGTGATTAATATCATCACTCTTACTGGTACTGACACGCCATCAAAAACGAAGTTAGATTTAGGCATTGGGAGTCATAACTACCAAGAGGCTAATGCTTCAGGTGCTTATAAGATTGGTGATAAAACGGTATTACAATTAGCTGCCGGTTATGAAAATGACAAAGGCTATAATGTCCACCCTCAGCCAGGGTTGAATGATGGCGATAAACATGGCTTTGATAGCCGTAATGCTTCGTTAGCATTGCATCACCAATTTAGTGATCAGGTTTCAGGTTATGTTGCAACCCGTTGGTATAAAAACCATTATCAATATGATGGCTCAAGTATCTATTCGGGACATCAATACGTAAGAGCAGAAACGGAATTTAATGATTATTCGGCAGGTTTAAAATATGCTCAGGATAGTTATAAGTCATCGGTGATTTTTGATTACCAAAAGCAAGATAATCTTGATCGTATTGATAAAACGAATGTTATAAATCGTCAGGATCAATATCACCAGCGTAATGTTCAATGGCATAACCAATATCAATTATTATCTACATTATCAGTAAGTGGTGGTATTGATTGGCGTCAAGAGCAATGGAATGATTTAACCGGTTTTGCTGGTAATAAAGAGCGTGATAATACTGGTTATTACGCAATTGGGTTATGGGATTACTCGCCTGTTAGTATCGAAACCAGTGTCCGTCTTGATGATAATCAGCAGTATGGTACCCATTCGACTTATAATATTGCTGGTGGTTGGTATTTAAATGACAATATTCAACTACGTGGCTCATATGGCACTGCATTTAAAGCGCCAAACCTTTATCAACTTTATGTGAAAAGTGCTTGGTCAACAGGTAATCCTAATTTAAACCCGGAAACATCAAAAAATATTGATGTTTCCTTACATGCTGATTACGACATTGGTAGTTTGGCAGTAACTGCATATCAAATGCGTATTGATGATTTGATTAATTATACTGGCGGTGCTCCTTCTTATGAAAATGTTGCCGGTGAAAGTAAAATCAAAGGTGTTGAAGTCGAAGCTGACTTTGATACTGGTATTATTAGCCATCAGCTAAACTTCGATTTTAAAGATCCTCGAGACAGCAAAGGCCAACAGCTGATACGTCGTGAAAAGTTTTCATTTAAATGGGTTGGTACCGCGAGTTATGGCGATCTTGATACTGCTGTGACTTATCAGTACCACGGTAAGCGTCCAGATTTTGATGCGGAATTACCAGCTTATGATACATGGGATCTTGCATTAACATATTGGCTGCAGCCTAAGCTTGCGCTAAAAGGGCGAGTGGCTAATCTGTTGAATGAAGATTATGAAACAGCAGCTGGTTATGTCATGCCTGGCCGAACGTTCTACACCAGTATTAATTACCAGTTCTAATGTTTGATTATTTATAGATAAAGACCGCCATCGAGCGGTCTTTTTTATGGTGATGTAGATGAAAACAAAAGTAATGATCAGCTGGTCATCAGGTAAAGATTCAGCGTTAACCTTATGGCGGCTATTAAATGATCCTGACTATGATGTGGTTGGACTGTTCACCACCCATGTAAATAATGATGTTCCCTTTCAAGCGACTCCAATTGCGGTTGTCAAACAACAAGTTCAGCTGATTGGTTTACCATTAGTGCTTATTGAATTGCCAGAAGTCTTTCCTGAGAACGGTGTTTATCGACAGACGATTATTGATGGACTAAAAAATTGTGGGTTACAGTTTAATGCTGTCGCTTTTGGTGATTTGTTTTGTAATGGCATTAGCGATTACCGACGTCAATATATTGAACCTGCTGGCTGGGAATGTGTTTTTCCATTGCTAGGACAACCCAGTGCTCAATTAGCCAATGAAATTATTGAATGTGGTATTAAAACCAAATTGATCACCATCGATAGTACTCAGTTGACGATTGATTTTTGTGGGCGTTGGTTTAATCATCAGTTATTAAGTGAATTACCAACCACGGTAGATCTTTGTGGTGAAAATGGTGAGTTTCATACTTTAGTTGTTGATGCCCCTTTTTATCAACATCCTTTGAACTTAACTTGGCTAACGCACGAAATAGAGTCTCGATTTTGTTATCAACGCTATACATTGGTAGAGACAGAATCTTTGCCTGATGCTGATATCGCAGTATCATAATGGCTCGATGTCGTAATCAAGGTAAGTGGTAGTGAAAAAAGTTGTCATTTTTGATTCTGGGGTGGGCGGTTTATCTGTTTATCAAGAGATCCATGCTTTACTACCTCAAGTACAGTTCATCTATGCTTTCGATAATGCGGCTTTTCCCTACGGTGAATTAGACGACGTAACATTAATTAAGCGCACCAATCATATTGTGGCGTTATTATCTAATCAATATCAGGCTGATTTAGTCGTCATAGCATGTAATACCGCGAGTACAATTGTCTTGCCTTCGTTACGCCAGCAATTAGCAATACCTGTGGTGGGGGTTGTTCCTGCGATAAAACCTGCCGCTTTAGTCAGCCAAACTAAATCAATTGGTTTACTTGCAACACCGGCGACGGTTAATCGAGCTTATACTCATCAATTAGTGCAGCAATTTGCTAATGGGTGTGAGGTTAAAATGATAGGTTCAACGCGATTGGTTGAGATGGCAGAACAAAAACTACGTGGTAAGCCTATTGATATGGATGAATTGGCACGAATATTAGAACCTTGGCAAGGCACAATTGATAGTATTGTATTAGGTTGTACCCATTTCCCGTTGATAAAAAAAGAAATTCAGGCGGTACTAAAGCATTCTGTCAATGTGGTTGATTCAGGTAAAGCGATTGCTAGACGAGTAGCATTATTATTAGAGTTGCCAACAGACGTTTTTAGCTCAACGAGTACGATAAAGAATGTCACATACAGCAGCGCCGCAACATATGATGCTGCGGCGCTGAATAAAAGTTTAAATGAAATGCAGTTAGATGCTATTCAAGATCTAAACTATCCGCATTTTTAGGCTCATTGGCTTCACGTACTTTTAGTGTACGTTGACCGTATTCATGGTTATTAAGTTGATCAATAGCATGCTCTGCATCTTGACTACTCATAACCACAAAGCCAAAGCCTCTGCGTTTACCAGTACGTTTGTCTTTCATTAAACGTACAGCGAAAACATCGCCATGCTCAGCAAAAAGGTTTTTTACGTCACTCTCATTTGCACGATAAGGAAGGTTACCAACATAAAGGGTTTTGCTGCTCTGAGAAGGATCTGATTCATCGAGGATGGTATGTTTACTTTCTTGCATAAATCGTAACGCCAGTCCAGTTAGCATTGCACCTAGCGCAAAGCTTATGGCTGGTGGAGTACTACTGAACATACTAAAGATTAAGGCGCCAATGATAGCGATAGCAATCACGGTTATTGTGGTTTGGTTATTTGATTTCATATTTAAAGTACATCTCAAAAGGGAAAGAGAAGAATGCATTAAGTTGGTGTTTTAACATCAAGCTTACAATGATGCCAATTTTAATGACCTGTAATTAATAATAATTGAGCTTAAATTTACTCGCATGTGCTTATTACAGTCATATTGTTCACATTAGATGAAATAATCGGCAATTACATTCTTTTTTTTTAAAAAGGCTTGTCAGAGTGATCAAAGTCTCTATAATGCGGCTCCATCGAAAGGGAATACGGTTCAACAGCCGATCAAGTTCAAACTTTTGATGTTTAGCTTCCAGTTGATGATTAACTTGTAATTCGATGAATATCAAGGTGATTGTTTTTAAGAAGCGTTCTTCTTTAGCTGTTATGGCGAAAAGAGAGTCAACAAGATGTTTTAGAAAGTAAAATTTCTTCTTGACTTTGAGTTAAGTTTGCGTATTATACGCATCCCTGACCAGCACGTAGTGTTGAGTCAACGTTCTTTAACAATTTGACCATGCAATCTGTGTGGGCACTCACTGAATAGTTAAGTCGAAAGATTTATCAATAAACTGAGTGACCAAAACAAAATGACGCAAGTTATTTTGGCACAGTTATTTAATTATCATTTTTTAAATGATAAAAAGCTTTAATTTACATTCTTTATTTATAAAGAAAAGGTATTTAAAGTCAGTATTTATTGAGCCGTTTCGAAAGAAACAACAAAACTTTAATTGAAGAGTTTGATCATGGCTCAGATTGAACGCTGGCGGCAGGCCTAACACATGCAAGTCGAGCGGTAACAGAAAAGAAGCTTGCTTCTTTTGCTGACGAGCGGCGGACGGGTGAGTAATGCCTGGGAATATACCCTGATGTGGGGGATAACTATTGGAAACGATAGCTAATACCGCATAATCTCTTCGGAGCAAAGAGGGGGACCTTCGGGCCTCTCGCGT
>NZ_LN794352.1:3102060-3197747 GCF_000613045.3 Photobacterium kishitanii | reverse complement strand
CTGTTTTATGCAGTGTCCACACAGATTGCTTGGTCGAAATGTAGAACGTAAAAAGACTTGGGTCTGTAGCTCAGGTGGTTAGAGCGCACCCCTGATAAGGGTGAGGTCGGTGGTTCGAGTCCACTCAGACCCACCACTTTTTCTCCCAGAAAAAGTGGCGGTAAAGTCTTTTACATCGTTGGGGTTATAGCTCAGCTGGGAGAGCGCCTGCCTTGCACGCAGGAGGTCTGCGGTTCGATCCCGCATAGCTCCACCACTCTTTAAGTACATTTGAAAAAGTGTGTTTAAAAAGTGGTTATCTAACGATGATTACATGTTCTTTAACAATCTGGAAAGCTGACTAGTAAATTCAATCGAAAGATTGATTTTAAAAAATGTTTTTATCTTCGGATAAAAACGAGTTCTCAAAACAACACACATTCAAGTGTCTTGTATCGAGTCCGGCGAAAAACCAATGTTTAATAGTTTCTTGATCGGATTATTAAACGCAAACCTTGGTTAGTTGAACATACAAGACCTCTTGGGGTTGTATGGTTAAGTGACTAAGCGTACACGGTGGATGCCTTGGCAGTCAGAGGCGATGAAGGACGTATTAACTTGCGATAAGCCCAGATTAGGCAGTAAAAGCCACTTGAGTCTGGGATTTCCGAATGGGGAAACCCACTAGCATAAGCTAGTATCATTAACTGAATACATAGGTTAATGAAGCGAACCGGGGGAACTGAAACATCTAAGTACCCCGAGGAAGAGAAATCAACCGAGATTCCGGTAGTAGCGGCGAGCGAAACCGGATTAGCCCTTAAGCTAGTTCTGCGTTAGGTGAAGGTTCTGGAAAGGACCGCGATACAGGGTGATAGCCCCGTAACCAACAACGCTTTATTAGTGAAATCGAGTAGGACGGGACACGTGATATCCTGTTTGAACATGGGGGGACCATCCTCCAAGGCTAAATACTCCTGACTGACCGATAGTGAACCAGTACCGTGAGGGAAAGGCGAAAAGAACCCCTGTGAGGGGAGTGAAATAGAACCTGAAACCGTGTACGTACAAGCAGTAGGAGCCCACTTGTTGGGTGACTGCGTACCTTTTGTATAATGGGTCAGCGACTTAATTTTAGTAGCAAGGTTAACCGTTTAGGGGAGCCGTAGGGAAACCGAGTCTTAACTGGGCGTCATAGTTGCTAGGATTAGACCCGAAACCGAGTGATCTAGCCATGGGCAGGTTGAAGGTGAGGTAACACTTACTGGAGGACCGAACCGACTAATGTTGAAAAATTAGCGGATGACTTGTGGCTAGGGGTGAAAGGCCAATCAAACTCGGAGATAGCTGGTTCTCCCCGAAAGCTATTTAGGTAGCGCCTCGGACGAATACTACTGGGGGTAGAGCACTGTTAAGGCTAGGGGGTCATCCCGACTTACCAACCCTTTGCAAACTCCGAATACCAGTAAGTACTATCCGGGAGACACACGGCGGGTGCTAACGTCCGTCGTGAAGAGGGAAACAACCCAGACCGCCAGCTAAGGTCCCAAAGTTATAGCTAAGTGGGAAACGATGTGGGAAGGCTCAGACAGCCAGGATGTTGGCTTAGAAGCAGCCATCATTTAAAGAAAGCGTAATAGCTCACTGGTCGAGTCGGCCTGCGCGGAAGATTTAACGGGGCTAAGCTATACACCGAAGCTGCGGCAATGTGAATTTATTCACATTGGGTAGGGGAGCGTTCTGTAAGCCGTTGAAGGTGCATTGTAAAGTGTGCTGGAGGTATCAGAAGTGCGAATGCTGACATGAGTAACGATAAAGGGAGTGAAAAACTCCCTCGCCGGAAGATCAAGGGTTCCTGTCCAACGTTAATCGGGGCAGGGTAAGTCGACCCCTAAGGCGAGGCCGAAAGGCGTAGTCGATGGGAAACGGGTTAATATTCCCGTACTTCTTATAATTGCGATGGAGGGACGGAGAAGGCTAGGTGAGCCTGGCGACGGTTGTCCAGGTCCAAGTATGTAGGCTGATGAATTAGGCAAATCCGGTTCATCTTAAGGCTGAGATACGATGTCGAGCTACTACGGTAGTGAAGTCATTGATGCCATGCTTCCGGGAAAAGCTTCTAAGCTTCAGATTATAAGAAATCGTACCCCAAACCGACACAGGTGATCAGGTAGAGAATACCAAGGCGCTTGAGAGAACTCGGGTGAAGGAACTAGGCAAAATGGTACCGTAACTTCGGGAGAAGGTACGCTCCTAGCGGTGATGAGACTTGCTCTCTAAGCTGCCGGGAGTCGCAGATACCAGGTGGCTGCAACTGTTTATTAAAAACACAGCACTGTGCAAAATCGAAAGATGACGTATACGGTGTGACGCCTGCCCGGTGCCGGAAGGTTAATTGATGGGGTTAGACTTCGGTCGAAGCTCTTGATCGAAGCCCCGGTAAACGGCGGCCGTAACTATAACGGTCCTAAGGTAGCGAAATTCCTTGTCGGGTAAGTTCCGACCTGCACGAATGGCGTAATGATGGCCACGCTGTCTCCACCCGAGACTCAGTGAAATTGAAATCGCAGTGAAGATGCTGTGTACCCGCGGCTAGACGGAAAGACCCCGTGAACCTTTACTATAGCTTGGCACTGAACATTGACCCTACATGTGTAGGATAGGTGGGAGACGTTGAAGCAACCGCGCCAGTGGTTGTGGAGTCAATCTTGAAATACCACCCTTGTATGCTTGATGTTCTAACGTTGGCCCCTTATCGGGGTTACGGACAGTGCCTGGTGGGTAGTTTGACTGGGGCGGTCTCCTCCCAAAGAGTAACGGAGGAGCACGAAGGTGGGCTAATCACGGTCGGACATCGTGAGGTTAGTGCAATGGCATAAGCCCGCTTGACTGCGAGAATGACAATTCGAGCAGGTGCGAAAGCAGGTCATAGTGATCCGGTGGTTCTGAATGGAAGGGCCATCGCTCAACGGATAAAAGGTACTCCGGGGATAACAGGCTGATACCGCCCAAGAGTTCATATCGACGGCGGTGTTTGGCACCTCGATGTCGGCTCATCACATCCTGGGGCTGAAGTCGGTCCCAAGGGTATGGCTGTTCGCCATTTAAAGTGGTACGCGAGCTGGGTTTAGAACGTCGTGAGACAGTTCGGTCCCTATCTGCCGTGGGCGTTGGATGATTGAGAGGGGCTGCTCCTAGTACGAGAGGACCGGAGTGGACGAACCGCTGGTGTTCGGGTTGTATCGCCAGATGCATTGCCCGGTAGCTAAGTTCGGAATCGATAACCGCTGAAAGCATCTAAGCGGGAAGCGAGCCTCAAGATGAGTCATCCCTAGACCTTTAAGGTCTCTAAAGGGTTGTTGAAGACTACAACGTTGATAGGTCAGGTGTGTAAGTGCTGCGAGGCATTGAGCTAACTGATACTAATTGCCCGTGAGGCTTAACCATACAACACCCAAGGGGTTTTTCTTCTCAAAGAGAAGAGACGGACTCTGCAAACGCTTGAATGCGTGTTGAGAACAACTAGTTAGATTTTCCCAGATTGCTATTTATTGCCATAAGGCGATAAATAAAACAGAATTTGCTTGGCGACCATAGCGTTATGGACCCACCTGATCCCTTGCCGAACTCAGTAGTGAAACGTAATAGCGCCGATGGTAGTGTGGGGTCTCCCCATGTGAGAGTAGGACATCGCCAGGCTCAAATTTATGAGAGCCCGTTCAATGAACGGGCTTTTATTTCGCTCTCGCTGATTGAAATGTGAGCGACGTCAACAGAAGGTTTTTACTTTTTAATCGATTGATAAAAAAGATGAAAATTTTGTCTTGACTGAACATCAGAAAAGCGTATTATACGCCACCTGACTTGCTGAAGCGTTCAACGCTAAGGCATTGAAAGTCAACGTTCTTTAACAATTTGACCATGCAATCTGTGTGGGCACTCACTGAATAGTTAAGTCGAAAGATTTATCAATAAACTGAGTGACCAAAACAAAATAGCGCAAGTTATTTTGGCACAGTTATTTAATTATCATTTTTTAAATGATAAAAAGCTTTAATTTACTACGGTATTTAAAGTCAGTATTTATTGAGCCGGTCGAAAGACCAACAAAACTTTAATTGAAGAGTTTGATCATGGCTCAGATTGAACGCTGGCGGCAGGCCTAACACATGCAAGTCGAGCGGTAACAGAAAAGAAGCTTGCTTCTTTTGCTGACGAGCGGCGGACGGGTGAGTAATGCCTGGGAATATACCCTGATGTGGGGGATAACTATTGGAAACGATAGCTAATACCGCATAATCTCTTCGGAGCAAAGAGGGGGACCTTCGGGCCTCTCGCGTCAGGATTAGCCCAGGTGGGATTAGCTAGTTGGTGGGGTAATGGCTCACCAAGGCGACGATCCCTAGCTGGTCTGAGAGGATGATCAGCCACACTGGAACTGAGACACGGTCCAGACTCCTACGGGAGGCAGCAGTGGGGAATATTGCACAATGGGGGAAACCCTGATGCAGCCATGCCGCGTGTATGAAGAAGGCCTTCGGGTTGTAAAGTACTTTCAGTTGTGAGGAAGGCGTTGGAGTTAATAGCTTCAGCGTTTGACGTTAGCAACAGAAGAAGCACCGGCTAACTCCGTGCCAGCAGCCGCGGTAATACGGAGGGTGCGAGCGTTAATCGGAATTACTGGGCGTAAAGCGCATGCAGGCGGTCTGTTAAGCAAGATGTGAAAGCCCGGGGCTCAACCTCGGAACAGCATTTTGAACTGGCAGACTAGAGTCTTGTAGAGGGGGGTAGAATTTCAGGTGTAGCGGTGAAATGCGTAGAGATCTGAAGGAATACCGGTGGCGAAGGCGGCCCCCTGGACAAAGACTGACGCTCAGATGCGAAAGCGTGGGGAGCAAACAGGATTAGATACCCTGGTAGTCCACGCCGTAAACGATGTCTACTTGAAGGTTGTGGCCTTGAGCCGTGGCTTTCGGAGCTAACGCGTTAAGTAGACCGCCTGGGGAGTACGGTCGCAAGATTAAAACTCAAATGAATTGACGGGGGCCCGCACAAGCGGTGGAGCATGTGGTTTAATTCGATGCAACGCGAAGAACCTTACCTACTCTTGACATCCAGAGAATTCGCTAGAGATAGCTTAGTGCCTTCGGGAACTCTGAGACAGGTGCTGCATGGCTGTCGTCAGCTCGTGTTGTGAAATGTTGGGTTAAGTCCCGCAACGAGCGCAACCCTTATCCTTGTTTGCCAGCACGTAATGGTGGGAACTCCAGGGAGACTGCCGGTGATAAACCGGAGGAAGGTGGGGACGACGTCAAGTCATCATGGCCCTTACGAGTAGGGCTACACACGTGCTACAATGGCGTATACAGAGGGCTGCAAGCTAGCGATAGTGAGCGAATCCCACAAAGTACGTCGTAGTCCGGATTGGAGTCTGCAACTCGACTCCATGAAGTCGGAATCGCTAGTAATCGTGAATCAGAATGTCACGGTGAATACGTTCCCGGGCCTTGTACACACCGCCCGTCACACCATGGGAGTGGGCTGCACCAGAAGTAGATAGCTTAACCTTCGGGAGGGCGTTTACCACGGTGTGGTTCATGACTGGGGTGAAGTCGTAACAAGGTAGCCCTAGGGGAACCTGGGGCTGGATCACCTCCTTACCTAAAGACTTTTCTGTTTTATGCAGTGTCCACACAGATTGCTTGGTCGAAATGTAAAAGAGCCAACATAAGTTGCCCAACAACTTATGTTATGAACATTGTCCCGTTCGTCTAGAGGCCTAGGACACCGCCCTTTCACGGCGGTAACAGGGGTTCGACTCCCCTACGGGACGCCACTTTTTAAACGTACTTCTCTTAAATAAAAGAGATTTTGAGTGCTTTTAAAAAGTGGACGTCGAAAGATAGACANAAAACATTGGGGTTATAGCTCAGCTGGGAGAGCGCCTGCCTTGCACGCAGGAGGTCTGCGGTTCGATCCCGCATAGCTCCACCAATGTCCCGTTCGTCTAGAGGCCTAGGACACCGCCCTTTCACGGCGGTAACAGGGGTTCGACTCCCCTACGGGACGCCAATGGGTCGTTAGCTCAGTTGGTAGAGCAGTTGACTTTTAATCAATTGGTCGCAGGTTCGAATCCTGCACGACCCACCATTCTTTCTCACGAAGGAATTAAAACTATCGTGGGCGATTAGCTCAGTTGGGAGAGCACCTCCCTTACAAGGAGGGGGTCACTGGTTCGAGCCCGGTATCGCCCACCATTTCTCTTCGGAGAACTTCTTTTGAAGTAAAACATTGGGGTTATAGCTCAGCTGGGAGAGCGCCTGCCTTGCACGCAGGAGGTCTGCGGTTCGATCCCGCATAGCTCCACCAATGTCCCGTTCGTCTAGAGGCCTAGGACACCGCCCTTTCACGGCGGTAACAGGGGTTCGACTCCCCTACGGGACGCCACTTTTTAAACGTACTTCTCTTAAATAAAAGAGATTTTGAGTGCTTTTAAAAAGTGGACGTCGAAAGATAGACACATGCTCTTTAACAATCTGGAAAGCTGACTAGTAAATTCAATCGAAAGATTGATTTTAAAAAATGTTTTTATCTTCGGATAAAAACGAGTTCTCAAAACAACACACATTCAAGTGTCTTGTATCGAGTCCGGCGAAAAACCAATGTTTAATATTTTCTTGATCGGATTATTAAACGCAAACCTTGGTTAGTTGAACATACAAGACCTCTTGGGGTTGTATGGTTAAGTGACTAAGCGTACACGGTGGATGCCTTGGCAGTCAGAGGCGATGAAGGACGTATTAACTTGCGATAAGCCCAGATTAGGCAGTAAAAGCCACTTGAGTCTGGGATTTCCGAATGGGGAAACCCACTAGCATAAGCTAGTATCATTAACTGAATACATAGGTTAATGAAGCGAACCGGGGGAACTGAAACATCTAAGTACCCCGAGGAAGAGAAATCAACCGAGATTCCGGTAGTAGCGGCGAGCGAAACCGGATTAGCCCTTAAGCTAGTTCTGCGTTAGGTGAAGGTTCTGGAAAGGACCGCGATACAGGGTGATAGCCCCGTAACCAAAAATGCAGTCTTAGTGAAATCGAGTAGGACGGGACACGTGATATCCTGTTTGAACATGGGGGGACCATCCTCCAAGGCTAAATACTCCTGACTGACCGATAGTGAACCAGTACCGTGAGGGAAAGGCGAAAAGAACCCCTGTGAGGGGAGTGAAATAGAACCTGAAACCGTGTACGTACAAGCAGTAGGAGCCCACTTGTTGGGTGACTGCGTACCTTTTGTATAATGGGTCAGCGACTTAATTTTAGTAGCAAGGTTAACCGTTTAGGGGAGCCGTAGGGAAACCGAGTCTTAACTGGGCGTCATAGTTGCTAGGATTAGACCCGAAACCGAGTGATCTAGCCATGGGCAGGTTGAAGGTGAGGTAACACTTACTGGAGGACCGAACCGACTAATGTTGAAAAATTAGCGGATGACTTGTGGCTAGGGGTGAAAGGCCAATCAAACTCGGAGATAGCTGGTTCTCCCCGAAAGCTATTTAGGTAGCGCCTCGGACGAATACTACTGGGGGTAGAGCACTGTTAAGGCTAGGGGGTCATCCCGACTTACCAACCCTTTGCAAACTCCGAATACCAGTAAGTACTATCCGGGAGACACACGGCGGGTGCTAACGTCCGTCGTGAAGAGGGAAACAACCCAGACCGCCAGCTAAGGTCCCAAAGTTATAGCTAAGTGGGAAACGATGTGGGAAGGCTCAGACAGCCAGGATGTTGGCTTAGAAGCAGCCATCATTTAAAGAAAGCGTAATAGCTCACTGGTCGAGTCGGCCTGCGCGGAAGATTTAACGGGGCTAAGCTATACACCGAAGCTGCGGCAATGTGAATTCGTTCACATTGGGTAGGGGAGCGTTCTGTAAGCCGTTGAAGGTGCATTGTAAAGTGTGCTGGAGGTATCAGAAGTGCGAATGCTGACATGAGTAACGATAAAGGGAGTGAAAAACTCCCTCGCCGGAAGATCAAGGGTTCCTGTCCAACGTTAATCGGGGCAGGGTAAGTCGACCCCTAAGGCGAGGCCGAAAGGCGTAGTCGATGGGAAACGGGTTAATATTCCCGTACTTCTTATAATTGCGATGGAGGGACGGAGAAGGCTAGGTGAGCCTGGCGACGGTTGTCCAGGTCCAAGTATGTAGGCTGATGAATTAGGCAAATCCGGTTCATCTTAAGGCTGAGATACGATGTCGAGCTACTACGGTAGTGAAGTCATTGATGCCATGCTTCCGGGAAAAGCTTCTAAGCTTCAGATTATAAGAAATCGTACCCCAAACCGACACAGGTGATCAGGTAGAGAATACCAAGGCGCTTGAGAGAACTCGGGTGAAGGAACTAGGCAAAATGGTACCGTAACTTCGGGAGAAGGTACGCTCCTAGCGGTGATGAGACTTGCTCTCTAAGCTGCCGGGAGTCGCAGATACCAGGTGGCTGCAACTGTTTATTAAAAACACAGCACTGTGCAAAATCGAAAGATGACGTATACGGTGTGACGCCTGCCCGGTGCCGGAAGGTTAATTGATGGGGTTAGACTTCGGTCGAAGCTCTTGATCGAAGCCCCGGTAAACGGCGGCCGTAACTATAACGGTCCTAAGGTAGCGAAATTCCTTGTCGGGTAAGTTCCGACCTGCACGAATGGCGTAATGATGGCCACGCTGTCTCCACCCGAGACTCAGTGAAATTGAAATCGCAGTGAAGATGCTGTGTACCCGCGGCTAGACGGAAAGACCCCGTGAACCTTTACTATAGCTTGGCACTGAACATTGACCCTACATGTGTAGGATAGGTGGGAGACGTTGAAGCAACCGCGCCAGTGGTTGTGGAGTCAATCTTGAAATACCACCCTTGTATGCTTGATGTTCTAACGTTGGCCCCTTATCGGGGTTACGGACAGTGCCTGGTGGGTAGTTTGACTGGGGCGGTCTCCTCCCAAAGAGTAACGGAGGAGCACGAAGGTGGGCTAATCACGGTCGGACATCGTGAGGTTAGTGCAATGGCATAAGCCCGCTTGACTGCGAGAATGACAATTCGAGCAGGTGCGAAAGCAGGTCATAGTGATCCGGTGGTTCTGAATGGAAGGGCCATCGCTCAACGGATAAAAGGTACTCCGGGGATAACAGGCTGATACCGCCCAAGAGTTCATATCGACGGCGGTGTTTGGCACCTCGATGTCGGCTCATCACATCCTGGGGCTGAAGTCGGTCCCAAGGGTATGGCTGTTCGCCATTTAAAGTGGTACGCGAGCTGGGTTTAGAACGTCGTGAGACAGTTCGGTCCCTATCTGCCGTGGGCGTTGGATGATTGAGAGGGGCTGCTCCTAGTACGAGAGGACCGGAGTGGACGAACCGCTGGTGTTCGGGTTGTATCGCCAGATGCATTGCCCGGTAGCTAAGTTCGGAATCGATAACCGCTGAAAGCATCTAAGCGGGAAGCGAGCCTCAAGATGAGTCATCCCTAGACCTTTAAGGTCTCTAAAGGGTTGTTGAAGACTACAACGTTGATAGGTCAGGTGTGTAAGTGCTGCGAGGCATTGAGCTAACTGATACTAATTGCCCGTGAGGCTTAACCATACAACACCCAAGGGGTTTTTCTTCTCAAAGAGAAGAGACGGACTCTGCAAACGCTTGAATGCGTGTTGAGAACAACTAGTTAGATTTTCCCAGATTGCTATTTATTGCCATAAGGCGATAAATAAAACAGAATTTGCTTGGCGACCATAGCGTTATGGACCCACCTGATCCCTTGCCGAACTCAGTAGTGAAACGTAATAGCGCCGATGGTAGTGTGGGGTCTCCCCATGTGAGAGTAGGACATCGCCAGGCTTCAAATTGCTTAAATGCTGAATAGACACTGCGGAGTGGTAGTTCAGTTGGTTAGAATACCGGCCTGTCACGCCGGGGGTCGCGGGTTCGAGTCCCGTCCACTCCGCCATTATTAAAAAAACCTGAATCTAACGATTCAGGTTTTTTTTCGTCTGTAGGAAAGGGTAGCTATAGCGTAGTTGTTCATTTGATTAACTTTTTGGAGAGCTAGTGTTATATCACGAAGAGGGGGTTGATGTCGGTATGTCTATTTTGTCATTATTAAAGAGATCTATAATTAAGTATGCCGCTGTTTAAATAGATGTAATAGCTCTGAATTTGATAGTAGGTATTGGTCGGATAGGAGGAATGGTTAAGAAGTAGAGATATTGCGCAGCAAATTATATAATTGCTGCGCATTGTAGTGATGTTATAGGATTTGATTAAGGATATGATCGGCCTTGACACGACGGATCCGCTTAATTAACTTCTTCACTTGAGGTGGGTAACTGTCAATCTTTTCAATTTGTTTGTAGCTACCAATCAACGTGGTGTGGGTAAGGATACAATCAATTTCTTGTTGAGTTTGAAGAGCTAGAAGTTGGTTCTTATCATGAATTAGAATGGCATTTTCTAAATCAAGTTTCCATGCGCGGGGGTTTAAGTTATTACCTGTAACAAGCATATATTGGCTATCAACCCAGATCCCTTTAAGGTGAAAGCTATTGTTATCATGCTTCCAAAGGTGAATCGCTAATTGGCGACTTGCGATTGCCGACTCATTATTTTTAGCAAAATTACGTAGGTTTACTTCGTAAAGATAAGGTAAACCAGCGATAGTTTTAAAAGGCTCTGATGGTGGAATATAAAAGTCATTAGCCGTTTTATCACCTACAACGATAGTAATTTTAACTCCACGTTTTAATGCCTTAATAACTTCTTTGCTAACACCTCGTGGAAAGTTGAAATAGGGCGTGCAAATTGTTAATTCATGCTGTGAGCTTGCAATTAATGCACAAATTTCTTGATTGAGCTGGTTACGACGTTTACCTAAACCAATTAATGGTGTTAAGCCTACTTCGTCGGCAGCAATCGTTTCTGCAGTATAGTGATAACTTGCTTGTTGTAATGCTGCACGAAGATCTTTAATTGCACTTTTTAAGGATTTTGTATCGGGACGTACCGCTTGATTTAAACAATTAACAGCATCACTTTCGACTAAGGTTTCAGTGATAAATGTTGCCATGCTATTTGCGAGTTTGCTGTTTTTAATGACATGGTAGCGATCGTAACGGTAACGGTCGTGTTGTGCGAGATAAACATCATTTAGGCTAGCGCCGCTATATATCACCGTATCATCGATAATAAAGCCTTTTAAGTGTAATACACCAAAAACTTCACGATTACGTACAGGTACACCAAGCACTTCTATTGGGTGTTGGTATTTCTCTGCATATTCACGGTATAAAGCCGCATTACCATCAGATTGGCTTGCACCAATGAGACCACGTTGAGCACGATGCCAATCAACGAAGACTTTAATATCTAGCGCTGGATTACGTTGCTTTGCTTCGTATAGCGCAGTCAATATACCGCGACCAGCCTCGTCATCTTGCAGATAAAGAGCAACGATATAAATGCGTTGCTGTGCCGAATCAATTTCTTGGTATAAACGCTTTCTGAAAGAGCTCGCGTCAAAAAGAGTCTCTAAATTTTCGGGCTTGTGCGCAATACACGGCAGTTGATCTATATACTGCCTGTTAGCAATAGCTGAATCCATTATCGCCTCGTTTACACGATCTATAAGAAGATAAATTTGAGTTAAGAAACGAATTATATCAGAAAAAGTGTCAAGTCAACCTACTTCATTGCTAGATATACGACCACCTCACTAATTTATGATTATGGTTGAGCAAGATAGTGCATCGGGATCAGTTTTTTTCCACTATTACAGTAACGCTCAAATCGTTGCTGTAAATCATGTGGTAGTTGTTGAGGCTCTAGAGTAATAAAGCCTGCATGCTGGTAGAGCGCCTCAAGCTCTTTAAATGCAAAGCAATAACAAGGTTTTTGATTTATCTGCGGTATAGCGTGTTGTAGTAATTGAGTTGCAATTTTCTGGCCTCGGTATTCTGGCTTAACTAACATTCCGGTTAATAGCTGTAGCTCACCAATATTTTTAAATCGAACACAGCAAATAACCCCTTGCTGTGATTCGCCAACCCATAGAACTTCATCACGTTTTGCTTTACCTGCGGGATAAAAATCTTTATAGAGTTTATTAATGATAGGTAATCGAATTGGATTTAACTGCTGATAGTGAATTTGGCTCATGGGAAAACACTGCGTTGTGGGATTGAATCGGGTAAAATAGACTAATTAGTATAAAGATATGGTCTTAAATTAACATGAAAGTTTTACCTGATCATGGGTTAGCACCTTATCATACCTTTGGTATTGATGCTGTAGCCACACAGATTGTTGAAGCTGAAAGTATTGATGATTTTGTTAATATTTGGCACGATTCAAACTTTAATACAATGCCTAAGTTAGTAGTAGGTCAAGGAAGTAATTTGCTTTTTTGCGAAGACTATCAAGGTGTGATTATTCTTAACCGGATTAAAGGTATTACGTTAACAGAAACTGATATAAGTTTTTGTTTGCATGTCGGCGGTGGTGAGGATTGGCATCAACTAGTGAGCTGGTGTGTAAAACATAATATTGGTGGTTTAGAAAATTTAGCCCTAATCCCTGGTTGTGTTGGCTCATCACCCATTCAAAATATTGGTGCTTATGGTATTGAGCTCAAAGATGTTTGTCAGTACGTTGATGTACTCGACGTTAACACCAATAACGTTAGCCGCTATGAAGCAGCTGCTTGTGAATTTGGTTATCGAGATTCGATCTTTAAACATCAATTAAAAGATGGCCATATTATTGTCGCTGTTGGTTTTTGTTTACCTAAACTATGGCAGCCTCAGATAGCTTATGCACCTTTAAACCAGTTTGATGTGGCAACTGTGACGATTCAGCAAGTGTTTGATGCTGTATGTACGGTTCGTAAAGCAAAACTCCCCGATCCTGCAGAAATTGGTAATGCAGGTAGTTTTTTTAAAAATCCTATTATTTCCAAAACATTACGCAATAAGCTACTTGTTGACTATCCAGCAATGCCTAGTTATGGTGTTGATGATAACCAAGCAAAGCTAGCTGCTGGTTGGTTGATCGATCAATGTGGTCTTAAAGGACATCAAATTGGTGGTGCGAAAGTACACCCACAGCAAGCATTAGTATTGACTAATGTAGGAACAGCGACAGCGCAGGATGTTATTTGTCTTGCACAATATGTGGTTGATAGTGTTGTAGCAAAGTTTGGTGTTGTTTTGGAACATGAAGTGCGATTTATGGCTGCGAATGCTGAGACACATTTGAATGAGATATTAGCATAATGAAAGAGCATTCAACTCGTTTAGCCCTTATTCGCTTATTAGCCGATGGTCAATTTCATTCCGGTGAACAATTGGGATCGGCATTAGGTATGTCACGCGCTGGAGTTGCTAAGCAAATTAAGATTATTCAGCAGTGGGGGCTCGATTTATATAGTGTCCAGGGTAAAGGTTATTGTTTAGCAGCACCGATTGAATTACTTGATAGTAAACGTATTACTGAATTAGTCAGTTGTCCACAGCTAGAATTGATCCCAGTGATTGATTCGACTAATCAACATTTGCTTAATCAGATTGGTCAATTACCAAGTGGTGCAGTCTGCCTGGCTGAATATCAACAAGCCGGCCGCGGGCGACGAGGCCGACAGTGGCAGTCTCCTTTTGGCAGTAATCTCTATTTATCTACCTACTGGCGTTTAGAGGCTGGCGTGGCGGCTGCGATGGGATTAAGTTTGGTGGTTGGTGTAGCCATTGCTGAAACCTTGCAGCAATTTGGTGCGCCAGATATTCGAGTAAAATGGCCCAATGATCTTTATTGTCATGATCAAAAATTAGCCGGTATTTTAGTTGAGATGACCGGAAAAGCTGGCGATGCTGCTCATTTGGTGATTGGAATGGGATTGAATATTGCCATGCCGACAGTTGCTACCGATATGATTGATCAAGCATGGACCAATTTAAGTGCTGCCTGTACGCCGTTGCCATCGCGTAACGTGTTAGCGGCGACATTAATTGCTCGTATTCATCAAACTTTAAATGAGTATGAAGAGGTTGGTCTTCGTGGTTTTGTTGAGCGTTGGAATAAAATTGATAACTTTTTAAACCGCCCAGTAAAATTACTCATTGGTGAGCGGGTTGTTGAGGGTATTGCTCGTGGTATTAATGAGCAAGGCGCGTTATTACTTGAAACTGACAATGGTATTACTGCTTATGTTGGTGGTGAAATCAGCCTTAGAGGTTGTTGATGCAATTATTAATTGAAGCGGGTAATACTTACGTTAAGGTTGCCCTATTACAAACAAGTGGTCAGATAGAGTTAATCGGTAAATATCCGAGTAAAAAATTAGAGCTAGTACTTGATCCTATTTTAGAGCAAAGAATTAAGCGGATTGTTTTTGCGAGTGTTGGTCCCGTTGAGGTTGATAATACCATCCAGCGTATTGCACAAGTGGCAAATATTCCTGTATTACAAGTGAAAACAATGCGTAAGGACTTTGGGGTTAAAAATGGTTATAACGAATATCAGTATTTAGGTGTTGATAGGTGGTTAACCTTAGTGGCTATCCATCAAGAGTTTAAGCGTCCGACCGTCATCGTTGATATTGGTACAGCGTTAACATTTGATGTTTTAAGTGGTGATGGAAAGCATCTTGGTGGCTGGATTGCACCAGGCTATCAATTAATGATGAAAGTGGTGTTAGAAAATACTACCAAGGTGTTTTCTGATCATGAACATTGCAATAGTTTGCGGTTAGCTGATAATACTGCTGATGGGCTTAAAAATGGTTGTCGTGCGGCCTTGATTGGCTTGATTGAATATGGTTTAAAAGAGGCGCGTGAAAAGCTAGATGCTGAGCCAGTGGTGGTGTTATGTGGTGGAGGGGTAAGACATCTACCTATTACGGATATTAAAAATTATAATCACCGCTCAGAATTGGTACTTGAAGGGCTTGCTTTGTATGCGAAATGTCGATAATGGATAAATTTACGACAATTGATAAAAAAAGCATAAAAAAAAGCCGCTAAGCTATTGCATCAAAAATCATCATTATCTAGAATGCGCATCAATTAAGCCGACTTAGCTCAGTAGGTAGAGCAACTGACTTGTAATCAGTAGGTCACCAGTTCGACTCCGGTAGTCGGCACCAGTTTCAAGAATTTCGGTGGGGTTCCCGAGTGGCCAAAGGGAGCAGATTGTAAATCTGCCGGCACTGCCTTCGAAGGTTCGAATCCTTCCCCCACCACCATTTTCAAATAGTTAAATAGCGCTACGAGTAAATAAGTTTTTGCGGGCATCGTATAATGGCTATTACCTCAGCCTTCCAAGCTGATGACGCGGGTTCGATTCCCGCTGCCCGCTCCACACTTCTTGTGTGCTGATATAGCTCAGTTGGTAGAGCGCACCCTTGGTAAGGGTGAGGTCGGCAGTTCGAATCTGCCTATCAGCACCACTCTTCAGTCAATATTTATCAATTTGTTATATACTCAACAAACCCATGTTTGGTTGTGTGGTCGTAATGCCACTAAATACCGTGCCCAGAGGGACTATCCATGTCTAAAGAAAAATTCGAACGCGTAAAACCGCACGTTAACGTTGGTACTATCGGCCACGTTGACCACGGTAAAACAACTCTAACTGCTGCTATCTGTACTACACTTGCAAAAGTGTACGGTGGTGTTGCTAAAGACTTCGCATCTATCGATAACGCTCCAGAAGAGCGCGAGCGTGGTATCACAATCTCAACTTCTCACGTTGAGTACGATACTCCTACTCGTCACTACGCACACGTAGACTGTCCTGGACACGCCGATTATGTTAAAAACATGATCACTGGTGCTGCTCAAATGGATGGTGGTATCCTAGTTGTTGCTGCAACTGATGGTCCTATGCCACAAACACGTGAGCACATCCTACTTGGTCGCCAGGTTGGTATTCCTTACATCATCGTATTCATGAACAAGTGTGACATGGTTGATGATGAAGAACTACTTGAGCTAGTAGAGATGGAAGTTCGTGAACTTCTTTCTGAGTACGATTTCCCAGGTGATGATTGCCCAGTAATCATGGGTTCTGCACTAGGCGCGCTAAACGGCGAAGCTGAGTGGGAAGCTAAGATTGTTGAACTAGCTGAAGCGCTAGATACTTACATTCCAGAGCCAGAGCGTGCTATCGATCTACCATTCATCCTTCCAATCGAAGATGTTTTCTCAATCCAAGGCCGTGGTACTGTTGTAACTGGTCGTATTGAGCAAGGTATCGTTAAAGTTGGTGACGAAGTTGCTATCATCGGTATCGTAGACACTATTACAACTACTTGTACTGGTGTTGAGATGTTCCGTAAGCTTCTTGACGAAGGTCGTGCTGGTGAGAACGTTGGTGTTCTTCTACGTGGTACTAAGCGTGATGACGTTCAACGTGGTCAAGTTCTTGCTAAGCCAGGTTCAATCACTCCACACACAACTTTCACTTCAGAAATCTATGTGCTTTCTAAAGATGAAGGTGGTCGTCACACTCCTTTCTTCAAAGGTTACCGTCCACAGTTCTACTTCCGTACAACTGACGTAACTGGTACTATCGAGTTACCAGAAGGCGTTGAAATGGTAATGCCTGGTGATAACATCTCTATGACTGTTACTCTAATCGCACCTATCGCGATGGATGAAGGTCTACGTTTTGCTATCCGTGAAGGTGGCCGTACAGTTGGTGCTGGTGTTGTTGCGACTATCGTTGCATAAGTTACGCTAATGTCGTTGAATTAAATTTGACGATAGAGCACTAAAAAGGGCATCATTTGATGCCCTTTTTCTACACTTTAACTTTAAATTGAATGTTTTTTGTTCAAAGTGTGGAAGTGAAATTTCGTAAAGATGAAGTTTTTGTAATGTTATTAAAGGCTTAGCCTTTTCCTTCATCCTAGACCTCGCTTAAGCGGGGTTATTTTCGTCTAGATGATTAACACTAGTTACAGGTTGGTTGTATGAAAGCGAATGCCGAAAACCAAGAAAGCGAAAGCAAAATGGATGGCCTGAAATGGGTCGTGGTTTTTGCTTTGCTAGCTGCTGCTGTGGTTGGTAATTACCTATACAGTGATGTTTCTGTTGTTTTGCGCGCTTCTGCCGTAGTTGCCCTTGTGGTTATTGCTGGTATTTTGGCTGCATTGACAGCAAAAGGTAAAGCCGTGGTTACGTTCGCACGTGAATCGCGCATGGAAGTCCGCAAAGTAGTGTGGCCTACTCGTCAGGAAGCTACGCAGACAACCTTTATCGTTCTAGCAGTCACTGTCGTGATGGCATTAGCCCTTTGGGGTATTGATGGCATTATGGTCCGTTTAGTGCGCCTAGTTACTGGCGCGTGAGGTAAGAATTCATGAGCGAAGCTCCAAAAAAACGTTGGTATGTAGTACAGGCTTTTTCAGGTTTTGAAGGCCGTGTAGCACAATCACTACGTGAACATATCAAAATTCATGGTATGGAAGAGCACTTTGACGAGGTTTTAGTACCGACGGAAGAAGTGGTAGAAATGCGTGCTGGTCAACGCCGTAAGAGTGAGCGTAAGTTCTTCCCTGGCTATGTACTTGTGCAAATGGTGATGAACGATGAAACATGGCACCTTGTACGTAGTATCCCTCGTGTAATGGGGTTCATTGGCGGTACATCTGATCGTCCAGCTCCGATTTCTGATAAAGAAGCGGATGCGATCTTAAACCGTCTACAACAAGCTAGTGAATCCCCTGTACATAAAACAGTATTTGAACCTGGTGAAGTGGTACGCGTGACTGATGGTCCGTTTGCTGACTTTAATGGTACGATTGAATCTGTAGATTATGATAAGAGCCGTGTTAAGGTTTCTGTATCAATCTTCGGTCGTGCAACACCAGTAGAGCTTGAATTCGGTCAAATCGAAAAGAACTGATCAAATTCTGTTCAACTCGTATTGTCAGGGGCGTGGAATTAGGCTATAATTTCGCGCCCTTTCGTTAGACGGGGAGTCTGTTTGTTTAAAATAGACGTTTGAACCCAAAATTTAGGTATATAGCAATGGCTAAAAAAGTAGAAGCTTACATCAAGCTGCAAGTTGCAGCTGGTGCAGCGAATCCAAGTCCACCAGTTGGTCCAGCTCTTGGTCAACATGGTGTAAACATCATGGAATTCTGTAAGGCGTTTAACGCTAAGACTGACTCAATCGAGAAAGGTCTTCCGACTCCAGTTGTTATCACTGTTTACAGTGACCGTTCTTTCACGTTCATCACTAAGACACCACCTGCAGCAGTTCTTCTGCTTAAAGCAGCTGGTCTTAAGTCTGGTTCTGGCCGTCCGAACACTGACAAAGTGGGTACTGTAACTGACGCTCAGATCCTAGAGATCGCTGAGACTAAAGCTGCAGACATGACTGGTGCTGACATTGAAGCTATGAAGCGTTCAATTGCTGGTACTGCTCGTTCAATGGGCCTAGTGGTAGAGGGTTAAGATAATGGCTAAACTGACTAAGCGTATGCGCGTTATCCGTGACAAAGTTGATTCTACTCGTGAGTACGATATCAATGAAGCTGTTGCTCTTCTAAAAGAACTAGCTACTGCTAAATTCGTAGAAAGTGTTGACGTTGCCGTTAACCTTGGTATCGATGCACGTAAATCAGACCAAAACGTTCGTGGTGCAACTGTACTACCTAACGGTACTGGTCGTGACATTCGTGTTGCTGTATTTACACAAGGCGCAAACGCTGAAGCTGCTAAAGAAGCTGGCGCTGAGCTTGTAGGTATGGAAGATCTAGCTGCTCTTGTTAAGAAAGGCGAAATGAACTTTGACGTAGTTATCGCATCTCCAGATGCAATGCGCGTTGTAGGTCAACTTGGTACCATTCTTGGTCCACGTGGTCTTATGCCAAACCCTAAAGTTGGTACTGTAACTCCTAACGTTGCTGAAGCAGTTAAAAATGCTAAAGCTGGTCAGGTTCGTTACCGTAACGACAAAAATGGTATCATTCACACTACTATCGGTAAGGTGAACTTTGATGCCGCTCAACTACAAGAGAACCTTGAGTCTCTTCTAGTTGCACTGAAGCGTGCTAAGCCGTCTTCAGCGAAAGGTACTTTCATTAAGAAAGTAAGCATCTCTACCACTATGGGTGCAGGTGTAGCGTTAGATCAGAACTCTCTGAAAGCTAACGTAGCGTAAACTAATTTGCAGAAGCGATAAGTTAGTGTATAATTTGTCGCTTCCGAATTCGTGGCTGAGGTTGATTGGTTTCAATTGACCTCCGTCAAAGACCGTAGGTGTTTTTCGGAACTTAATTTACCTACGTAGACGGTGCCAGAACATGATTGATGTAAGTCTTTTTTGGATCTGCGCCGTAAAACTCTCCTGTCAACCGGCAGTGAGTGGTGTAAATGCTGGGGTGACCCAGAAATTATCCAGGAGCAAATCCAATGGCATTAAATCTTCAAGACAAAAAAGCAATTGTTGCTGAAGTCAACGAAGCTGCCAATGGTGCCCTGTCTGCAGTTGTTGCTGACTCTCGCGGTGTTAGTGTGTGTGCAATGACAACTCTACGTAAACAAGCTCGTGAAGCTGGCGTTTACCTACGAGTTGTTCGTAACACATTAGCACGTCGTGCAGTTGAAGGTACTAACTTTGAATGTCTACAAGACGTTTTCGTTGGTCCTTCACTAATCGGCTTCTCTAATGAGCACCCAGGTGCTGCAGCGCGTCTTTTCAAAGACTTCGCTAAAGAGAATAAAAGCTTCGAGATCAAAGCTGCTGCATTCGAAGGCGCTATTGCCAACGCTGATGTACTAGCAACTCTACCAACTTACGACGAAGCTATCGCACGCCTAATGATGTGCATGAAAGAAGCGTCTGCTGGTAAACTTGTACGTACTATCGCGGCTGTACGTGATCAGAAAGAAGAAGCTGCTGCTTAATTGCCGCACTTTATCTGAACACTATTTAAACTTATTGTTGACTTTAAAAGAGAATTGTTATGTCTATCACTAACGAGCAAATCCTAGACGCAGTTGCAGAAATGTCTGTAATGCAAGTTGTTGAGCTTATCGAAGCTATGGAAGAGAAATTCGGTGTTTCTGCTGCTGCTGCAGTAGTTGCAGGCGGCGCAGCTGCAGAAGCAGCTGAAGAGCAAACTGAATTTGACGTAATCCTAACAGCTGCTGGCCCTAACAAAGTACAAGTTATCAAAGCTGTACGTGGCGCAACTGGTCTTGGTCTTAAAGAAGCTAAAGCTGTAGTTGACGGCGCACCTGCTGCTGTTAAAGAAGGCGTAGATAAAGCTGAAGCTGAAGCTCTTAAAGCTCAATTAGAAGAAGCTGGTGCTTCTGTTGAAGTTAAATAATAATTATTTGATTTCATAGCCATTTATGGCTATTGGCTGGTGGCAAAAATGCCACCGGCCTTTTTGCGCTATAGACCGGTGGTATTTTTACCTTGTTTTGTATCCACTGTCTGCGTGAAAAATATTCTAGTTTTATTGGAATATTCCTACTACAAAAAACAACGATTAGTCACTACCCCCGCATGTGATATGGGGTAGTTTGGATCACTTATCAGCGATCTGAGGAACCTATGGTTTACTCTTATACCGAGAAAAAGCGTATCCGTAAGGATTTTGGTAAGCGTCCACAAGTGTTGGATGCACCATACTTGCTATCGATCCAGCTTGATTCTTTCCAAAAATTTATCGAGCAGGATCCAGAAGGGCATTACGGTCTAGAAGCTGCCTTTCGCTCTGTTTTTCCAATCCAGAGCTATAATGGCAATTCCGAGCTGCAATACGTTAGCTATCGTCTCGGTGAGCCGGTCTTCGATGTCAAAGAATGTCAAATTCGTGGCGTAACTTATTCTGCTCCACTACGCGTGAAGCTACGTCTGGTCATGTATGACCGTGACGCGCCGGCTGGCACCGTAAAAGACATTAAAGAACAAGAAGTTTACATGGGCGAAATTCCGCTCATGACAGATAACGGTACATTCGTTATTAACGGTACCGAGAGGGTTATCGTATCTCAGCTGCACCGTAGTCCTGGTGTATTCTTTGACAGCGATAAGGGTAAAACCCACTCCTCAGGTAAAGTGTTATATAACGCTCGTGTTATTCCTTACCGTGGTTCATGGTTGGATTTCGAGTTCGATCCTAAGGATAATGTTTTCGTACGTATCGACCGTCGTCGTAAATTACCTGCGTCTATTATCCTTCGCGCACTTAACTACACAACTGAACAGATTCTTGACATGTTCTTCGATAAGATTAATTTCGAAGTTCGTGGTAAGTCTTTAGTTATGGAGTTGGTACCTGATCGTCTACGTGGTGAAACTGCAAGCTTTGATATCGAAGCAAACGGTACAGTTTACGTAGAGCAAGGTCGTCGTATCACTGCTCGTCATATTCGTCAATTGGCGAAAGATGGCATTGATAGTATCGAAGTACCTGTTGAATATATCGTTGGCAAAATTGCATCTCGTGATTATATCAACGAAGAAACTGGCGAACTGATTGTTACGGCTAACCAAGAATTAAGCTTGGAAGCACTAGCACTTCTATCTCAGGCTGGTCATAAATCTATTGAAGTTCTATTTACGAATGATTTAGATCACGGCCCGTACATGTCAGACACACTACGTGTGGATAACAGTACTGACCGCCTAAGTGCATTGGTAGAAATCTACCGTATGATGCGCCCTGGCGAGCCACCAACACGTGAAGCAGCTGATCAATTATTTGAAAGCTTGTTCTTCTCAGAAGATCGTTACGATCTTTCTGCTGTTGGTCGTATGAAGTTCAACAGTTCTCTTCTTCGTGAAGAAACAACTGGTCCTGGTATTTTGAGCAACGACGACATCATTGATGTGATGAAGAAGTTGATCGATATCCGTAACGGTAAAGGCGAGGTTGATGATATCGACCACCTTGGTAACCGTCGTATTCGCTCTGTGGGCGAAATGGCTGAAAACCAATTCCGTGTAGGTCTAGTTCGTGTTGAGCGTGCTGTTAAAGAGCGTCTAAGTTTAGGCGATCTTGATGCAATCATGCCTCAAGACCTGATTAATGCGAAGCCTATTTCTGCGGCAGTGAAAGAGTTCTTTGGCTCTTCTCAGTTGTCACAGTTTATGGACCAGAACAACCCGTTGTCAGAAGTTACTCACAAACGTCGTATCTCGGCGCTTGGTCCAGGTGGTCTGACTCGTGAACGTGCTGGCTTTGAGGTTCGAGACGTACACGCGACTCACTACGGTCGTCTATGTCCTATCGAAACTCCTGAAGGTCCAAACATCGGTCTAATCAACTCGCTATCTGTATTTGCGCGTTGTAACCCTTACGGTTTCTTGGAAACACCTTACCGTAAAGTTGTTGACGGAAAAGTTTCGGACGAAATCGAATACCTATCAGCAATTGAAGAAGGTCTATACGTTATTGCACAGGCAAACGCCGCGCTTAACGAAGATGGTTCTTTTGCTGACGAACTGATCACTGCGCGTCAGAAAGGCGATTCAGGTTTGCACCCACGCGACCATGTTCAATACATGGACGTTGCAACCAACCAGGTTGTATCTGTGGCGGCATCGCTAATCCCGTTCCTAGAACACGATGATGCTAACCGTGCCCTTATGGGTGCGAACATGCAACGTCAGGCCGTTCCTACTATCCGTGCTGATAAGCCGTTAGTTGGTACTGGTATTGAACGTCAAATCGGTGTTGATTCAGGTGTAACTGCTGTTGCTAAACGTGGCGGCCAAGTTCAGTCTGTAGATGCTTCTCGTATCGTTATCAAAGTTAACGAAGACGAGTTGATTCCTGGTGAAGCAGGTATCGACATCTATAACCTAACTAAGTACACCCGTTCTAACCAGAACACATGTATTAACCAGCGTCCAACCGTACTACCTGGCGAGCCAGTAGCACGTGGTGATGTACTTGCTGATGGTCCTTCAACAGACCTTGGTGAGCTAGCGCTTGGTCAAAACATGCGTATCGCATTCATGCCTTGGAACGGTTATAACTTCGAAGACTCCATCTTGGTTTCTGAGCGTGTAGTTCAGGAAGATCGTTTCACAACTATCCATATTCAAGAGCTTTCTTGTGTGGCTCGTGATACGAAGTTGGGTTCTGAAGAAATCACTGCCGATATCCCTAACGTGGGTGAAGCAGCGCTTTCTAAGTTAGACGAATCAGGTATCGTTTACATCGGTGCGGAAGTGAAGGGTGGCGACATCCTAGTTGGTAAAGTGACACCTAAGGGTGAAACGCAACTGACTCCTGAAGAGAAGCTTCTACGAGCTATCTTTGGTGAAAAAGCTTCTGACGTTAAAGATTCATCTTTACGTGTTCCTGGTAGTGTTACTGGTACGATTATTGACGTACAAGTGTTCACTCGTGATGGCGTAGAGAAAGACAAGCGTGCTCTTGAAATTGAAGAGATGCAGCTGAAAGAAGCGAAGAAAGATATCACAGAAGAATTCCAGATCCTTGAGGGTGGTCTTCTTGCTCGTGTTCGTACGCTTCTATTATCTGCAGGTTACGGCGAAGAGAAAATCTCTTCAATGAACCGCGATACATTGTTTGCACAAACGCTTGACGATGAATCAGAACAAAACCTATTGGAACAGCTTGCAGAACAGTATGATGAACTGAAAGCTGAGTTCGATAAGAAGTTTGAAACTAAGCGTCGTAAAATCACTCAGGGTGATGACTTAGCGCCTGGCGTACTTAAGATTGTTAAAGTATACCTAGCTGTTCGTCGTCGTATCCAACCTGGTGATAAGATGGCAGGTCGTCACGGTAACAAGGGTGTAATCTCTAAGATTAACCCTGTTGAAGACATGCCATACGATGAAAAAGGTCAAACGGTTGATATCGTACTAAACCCATTGGGTGTACCGTCACGTATGAACATCGGTCAGATCCTTGAGACTCACTTAGGTCTTGCGGCGAAAGGTATCGGTGACAAACTTAACGATATGCTGAAAGAACAGCAGGAGTTACACAAGTTCCGTAACTTCCTACAACGTGTTTACAATCTAGGCGATACTCGCCAGAAGGTTGACATTGCTGAACTATCAGACGACGAAGTACGTACACTTGTACAAAACCTTCGTAAAGGTCTACCTATTGCAACTCCTGTATTTGATGGCGCACCTGAATCATCAATTAAAGAATTGCTACAATTAGGTGGTCTACCAACGTCTGGTCAGCTGAAGTTGTTTGATGGCCGTACTGGTGACCCGTTTGAGCGTCCTGTAACTGTTGGTTACATGTACATGCTTAAACTGAACCACTTGGTTGATGACAAGATGCACGCCCGTTCTACCGGTTCTTACAGCCTTGTTACTCAGCAGCCGCTGGGTGGTAAAGCTCAGTTCGGTGGTCAGCGTTTCGGTGAGATGGAAGTGTGGGCGCTTGAAGCATATGGCGCAGCATACACCCTTCAAGAAATGCTAACCGTTAAGTCAGATGACGTTAACGGCCGTACGAAGATGTATAAAAACATCGTTGACGGTGATCATCGTATGGAACCTGGTATGCCGGAATCATTCAACGTATTGTTGAAAGAAATCCGCTCGTTGGGTATCAACATCGAGCTGGAAGACGAGTAAGTTTTAGGTTAGTCACCTATACTTATTAGTTACTCCGGTATAAATATGAAGGCGCCAGTAGTCCTGGCGCCTTTATGGGTCAACTCCTCACAGGAGCCGAATGTGAAAGACTTACTTAAGTTTCTGAAAGCACAACATAAGACCGAAGAATTTGATGCTATCAAAATCGGTCTAGCTTCACCTGACATGATTCGTTCATGGTCTTTTGGTGAAGTTAAAAAGCCAGAAACAATCAACTATCGTACCTTCAAGCCTGAGCGTGACGGTCTTTTCTGTGCACGTATCTTTGGCCCAGTAAAAGACTACGAGTGTCTTTGTGGCAAGTACAAGCGCTTGAAGCACCGTGGTGTGATCTGTGAAAAATGTGGTGTTGAAGTTACTCAGACTAAAGTACGCCGTGAGCGTATGGGTCACATTGAGCTTGCTTCACCTGTTGCCCACATCTGGTTCTTAAAGTCACTACCATCTCGTATCGGTTTGTTAATGGACATGCCTCTACGTGATATCGAACGTGTACTTTACTTTGAATCATACGTTGTTATCGAACCTGGTATGACCAACCTTGAGCGTAGCCAGCTGCTTTCTGAAGAGCAGTACTTGGATGCACTTGAAGAGTGGGGCGACGAGTTCGACGCGAAGATGGGCGCAGAAGCGGTTAAAGCACTTTTAGGCAACATGGACCTAAATGCTGAAATCGAAAACATGCGTGAAGAGCTAGAAGAAACTAACTCTGAAACTAAGCGTAAAAAATTAACCAAGCGTCTTAAATTGGTTGAAGCATTCCTACAGTCTGGAAACAACCCTGAGTGGATGATCCTGTCTGTACTGCCAGTATTACCGCCGGATCTTCGTCCGTTGGTACCACTAGACGGCGGCCGTTTCGCGACTTCAGATCTTAACGATCTTTACCGTCGTGTAATTAACCGTAACAACCGTCTGAAGCGTCTACTTGACCTGGCTGCTCCTGATATCATCGTACGTAACGAAAAGCGTATGTTGCAGGAATCTGTTGATGCATTACTAGATAACGGTCGTCGTGGCCGCGCTATCACAGGCTCTAACAAGCGTCCTCTGAAATCTTTGGCTGATATGATCAAAGGTAAGCAGGGTCGTTTCCGTCAGAACTTGCTTGGTAAGCGTGTTGACTACTCTGGTCGTTCTGTTATCACCGTAGGTCCATACCTGCGTTTGCATCAGTGTGGTCTTCCTAAGAAGATGGCACTTGAGCTATTTAAGCCATTCATCTATGGCAAGCTAGAGACTCGTGGTCTTGCGACTACAATCAAAGCTGCTAAGAAGATGGTTGAGCGCGAAGAAGCGATTGTTTGGGATATCCTAGACGAAGTTATTCGTGAACACCCAGTAATGCTAAACCGTGCACCAACATTGCACCGTCTTGGTATTCAGGCGTTTGAACCAATCCTTATCGAAGGTAAAGCGATTCAGCTTCACCCACTAGTGTGTGCGGCATACAACGCCGACTTCGATGGTGACCAGATGGCGGTTCACTTGCCATTGACTCTAGAAGCGCAGCTAGAAGCTCGTGCTTTGATGATGTCTACTAACAACATCCTTTCACCTGCATCAGGTGATCCGATCATCGTACCTTCTCAGGACGTTGTATTGGGTCTTTACTACATGACGCGTGAGAAAATAAACGCGAAGGGTGAAGGCATGTACCTTGCTGGACCAGCGGAAGCTGAGAAAGCATACCTTACTAAAAACGCAGAGCTACATGCTCGCGTTAAAGTACGTATTACAGAATTTGTGAAAGACGAGCAGGGTAACTTTATTGAGAATACTCAATTAGTTGATACTACTGTTGGTCGCGCAATGCTATGGCCTATCGTTCCTAAAGGTCTGCCATTTAGCCTTGTAAACACTGAAGCACTTGGTAAGAAGCAAATTTCTAAACTTCTTAACACCTGTTACCGTAAGCTTGGTATGAAAGAGACTGTTGTCTTTGCTGACCAAATTATGTACACAGGTTTTGCTTACGCGGCACTTTCTGGTGTATCTGTTGGTATCGACGATATGGTTGTACCTGCGGCTAAGTACACTAAGATCGCTGAAGCTGAAGCAGAAGTTGCTGAAATTCAAGAACAGTTCCAGTCAGGTCTTGTGACTGCTGGTGAACGTTACAACAAAGTTATCGATATCTGGGCTACAGCTAACGAACAAGTTGCTAAAGCGATGATGGATAACCTGTCTTTTGAAACTGTTATTAACCGTGACGGCGTAGAAGAACAGCAAAAATCGTTCAACAGTGTATACATGATGGCCGATTCTGGTGCGCGTGGTTCTGCTGCACAGATTCGTCAGTTGGCGGGTATGCGTGGTCTGATGGCTAAGCCGGATGGCTCAATCATCGAAACGCCGATCACTGCGAACTTCCGTGAAGGTCTAAACGTACTCCAGTACTTTATTTCTACGCACGGTGCTCGTAAGGGTCTAGCGGATACGGCACTTAAGACAGCGAACTCCGGTTACCTAACGCGTCGTCTAGTAGACGTTGCGCAAGACGTAGTAATCACAGCAGATGACTGTGGTACTTACGCTGGTATCACCATGATGCCTCTAATCGAGGGTGGTGATGTTAAGGAACAACTAGGTGATCGTGTTCTAGGTCGTGTTGTTGCTGAAGACGTTCTACTTCCTGGTACAGAAGAAGTTCTAGCTCCTCGTAATACACTTCTTGATGAGAAGTGGTGTGAGATCCTAGAAGCTAACTCTGTTGACCAAGTTAAAGTACGTTCTGTAGTAACGTGTGAAAACGATTTCGGTTGTTGTAAGTTCTGTTACGGTCGTGACCTTGCTCGTGGTCACCTGATCAACTCAGGTGAAGCAGTAGGTGTTGTTGCAGCGCAGTCTATCGGTGAACCTGGTACACAGCTAACAATGCGTACGTTCCACATCGGTGGTGCGGCATCAGCAGCAGCAGCAGATAATAAGATCGTAGTGAAAACTACGGGTTCTATGAAGCTGCATAATGCGAAGTTCGTAACTAACAATGCTGGTAAGCTTGTAATTACTTCTCGTGCATCTGAGCTAAGTATCATTGATAAGCTTGGTCGTACGAAAGAAAACTACAAACTGTCTTACGGTACGTTGCTAACTAAAGGTGATGGCGCCGAGGTTGTTGCTGGTGAAACAGTAGCAAACTGGGAAGCACACACCATGCCAATCATCACTGAAGTGGCTGGTCGTATCCAGTTCGTTGATATGATTGATGGCGTAACAGTTTCTCGTCAAACAGATGATCTAACAGGTCTATCTTCAAGCGAAGTAACTGATCCAGCAGCACGCCCAGCAGCAGGTAAAGATATGCGTCCAGCTATCAAACTTGTTGATGCTGATGGTAACGATGTAATGATCCCTGGTACTGATATGCCAGCTCAATACTTCTTACCTGGTAAGGCGATTGTTCAGCTTGATGACGGCGCAATGGTTGGTATCGGTGATACATTATCTCGTATTCCACAGAAATCTAGTGGTAACCGAGATATCACGGGTGGTCTACCACGCGTAGCTGACTTGTTCGAAGCGCGTAAGCCTAAAGAACCAGCTATCTTAGCTGAAATTACTGGTGCAGTATCGTTCGGTAAAGAGACTAAAGGTAAGCGTCGTTTAATTATCACGCCAACTGATGGTCAGCCGTACGAAGAGATGATCCTGAAGCATCGCCAACTTAACGTTTTCGAAGGTGAAAAAGTTGAGAAGGGTGACGTAATTGCTGATGGTCCAGAAACTCCGCACGATATTCTACGTCTACGTGGTGTTCACGCAGTTGCAGAATATATCGTTAACGAAGTTCAGGAAGTTTACCGTCTACAAGGCGTTAAGATTAATGATAAGCACATTGAGACTATCATTCGTCAAATGCTACGTAAGGTAACTATCACTGTTAAGGGTGATTCAGATTTCCTAGAAGGCGAGCAAGTTGAATTCTCTCGCGTAACGATTGCTAACCGTCAGCTTGAAGCTGAAGGTAAGACACCAGTAAGTTTCTCACGTGACTTACTAGGTATCACTAAAGCATCGCTTGCGACTGAGTCATTCATCTCAGCAGCATCGTTCCAGGAAACAACTCGCGTACTAACAGAAGCAGCTGTTTCTGGTAAGCGTGATGAGCTACGTGGTCTGAAAGAAAACGTAATCGTGGGTCGTTTGATCCCAGCGGGTACAGGTTTCTCTTATCACCAACGTCGCCAGAATCAACGTAATGTTGAACTGGAGCCAGTAGCACCACAAGTTGATGCAGAGCAAGCCTCTCAAGACTTAGCGGCACTATTGAATGCAGGTCTTAACGACGAGAATTAATTCTTGGCGTGACTGATTCTAAAAGGCATCCTTCGGGGTGCCTTTTTTATTGGCTGTTATTTAGGTTGTGAGAGAAATAATCCTAAGGTGCGAGGTGCGAGGTGCGAGGTGCGAGGTGCGAGGTGCGAGGTGCGAGGTGCGAGGTGCGAGGTGCAAATAAATAAGTGGCAGTCACAAACTGCCACAATAATGCGTGAGTTGCGATTGCTCTGGGTGGTTATGCACCAGGAGGACAAGCAAGACTATCGCTGATTAATTCAATCAATTGATCTTCTAGTGCGAAGCGAGATTCCATTAGTTCGCCAACTTGTGATAAATCATTATCAAGGGTGTCTAATGGATCATTATCATTGATAGCGCCGTAGCGATCATTGAAATTTAATAATGGTTCAGTGGTTAAGGTGATTTTTGCATAAAGTGCAGACATTTCTTCGGTTGGCGAAAAGCCTGTTTGATGCCAGCGTTCCATTACGTTATCGTAAATCTTGAAGTGGCCCGCTGAAATATAATCGACGAGATCTTCACTAAACAAACATAGTTTGGACGCGGTAGGTAGATGACGATTATCATCATTGGGAGTGATACCGATTAGCTTACAGTAATCGATTAGCAGTTGTTGGCGCATCATTAGCCATTGATCAATAACATCGTTATGGCCGCCCCATTCTTTCTTAACTTGTTCAAATTTACTAAGCATGAGCACATCCTCATGATCTATCAGCATCTTAATTGGATGCTTGTGCGATCCGGCTCTTGATATAAGAGATATGGTTTCGGATAAATATTCCGTTTCAAGATTAGATTGCCAGTAAATTTACGCCGCTGCAAGGATGAAAGTAATAAAAATGTTAAAAAATGAGAATCAGGCTTATTGGTGTGTGATTAGGAATGACAAGTTATTGTTACAAAACGGGTGTTTGCCTTTATGTTCGAGTGAACAACTCATTTGTAGCACTATAACTAAACGAATTATTGGTTATTTTGGATCGTTACCTGTGTATTGGCTGGTTGAAGAAAGTGGCTTTGATGATACTAGTTTCTTTAGCTTAAGAGAGTTACTGGGCTGTGATAGTGCGTTATTTGCGTTAGCAGGCAGAGCGATTCAATTGAACTATATGCTCCAAAGCCAGCGTTTTTGTTGTCATTGCGGCCATCGAATGCAATTAGACACTAAGGTATTGGCTATGGCTTGTAATCACTGCAATAGTCTTCATTATCCTCGCGTTTCACCGTGTGTCATTGTCGCGGTTCGTAAAGGTCAGCAATTATTATTGGCGCAGCATCCTCGGCATAAAACTGGAATGTATACCGTGATTGCAGGATTTATTGAACCAGGTGAAACTGCCGAACAATGTGTTGCTCGTGAGGTGCTAGAAGAAACCGGTATTACTGTTAAAAATATTCGTTATTTTGATAGTCAGCCGTGGGCATTTCCCTCTAATTTAATGCTTGGGTTTATTGCCGACTATGCTGGTGGTGAGATTAAACCTGACTACGAAGAATTGACTGATGCAATTTGGGCCACCGTAGAGCAGTTACCTGAGGTGGCACCTGTGGGGACGATTGCTCGACGACTTATCGACACTGTTTTGAGATTGAATGCTGAAAATGTTCCTCATTAATCAAAGCCTGTCGAACAATTGCACTCGGTTGTTAAGATTAATGAGTGCTACAATATGACGCAGAATTAACCCGTGGAGTCTCAAATGAGCGAATTAAAAAATGACCGCTATCTACGTGCATTACTAAAGCAGCCCGTAGATTGCACACCTGTATGGATGATGCGTCAGGCTGGCCGTTACCTACCTGAGTATCGTGCGACACGTGGTGTTGCTGGTGACTTCATGTCGCTATGTAAAAATGCTGAACTAGCTAGTGAAGTAACGCTACAACCTTTAAAGCGTTTTCCATTAGATGCGGCAATTTTATTTTCTGATATTTTAACCATTCCTGATGCAATGGGATTAGGACTATATTTTGAAGCAGGTGAAGGCCCTAAATTTAGTCATCCAATTACTTGCAAAGCTGATGTAGAACGCATTGGTATTCCTGATCCTGAAGGTGAGTTGCAGTATGTGATGAATGCGGTACGCCAAATTCGCCACGATCTTCAAGGTGAAGTGCCATTGATTGGCTTTTCTGGTAGTCCGTGGACATTAGCCACTTACATGGTTGAAGGTGGTAGTTCTAAGGCATTTACTAAAATCAAGAAGATGATGTATGCCGAGCCACAAACATTGCACTTATTACTAGATAAACTAGCCGATAGTGTGATTGAGTATTTAAATGCTCAAATCAAAGCTGGTGCTCAAGCGGTGATGGTATTTGATACTTGGGGTGGTGTATTAACCCCACGTGATTACAATGAATTTTCACTGCGCTATATGCATAAAATTGTCGATGGCTTAATTCGTGAGAATGACGGTCGTCGAGTGCCAGTGACTCTATTTACTAAAAATGGCGGTATGTGGTTAGAGCAAATTGCAGCGACAGGTTGTGATGCGATTGGCTTAGATTGGACGATTGATATTAGCGATGCTAAACGTCGTGTTGGTGATAAAGTTGCCCTTCAAGGTAATATGGATCCATCAGTGCTTTATGCTCAGCCTGAACGTATTCGTCAAGAAGTAGCCACTATCCTTGAAGGTTTTGGTGATGGCGGTACTGGTCATGTATTCAACTTAGGTCATGGTATTCACCTTGATGTGCCGCCTGAAAACGCCGGTGTGTTTGTGGATGCGGTACATGAGCTTTCAAAGCCATACCATAAGTAATTATCACTTAGCAGTGAGTACTAAGGTACGAGTTGTTAGTTGGTATTGAAAAATAAAACCCAGACCTTTTCGGTGTGGGTTTTTTGTTATTGGAATAAAACCAGTGATGCTTTTTGATGAATTATTTCTATTCTTCATTATCTGCTATTTCTTGGTTAGATATTTTCCCTAGGTGCTGGTGGACATAGTGACGGATATACGGCACCACATCAGTTTCAAACCAAGGATTTTTTTTGAGCCAGATACTATTTCGTGGTGATGGATGAGGTAAGGGAATAAATCGTGGTGCCCATTGCTGCCAAGCCGCCACGGTTGCAGTTAATGTGGCTGGTTTATCTGCTAAATAAAAATTTTGGGCGTATTGGCCAATGAGTAAGGTCATTCCTATATTTGGTAACAGCGGTAACAGTTGTGGGTGCCAATGGGGAGCACAGACTTTGCGGGGTGGCAGATCGCCTGATTTTCCTTTGCCAGGATAGCAGAGCCCCATCGGGATTATTGCAATTTGGCTTGGGTCATAAAATGTATCGCTATCGAGATCAAGCCAACGGCGCAGACGCTCACCACTGGCATCATTCCAAGGAATACCACTTTGATGGACTTTTATTCCAGGGGCTTGGCCGATGATAAGTAATTTCGCTTGTTGATGCGCTTGAATAATAGGTCTTGGCCCTAATGGAAGATCTAGGCAGATCTTACATTGGCGAGCTTGATCTAGAATGTTGCTTAAATGTAGTATTGTCATATTAATAATGCTTAGTAGTCTAACTGTTTAATATTCACGTTTAAAATCAATGGAATAGATAAGTTCTTGTTGTTGTATGAAGCGTGAATAGTTGTCTTTAAAGAGAGTAAAAACCTGTTCAGGAAAGCTTTCTGCAGCAATGTGAGGGGTAATAGTGATCTGGGGATGATGCCAAAATGGATGATCAGCTGGTAATGGCTCGTGTTTGAAGACATCTAAAAACGCATGCTGTAGATAATGTTGTTCAAGCGCATTCAATAAACCGTTTTCATTGACACTATTACCGCGGCCAACGTTGAAAAAGAGCGCATTTTTACAGTGTTTAAGATGTTGTTGATCAAAAAGATCATTGGTTTGTGATGTCGCTGGCAAGATAGAAACCACATAGTCGGCTTGAGCTAGAGCGGTATCAATAGCTGTGATTGGATAGGTATGATTAAAATCAGCACTGGCAGCGATACCACTACGGTTAATACCAATGATATGGCAGCCAAATACCGCTGCAACCTTAGCGAGGTGCTGGCCAATGGTGCCCGTACCAATAATTACCATGGTTTTTCCAGCAATAGATTGATAAGGAATCGGTTGCCATTGCTGCTGCTGTTGTTGTAAAGCATAGCGACAAAAATGGCGCTGGTGGTTGAGGATTTGACCCATAATATATTCAGCTATTAATGGACCAAAGATCCCGCGAATATTGGTTAGTTGATAATCTTGTCTTAAATTGGGCTGAATTAACGCATCAATACCAGCATAAGTGGATTGTAACCATTGTAAATGCGGGTAATTATTCAAGCTGGTAGCGATCAACGGTGGATCAGCAATAAGCACCGTTGCTTGGTGTGGATCTTCGGTGATTTTCAGTTGTGGTAGCTTAGCGTTAGTGAGTAATTCGACATAACGTCGCTGTTGGCGAGATACGATCTTAACTTTGATCATGCTTTTCCTTTTGTAGCATTCGTTTATCAAGTAAACTTCCACCTAAATCACTACTGTAGATTATCCCATGCTAAAGAATCCAGTCCAGTTACGTTTAGAAAAATTAGAACCTTGGCAGCACCTTACATTTATGGTGTCGTTATGTGAGCGCATGTACCCAAACTACGCCTTTTTCTGTGCAGAAACACAGTTTACAGACGGTCAACGTTACCGAGTGATCTTAGACAGTATTTGGGAGATCCTCACGGTTAAAAATGCCAAAATTAACTTTGAAAGTCAGCTTGAAAAGTTAGAAGACATGGTACCGAGTGAAAATGACTACGATCTGTATGCGGTACGTCCTGCGATTGATGCTTGTGTTGCTCTAGCTGATCTTCTACACGCGATGTTGGATCGTGATTTAATGTTAGAAACAGTAATAAAGCTAAGCGCTTTATCTGCTGAAACCGTCGCTGATTTAGAGTCGGCGCAAACGGGTATTGAAATTACTAACGATAATCAAAAACAAAATGAAGCAGTATGTGCTGAGTGGGATACTCAGTGGGAAATTTTCCGTGCTCTAAAAGAAGCAGAGCGCCGTGATATTGATTTGATCAAAGATTTACGTGCTGAATTGCGTGATGAGCCAGTGAGTAATATTGGTATTGCATTGTAATTATCCGTTAATGATTAAATAAAAAAAGAAGCCAATTGGCTTCTTTTTTTATATCTGTTGTTATTTTTATAGCAAAATATTGCCAAATTACGCTTTGAACTGTAACGAATAAATGACATTAATGATGTAATAATTAGGCGTCAGGTGTTTTTTGTTAACAGTTTGTTTAATTCGTTATGGTCGTTTATTCTGATTTTAAACTTGAAAAGCAGTGTATATGACTGGTTGGTGAGTTAACTTTACGCCATTCCACTTATTTTATTTTGGCTCTTGTAATTACATCCCCGCAGCGTTTATAACATAACCACTGCGTAGCTGGTTTGCTACGACATTCGTGGTCTGTTGGTTTGAAGGAGGCAAATATGAAATATTCTATCGTAAACACTATTGTATCTTGCTTCATCCCACCAATGGTTGCTGATAGCACAGCATCGATTGCTACTTCACAGCTCTTGCTCTCTCTGAATCTTATTCAGGGCTGACAGGCCATACCATTTTTCTGTCAGCTTGTGAGCAAGCCGGCAGGATAGACTTCACCACTTCCCGTCTCGCTTTCTCCAAGCTAAAAAGTAATTACCAAGGAATACTATGTTAAGTGCACGCAATATCGCCGCCTTAGGCTTCATGACATTCGCTATGTACTTAGGTGCTGGCAATTTAATCTTCCCTCCCTATCTAGGTTACCAAGCTGGAGATAATTTCCTCAGTGGTATGGCGGGTTTTTTATTAACTGGCGTCGGTTTACCTGCAATAGCATTAGTGATTGTGGCTTGGGTACGTGGCTCTGATAATTTAACTGCAGCGTTACCAAAACCGTTAGCGACCGGGTTCTGGGTGATGTTGTTTATTGTGATTGGCCCAGCATTTATTATTCCACGTACCATCACCGTTGCTTATCAATTTAGTTTGGCACCGTTTATCGGTGATAGTGGTTTAATCCCTTTTTCTGCAGTGTTCTGCTTAGCGGCGATTTTATTTTCTTTATACCCAGGTAAGTTAGTTGATACTTTAGGTAAATGGTTGACGCCGGTGTTATTAACGATTTTAACCATTATGGCCGTAGTTGCGGTGCTATATCCGTCAGGTCAGGTTGAAGTGGCCTCTGGTCCCTATGCGACAGGTGCAATGGCAGAAGGTATGACTCAGGGTTACATGACCATGGATGCGTTAGGCTCGATTGGTTTTGGCTGGGTGATTTTCAGAGCGATTGAAGGCATGGGGGTTAAGTGCCCGAAAGCGATTGCGAAATATACATTTATTGCGGCTCTAATGTATGCCACCGCGATGGCGCTAGTGTATTTATCATTGGCGTACATTGGAGTTACCAGCGCGAATTTAGGGACTAACTTCGCCAATGGTGGTGAAATTCTGACTGCTTTCACTAACGCGCATTTTGGTGCTTTTGGTATTATTATTTTGGGTTCAGTGTTGGTCTTGGCATGTTTGACGACGGCGATTGGCGTAACAACCGCTGGCAGTGAGTTTTATAGCCGTAGTTTTAGTAAAGTCACTTACCGTAAAAGTGTGTGGGTGATTATGGTGCTATCAGGCTTGGTTGCCAATGTCGGTTTAGCACAATTATTAGCAGTAACGTTACCCGTTGTGGTCGCATTACATCCGATTGCGATTGCGTTGTTACTGATTGCACCATTGCGTCATCAATTATCCCAAGTTGCAGTCTTAGCTGTCGTCGCAACCGCAACTGCCTTTGGTTGTATTGATGCAGTGCATATTTTGGGGGCGATGCCAGCAGCAATCGATAATGCTTTAACGGCACATTTACCGCTATATCATTATTACGCAGGCTGGATTTTACCAACAGTGGTGGTATTGATTATTGGTTGGGTTGTGAGCCGTATGACGGGTGAGCGTTATTGTGTCAATAACGGTTAGCAGCTAAATTGCGGTTAGGGCTAATGATGCTAATAAAAAAGGGACCTTAAGGTCCCTTTTTAGTTTCTAGCAATAATAATGACGTTGGTTAAATATCATCATCATTATTTTCAATCATCTTATGTTTTTTCTTCCACTTATCCCAACGTTGATAAGCTAATTGCTGCATGTCGGTATTCTTATCTGCTTCATCAACAATTTCTTCGCCAACCAAACTTTCAAAAATATCTTCCAGGGTGACGAGGCCTTGTACTGTACCGTATTCATCAACAATTAGAATTAACTGAGAACGCTCTTGCATTAAACGCTCAAACGCTTTTGGTACGCTAACATTGCTCATAATCACGGGTAGTGGACGTATTAGCGTGCCGAGCTCTTGGCCACCTTTGCCTGCTTGGCTTTCTGCAAATAGCTCTAATCGGTGTACGAAGCCGATAATATTATCGCTGTGCTCACTGAATACTAATGGGCGTGAGAATGGACTATTTTTATGTTTTGCTAAAAATTCGTTGATGGTTTGTTCTGCATTAACACGGAATAATACCGGACGTGGGGTCATGATCTTAGTCACGCTCACATCTTTAAATTGCAGTAGGTTTGTGAGAATTTTAGACTCTCCAGCACCAAGCTCACCTGATTCATGCGCTAACATTGCCATGGCTGATAATTCATCACGTAGTTTCGGTTGGACGTGACCATGAGCCAGACGACGAGTAATTTGCTCAGAGATCCATACTAACGGCATTAATAAGATCACCATCCAACGTAATAATATTGCGCTGGTTGGGGCTAATTGGCGCCAGTAAGTTGCTCCAATTGTTTTTGGAATAATTTCTGATAATAATAAAATACCGATGGTTAATGCACCTGAGAATACACCTAACCACTCACTACCAAAGACCACTGTTGCTTGTGCGCCTGCTGTTGCTGCACCTACCGTATGCGCGACGGTGTTTAGGGTTAGGATTGAGGCTAAGGGTCGGTCTATATTATTTTTGAGCGCGGCAAGTTTAGCTGCTGCGGGGTGGTTTTGTTGACGTAAAGTGCCGATATATCCCGGCGAAATACTCAATAAAACCGCTTCTAAAACGGAACAAATAAACGACACCCCTATAGCTACAGAGATGTAAATCGTAAGCAGTACCATATCAACCTGTCAATTAATCAGCGAATTTCGGCTATATTAATCGGGGCGGGTGGAAATAAAAACAACTCTTTTTTGAATGTTATTAGTAACATTTTGTGAACTTTAGCTCAGTTTATGGTTAAAGAGTCTGCATTTAGATAGATAAAAGCCGACAAACCTTTGCCACACAGGCTTCTTTTGAATTAGAGTTGGGCGGTATTAAGCCCAAAACCTTAGAAGGGAAACCTAATGAACAAGACCCAACTGATTGACCTGATCGCAGAAAAAGCAGATTTGTCTAAAGCACAAGCAAAATTAGCATTGGAAGCTACTCTTGAAGGCGTTACTGATGCGCTTAAAGATGGTGACCAGGTTCAACTAATTGGCTTTGGTACATTTAAAGTGAATCATCGTGCTGCACGCACTGGCCGTAACCCACAAACGGGTGCGGAAATTCAAATTGCTGCTGCTAACGTTCCTGCGTTCGTAGCTGGCAAAGCACTTAAAGACGCATTGAAGTAATTAAAAATAGCGCCAGCTCGCATTAGCTTCTGGCGTTTTTTTATGACACGTATAACGCTTTCTCTGGTGGTTGCATTTTTACTCACAGGCTGTGCGGCAAGCGACATGGCTGAAAATGCAGTAATAGCGCCTAAAACTGTCACTGTTGCTCAAGCAGCAACTGATGGTCCTCATTTTTATTGGTATACCTTCCGTCCTAATCAGCCTATAACGCTCAGTGAGCGTGTGTTTACCCCTAATCAAGGGCAATATCAGGCTAACTACCGTTGGCGCTCAGGAAAGCTGTTTGAGCTCTATCAACAAGGACAGCAGCGTATCGATGGTTCTCTTATTCCATTTCAATTGCAATTACGGTTTGATAGCGATGGTTTAGCGGTATTTCAACGTTATCAACAAGGGCAAACTATTTTGCCATTAACGGATGCTGAAATTACTAAGTTACGTCGGCAGGCGGCTGGATTAGCGACGAGAGTTGAACAACTTAGTCATCGCCAGCAAACTTGGGTGCAGGGACATTGGCAACAACAGCAGTTTATTCCCTGTCAGCAGCATCAAGCGGTTGAAGTGGTGGCTCAAGCGACAGCAGAAAAATTATCAGGCCAAGGCTATATGGCGGTAAGCGGTCAGTTGCAAGGACAACAATTAAACGTTGATAATATTTTATTGCAACGCAAGCAACAACAGTGTTTGGTTGCACCGAATTTATTGGAAAATTAATTTATTCGATGATTTATAAACAAAAAACGCGCCATGTGAGCGCGTTTTTTAGTTATGGATTGTTGCTTTATTGTTCGCGAGCAATAGCACGGTAGCCAATGTCATCGCGGTGGAACATTCCATCCCATGATATTTGTTTTGCTAACGCATAAGCACGCTGTTGAGCCGCTAATACGGTATCACCCATTGCCGTGGCACATAATACGCGACCACCATTTGTCACCACATCAGCGTTAAGATTATTCGTCGTACCTGCATGGAAGATTTTTTCTCCTGCTAGCTCTTGCTGAGGTAAGCCGCTAATAATATCGCCTTTGTGGTAATCGGCAGGATAGCCGCCAGCAGCAAGTACTACTCCGATAGCTGCACGTGGATCCCATTTTGATTCAACGGTATCAAGTTTGCCGTCAATGGCTGCTAAGCAAAGTTCAACTAAATCTGATTGCATGCGCAGCATAATAGGCTGAGTTTCTGGATCACCAAAACGACAGTTATATTCGATCACTTTTGGAGTGCCGTCAGCCATTATCATTAAGCCTGCATAGAGGAAACCAGTATAGGGTGCCCCCTCTGCTGCCATGCCTTCAACGGTTGGATAGATAACTTCTTGCATCACACGATCGTGAATTTGTTGAGTGACGACTGGCGCTGGCGAGTATGCGCCCATGCCGCCAGTGTTAGGACCGCTATCACCATTGCCGACACGTTTATGATCTTGGCTGGTGGCCATTGGTAGTACATTCTTACCATCAACCATGACGATAAAGCTCGCTTCTTCACCATCAAGAAATTCTTCAATCACCACACGGTGACCAGCTTCACCAAAGGCATTACCTGCGAGCATATCGCGTACTGCAGCTTCAGCTTCTTGTTCCGTCATGGCGACAATCACGCCTTTACCAGCCGCTAAACCATCTGCTTTAACCACAATTGGTGCGCCTTTTTGCTTAAGATAAGCCAGTGCTGGTTCGATTTCAGTAAAGTTTTGGTAATCAGCGGTAGGGATCTGATGACGGGCTAAAAAATCTTTGGTGAAGGCTTTAGAACCTTCAAGTTGTGCTGCGGCTTGGGTTGGGCCAAAAATAGCTAATCCTACGGCACGAAACGCATCAACCACACCAATTACCAATGGCGCTTCAGGGCCGACAATGGTTAGTTCAATGTGATTACGTTGGGCAAATTCAACTAAAGCATTAATGTCTTCAACGCCGATGTCGACATTCTCTAATTTTGGTTCAAGTGCAGTGCCAGCATTACCTGGAGCGATAAAGATTTTTTCCACATTTGGATTTTGTGCCACTTTCCAACCCAATGCATGTTCACGGCCGCCATTACCAATAATTAGTACTTTCATCATTTTCCCTTTGAGCGCTGCGCTAAAATTAATATTTTAAAACCGTCGTAACAGTGAACTGCTACGGTATTTCACTACTGTAAATCAATTCAGGCTCGATGAAGAGCCTGAATCTATTCTATCCGTTATTAGAGGTATTAATGACGGAAGTGACGCATACCAGTAAAGACCATTGCCATGCCGTGTTCATCAGCGGCTGCAATGACTTCATCATCGCGCATAGAGCCGCCAGGTTGAATAACACAAGTAATGCCGGCTTCTGCTGCGGCATCAATACCATCACGGAATGGGAAGAATGCATCAGAGGCCATTACACTTCCTGCGACTTCTAGATTTTCGTCAGCAGCTTTGATACCCGCAATTTTAGCTGAATAGACTCGGCTCATTTGACCAGCACCGACACCGATAGTCATATTACCTTTGGCATACACAATCGCGTTTGATTTAACGTATTTCGCCACTTTCCAACAAAATAACGCATCACGTAATTCGTCAGCTGTTGGTTGACGTTGTGAGACGACGGTTAGATCATCAAGCGATACCATGCCTTGGTCACGATCTTGAACTAGCAAGCCACCATTGACGCGTTTAACATCAAAAGCTGTGGTTGTGGTTGACCATTCGCCACACTCAAGTAAACGCAGGTTTTTCTTGGCAGCGATAATTGCTGTTGCTTGCGGTGAGACTTTAGGGGCAATAATCACTTCAACAAATTGACGATCAACGATAGCTTGCGCGGTTGCAGCATCAAGTTCACGGTTGAAAGCAATAATGCCGCCAAAGGCTGAGGTTGGATCAGTTTTATAAGCACGATCGTAAGCTTCAAGGAGGTTGTCACCTAGCGCGACGCCACATGGGTTAGCGTGCTTTACAATCACACAAGCAGGAAGGTCGAACTCTTTGACACACTCAAGTGCCGCGTCAGTATCAGCAATGTTATTGTAAGATAACGCTTTACCTTGCAGCTGAGTCGCGGTTGCCACAGAGGCTTCTTGTGGATTCGCTTCAACATAGAATGCGGCTGCTTGGTGGCTGTTTTCACCGTAGCGCATGTCTTGTTTTTTCTCGAATTGCTGATTGAAAGTGCGTGGGAATTTCGATGCTTGGTCACCTTCTTTGTTGTCGCCATACGAAGGCACCATGGTACCGAAGTAATTAGCAATCATACCGTCGTAAGCGGCAGTATGTTCAAAAGCTGAGATAGCAAGATCAAAACGCGTAGCATGGGTTAATGAGCCGTCATTGGTACTCATTTCAGTAAGGACGCGATCATAATCATGGGCATTGACCACAATCGTCACATCTTTATGGTTTTTAGCGGCTGAACGCACCATAGTTGGTCCGCCGATATCAATATTTTCTATTGCGTCTTCTAAACTACAATTTGGGTTAGCAACGGTTTCAGCAAACGGATATAGGTTAACTACCACCATATCAATTGGATTAATGCCGTGTTGTGCCATGATGGCATCATCAATACCGCGACGGCCTAAAACGCCACCGTGTACTTTAGGGTGAAGGGTTTTTACACGGCCGTCCATCATTTCAGGAAAACCCGTGTAGTCAGAAACTTCAGTGACTTGAATGTTCTGTTCTGCAAGTAAACGCGCGGTACCACCCGTAGATAAAATCTCTACGCCGCGGTTGGCGAGGGCGTGAGCGAATTCAACAATACCAGTTTTGTCTGATACGCTGAGCAGCGCACGGCGAATAGGACGAACGTTTTCCATTGCTACCATCTCTCTAATACACAGTGAATAGGATATTTTCCAACGCCAATCTCAGTTGGATTAGATTGGCGTTGGGAAATATCCTCGGCTAAAATCGAGCAAAGCCAAGAATTAGTGAACGATATGTATCAATCAGGTACCTATTCTACATGAATATTGGCATTGCGCAAACGTTTGCTATTTGAGGGTGATCACTGAAATATAGCGCTAGGCTAAAGGGTGTTTGAATGTATTTAATTGGGCAACTAGCAAAATTATGTAATGTCAGTAGTGATACATTACGTTTTTATGAGAAAAATGGTTTGATAGAACCTGCGGGTCGCAGTGATAGTGGTTATCGCTTATACAGTGAAGGTAATTTATCTCGCGTTAAATTTATTTTACGCGCTAAAGCGATTGGGTTAAGCCTTGGTGAGATTTGTGAGTTACTTGATATTCGACTTGAAGCAAGTCAGCACAGTTGCGCTGAAGTAAAAGCGATAACGCAAGCTAAATTGGATGAAGTTGATAGTAAAATCGCTGAACTACAACGGATTCGAGGTGCATTAAAAAAGATCAATGATGCTTGCTGTGGTCACCGTAATGATGATGCCAGCCATTGCTCTATTCTTGGTGCGTTGAATGACAGCGACGATATGGCGAACCCAGAAGTAAAGCCAGAGCCTTGTAGTTCAGGACAATGTCATTGTGATGATTAATCACTAGTCGCTTGTTTGACATTTTCAATCACATCTTTGGTGGTATCACGAAAGAAATGACCGGTGGCTTTGGTTGCGTCACGAGTCGCATGACCGACTTCGGTTAAACCTTGTTTCATGTCTTGTTTGTTTTGGCTTGAGCAACCTGCAACAGCGAAGATACTTAAAATGATGGCTGCGATAGTTATCTTTTTCAATGTTAATGACTCCAACAAATAACAATTGGGTCTAGTGTAGCTTTTTTTAGTCGTGATCCAAGTCAAAATCTGGTTAGTTTGTCATATTTTTGACGAGTATTTTTCGTTAGTGGTTCATTTAAAATTGTGATAGTTTCAGGTCTTCGAAAATTTGCTTTACCCGTTTAGCAATAAGGAAATTCAATGTTAAAAGTGAATGAATATTTTGATGGCCAAGTAAAATCTGTTGGCTTTGAATCTGCAGGCGATCATGCAAGTGTTGGTGTGATGGTTGCGGGTGAATACACCTTTTCGACAGCTGCCCCTGAGCGTATGACGGTAGTGAAAGGCGAACTTACCGTGAAATTACCTGGCCATGTTGATTGGGAAACCTATGGTGCAGGTGATGATTTTGAAGTCCCTGGTGATAGTGCATTCCACGTTAAAGTAACTAAAACTACTGCCTATTTATGTGATTACTTATAAATTACATAAGTACTGAGCTGTCATTAAAAAAGCTTCGTTACGACGAAGCTTTTTTATTGGCTGTTATTTAAGCGGAATCACGACTGATAAGTTGTGGTGCAAGTATTAAACGTTGAATCATACCATCGTCGCTTTTCATGCGAGCAAGTAAACGTCGGCCAGCGTGTTGGCCTATTTCTCTTATCGGTGAACTCACGACAGTCAGCGACGGTTGGCTTAATGTGGCTTCAGCCATATCATCAAAGCTAATGATAGCCACTTGTTGATCAATATAATTATCTTTACCAACACTTTTACCACTGCGCTTAACACCATATAGTGCCCCTAATGCAATTGTGGGGCTATGACACAAGATTGCGGTTATTTTAGGGTGCTGGGTTAATAACTGCTGCACTGTCGTTGCGGCATGTTGTTGTTGATTATCAGCTTCAAGGATCCATTCATTTTTAAACGGTAATCCGTATTGAATCAGGGTGCTACCAAAGCCCCCTAGCCGTTCTGCTCGAGTTAAAGACTCACCAGAGCCACCGACATAGGCAATATGACGATGGCCTTGTTCAATAAGATATCGACTAGCAATTACCGCTGCCTGGTGGTTATCTGGGCCAATATAATCAACCTCATTATTAACCGTTGCTCGTGCTAAACAAACCGCAGGGATCCCCGCTTGCTGCGCCATTGTAATCACGGTGGCTGTGGCTTCTCTTACTGGGCTAAAAGCAATGCCAGCGACACCTTGTTGAATCATTGATTGCACACATTGGATTAATTTTTGGGGACAGCGATTCGATTGTGCCAAAAATAACAAATAGCCTTGTTGTTCTAATTCATCACTGATACCGGCAGTAATTTCAGTATAAAAAGGATCGGTAATATCCGTTAAGACCAAGCCAATTAAATTGGAGTGAGAGGTGCGTAAATTCGCCGCCGCGGTATTACGAACATAACCTAATGCGGTAACGGCTTGGTTTACTTTATCAATGGTTGCAGGGGAGATTCGCCCTTTGTTACTGAGCACTAATGAGACGGTAGAGACAGATACATCAGCATAGGCCGCGACATCAGTAATTTTGATTTTGGGTGTCTTACTCGCCATAAGTGAATGGATCCTATTCATAATGTTACATTTAAACGTTATATCGATAGCGATTATTCTAACAGCATCACAAATTTGGAAATGGGTGTTAACTCGCTATATTTCCGTGATCTTGCTAGCGATAAAAGTTGATAAAACGTTTTATCATCTGTTGCGTAATTTATCAAAAGCGTTGGCAGAAGTCTTGAGCTCATCTTTGTCGACGTTTTTTTTCAATAAAGAGCTAAAACGATTTACCTCTTTATTATCGACATTGAATGTCTCGTTAGTGAGTGACTCATTATGGATAAATCTGTACCTAAATCTGCACCTAAAACGACCCTATGGGAATTTTTTCAAAGCTTAGGCAAAACCTTCATGCTACCGGTCGCATTATTGGCGTTCTCGGGGATTTTATTGGGGATCGGTAGCTCATTATCGAGCGCTGCAGTAAAAGAAAGCATGCCCTTTTTAGATAACACCATTTTGCAATTGTTGTTTATGTGGATGACTAAAATTGGTCTAGTGGCCTTTATTTATCTACCTATTATGTTTGCTGTTGCGATTCCATTGGGGTTGGCGCGTGAAGAAAAAGGGGTTGCTGCTTTTGCTGGTTTTGTCGGTTACTCGGCCTTAAACCTGTCAATTAATTTCTATTTAACTGTTGCGGGTGTTATTGGTAATCCAACGGAAGAAAAAGCCTATGGAGTTAAGTCAATCCTTGGGGTTGAATCAATCGATACGGGTATTTTAGGGGCCGTAATTGTCGGTATTATTGTTGCAAAACTGCATGCACGTTTTTATACCTATAAAATGCCCGATGCGTTAGCTTTCTTTGGTGGGGCTCGCTTTGTACCGATTATTTCAACCTTAGTCTTAGGTGTGGTGGGTCTAGTTGTACCTGTGGTATGGCCATATTTTGCGATGGGGATCGCTGGGATTGGTAACTTGATCTCTCATGCAGGTCCGTTTGGTCCATTCTTATTTGGTACTGGTGAGCGTTTATTATTACCGTTTGGTTTACACCATGTTTTAGTTGCATTGGTACGTTTTACTGAGGCTGGTGGCTCTTTAGAAGTGTGTGGAAAAACCGTCAGTGGCGCACTTAATATTTTCTACTCAGAGTTAGCTTGTCCAACATCTCAAGGGTTCTCTGGCTCTGCAACAGCCTTTTTATCACAAGGTAAAATGCCAGTGTTCTTAGGTGGCTTACCTGGTGCTGCTTTAGCTATGTATCATTGCGCCCGTCTTGAAAATCGCAGTAAGGTAAAAGCGTTATTATTATCTGGTGTTATCGCTTGTATTATCGGTGGTATCACTGAGCCGCTAGAGTTCTTGTTCCTCTTTGTTGCGCCAGCGCTCTATGTTGTGCATGCAATTTTAACCGGCGTTGGCTTTATGGTTATGGGCTTACTCGGGGTAACAATTGGTAATACTGATGGCAATATCATCGATTTCTTAATCTTTGGGGTATTACAAGGCACCGCAACTAAGTGGTACCTAGTGCCATTAGTCGCTGCAGTTTGGTTTGTGGTTTATTACAGTGTGTTTCGATTTGCGATCACTCGCTTTAATCTTAAAACGCCAGGTCGTGAAGTTGAAACTAAAGAAGCGTTAGCATTTGCAGTAACTGGTGAGAAAACCACGGGTTATAAAGGCGATATTATTTTAGCTGCATTAGGTGGCGCGAATAATTTAGTGTCACTTGATAATTGCATTACTCGTTTACGTCTGTCAGTGAATGACATGAGTTTAGTTAATGATGCAGTGTTAAAAGCTAATGGTGCACTTGGGGTGGTGAAGCTCGATGCTCACAATTTGCAAGTGGTGATTGGGCCTCAAGTTCATATGGTGAAAAACGAAATTCAAGGGCTGTTACCCGCTAGCGCATAACTTACCAGCGGAGCTTAAGGCTCCGCTTTTTTGTAATATTTTTATTGTTTCAGCTCCATTGTTGGTGAGGTTGTTATGTTTGATTTTTCTATTCCTGTTAATCGTTATGGTACCTATTGCACCCAATGGGATTATGTTGCTGATCGTTTTGGCAGTGATGATTTATTACCGTTTACGATTTCAGACATGGATTTTGCCGTAGCTCCGTGTATTCAACAGGCATTAGCGAGACGATTAGATCATGCGGTGTTTGGCTATAGCCGTTGGAATCATGCTGATTTTAAAGAGGCGATTAGTGGCTGGTTTCAGCGTCGTTATCACAGTGATATCGATAGCAATAGTATTGTCTACGGGCCGTCAGTGATTTATATCATTTCGCAATTGGTGCAGTTATGGACTGACGTTGGAGATGGCGTATTAGTACACACTCCCGCTTATGATGCTTTTGCGAATATGCTCAATGCTAATCAACGTCAGTTGTTAACCAGTCCGTTATTGAAAACCGAAGCTGGTAGTTATGAGATTGACTGGCCACAGTTTGAAGCTCAAGCAGCGCGTGCTGAATGTAAGGTATTGCTATTGTGTAGCCCTCAAAATCCAACTGGACGGGTATGGACGCGGGATGAATTGGTGCGTATGGCTAAGATTTGCCAGCAGCATAGCGTTAAAGTCATTTCAGATGATATTCATATGGATATTGCTTTTAGTGATTATATTCCATGGTCACAAGTGGCATGTGATCAGCAGTGGGCATTAGTTTCTTCTGCTTCTAAATCTTTTAATATTCCAGCGCTGACAGGCGCGTATGCTGTGATTGCTGATACAAGTACGCGGCAAGGGTATTTAACTCAGCTCAAAGCCGCTCATGGGCTGTCATCACCCTCTATCCTAGGGGTTATAGGTCATATTGCTGCTTATAATGATGGTGAAGCGTGGCTGATGAGTCTGAAAGATTATCTGCATGCTAATTTGGAATATGTTGCAGATACATTAAATCAGGCTTTTCCGATACTCAATTATCAAGTGCCGCAAGGAACCTATTTAGCCTGGATTGATTTAAACCCACTTAAGATTGATATGGATGCATTGCAGCAATTATTGATTAATAACTATCAAGTCGCGATCATGCGTGGTGATACGTATGGGATCGAAGGTAGTGGTTATGTGCGTCTAAATGTTGGTTGTCCACGTAGCAAGGTCGAGGTTGGAGTCGCGGCTTTAATCGCAGCATTGCAAGAACTTAGAGTCGATAATCTTTAACTAAGCGGTACGGTGATTAACGCTATCTAGAGATGGCGTTATATTGATGAGCTGTAATTAGGATGGGTTTTAAATCGTAAATCAGCTCGTAAAGTGATTAACATCAATTAGTATTATCTTCTTTGTGCAACTTGTTTTATTTGACTCTGGTTTCATATATGCTCTCTATTGCTTATATGTGTTTCAAAGGAGTTAGACATGGACCAGTGCAGTAATTGCCAGTCATATGATATGGAACGAGTACACCGTAAATTTTATCAACGATTATGGGTACGACGTATTAGCGTATGCCGTCAATGTGGAAATATTCAAAAAACATTTAAATATGCTTTCTTAGGTAAGACCAATTCTACTGAAAATCTATAGTGGTAGGTTGCGATGTGTTTATCGTCGCCCAGTGAAATTTGTTTACCTAATCATGATGTGTTTAAAACGAAAAAGCCCATTTCATCGTGATGATGAAATGGGCTTTTTTGCAATAATTAAACCAGAATGGTTTAGTTCATGCCGTATGAATTAATTTAGTGTTTTGGTTTGTGTTGGGTTGTATTTGCTTGTTGTTGTAAGTGTTTGTTTGTAATTGGTTTTTTGTTGATTTTTGTCTATGTTGGTATTGGCAGGTTTTGATTTTTATGATTAACTAAGGGTACATGTGAGGGTACATGAATGGTTTGTGCCCATGGAGAAAATAAATGCCACGGTTATTTGATAAACATTTAAAAGCAATGCTAGATAAACCTCAGACAGGAATAGTTACTTACTCTGATGGGGATGGCTTAGGTGCAAGGGTGTCATTAACAGGTAAGATTCGTTGGCAATACCGCTATAAAATAAATAATAAAAATAAGCGGTTTGATTTAGGGGATTACCCTGAACTTTCACTATCAAAAGCACGAGAAGTAGTGATGCAGTGTCGTTCATGGTTAGCTGATGGATTAGACCCAAAACATCAACGCACAATTCAAATGACAAAAACATTGAATCCAGTAACGGTGAAAGAGGCGTTAGAGTATTGGTTAGTTGAGTATGCTGAGGGAAATCGAGCTAATGTTGAGAAACATCGTGCTCAGTTTAAGCGACATATTTATTCCTATATTGGTGATTTACCTATAGAGCAGCTGGAAACGCGGCAGTGGTTAGAGTGTTTTGATCGTATTCGAAAAGGGGTGAGAGGCGAGCAAAAATCAGCACCAGTTGCTGCTGGATATATTTTACAAAACACAAAACAAGCATTGCGTTTCTGCCGAGTTCGTCATTATGCACATACTCGAGCCTTAGATGATTTGATGATTTCTGATGTCGGTTCTAAACAGCGTAAAAAAGATCGAGTATTAACCGATAAAGAACTAGCAGATGTGTGGGGAATGGTACAAACCCCAAATGCGCGTTACATGGCTTATTATCCTAATTTAATTAAATTATTAATTATTTTTGGTGCTCGAACGCAAGAGATTCGTTTATCTACATGGGATGAGTGGGATTTTGAACAAGGTTTTTGGACTGTCCCTAAAAGTCATAGTAAAACAGATGCCGTTATTATTCGTCCAATACCTGTAGAGATTGTTAGTTGGCTATTAGAATTAAAGTCAATGAGTGGTAATGAGTATGTATTAGGTGAGTTGAAGTCACCAGAAGCGGTAAGTGTTCAAGGTGGTAAAATGTGGAAGCGATTAGACCATAAAGACAAATGGACGTTACATGATTTACGTCGAACGCTAGCCACTAAACTGAATGATTTAGGTGTTGCACCGCATGTGGTTGAACAATTACTAGGTCATAGTCTTGGCGGAGTGATGGCTATTTATAACAGAAGCCAATATTTACCTGAGAAAAAGGCTGCGTTAGAGCTATGGTTGGATAGATTAGATTTACTGATAAATCCTGCTGATAATGTATTAGTAATGAAGCAACATTAAGTTTTCAAATGTAAAAAAGCCAGACGATAAGTCATAAAGACAAATGGTCTGGCTTTACCCACCCCTATCCCATATTACTAAGGATTGTTTCAGCTACTTGGCGTACCGTTCACCTAGCCAGTGGCAAATCACTTAGTACCGGAAATGCTTTAACACGACCTAATACCATTTAGGTAATTAGGTGGTGCAGCTAATGCTTTAGCATTTAAGTAAAGTTGCGTATCCAACTTTGTGTAGGAGATAAGTTCTCCTCGGACTGTTTGGGTTCGATAATTCTAGAATATTATTCTAAAACTTCAATGTCTTTATGTGAGTAACCTAATTTTAGTAAGTTTTCCCTAAGAATAAAGGGTAGTGTCATTAGGTCTGACTTACCAATATCATCTAAGCGGTTGTTGATTAATCCCGTATGAGAAAAATGATCAATAGAATCGATTACTTGCTCATAATTAGTTCGTTTATATCTTGATAAAGTTATCCATGATGCTGTTTCAGAAGGGTGGCTTAACTCTAAAGATATCTTTTGTTCAGTTTGTCTATCATTCGAATATAGTGAAAATTGAAAGTCTCTTCTCTGGTGTAAAATATAAAAAATATGATCGCTATTTTTTATAATTATTATGCGGTAATACGTTATATTTTTTTTATAGCCATGGGATCTCAGATGGTGTTTAAGAATGATTTCACCTGAAACTTTAAAATAATTTACTTTATTTAAAGTATTACCATCTTTTTCGAATTCTTCTAATTCATAAAAAAGATGTTCCATCTTTCGCTTCAATAGATGTTCAAATTCTTTGATGAAAAAATTCATTTGGCGCTCAGTTGCTAGCGCCTTCCCATTACGCCAACGTGATACTAATGCAGTCGATTTCGGACTCAACCCTGCTTTTTCTGCAATGTCGTGATTTGTATAACCATTTTCGATAGCTAGTTTGATTAACTGTTTTGTATAGCGATACGTTTTTTTTGTATTTTCTTTTTGTTCTGTCATTGTCTTACTAACCATTGAAAATGGCTGGAGGATTGATTTTATATCCACCAGCGAAGTACTTAATTATCTAGATAATCATCATTATTTGGATTATGTGCATCAGCCCAATCATCCATATCAGCATCATTATTGGGGTTGTTGATATCAGACCAAATATCTAGTTCATCTTGAGTCATATCTGATGAGTCAGGCATAGCTTACTCCTTATCTTTTAATTGGCGGCTACGGTTATCTAAAACTTTTTGATAAGTTTTATTCGTACCTGTTGTTCCTTTGTTTTTATTTGCTTGATCTGCTTTGTGATTGTTATTGTTCATAATGTGTTACCTCATTCGTTTCGTTGAGGTAACTATATGACTATGAAGAATAAATATTAAGTGATGAGATGGTGATAAATCAGTGATATTTAGTGATTATCAGTGATACATAATCAACTGGCTAAAAAGCAAGCAATAAAAAAGGCTATAGGTAAGTGCCTATAGCCTTTTTTATTATGATGTCAGGGCTTATTACTGTCCCTTCAACATATCAAACACTATCCGAGCAAAGCCTTTCGCCAGTACTGGGTTTGATAGGTATTGCATCATCATTTCTTGGTGTGATTCATTACTATCCATTACCGCATCATCAATTGCTTGTGGGAAGTCGCCTAGCATTGCTTGATCACGAGTATTGTTAGTAATCTGGGTCATTACTGCTTCGTTTTCTGATAACTTGTCACGTACAGTCTTGGCGTAGTTAATCAAATCACTATCGGTCAAGTTCTCAGTACTGAACAGCTCGTTTAAGCGGTTAAGGATCAGCGATAAGAAGTCTTCTTTCTTATCCTTAGGCTTAGCCGTACCAACGTCAGTAGTCGGCTCTAGCTTGTAATCCTCAGCATCTTCTTTGAGTTTGATATCTTGTTCACGGATCTTTGATAAGCGGTAGTGGCTCATTTCGACGTTGCTTAAATCAATCTCATCCTCTTGCACGTTTTGCTCATGCAGTAGGGGACGTAGATAACGGGCAAACAGGCTCAGTTTCTCAAGCTCTTTATCTTCATAATCGACAATTTGTGACATGAACTCAAAGAAGCGCACAAAGCTACCTAAGTCTTTCTTAAAGATTTCTAGGCGGTCTTTTTCCTGCTTACACTCTTTAAAAGCATTTTCAGCATTGGCAATTAGAACTGCATCTTTGGTCTTCTTGGTGCGCTCGAACATATCTTTCGATTGAATATACGCCTCAATCGCTGATTTATAACGATGCTGCCAACGGTCAACCGCAGGTTTACAGATATTACTTACCGCTGCGTTAGATTTTTTCTTTGTTAGGAAGGCAACACAGAATTGCTCAACCTCATTCCATAAGAAAATGCCGCTAGAACGTAGCTTTTCATACAAATCAAACACAAGGTTAGGATCGGTGACATCCACCAGCTCAGCAGTTTGATAGTAAGGTTGGAACGCTTCGAGAATATCATCAGGCTCGTTAAAGAAGTCCAACACAAACGTACCGCTTTCAGCCTTACCAAGATAAGTACGGTTTAAGCGTGAGAGGGTCTGTACGCACTCCACACCACCTAAAGGCTTATCAACATACATCGCACACAGTTTAGGTTGGTCAAAGCCTGTCTGGAACTTATTAGCTACCAGCATCACTTGGTAATCATCACTATCAAACGCTTTACGCATATCCCGTTTTTTTAAATTCGGGTTCATGTTGTTTTCAGTGAATTTCTGATTAAGTAGCGCAAGGCTATCAGGATCGTTGTCGTTAAATTCTACTTCACCCGAAAACGCCACCATTGCTGCAATGCGTTGGTAGTTGTTATCGGTAATGTATTTATCAAATGCCAGCTTATAGCGTACCGCTTCTTTACGAGAGCTAGTTACCACCATAGCTTTTGCCTGACCACCTAATAAGTGCATTACATGGTTTTTGTAGTGCTCAACAATCACTTTTACTTTCTGTGAAATGTTGTAATCGTGCAAGCGAACCCACTGATTAAGCTTGGTCTTGGCTTTCTTGCTATCGACTTCTTTATCAGCGGCTTCCATCTTCTGTACTAGCTTATACGCCACTTTATAGCTGGTGTAGTTCTTGAGTACGTCTAGGATAAAGCCTTCTTCGATTGCCTGACGCATTGAATACATATGGTAGGCTTGTGGCTTGTTTGCTTCAGACGCTGGTTCATCAGGGTTCGGTAAGCGACCAAACAGCTCTAATGTCTTGGGTTTAGGGGTAGCAGTAAATGCGTAGTAGTTAAGATTATTACTGTTCCTACGTGCTGCCATGGTTGCATCAAGAATATCTTCTGACGATAGCATCACATCATCATCGGCTTCTTCGGTCATCAATACTTCTTTAAGCTTGCGAGCAGTAGAGCCACTTTGTGAGGAGTGGGCTTCATCGGCAATCACGGCATATTTACGTTGTTTTAAGCTCACGCTGTTTTCAATCGCACGTAGTACATACGGGAAGGTTTGAATCGTCACAATGATGATAGGCTGTGAGTTCTCAAGCGCAGCCGCCAGCTTTTCAGACTTAGAGCCGTCACCTTCTTTGTTGTTGATGCGTCCTACCACACCATCAGCATGTTCAAATTGATAGATGGTGTCTTGAAGCTGATCATCGAGTACGGTGCGGTCTGTTACCACAATCACCGAATGGAATTGCTTTTCACCTTGCTCATCATAAAGGGTAGAGAGCTGGTGGGCTGTCCATGCAATCGAGTTTGATTTCCCCGAACCTGCACTGTGCTGAATTAGGTATTTGTTGCCTGTACCTTCGGTAATAGCAGCACCGATAAGTTTATTCACCACATCCCACTGATGGTAACGAGGGAAGATCAGCGTTTCTTTCTTGTATTTGCGTCCTTCCCAATCTTCTTTTTCTTCAATTTGCAGGTGAATGAAGCTACCTAAGATTTTAAGTAGGTTCTCAGGCAGTAAAACTTCATTCCACAAATAATCGGTGGCGTAACGGTTTTGATCGTCGGGTACATCGTTGCCCTTGCCGCCGTCTTTTGTGCCTTTATTAAAGGGCAGGAAGAAGGTGTCATCGCCATCTAGCTTGGTTGCCATGAAGACTTCGTATTGGCTGACAGCAAAGTGTACCAATGCACCACGTTTGAAGGTTAATAATGGCTCAGGCTTTTTGGTTTCAGGATCTTTGGGTAAACGAGTTTGCTTGTATTGCTTAATAGCATTGTGTACCGCTTGTTTGAACTCAGATTTCAGCTCAAGGGTTGATACAGGTAAGCCATTTACAAACAGCACCAAATCAATACGCCATGCTTTGGCTTTCTTGCCTGTTAAGGCTAAGTGCTCGGCAGTAGCGTAAGGGCTATAAACTAACTCAGGCACGACACGACAGATATTCTGCTCATAACGTGCCAGTGTTTCAGGGTTGAGGTTGTGCTCAGGCTTAAACTGACACAGCGAGAAACGAGCATTGCGAATCTTCAAGCCATGACGAAGCACGCCCAATGTGCCGTAAGTGCGAGAAACGGCATCTGTAGCGTTACTGTCGGCTTTTTTTAGTTGTGCCACCAGCGCATCAAGAAAGTGACGCTCGGTGTCATTGGGGTACACCTTGGAAAACTTTTCCCACTCTTTAGGTTGAGTGTTTTGCACAAAGTGCAGTGTATCTTCGCAATATAGCGCACGTTCACGATCATAACGGTCAGGTTTACCTCGTTTCCAACCGTTAGCGACCATTTGAGCGATCATTTCGTCCTGAAATATACGTTCTTGAGTGGTGTCATTAATCATGCTGTCACCTCCTGTGCAGCCTCATTTTCATCACTGCTGGTAGTCGGTGCGATCCAATTGCGAACGTCAATCTTGCCTGTGACTGCTGCTGAAATAAGGGCGGTGCGGCGTTCTTGCATTAATGTAATTGTTGATGTTGCTTTATTTATCAGAACATCAAACTTAAATGACTCTTGTTCTATATAGTTGCTAATTGAATCTTGCTCTGTTTCTGATGGTAATAAAACAAAGCAATCACCTAGTTCTTCTGCATTTAAATGCGGTTGAGCTGCTCTAGTTTTTTCTAAATCAATTTGATTATTTCTAATGTAATTGGATAAAAGAGCATAACCTAAAAAACGAGGGGTACATTTCGTTGGTGATACAACCATATCAAATCCTGCAATACTACCCGCATAATTGCGAGGAATAATAGATGAATCACCTGTTCCAGCACCGCTACGGACAACGATAATATCTCCTTCTGTTAGCCATACTATTCGTTGACTTGGAATATCATTAGGATCAACTAAGACAAGGTTAACTTCTGAAATTTTCCCCGATCGTATATTAGTAGCTCGGATCAGGGGAATACCACTATCTCTATACTTAGGTGGCTCTCCAATTCCATAACGTATTTTGGATATATGCTTTAAAGGAGCGGTCCTCCAATGCTCTGGCACTTCACCCAACCATTCAACACCCGAATCTTTCATTGGCGCTTGCGGATTTAGCCCTTTTGTCACTGCATGGCTAATCACGGCTTGGCGTTTTTCTTTTAGCAGTTTGATAAGTTGTTGCTGCTTTTCGATAAGCGTGTCGATTTTTGCCGTTTCGTAATCGAGAAAAACTGCGATTTGAGTTTGCTCAGCTAATGGTGGATAACAGACAGTTAGATTTTCTAATGTTCCCATACCAATATTTTGTTGAGTACCAAATGTCCAACTTAGTTGAACCGATTTCTGGAAAAAATCGGAACGAAGACTATTCAATAAAAAATAAGGATTATAGGATTCCTTGCATCTCATTACCGCAAGAGGCGACCAAATATTAAAGCGTTTTTGTGTTTCAACAATCGCAGTGATCCCTGTTGTAGCACCTGACTTGATCATATAAACGTCATGAAGTCGTGGGCTATATTTTTGGCTAAAAATTTCGTCATCTTTTTCGGAAATATGACCACGAATTTTATTAAAATTAATACGACCACTAGAGACTGCTTCAGCAGATACAAATGGAATACCTTCATCAAGAAATATAGGCGTTGAATGTGGACCATCTGTAATCGGCATCGATAAAATGTGTTTTATATGAGTAATCTCCCAGTGTGATGGGATTTTATCAAGCCACTTATTATTAATATTTTTATATTCAGCATATGCCTGATACTTGCTCATTACGAACGTACCTCTTGCAGTAGACTCATAATCTCATCGCTGACTAATGCTAAATCTTCATCAATGGCTTCGAGCGCACGAGGTGGTTGGTAGACGTAGAAATGGCGGTTAAATGGAATTTCATAACCCACAATGCCAATCTCACCATCTTTCTCATCACGCTTATCGGCGTTGATCCACGCATCGCTAACGTGTGGCAATACTTCACGTTTCACGTAACTTTCAATCAGCTCAGTGGTGGTGATGCTTGGATTTAGTGGTACGTTCTCGTTATCACGTAAGTCGCCATCTTGTTGGAACTCAACCACCTTACCGTTGTAGTTAAATGAACCGTATAACGGCTGTGCGGCTTCTTTGATGACTTTCTTCACCACAGGCTCGGCTTCTGGATTCTTGAACGTTACCGCATCAAAGAATTGTTTCTTCTCTTTGGCATCAAACTTAATACCCGTTGCTTTGAATGCGCCTTTCATGGTGATGTCGAATTGGTTGAAATCGTTGCTTACCAGATCTCGACCACCAGCCATCTCTTTACTAGCAGACATATCTGCAACTGCCGTTTGTAGCTGTTGTGCTTTGTCCATTAGCGAGCGTTGGAATGACCATAACTTGCTGTCTAACAGGTCTTTGATTTGTTTTTCTTTCAGTTCGCTAAATTCGGCTTTGATGAGTGCACGTACTTCGGTTTCAACTTCCGCAAGGTAGCCGTAGTTCTCTGCGTTCCATGCTGTACCAAACTCGTTATATAAACGCTCCATTGGGGCATTGAGTGGCTTGGGTGCAAAGCGAAGGCTTTCAATCGCTGCATCGGTGATTTGTGCAGATAGGCGTAGTGGGCGTTCAATGGTTAAACGACGGTAGCCAAAGTCGGTGCTGTTGAAAATCTTACTGGCGAATGTCTTTGGTGCTGCTGTTTTGCTGGTGGACGATTGACGACCACGGTTGGATTTTTGCTCTGCTGGCTTATCTAGCTCACGGGCATCAACCACTTCAAAGTTACCAAAAGTACGGGTGATGAGTTTGATGTCGTCTTCGCTCATTAGGTTACGTTTAGAGCCTAACGATTTACGCATCTTGCCACACAGGTTAGAGCCATCAATAAGTTGAACTTTGCCCTTACGCTCAGATTTTTTCTTGTTGGACAGTACCCACACATAGGTCGCAATGCCTGTGTTGTAGAACATATCGGTAGGTAGGGCGATGATGCCTTCTAATAAATCGGCTTCAAGAATGTAACGACGGATCTCACTCTCACCGCTACCTGCACCTCCCGTGAACAGTGGTGAGCCATTTAGGATAATACCGATACGACCGCCATCATTTACGCTGCCATCAACGTTGTGAGTATCACGCATCTTGCTGATAAGGTGCATCAAGAACAGTAATGAGCCATCAGACACGCGGGGTAAACCTGCACCAAAGCGACCATCAAAACCTTTTAGGGTATGTTCGTCTTTGATTTCAGCTTCGATTTTCTTCCAATCGACACCAAACGGTGGGTTAGACAGCATGTAATCGAATTGGTCTGCTGGTAGTTGGTCGTTAGATAGGGTGTTACCTAGCTTGATACGGCTAACGTCTTGCCCTTTGATTAGCATATCGGCTTTACAGATAGCGTAAGACTCTGGGTTTAACTCCTGACCAAAGGCACGCATAACCGCTTTAGGGTTCAATTCGTGCACGTATTCCATACCTGATGATAAGAAACCGCCTGTACCTGCTGTTGGGTCGTAGATAGTACGAATGATGCCATCTTGTGTAAGGGCTTGATCGTCTTCCATGAATACCAGTGATGTGGTTAAGCGAACGATGTCACGAGGGGTGAAGTGCTCACCTGCGGTTTCATTTGAGCTTTCAGCGAAGCGGCGGATTAATTCTTCAAACACTAAGCCCATTTCATGGTTAGATACTTTGCTTGGGCTAAGGTCAGTGGTTGCGAATTTCTTTACCACTTTGAATAGCAGGTTTGCGTCATCCAATAAGCCGACAAATTCATCAAACTTGAAGTGTTCAAAGATTTCACGGGCATCGGTAGAGAAACACTGAATGTAGTTTTCTAGGTTATCTTTAATGTCACTTTGACCCATCTTGCCTAGGTTCATCGGTGAGGTATTGAAGAACGACAAGCCATTGGTCGCACGTAAGATCATTTTCTCCTGCGCTTCTTCTGGAAGGTTCATTGCCTTCACTTTGTCAGCTTGAGCAACAACAGCATCTTTGCTTTCTTCCAGTACACACTCAAGGCGACGTAACAGGGTGAATGGCAGAATCACACGACCGTATTGAGATTGTTTGAAATCACCGCGAAGTAGGTCAGCTACAGACCAAATGAAGGCAGCGGTTTGGGTAAAATTAGAATTAGGCATGAAGGCTTCTTAATCAAAGTGACAATAAGATAATTGCGCGCATTGTAGCAGAAGGGATCATGGTGAACATCCACCAGCTTCTCGAATTGGGTGGTTTGCTGGTGGACGAATAATTATTATTTTATGTCTAAGGCTGTACCTTTAAGAGGGTTATGTTTATTAAGCCAATTATCGAGGTATTCCCGTTGTGGTTTGCTTAATTCACCATTGTAACTACTAGGCGTTAACTGAGGCAGGTAAACGGTAAAGCTAAGGTGCGAGCTGTGTTGTTCTTGGTAATAACGGTCTAAGGCTATTTGCAACATCAATAATTCATTGGCTGAGGTTAATTCCATGATTTGATACTTGAGCATTTCAAGCGGTATACGATCTACATCAATTAAATGAAACACCTGTTGCCAGTCGATAGGTTCAGTGGTCATTAGCGCATGTAGTTGTTCAAAGCATCGGTATGCCCGTTGTTGGTAATGTATGGGTATAAGTTTATCAAAGTACCAACAGGGGAATTGTTTTAAGGAATTGAGGCGAGATGCCATCTTCCCTTGTTCTGTTTTTGCCCCTGTTGACTTTCCACCATGCAGTTTGCATCTTCCATTGCGCTTATTGCCTTTACGCTTACAAGGTTCGCCACTACGGGTTTTTGCACCACACAATGGTAATGATTCAAGGTTAAACCGTTTGTTCATTAGGTTGGCTCCTATAAGTGCGCATTATGCTGGTGGGCTAATTGCGCAGTTATTGGTTCGGTTCATGGGGTTTGTTTGAAGAAAAATTAATTTAATGACCACTTGTTAGCTTTAAAGGTGTGTCATTCAATAGCATGGCTTTCAGATTTTGACTGAATTGTTCAACCTTTTGTACGTATTGCGGGGTTTGTTTGTTATAGCTAGGGGTTGAGAGCAAAACCAGCATTTCTGTTATTGGGGCTATAGGATTAGATTGGGCGTTATTAAATATTTTATTAGTGACCATTTTAATTACTCAAAGCATGGTAGATATATTATAGATGAGGCTCATTTTGACCCCATAAACAATCGAAAAACGGCTTGTTAAGGCGTCTAAAACATCCCATAAATCATTTTAAAGTGGTGATGAATTCACCTTTTGGTGTTTATCAGCGACCTTAAATTAGATTTATGGAGCTATTGAGAGCCTCAAAAACGTAAAGAACGTTTTTTGTATGTGACTACGCCATCGTCAAAACGAATATTGGCTGGTGGCTCATCAATATCTAGCCATGACAGCGCATATAAAATTGGCTGTTTATGAAAATGTTGTGCTCTACTGATACGAATCCAATCATGTTTTTCTAGCTCATCACGACACTTGTATAAACGTTTTTTCTTCCATCCCCATTCTTGCATGATAGAAAGTGTTGCTTTTAGCGTGCCATTATTGAAGCCCGTATATTGTTTCGTTATAAGCCAAAGTAATGCCTGTGCGTCATGATTTAATGTTTTGTAGTCTGGATGGTCGAAAATTTGATGCAATGCTTTAGTAAAACGCTCACTATTTTTATGGCGTCCATTTGGAAGCATACCTTTACTATTAGCTTTTCTTCCCATGATTAACGAGCCTCAATCCATGCTAAAAGCTCACTAAGCCGCCATGCGCAGCTTCTAGCACCAAGATGAATACGAGCAGGGAATAGGCCTTTTTTTTCTAATTGATAGCACTGGGCACGACTAATAGACGTGATCAAGCGCCGCTCATCTTCTCTAATAAGACGTTCGGTAGTAATCGTTGCATTTTTAGGGCTGAAAGTTGATGTCATCAGATAATCCTCTTTTGATTTCATATGTATTCAATGGAATTCATTATGAATAAAGGGAAATACTGATGCTCGACAGCCGCTAGCGATTTAGATTAAATTTGGGTTTTGTTTAAAAAATGCTTCTAGCAGTGGAAGTGCTACCGCGCAACTTCGGCCTCGACTTAAGATATGCTCTGGTACAAGACCCGTTAATGCTTTTCGAATAATGCTAACTGAAGGAATAGGTAAGCTTACGAATAAGTAATTCCCAAGGTATTGGAGTAGCGCACCTACTTTCACACGTTGGCCACCTGTAAATTCGACAAACTTTATAACTGCTTGTACAAGTTTTTCGATGAACGGGCGTTTAGCCAGATAGCTAACTCGACCACCATAAATAACCTGCACAATACTCGTTATAGCTCGCTTCAATGCTGATGTTATGGGGTGGCAAGTCCCTATATACTGCTGGATGTCTTTATGACGTAAGACTCGCTGGTAGATATCATCTCTATACTGCAAGTGTTCTTCTTTTACTGTTGCATAAGTAATTGCACGAATAGTTTGAGTGATAGCATTGAGTGGGCTTGGGATCTGCTCAAGTTCTGATGACATTAGCACGCGATGACTGAATAATTCGGGGCTATCTTGTATTTTGCTTATGTCGATATGAATAAAGCGAGTATTCGTCATTATTTTACGTCTTACTTTGGATGGGTATAAGGGGTAAACAAATATTCAGGGGTACATATGAGGGTACATATAAACAAAAAGCCATTTCCATGCGAATGAAAATGGCTTTCTTTACAACACTTTAGTCACTTTTGACTAGTTCATGCCGTATTTCTTAAGCTTCTTACGTAGCGTACCACGGTTGATACCCATCATGGTTGCAGCGCGAGTTTGGTTACCACGAGTGTACTGCATGATAGTGTCTAGTAGTGGTTGTTCAACTTCTGCCAGCACAAGCTCGTACAGATCGTCGACTTCCTGACCATTTAATTGAGCAAGGTAGTTTTTAAGGGATGCCTTCACTGAATCACGTAATGGTTTCTGTGTGATTTGGTCTTGTGAAGTTACAGTTGTTACTGTTAACGCTTCGGAAGTCAGATTTTGTTCGAACATAATTCTGTAAGCTCTTCTAGTATTTATGCAACGTTTTCGAAGTAGCCTTGCAGCGCATCGATTTGCTGTTGAGCATCCTCGAGTGCGTTGAAGGTCCGGCGGAAATCACCTGCTGGTGCATGCTCTTTCAAATACCAAGACACGTGTTTACGTGCAATGCGTAATCCTAGGTAATCACCATAAAATTGGTGAAGTTCCTTAACATGACCCAACATAATTTCACTGATTTCGTCAATTGACGGTGCAGCGAGGTGTTCACCGGTTGTTAAGTAATGGTGGATTTCTCTAAAAATCCACGGCTTCCCTTGTGCAGGTCGGCCAATCATTAGAGCGTCGGCACCGGTATAATCCAGTACAAAGCGTGCCTTCTCCGGGCTATCGATATCACCGTTAGCGATAACTGGGATTGAGATGGCTTGTTTCACCGCTCTAATGTAGTCATATTCCGCTTCACCTTTGTACATGCAAGCCTTGGTACGTCCATGAAGGGCGAGGGCCTGTATGCCGCATTGTTCGGCGAGTTTAGCTATGTTGACACAGTTCCTGTTGTCCAGATCCCAGCCCGTACGGGTTTTAAGCGTAACAGGCACATCTACTGCGTCCACCACTGTTCGAAGAATATCTTCAATAAGATTGGGATACTGCAGTAGCGCAGAACCGGCTAATCGTTTATTTACTTTCTTGGCTGGGCATCCCATGTTGATATCGATGATTTGCGCACCGTTTTCAACACTGAATTGCGCAGCTTCGGCCATCAATTTTGGATCAGCCCCTGCTATCTGAACCGAACGAATCCCTGATTCACCTTCATGAACCATGCGATTGAGCGATTTAGACGTCTTCCAGAGATCTGGATTTGACGACATCATCTCGCTAACTGCCATGCCTGCACCGTAGCGAAGGCATAATTCACGAAATGGCCGATCGGTCACACCCGCCATTGGCGCGACTATCAGTTGGTTTTTAAGTTGATATGGACCGATATGCAAAATGTCTCTACCTGACTATGCCAGTAAGGGCGCGCATTTTACGCATTTTTTACGCTGCTGAAAAGGCCAATAATTGAGCATGATGATTTTGTTTGTCAAAATCGTATGATTTTCAATCAATTGACCCGATAAATTAATTAATAATAATCAACAGCAGCAACCAATTACCGTAAATTTTATGCTTTATGACCCGAGATACGACACCACTCTTCGCGTGCCATTACTGGATCTAATGTGATTTCATCGCTGTAATAGGTCGCAACATCTTGGGCTTGGCTCTCAAGTACACCAGAGATTGCAAGATCACCACCCTTTTTAACCAAGCTCTTAATCACTGGCGATAATTCACGCAGTGGGCCGGCTAGAATGTTAGCAACGACCACGTCAGCTTGAATGCCTTGTGGTTGATCTTGGGGTAGATATAGCTCTAGATTGTCTGAAACGCCATTGCGCTCAGCATTATCACGAGAAGCTAAAATAGCCTGTGGATCGATATCAATACCGATCACTTTTGCTGCGCCTAATTTAAGCGCGGCAATGGCTAAAATGCCTGAACCACAACCAAAATCGATAATGGTTTTACCAGTTAAATCTTGGCCGTCTAACCATTCAAGACACAATGATGTGGTTGGGTGAGTACCGGTACCAAATGCTAAACCTGGGTCTAACAAGACATTAACGGCATTTGGTTCAGGTGCTTCACGCCAACTTGGGCAAATCCATAAACGGCGACCAAAACGCATTGGGTGGAAATTATCCATCCACTCACGTTCCCAATCTTTATCTTCTAACTGCTCGATTTTATAAGCAAAATCATCAGCAATTAGCGGGCTGTTTTTTAGCATGTTCAGCACGAAATCCATGTCGGCTTCAGCATCATACAAACCAATTACGTCAGTATCACCCCATAAACGGGTTTCACCTGGCATAGGCTCGAAAACTGGCGTGTCTTGTGCGTCAAGGAAAGTGGCGGATAGAGCACCAGTCTCTTCCATTAGCATGTCGCCAATTGCTTCTGCGTTCTCTGCAGTAGCGTTCAGTTTAATTTGAATCCAAGGCATGGGTTATTCGCTTATTTTGTGACTACTTGAACATAGGGGGCGCAGTCTAGCATGAAATTTCACCAATCCCCATTAGCAGATGCTAAACAATAGATAAAAAAAAGAGCGTATCGGCAGATACGCTCTTGGTTATTTTTAGTTATGTTGGCGAAATTAACCGTAAAAGATCAGTTAACGTCGGCGATTTTCTGTTTATTTGGGCGTGCATAACTGCCGATAATAAAGGCGATTAAGCCAATGATTAATGTCGGTACAATCGCATGCATACCACCCATGTCGGGTTTACCTAATGACAGTCCTAAATAGGTGGTTAGGCCAACAATCATCGAGGCAAACGCGCCTGTTGCTGAGGCTTTTTCCCAATATAGCCCCAATACTAATGGCCATAGGAATACCGCTTGTAAGCTACCAAAGGCGAGCAGATTGAGCCAAATGATCATATTGGGTGGGTTCATTGCAGCGACAAAAACCAGTGCTGAAAAAATAGCGGTAACCCATAATGATAACTTGGGCAATTTGGTTTCGGCAGCTTCACCTTCGGCTATCTTAGGGTTAATGTAATTAATGTATAAATCTTTCAGTAAGGTCGCAGATGCTTGAATTAATTGAGAGTCAATGGTCGACATAATTGCTGCCATTGGACCGGCTAAGAAGATCCCTGCAACGGCTGGTGGTAATACTGTCACCATTAAAGTTGGCATGATTTGATCAGGACTAGCGATATCTGGCACGATTGCGCGGCCGAGCGCACCGGCTAAGTGCATGCCGAACATTAATAGGGCGACCATAATGGTACTGATAACCATCCCTTTGTGTAGTGAGCGACTGTCTTTGTATGACATGCAACGTACAGCGGCATGAGGTAAACCGATAACTCCAAAACAGACTAAGATCCAAAAACTCAGCATAAACGGTTGGCTTAAAAAGTGATTGGGACCATAAGGTGATACTAAGGCTGGATCGATATCATGCAGTTTTGTCACCAACGCACCCACACTGCCTCCGGTATGAATGATCCCCGCTAATAGTGCGATCGTACCGATGATCATCATGATCCCTTGAATGGTATCGGTCATTACTACAGCGCGAAAGCCACCAATGGTGGTATAGAGTCCAACCGTGATAGCAAACAACATTAAGCCGTGAGTGTAAGACAGGCCAGTGACGGTTTGTAGTAACCGTGCCCCACCAACAAATTGCACTACCATGGTGCCAAAGAAGGCTAATAATAGTGATAAGGAAGCAAAGATCACTACGCCTCGGTGTTGGTAGCGAGCATATAAAATATCATTAAGAGTTAATGCATTATGACGTCGAGATTCAATGGCAAACTTTTTACCGAGTACGCCTAATGTCAGCCATGCTGCGGGTAATTGAATCATGGCCAGTAATACCCATCCAAGACCCATCTTATAAGCCGCTCCTGGGCCGCCAATAAAGGTACTAGCACTGGCATAAGTGGCCGCAAGGGTCATCGCGAGTACAAAGCCACCCATACTACGACCACCGACGAGATATTCGGTAAGGAAATTGCCTTTACCCTGAAAACGGCGAGTATAGAGTGCAACCCCAAAAACGGCGGCTAAATAGAGCACTAAGGGAATGATAAGTTGGCTATTCATGTGGTTTATCGTCTGTTATTTCAAGAGGGAGATCGTGGTAAATAAATTTGACCATCAGGGCACAAAGTATCGTAAAAACAATCGGGCCAATAATGCATGACAGCAAAAACCATAATGGGAAACCAAAATAGAGGGTTGGCATACTGAGGTCATTAATAGCGGGGGCAAACCCATAGGCGGAAACATACCACCAAAGAAAATAAGCTAACGCAAGTCCTATCGCCCAGCGCGCTTCTTTATGCGCTTGGCGATAGCGGGCAGAAAGCGTTTTCATGCGGTTTCTCCAGTTGTTATTGGTAAATGACTTATCAGTGAATTGAAATAATCAGTGATAGCGGTCAAAAAAGGGGGCTATTGTGGCAAAAGATAGGGGTTTATGCCATGTCTAGTACGTAGCACATAGGATGTGCTGTTGTTAAAAATAAAAAAGGCCACCCTTAGGCAGCCTTTTTAACGTTAAATAACGTTATTACTGTAAACCAAGCTTCTTTTCAAGGTAGTGAATATTAGCACCACCTTTTTGGAAGTTTTCATCAGCCATAATATCTTGCTGAAGTGGGATATTAGTTTTAATACCATCAATGATCATTTCACTTAATGCATTACGCATACGTGAGATCGCCACATCACGGTTTTCACCATAAGCAATCAACTTACCAATCATTGAATCATAGTAAGGCGGTACGGTGTAGCCTGTGTAGATATGAGATTCCCAACGAATACCCATGCCACCTGGTGAGTGGAAACGGGTGATCGTGCCAGGACAAGGCAGGAAGCGCTCAGGATCTTCAGCATTAATACGACACTCAACGGCATGGCCGCGAATTTGAATGTCTTTTTGGCTAAATGATAACGGTTGACCGGCAGCAATGCGTAATTGCTCTTTAATTAAGTCAACGCCAGTGACCATTTCAGTTACTGGGTGCTCAACTTGAATACGGGTATTCATTTCAATGAAGTAGAACTCACCGTTTTCATAAAGGAACTCGAAAGTACCTGCGCCGCGGTAATTGATTTCTAAACATGCACGCGTACAACGTTCACCGATGTATTTACGCATTTCTTCGGTAATACCTGGTGCTGGTGCTTCTTCAACTACTTTTTGGTGGCGACGTTGCATTGAACAGTCACGCTCACCTAAATGAATTGCACCACCTTGGCCATCAGCGAGTACTTGTACTTCGATGTGACGTGGGTTTTCAAGGTATTTTTCCATGTAAACCATGTCATTATTAAAGCAAGATTTTGCTTCTGCACGCGTCATGGCAATCGCTTCAGTCAGTTCTTTTTCAGAACGTACTACACGCATACCACGACCGCCGCCGCCGCCAGATGCTTTAATGATAACTGGGTAACCAATGCGTTTAGCGAAAGATTTGTTTTTCGTTTCGTCGTCATCAAGTGGGCCATCAGAACCAGGTACACAAGGTACACCGGCTTTTTTCATGGCATTGATAGCTGATACTTTATCGCCCATTAGACGAATAGTTTCAGCTTTAGGGCCAACAAAAATAAAGCCAGAACGCTCTACTTGCTCGGCAAAATCTGCATTTTCAGACAGGAAACCGTAACCAGGGTGAATCGCTACTGCGCCAGTGATCTCTGCTGCACTAATAATACGAGGAATATTAAGGTAGCTATCGATACCGCGAGCGGGACCAATACACACTGATTCATCAGCTAATAATACGTGCTTTAGGTCACGGTCTGCTGTTGAGTGAACAGCAACAGTCTTAATACCTAATTCTTTACATGCGCGAAGAATTCGAAGTGCAATTTCACCTCGGTTCGCAATTACTAATTTATCTAACATAGCCAGGAGCCTCGATTACTCGATGATTACAAGCGGTTGGTCGAATTCAATTGCATCGCCATCGACTGCAAGAATCGCAACGATTTTACCTGCTTTGTCTGCTTGAATTTGGTTCATCATCTTCATTGCTTCAACGATACATAGCGTATCGCCAATGTCGACTGATTGACCCACTTCAGCAAAGTTCTTTGCTTCAGGGCTTGGAGCACGGTAGAAAGTACCTACCATCGGTGATAGTACTTTATGGCCAGGAGCAACAACAGGTGCTTCTGGTGCTTGGAATGATGCAGGTGCTTCCGTAACAGGTGCTGCTTGAACAGGTGCAGCCATAGGAGCAACAGCATATTGTTGTGGCATTGCAGTTGCAGGAACACTGCGACTGATTCGAACTGACTCTTCACCTTCAGAAATTTCTAGCTCTGCAATACCAGATTCTTCTACTAGTTCAATTAGCTTCTTAATTTTACGAATGTCCATTATTTTTCTCTTTATATATTGTTCAGTTAGCTATCTGCATGCAGGCGATTAACCGCTGCCTGTAGGGCGAATTCATAACCGTCAGGGCCAAGGCCACAAATCACTCCTACGGCTTTATCCGATAAGTAAGAGTGATGACGAAAAGGTTCACGTGCGTGAACGTTAGATAGATGTACTTCAATAAACGGAATAGCAACTCCAAGTAAGGCATCACGAATAGCAACGCTAGTGTGAGTGAAGGCTGCTGGGTTTATTATAATAAAATCCACGTTAGCATAAGCTTGGTGAATCGCATCAATTAACTCATGTTCTGCATTCGATTGAATGTGCTCTAACGTCACACCTAAATCAACGGCTTTGGTTGTTAGTTGGTGCACGAGTTGCGTGAGCGTTTGCTGACCATAATGGTCGGGCTCACGTAGACCTAATAAATTTAGGTTAGGTCCATTAATAAGTAAAATTCGTTTAACGGTCGGCATCTTGAGGTCTCATCACTGGTTTATGAGGTTAAACTCGAACAACTTGTGGCTATCTACAAGTTGACTTCCATGTGTCCGTTTTTTTACTGCTAAACATTAATTGTGAACCAATTATAGAGAATTCAACGCAAATCGCAGCAAAATACTGGTCTAATCACCACATTTTTGCGCGAACAGGTGTAAGCCGTTGTAAGAATGTTAGTAGATGTGAATGCGTTCATCCTACGTCAATGTAACGTAACTAAGTGCAAGAATTTAGTAATAAAACTGTGTTTTTGTTAGTTATTACTACGGTGTGATAATGGCGCTAAAAAAACACGATTTAAAGGGTTATTTAATGGTGTTATTTCAATAAATATTATCAATGCCGAGCAGGTTAACACGATATTTTAGCCTTAAATAGCTTATCCTAAGCTGAATTGATTTTAAATTATCATTAATAGCGGCCTGAAAAAAGACCGCAGGTTGCGGTCTTTAGATTCAGTTTAATTAATTTGTTATTTTGTTAATGAGCTTCAAAGTAATTGCTGTTTCTCTGCAATGAGTTTATCAACCACACTTGGATCAGCCAATGTCGATGTATCACCAAGAGAGCCTGTATCACCTGTAGCAATTTTGCGTAGAATACGGCGCATGATTTTACCTGAGCGAGTTTTAGGTAATGCATCGGTCCAGTGAATAAAGTCAGGGGTTGCAATTGGGCCTATTTCTTTACGTACCCAATCTTTTACTTCTTTATGTAACTCGGCATTAGGAAACTCACCGTCATTAAGGGTGATATAAGCATAAATTGCTTGGCCTTTAATTGGGTGCGGTATGCCGACAATCGCCGCTTCTGCTATTTTATCAAATGCGACTAATGCCGATTCTATTTCAGCCGTTCCCATTCGATGACCCGAAATATTCAGCACATCATCAACACGACCTGTGATCCAGTAATAACCATCCTCGTCGCGACGAGCACCATCTCCAGAAAAATACATGCCAGGGAAGGTTGAGAAGTAGGTTTGTTCAAAGCGCTCGTGATCGCCCCACAAGGAACGCATTTGTCCTGGCCATGAGTCGGTCATGACTAAGTTGCCGTCGGTGGTGCCTTCTAAAATATTGCCAATGTTATCAACTAATGCGGGTTGTACGCCGAAAAATGGTCGAGTGGCTGAGCCAGGTTTGAGTATGGTTGCACCAGGGAGGGGAGTAATGAGAATGCCGCCAGTTTCTGTTTGCCACCAGGTATCAACGATTGGACAGCGACTGTCACCGATAGTACGGTGATACCACTCCCATGCTTCAGGATTAATGGGTTCACCAACGGATCCCATGATACGTAACGATGATCGTTTCGTGCCAGCAATTGCTTCATCACCTTTGGCCATTAAGGCTCGAATCGCGGTTGGGGCTGTATAGAGGATATTGACTTGGTGCTTATCTACTACTTCGCTCATGCGGCTAGTGGATGGATAGTTAGGCACGCCTTCAAATAGAACCGTGGTCGCACCGTTAGCTAATGGTCCGTAAACTAAATAACTGTGGCCGGTGATCCAGCCGACATCAGCAGTACACCAATAAACATCGCCAGGTTGATAGTCAAAGACATATTTAAAAGTCATCGTAGCATAAACAAGATAACCGCCAGTGGTATGCAGTACGCCTTTAGGTTTACCAGTCGAGCCTGAGGTGTAAAGAATAAACAGTGGATCTTCTGCATTCATTGGCTCTGGAGCGCAATGGGTTGAAGTTACCGCTGTTGCTTGATGCCACCAGACATCGCGTTCATTGTGCCATTCAATATTGCCGCCAGTACGTTTAAACACCACTACTTTTTCAACACTGGTAACGTGCGGGTTAGCCAGCGCATCATCAACGTTTTGTTTTAAAGGAACCGCGCGTCCACCACGAACCCCCTCATCAGCGGTGATCACAACTTTGGCATTAGAATCAATAATACGACCAGCAAGAGCTTCCGGTGAGAAGCCTCCAAATACGATGGTATGTACAGCGCCAATGCGAGTACAAGCCAGCATTGCTACGGCCGCTTCTGCTACCATTGGCATGTAAAGACAGACGACGTCACCTTTACGTACTCCTTGGCTTTTGAGTGCATTGGCAAATTGACATACTTGTTGATGAAGATCGTTATAGGTTAGGGTCGCATCGTCATTAGGATCATCACCTTCCCAAATAATTGCTGCTTGATCGCCACGATCAGCAAGGTGGCGATCAATACAGTTAGCCGACACATTAAGTTCACCGTCTTCAAACCATTTAATACTGACATGGCCACTATCAAATGAAGTATTTTTAACCTTAGTGTAAGGAGTGATCCAATCAAGGATTTGTCCATGTTGACGCCAAAAACCTTGAGGGTTTATCGTTGATTGCTGGTACATCTCACGATATTGGTCATTATTAATATGAGCATTGCTCGCAATTGCATTATCTACCGGGTAAATATGAACCTCACTCATCCCTGTTCTCCTTGGGTTATTTCCCTATTGGGTGTTGTGTTTGTAATCTTGTACAAACAACGGTTTCGACGGTATTAATCGTTAAAGTGGGGGATTCTGTGATTAACGACAATTAGACTTTAGGATGAGATTGCGGCAAAAAGGGAATAATTAACATGTTGCATAAATGTTGCATTGCGTTTTGTGCGCTATCTTGGCTGTTAAGTTTGTGAGTGTACTAAAATTGCGTGTGACAATGGTCGCAACTAGGTTGCAAATATTTGTTATTTTCGAGTAAAGATTACTGAATCATTACGGAATAGTGGTTGATTTACGGCATAATAGCTTAGTTTTTCATCTACCACATTTTGAGACCGATTATGTTTAAAAGTAAGCCTTATGGCTGGACATCCCAATATCTATTGGGATTTTTCTTTTCTTACGGGGTGTATTTACCCTTTTGGGCGATTTGGTTTAAACATATAGGGGTCAATGACTCTGATATTGGTTTGCTATTAGGGCTAGGTTTTGCAGTGCGCTGTATTGCCAATCTAGTGATCACTCCTCGTATCCATAAAGTTGAGCATTTAATTCCGGCACTACGTGGTTTTACATTACTTGGGCTGGTGGCATGTATTATTTATATTGTCTGTGGGGGGCATTTATGGGCACTCGCGGCGGTGACCGTTTTATTTAACTTATCTGCTGGGCCGATTGTGCCAATTTCAGATGCTATTACTAACCATTACGCTAAAGAAGGCCATTTAGATTATGGCCGTACCCGTTTATGGGGTTCAATTGCTTTTATTGTCGGCTCGACTATAGTGGGTTTATGTGCCCAGCGTTATGGGGCAGATATTATTCCATGGGTTGCTTTAGCGGGCTTAGGCTTTGCACAAATAATGGCAGCGCGTAACCCCGTTGTTATGCCGGTGGATGTTAATAGTCATCAGCAGGTTCGTCCTGCGTTAATGCATATTTTGCGTGATAGCTCAGTGATTAAATTGATGTTGATTACAGCATTGTTGCAGGGTAGTCATGCTGCTTATTATGGTTTCAGTTCGATTTATTGGCAAAAAATTGGCTTTGATGAGTCGGTGATTGGTTATTTATGGAGTTTCAGTGTTGCGGCTGAAGTTGGAATGTTTCTGGTTAGTAAGCGCTTATTTGCCAACTGGTCAATTAATAATATGTTCCGTTTAGCTGCTATTGGCGTGTTAGTTCGTTGGGGATTAACCGCGACCATTACTGATCAGTGGGCAATGTTTGCGGTGCAGTCACTACATAGTGTGACCTTTGCTGCTGCTCACTTAGCTGCGATTCGTTATATTGAACGCTCACCAAGTAATCATATGGTAGCACTACAGTCGTTGTATAACGCGATTCCGTTAGGTGCTGTGATGGCTATTTTAACCTCAGTGAGTGGTTGGATTTATGGGGATTGGGGCGCCGATGTATTTTGGGTAATGGCTGTAATGGCAATACCTGTATTCTTTATTAGGTTGCCATTACCCGATAAAAAATCTCAAGTATTAACCCCACAAATAAATTGATTATTAGGTAAATTCCAATAGCGATGATGAATAAGCGTACCGAGTAATGGGTGCGCTTTTTTTTATTTGAATTTTAACTCGTACAGCGTAATAGCAATATTAACGTTATCCTAATTTTTGTGATCAGTATCGATTGAGTCAAGGTCAATAACTCCGTTACAGTGAGGTGGGATAATCAAGGGATGTTGATAATGAATGCAAGCATTACAGTGATGGAGCTCGAAACATTAGCGGCAAGGTTTGTCGGACGTAAACGCATTCAGCAGGCTTTTGCACAATTCTCTCAGCAGCAACAATGTCAGCTGTTAGCCGATCAACAAGCATCACCAGCAATAATATTGCATACGGAAAAAGTCTTAGCCTCTGTTTTTGGTGAGGTATCAGCAAAGTTGGTACTCACATCCGCATTGCAGAATCGTGATATGAAATTGGAAGATGTTGCGACTATTGTTGATGAAGCATCAGCGATGTTTGATTTTAGTCGCGGCTTATTACAAGGAGCGATTGAACATATTAGTCAAGGGATTGCTGTGGTTGATAAACAATTACGGTTGGTAGCGTGGAATCAACGTTACTTAGAATTATTTTCCTTTCCCATTGGATTAATTAAAGTTGGACGGCCTATTGCAGAAGTGATCCATTATAACGCTGAACAAGGTTTATGTGGTGAAGGGAATTCTGAATGGCATGTTGCCAAGCGAGTGCAACATCTGCAGCAGGGAACAGCCCATACCTCATCACGAGTACGTGCTGATGGTCAGGTTATTGAGGTTCAAGGTAATCCAATGCCAGGTGGTGGGTTTGTGATGAGCTTTAGCGATATTACCGTTTTTCGCCAAGCTGAGGCTGCTCTGAAAGAGTCCAATGAGCAGCTTGAGGAGCGAGTAAAAAAACGTACTCAGCAATTGGAACAACTGAATCAGCAATTGGTTGTGGCAACTCAACAAGCAGAATCACAAGCACGCTCTAAAAGCCGGTTTTTAGCAGCAGTGAGTCATGATTTAATGCAGCCACTTAATGCCGCAAGGTTATTTTCATCGGCATTAGTTGAAATAAATGAAGGTCAACAAAGTGCTCGCTTAGCTGCCCACATAACCAGTGCTTTAGGTGCGGCAGAAGATTTGATTGGTGACCTATTGGATGTATCGCGCTTACAAGCTGGCAAGTTAGCCGCTCATATAGCGCCAGTGCGAGTGAGTGATGTACTGAGTGTGTTACAAGCGGAATTTGGGGTGTTAGCTAAGCAGCAGCAAATTGATTTTAAGGTGGTGATGAGTAACGCGGTGATCCTTTCTGACATTAAATTACTTCGACGTGCGTTACAAAACTTTTTAACCAATGCTTTTCGCTATAACCCTAAAGGACGAGTGCTATTAGGCGTGCGTCGCCGTGGCGAGCAACTGGTGATTGAGGTTTGGGATAATGGTCCTGGTATCCCCATCGAGCAGCAAGCAGATATTTTTGATGAATTTACTCGAATGGACCAAACTGGCGCTGAACATGGTTTAGGGTTGGGGTTAGCGATTGCTCGAGGTATTTCTCGAGTTTTAGATCATCCCTTAGGGCTGCGTTCATGGCCTCAACAAGGGACCGTATTCTCATTAGCTGTCGGGCGTAGTTCACCCTCAATGTTGTCATTACCAACGTCATTATTATCTCACTCTGCTGGTGCTTCATTAGCTGGATTAAAGGTGCTATGTATTGATAATGAGTCAGAGATTTTAGTCGCGATGAAAACGTTATTAGAGCAATGGCACTGTGAGGTGCGTATTGCTGAAAATAAAGCTCAAACAATGCAACGACTTATCGATGGTTGGCAACCTGATGTAATCTTAAGTGACTATCACCTTGCAAAACAGCAAACGGGGTTAGAGATTTTACAGTTATGCCGTTCACAATTAGGTTTGCACTTTAAAGGGGTGGTGATTAGTGCCGATCGGTTAACGGACAATCAAGCAATAATTCGCCAGCAAGGATTTGGTTTTTTAAGCAAACCGGTTAAACCGCTTAAGTTGCGATCTATATTAAATAATTGTTTATTAATAAAAAAATAATAATAGACGCTCAAATAAGAGCGTCATTTAACTGTGATGGTGATATGCGTCGTTATGGAAGAGAATGTAGCGACGTTATCAGGCTAATTGATTGCTAATTGTTGTAATAATATTACCGCTTGGGTGCGATTTTTGACTTCAAGCTTGCGAAAAATGGCCGTCATATGTGCCTTGATCGTTGCTTCAGAGACACTCAGTTCATACGCTATTTGTTTGTTTAGCAACCCCTCAGTTAGCATGGTTGATACTTTGTATTGTTGTGGTGTTAACGCTGCAATTTTGGCTGATAGTTGCTGATGATGATTATTGTGGCTGATAGTGGTGGGGAAATAAGGTTCACCATTGAGGATCTGTTTTAAGGCGGCTAATAATGTCGGCATCTCACTGGATTTGGGAATAAACCCAAATGCGCCATGATTATAAACTTGCTGAACAACCTGGTCTTCTTCACTGGCAGAAATTACCACAATGGCTAACTCTGGATATTGTTGACGTACTTGAATTAGGCCAGACATACCATTCGACCCCGGCATTTTAAGATCGAGTAATAATAAGTCAATATCACCGTTTTTTTCTAACAATGAAAATAAAGAATCTTGTGAATCGGCCTCGAGGAGGTTGGCTCCACTGATCGCCATCTGAATCGATTGCAAGAGGGCATTACGAAATAACGGGTGATCATCGGCGATAACAATGGTGTATGGAACGTCCATAGCGATGCCTATTGAAGTAATTGATTTTTTGACGTTAACATTTCAGTAACTAAGGTGCAATTTCGTCACGGCTGAGATTGGATCTTGATCGCGCTTGAAAGTACCACTTTTGTAATTATGTGCGTCATTGCACGTTATTTTGTGAGGTTGATGGGGGTAAAGAGAATATTGGTAGTTGTAAGTGCTGACTAAAATTATCTGCATTGATAAAGCCATTGATTTTTGCCTGTGGTAAGGGGTTACCTTGAGGATCCCAAAATAATAAGCTTGGAAAGCCGATAACATTAAGATATTGCATCAATGCGATATCGGTGGCGTTATTGGCAGTGACATTGGCTTTTAAGCGGGTGAATTTATTAAGTTGAGGAATAACATTTGCAGCGGGAAAGGTCTGTTGAGTCAAAGCAACGCAGGGTGAGCACCATTCAGCGTAGACATCGAGCACTACTGGCCGTTGTTGTTGAGCCGCTATTTTAAGAGCGAGTTTTAATTCTGAAATTGAACTAACAGTGGTAAATGTCAGCGCCATAGGTGTCGACTTTGCATATAGTAAGTAGGTACTTACCATGATGATTATGACGGTGGTTAATCCCCAAAAAGCATGTTTTATCTTAATCGTGACCATAAATAGCCATCCCTGTGCGAGTGAGTATTAGATATTGTTAATCTAAAAGATCCTCTTTTCAGCTTAGCAAGTATTTATCACCAATAAAAAAAAGCTGCTCGAAAGCAGCTTTTTAATCATTCTGTGTTAGTTGTAAATTATAAAATAAAGCTACCAAATAAAAAGCCTAAAGCCACCGATGTTGCAATGGTAACCACACCCGGTATAAAGAATGGATGGTTAAAGACCCATTTACCAATTCGAGTTGAACCTGTGTCATCCATTTCTACTGCGGCTAATAGTGTTGGGTAAGTTGGTAAGACGAATAAAGCACTTACTGCGGCGAATGAAGCCACCATTGTTAGTGGAGCCACACCAATCGCTAATGCTGCAGGCATTAATGCGGTTGTAGTTGCACCTTGAGAGTAAAGTAGCATTGAAGCAAAGAATAGAATTAACGCTAACATCCAAGGGTGGCCACTTAATAATGAGCCTGCAATTTCTTTAATGCCGTCAACGTGCGCATTAACAAAGGTTGCACCTAACCATGCTACACCAAGAACACAGATACAGGCTGTCATACCTGAACGGAATGTCGGTGCTGATGGGATTTCAGCGGCATCAATTTTGGTTACCCATACAGTTATCGCTGCTGAGGTTAGCATAACGGCAATAATTGCTTCGTTACGACCTAATGTTGGATCAGTAATTAAACCGACTGAATGAGAAATAGCGGCGGCATAACACACGACCAGCACAATGGCAGTAATAAAAATATAAGTTGCTTTACGTGCCGTTGGCTTAATATCACGCTTGCCAGTTTGTTCAATATTGACTAAACCTTTAGCTAAACGGTCTTGATAAACAGGATCATCTTTTAGTTCACAACCCATAAAGTTAGCCACAAAAGCACCGACCATACAGGCAATAAAGGTGGTTGGAATACAAATAGCCAATAGCGTTATGTAACTCACGCCAACGGGTTCAAGGATACCAGAGAAAAACACGACCGCTGCTGAAATAGGTGAGGCAGTAATCGCGATTTGTGATGCAATAACGGCAATGGAAAGTGGGCGAGAAGGGCGAATGCCTTGACCTTTAGCCACTTCAGCAATAACAGGTAGGGTGGAAAAAGCTGTATGCCCTGTACCCGCTAACACCGTCATAAAATAAGTTACGATAGGCGCATAAAAAGTGATACGTTTCGGGTGTTTACGAAGAAAGTTTTCTGCAATCTCTACCAGCCAATCCATACCACCGGCAACCTGCATTGCGGCAATGGCAGTGATCACTGACATAATAATTAAGATAACATCGATAGGGATCAGCGATTCGCTGGTTGGTACCCCAAATATTAATGATAATACTAAAACACCGGCACCACCGGCAAAGCCGATACCAATACCGCCAATCCTAGAGCCTAAATAAATAAAACCTAGAACGACTAAGAGTTCAAGTCCAGTCATACAATTTTCCTGTCTAAAAGTTTAAAAAATAAAAATAAAAAGAGGATTTGTTCACAAAAAAAAAGCGGATAATCAAGTGACAATCCGCTGGTATTCTCAGTCGCTAACGTTTTTAGTTGTAACGTTTAGCTTTATATTGAGGATGCATTAAGTTCTCGATGGAGAAGATATCATCTAATTGCTCTTCAGTCAGTAAGCCACGCTCAAGGACGACTTCACGTACGCTCTTACCTGTCTCAGCACAAATCTTACCGACAATGTCACCTTCGTGGTGGCCAATGAATGGATTTAGGTAAGTAACGATACCAATAGAGTTAAAGACGTAGCTTTCACAGACTTCTTTATTTACTGTGATCCCTTCGATGCACTTATCGCGTAAGTTAATACAAGCATTTTTCAATAGACTAATAGATTCGAAAATTGCTTGACCAATAACCGGCTCCATTACGTTCAACTGTAATTGACCTGCTTCTGCTGCAAAAGTGATAGTGGTGTCGTTACCAATCACTTTAAAGCAAACTTGGTTAACCACTTCAGGGATAACTGGGTTTACTTTTGCTGGCATAATTGAAGAGCCCGCTTGCATTTCAGGTAGATTAATTTCGTTTAGACCTGTACGTGGGCCTGAAGAAAGTAAACGTAAATCATTACAAATTTTAGATAATTTAACTGCAGTACGTTTTAGTGCGCCGTGAACCATTACGTAAGCGCCACAATCAGAGGTTGCTTCAATTAAATCCTCTGCAGCAACGACTGGTAGCCCGGTGATTTCAGCAAGGCGTTGAACAGACAATTGTTGGTAACCTGTCGCAGCGTTTAGACCAGTACCGATCGCTGTCGCGCCAAGGTTAACTTCAAGTAGTAGTTGTGCTGTGTATTGAAGGTTTTTAATTTCTTCTTTTAGTAATACACCGTAAGCATGGAATTCTTGACCAACAGTCATTGGTACAGCGTCTTGAAGCTGGGTACGGCCCATTTTCAGAACACTTGCAAATTCAGTAGCTTTAACATCAAATGCAGTTTTTAAGTAATCCAGTGCTTCCAGCATATTAATGATGCTGTTGTATACCGCAACGCGGAAACCTGTTGGGTAAGCACAGTTAGTTGATTGTGATTTGTTAACATGATCATTTGGGTTAACGATATCGTAGCGACCTTTTTCTTCACCCATAATTTCAAGCGCAAGGTTAGCGATAACTTCGTTAGTGTTCATATTAACCGATGTGCCAGCACCACCTTGGAAAACATCAGATGGGAATTGATCCATGCAACGACCATTTTCAAGGATGAGATCACATGCTTGAACAATGTAATTACCGATATCAGAAGGAATTGCGCCAAGTTCTTTGTTGGCCATTGCTGCTGCTTTTTTGGTAAATACCATGCCACGTACAAATTCAGGAACATCTGAAATTGTTGTGTTTGAAATATTGAAGTTCTCAATTGCACGTAATGTGTGAATACCCCAATAGGCATCCGCAGGTACATGACGTTCGCCAAGTAGATCTTCTTCGATACGAGTTGCAACATTGATTGTTGCTTTATTTTTTTCAAGATCAATCATCTGAGACATAATATAGCCCTTTGCAAATCTTTATAATTAAAATCAATAAGTAAGCCAACAGTTGTAGCGATAATCCATTGTCGCAAAGTTGTGGCTAGATGATCGTACCTGACACCTTAATTGATGCCGATAATACTCCCCTCAACCGCTAAAAACCTAATCCAGATCACTTTTTACGAGAGCTTGTTAATCTTTGCACGGAAACGCGATCTCTTTCACATTTTCTGTTAACAGTAGCACGCTATTTTGCTTCTAAAATGAAGAAAAATGACAGGATGTGAATAAAATGTAGGAAGAGGTAAGACTGTTTTGGGAGCTGATTCAAATTATAATTTTGTATTATTTGTTAACACTTTTCAACGAGCTAATAAAATTTGTAATGAGTAATTAGATCTATAATAAGGTAAGGTCATACGACAAGGCGTCAGCATAAATTTATTTAATGAAAGGGGTTGTTTGTGTTTCCACTATTAATGTTGCTATTTATTGTGGTGCCGATGGTTGAGATTGGCTTATTCATTCAAGTGGGTGGGTTATTAGGTCTATGGCCAACAATAGCGATTGTTTTTTTAACTGCGGTTATTGGAGCATCGTTGGTAAGAAGTCAAGGAATAGCGACCTTAACCTCAGTTCAGAAGAAGCTGCAACAAGGTGAAATGCCAACTCAAGAAATAGTTGAAGGAATGTTGTTAGCAGTGGCTGGGGTGTTATTATTAACGCCAGGATTTATGACAGATGCTTTAGGATTGGTCTTATTATTGCCGCCATCAAGGGCTAAAATTGCCCAATTATTAATGCAAAAAGTCACTCTAAAAAGTAACTTTAATCAATTCGGTGGTGGTTTTTCACATCACACCAATTCACATGATGCAGCTAATGGCGATGTGTTTGATGGTGAGTATGAACGTAAAGATGACCATAAAAATAACAATTCCAATCATCGATTGCCGTAAATGAAACATAGAAGAAACAAAAATATTACGCATAAAAAAGCAGCCGAGGCTGCTTTTTTTTATTCATGCTATTCATATTAATCACGAGAGTGAAAGCATGTTTTTTCGTAGTTTTCGAGCATAGCAATAAGCACCAATACCACTGATGATATTAGCTACTGCAATACCAATAAATAGCCCTTCAGTTCCATAAATATAACTACCTATCCATGCCGCTGGTAGTAATAGCACAAATAGCCGCAATAGATTCCAGCATAGTGCATTAATGGTTTTATGTAAGGCATTAAGGGCGCTAATTAACAGCATGCAAATCGCTTGTAATCCATAACTAGCAGGCACCACTAATAAATAATGCCATAATTGTTCTTGAACCACGCTGTCTTTAGAGAACAGTGCCGCGAGTGGCATACTTAATGGCACCATCGCAATAAAAACCAACAATTGAAACCCGATAGCAAAATGCATGGCGGTAAAGAGGGCGCTAAAGGCTCGTTGTGGTTTCTCCGCGCCTAAGTTTTGCGCCATAAAAGGCATTAATGCTGAGCCAAGTGCCATCATTACAATCACTAATAAGGATTCGACTCGCATCGCTGCACCATAAGCAGCAACAGAAGCGGTACTTTGACTTGCCAATAGTGCCATTAATAACGCTCCCGATAGTGGGTTGAGCGCAGTTGACAAGCCTGCTGGTACGCCAATGTGCAAAATTTGTTGCCAATCGTGTTTCAATAATCGCCATTGCGGTAAGATCAGTAACTTTTCACGTTTATAAAGCAGATATAATGATGCGATAAGTGCAAATACCCAACTAATACCACTGGCAATGGCAGCCCCTTGCACGCCTAAAGCGGGGATAGGGCCGTAGCCAAAGATCAATAAAGGATCTAATAGGCCGTTAATGACACCAGCGATCACCATGATCTTTGCGGGACTTTTCGCATCGCCAGTGGCGCGAATAGCACTATTACCTGCCATTGGGATCACGAGTAATGGAATCGCGAGATACCACACTGTCATATATTGTTCGATAATCGGTAGTAACTCAGCTGAAGCCCCCATTAAGGTAAATAATGGTTTAATGGTAAGCAATCCAATGCTCGAGCCAACAATCATTAATAGCAGACTTAGTAGTAACCCATGAGTGGTAATACGGGCTGCACTGTGGTTATCGCCTTGACCGAGCATGCGTCCAATACTGGTTGATATACCAACGTTCATTCCCATAGTGATACAATTAAGGCCAAAGGTAACTGGAAAGGTGAAACTAACCGCCGCTAGTGCATTGGTGCCCAAGCGTGAAATAAAGAAAGTATCGACTAAATTAAACATTAAAATCGCGATCATGCCAAACACCATTGGCACTGCTAAACGACGTAATGCATCAGGAATTGGTGCTGATAATAATCCATGTTTATCTGACTTGGGTTGGGTTGCCATAGTGGTCTCAAAATAAGGATGCCTGCATACCCTAATGCAAAGTGTGTGATCGGGCAAAATTTCTCAAATAAATAACAAAAAAAAGCCGTCTAAACCTTGGGATTTAGAAATTAGACCCAACATCTTAGTCATATAGAAAGTCATACAAGTTAGAGCTTGTAGGCTTAAAATCATGGACATTACCTTAATTATCAGGAGAGACGACCAATGAACATTCGTCCTTTACACGACCGAGTTATCGTTGAACGCCAAGAAGTTGAATCTAAGTCTGCCGGTGGCATCGTTTTAACTGGTTCAGCTGCTGAAAAATCTACTCGCGGTAAAATTCTTGCTGTAGGTAAAGGCCGCATTTTAGAAAATGGCACCGTACAACCACTTGACGTACAAGTGGGCGATGTAGTTATTTTTGCTGAAGGCTACGGTACTAAAACTGAAAAAATTGACGGTAAAGAAGTTCTTATCATGTCTGAAAATGACATTATGGCAATCGTTGAATAATCCGATCACATTAAATTAAGAATTAAGAAAGGAAATCCTAAGATGGCTGCTAAAGACGTTAAGTTTGGTAACGACGCACGAATTAAAATGCTAGAAGGTGTTAACATTCTAGCTGATGCGGTAAAAGTAACATTAGGTCCTAAAGGCCGTAATGTTGTACTAGATAAATCATTTGGTGCACCAACTATCACTAAAGATGGTGTTTCTGTTGCGCGTGAAATTGAATTGGAAGATAAGTTCCAAAACATGGGCGCACAAATGGTGAAAGAAGTTGCATCGCAAGCGAATGACGCTGCGGGTGACGGTACAACAACTGCAACGGTACTTGCCCAAGCGATTATCGCTGAAGGTCTAAAAGCGGTTGCTGCGGGTATGAACCCAATGGATCTTAAGCGCGGTATCGATAAAGCTGTTATCGCTGCGGTTGAAGAGCTAAAAACATTGTCTGTACCTTGTGCTGACACTAAAGCAATTGCACAGGTAGGTACTATCTCTGCAAACTCTGATACAACTGTTGGTAACCTTATTGCAGAAGCAATGGAAAAAGTAGGTCGTGATGGTGTTATCACGGTTGAAGAAGGTCAAGCACTTCAAGATGAACTTGATGTTGTTGAAGGTATGCAGTTTGATCGTGGTTACCTATCACCATACTTTATCAATAACCAAGAAGCAGGTTCTGTGGATTTAGAAAGTCCATTTATCCTATTGGTTGATAAGAAAGTATCAAATATTCGTGAGCTTCTTCCTGCTCTAGAAGGCGTAGCAAAAGCGTCTCGTCCACTACTTATTGTTGCAGAAGATGTTGAAGGCGAAGCGCTAGCAACATTAGTGGTTAACAATATGCGTGGTATCGTTAAAGTTGCTGCTGTTAAAGCGCCTGGCTTTGGTGATCGTCGTAAAGCAATGCTACAAGATATCGCGGTACTGACTGCTGGTACTGTTATTTCTGAAGAGATTGGTCTAGAGCTTGAGAAAGTTCAACTAGAAGATCTTGGTCAAGCTAAGCGTATTACTATCACTAAAGAAACCACGACTATCATTGATGGTGCTGGTGAAGAGAGCATGATTCAAGGTCGTGTAACTCAAATTCGTCAACAAATTGAAGATGCAACTTCTGACTACGATAAAGAAAAACTTCAAGAGCGCGTTGCAAAACTTGCTGGTGGCGTTGCGGTAATTAAAGTTGGCGCAGCAACTGAAGTTGAAATGAAAGAGAAGAAAGACCGCGTTGAAGATGCATTACATGCAACTCGTGCAGCGGTTGAAGAAGGCGTTGTTGCTGGTGGTGGCGTAGCACTTATTCGTGCAGCATCTAAAGTAGTAAACCTTGTTGGCGATAATGAAGAGCAAAATGTAGGTATCCGTGTAGCACTTCGTGCAATGGAAGCACCACTTCGTCAAATTGTTAAGAACGCAGGTGATGAAGAATCAGTTGTTGCTAATAATGTTCGTGCTGGTGAAGGTAACTACGGTTACAACGCTGCAACTGGCGAATATGGCGATATGATTGAGATGGGTATTCTTGACCCAACTAAAGTAACCCGTTCAGCTCTTCAGTTCGCAGCATCTGTAGCAGGTCTTATGATCACTACTGAAGCGATGATTACTGATAAAGCATCTGATGCTCCTTCTATGCCTGATATGGGTGGCATGGGCGGTATGGGCGGTATGGGTGGCATGATGTAAGATATTTATAACCGTAGAGATTAAATTCTCTGGGTTATAAAAGTTGTTGCCATAAAAAGTCGAGCTATGCTCGACTTTTTTATTGCCTGAAGATAATGATTTACGCTGTGTTTGATTAATTTTCATTGCAGGCTTATATGGGGAGTTCGTGCGGGATATTTCTCGAAAAGCTGTACGTAAATAAACATCAATAGAAACAACAGCTTAAGCTTATAAGTTAAGGGTTGGTTGGTGAGTGAAGAAATGTACATGTTTTTGCTGTTTATTGGCAAAAAACCTGAACGTTGTTGGTTGCTGTTTTAGCGATAGAAGTTTTTAAACCAATAATAGTAAGTAGCTGCAAAATGGCTACTATTCATATTATTGTTACTTTTATATCTATTAGATGAAATGTTGATTATTTGCTGAATTTTATCTATTTAATCATGATCAATATTTTTGATGATAAATTACAAGATAATAAAATATTAATTTATATTATGTTTTTATACTTTAAGTTGTCAGTACAGTTATCTAGTGATTTAACTGTCTTTTTATGATCGCGTTAAATTCACCTCCTTGGTACGATCCAGTTGTTTAATTTGATAATGGTGAGCAGTTATTTGCTCGGTATTGATGGTGTGCTTTTATAGTCTAGTTATGTGTGAGTAACCATAAAACGGCAACTTAAAAGCAAGCCATAGTCTTTAGTTTGCATGGAAAAAAGCGCGAAAAGCTGTACGTTAAATATAGTTATTAAAAATCAGTACGTTAGAGGTGTTTTACTTGGAGGTAATAAGCGGCTGGACTTTTGTACTTAAAAAAGGTGTTATTTTAAGCTAAAGCTGTACAAAGGGTGGGTTACATTAAGCCCTGATGCGTTGACACCGAGGGCTGAATTTTTATATACGTTAGTTATTGCTTGGTAGGTATTCTTTGTTTAGTTCAACCCACGCTGCCATAAAGCAAACGACAAATGATTGAATGTAACCACGTAGATCAATCTCTCCCTGTACGAGCACATCATCTGCGTTAGACTCCATGTTAAATGATACCGTACGATCTTTGATACAAAAGAACACACGGCCGATTAATACAAAGTTGTCACCATTATCATCTGGGTTGTAGACCATTCCTGCACCAATTTGATCATGTTCAGCAATTTGTAGTGCACTAAATGCTAATTTTTCTGCGCCCTCAAAACCAAAACCAGCATAACGTTTACCTTGGTCTTGTTGTTGCAGTAATTGCGACAGCAGTTGAGTGTAAGTAGTCAGTGCTTCTTCTGGAATTTCATTGGTGTTTACCTGCCCCATACTATATGGCTTATCATCTTCTACCATTTCAACATCATAGATAAAATCAGTCATTGCGAATCCTTGGTTAGTCTTATCGTCATCATATTGTTTATACGTTAGCGTAATTTGATGGTACGAGGTAGTACTAATCAAGATATTGATTATGAGTATTTTAAGGATCACATCTTTATACGAGTACTACGGTCCTTGTTGATGGCGATATTTATAGGGATATAGAAAGATAGTGCACTTTTCCTATGGCAAACCCTCGTCGGCAGTTCATTGAGTAAAAAGCATAAAAAGCTGTACGGTTATTTGTTACTTAATATCAATGAGTTACGTTATTTTTTGTCTTTTTTATTAAACTCACAATAATGGACACCTTTTAGCTGTTTTTAGTCGAAAAAGCTGATCGGTGTTGTTTAGTTAATAAAAAAGCAGCCTTATTAGACTGCTTTTTGATGATTTTTTATAAGCTATTGATTTTGTAGGTGACGACGACTTTTACCTGCATTTTTTTCAATATAGTCAATAATCATACCGGCAATATCTTTACCTGTTGCTGCTTCTATACCTTCTAAACCTGGTGATGAATTAACTTCCATGATCAGTGGTCCACGTTTAGATCGTAATAAATCAACTCCTGCAACACTCAGCCCCATCGCTTTTGCTGCTGCAATTGCCGTTTTACGTTCTTCTGGCGTAATTCGAATTAATGAAGCACTGCCACCACGGTGTAAGTTGGAGCGGAACTCTCCCTCTGCTGCCTGGCGCTTCATTGACGCGATCACTTTATCACCAATTACAAAACAACGAATATCTGCACCACCGGCTTCTTCAATATATTCCTGAACCATGATATGAGCTTTAAGACCCATAAATGCCTCAATAACACTTTCAGCTGCTTTTTGAGTTTCAGCAAGTACAACGCCAATCCCCTGCGTCCCTTCTAAAAGTTTTATTACTAGCGGGGCGCCACCGACCATTTTAATCAGATCTAAAACATCATCAGGTTTACTGGCAAAACCCGTTATCGGCATACCGACACCTTCACGGCTCAGTAATTGTAATGAACGTAGTTTGTCGCGAGAACGTGAAATCGCAATAGACTGATTCACAGAAAACACATCCATCATTTCAAATTGGCGTAATACAGCGCAACCATAGAAGGTAATGTCTGAGCCTATACGTGGAATGATAGCATCAAAGCCAATAAGATCAGTGCCTTCAAAATGAATAGAGGGTTGCACCGAATTGATATTCATATAACAACGAAGGGCGTTGATAATGACTGCTTCATGACCTCGTTGCTGACAAGCTTCGTGAAGGCGGCGAGTTGAATATAAGTTTGCGTCCTGTGACAAAATGCCAATTTTCATTACGGTACTCATGTAAGGGAGCGAGTTGGCAGCAGCGGTGACGTTTGGCGAACGCCGATACGATAAAGGGCTGCTGTATGAGGCGCGACTATGCACGTAAATTGTAGAAAAATCGAGATCTGCCACGATGATTTTTTTTAATGGTGAGCAAGAGTAATATTACTAACAATTCAAAAGTAACATCATAGGCCAATAGCTATCTAGTTATATAGCATCAAAAGCTGTACAGGCTGTACGCTCGTTATAAAACAATGAGTTATGTCACAATATTGATTGGCCTATAATAGGCTAAATGGTTGGTGTATGTTTTAGGTGTTTTTTTTATGAAAAGCTGTACGGTACGATAATTAATATCGTCAATAACAGCCTCTTACTGACCCGTAATGACGAGCCAGTATGGTAATAGTGATATAGCGTGAGGGTATTGAGAAGGTTACGATATAGAAATGAAAATTACTCAAGATAAAGATCGAGTGGTGTTTTACTGCTTCTGCCGCCAATTTCACGGGCTAATGTTGGTACTAAATAGCCTGAGACATTATTGATCACTTCAGCCATTAGGCTTCGTGCTTGCTGGTCACTGACAAAGAAATGCGCAGCTCCTTGAACATGATCAAGTACGTGTAGATAGTAAGGTAGGATACCGGCATCAAATAATGCTTCGCTAAGGTTTGTCAGTGCTGTGACGGAGTCATTAACGCCTTTAAGTAGCACGCTTTGATTTAACAATGTGACCTTAGCTTGCTTGAGTTGTGTCATTGCAGTCGTTAGGTCGCTATTAATCTCATTGGCATGGTTTATATGGGTCACCATGATAATTTGTAAGCGACTGGTGGCAAATAGTTCACACAGTGCTGGTGTGATTCGATGTGGGATCACTACCGGCAAACGGCTGTGGATCCGTAACCGTTTAATATGGGGAATCGTGGCAATATGTTCGAGTAGCCATGTTAGCTCATGATCTTTTGCCATTAATGGATCACCACCGGATAAGATCACCTCATTAATTTGTGGTTGACTGGCGATGTAATCAAGGCTCTGTTGCCATACTGCTTTATTGCCTTTGTTGTCTTGATAAGGGAAGTGACGTCGAAAGCAATAGCGACAATTAATGGCACAACCGCCTTTCACTATCATCAAAACACGGTTGTGGTACTTATGTAGTAGCCCTGGAATCGGGTTATCTTGTTCATCAAGGGGATCGGTTGAATAGCCTTGGTGGACTTCGAATTCTTGCTCTAGCGGCAGTACTTGGCGTAATAATGGATCGTATGGGTTGCCAACTTCCATTCTTTCTACAAAACTTACAGGAACGCGAAGCGCAAATAATTTTTTAGCAGCGAGACCTTTTTGCCAAGGTGTTGGATCAATTTTAAGCCAATTGAGTAGCTTTAACGGATCAGATATCGCATTAGCTAGATCATTCAGCCAGTTTTGCTCAACAGATGGCACGTTTCGGGGTATGATATGCGACATTAAATACAACTCGAAGATGTTAAGAGGATTAGAATGGCGTCTTTCAGCACCAATGAATTCCGCAGCGGAATGAAAATTATGCTTGATAATGAACCATGTGTCATTATCGAAAACGAATTTGTTAAACCTGGTAAAGGTCAAGCGTTCAACCGCGTACGAATCCGTAAACTTATTTCAGGTAAAGTTCTTGAAAAAACGTTTAAATCAGGTGAATCTGTTGAAGCTGCAGACGTAGTCGATACTGAACTTGATTATCTATATAACGATGGTGAATTCTACCATTTCATGAACAATGAAACATTTGAGCAAATCGCAGCAGACGTAAAAGCTGTTGGTGATAATGCGAAATGGTTAGTAGAAAACGACGCGTGTACGCTAACGCTATGGAACGGTAACCCTATCGTTGTTACTCCGCAAAACTTTGTTGAGCTTGAAGTAACAGAGACTGATCCTGGTCTTAAGGGCGATACACAAGGTACTGGTGGTAAGCCAGCAACATTAACTACAGGTGCTGTAGTTCGTGTTCCTCTATTCATCGCAATTGGCGAAGTTATCAAAGTTGATACACGCTCAGGTGAATACGTAAGCCGTGTGAAGTAATTCATATTGAGCTTTAAAAAAGGTCGCTTAGGCGGCCTTTTTTGTTGGCTTAAATTTATGCTCAATGATGTTTTCGTTAAAATTTAGCAATAAAAAAAGCACCGCTTGCGGTGCTTTTGGGATGGTATTTAGTAATGATTAAATCATAAATACGAAGATAATCGATAGTGCAGTGACTAGAAATGCTGCTGCATAACAAGCGATTTTACCAGCAACACCAGTATGGAACTTAAGGTCATGCATACCATGGTGTAGACGGTGCATACCATGCCACATTGGTAGTGATAAGGTGGCAATGACAAACAATGCGCCAATAAAGCTGGTTGCGAAGTCTGCTGCGCGCTCATAGCTAACGGCTTCTGGACTGATAATACCAAGTGGCACCATGATCCCAAGTACTAAAATTGTGACAGGGGAGATCATGGCAAACCAAGTACCACCGGCGCCAAATAGACTCCACCATACTGGTTCATCGGAACGTTTTGGATGTAAATTAATCACGAGCGGCTCCTTAAACTAGCGCTAAAACAATGGCGGTGATGACAGCAACAACTGCCCACTGTGCAAGAACGATAATCTTCTTATCTAGTTTCTTGCCTTTAATGCGAATTGGCACCACTTGCGGCATCATGCTAAAGAATGTTTGAGCGTGGAATAAGCTGCCAGCTAACGCAATAATATTTAGAATAATCACAATTGGATTAGCCATAAAATTCAGCCAACCTTGCCACGCATCAGGACCTTTTACTAAACAACCTAAGCCAAAGGTTAGACAGATAGTAAAGAAAATTAGCGGCAATACAGTTGCTTCACGCAGCATGTAAAAACGATAGAAAGAACTGTCTTTCCACCATGTACGCGTCATTTCACGAACGTAAGGTTTACGGTTGCTCATCCTTATGCCTCCTGAGGCTTCAACATTGCAATAACGAAATCTTTCGATGATTCCACTTTGCCTTGGTTTACAGCAGCTGCTGGATCAACGCTCTTTGGACATACTTCAGAACAGTAACCCACAAATGTACAGCCCCATGCACCATTCTCACTATTGATCAGCTCCATACGCTCATGCTGACCATGGTCACGGCTATCAAGATTATAACGGTGTGCTAGTGTGAGTGCTGCAGGACCGATAAATTCAGGGTTTAAACCGAATTGTGGACAGGCTGCGTAGCAAAGACCACAGTTAATACAGCCAGCAAATTGCTTGTATTTTGCCATTTGCTCTGGTGTTTGTAGGTTAGTGCCATCTTCAGGCTTACGATCGTTGCCGATAATGTAGGGCTTGATTGCTTCAAGACGCTCAATGAACGGCGTCATATCGACAATTAAGTCTTTTTCAATCGCAAAGTTAGCTAGTGGCTCAATTTTAACGCCATTTGGGTAATCACGAAGGAAGCTCTTACAAGCTAACTTCGGCACACCATTGACCATCATGCCGCATGAACCACAGATCGCCATGCGGCAAGACCAGCGGTAGCTTAGGTGCTTATCAAGGTGGTCTTTGATGTAACCTAATGCATCAAGTACTGACATGGTTTCATTGAACGGTACTTCAAATGCTTGTAAATACGGTTCTGCATCTGTTGCTGGGTCATAACGCAGAATTTCAATTTTTTGAATGCGATTGTCTGACATTATGCCTTTTCCTCTTGATTTACTTTAGTCGCGGCAGCTTCAGCGGCAGCAGCTTCTTCAGCAGCGGCACCGTATAAACGCGCTTTTGGCTGTGATTTAGTAATCGTTACATCACTGTAATCGATACGTGGTGCAGCACCATCGTTGTAGAATGCCAAACTGTGCTTGAGGAAGTTAACATCATCACGCTCAGTACAGTTATCATCTAGACGCTGGTGTGCGCCGCGAGATTCTGTACGTAGAATTGCTGAGTGCGCCATTGCTTCAGCAACATCCAAGCCGTAACCAACTTCAATTGCATATAGCAAGTCAGTGTTAAAGACTTTGCCTTTATCTTGAATGCTAATGTGTTTAAAGCGCTGCTTTAGCTCCGCTAGTTTATCTATCGTGGCTTGCATTAGATCGTGCTGGCGGTAAATACCGCAACCCGCTTCCATGGTATGACCCATTTCAGTACGGATTTGCGCCCAGTTCTCATCGCCTGTTTGTGCCATTAGGGCATCAATACGTGCTTGAACGGCATCAATTTGGGCATTGATTGAAGTATCATTCCAACCTTGGAATTCTTCAGCACGTTTAACCGCATGTTCACCGGCTACACGTCCAAATACGACAAACTCAGCCAGTGAGTTTGAACCGAGGCGGTTTGCACCGTGAAGACCAACAGAGGCACATTCACCAACAGCAAATAGACCTTTAATACGGGTTTCACATTGGCCATTAGTTTCAATACCACCCATGGTGTAATGCACGGTAGGGCGGATTGGAATCGGCTCTTTGGCTGGATCAACGTTAACGTATGCCTTAGCAAGTTCACAAATGAACGGTAAACGCTCATGTAAGTACTCTTCACCAAGGTGACGTAAATCAAGCATCACCACATCACCCAATGGATGTTGAATCGTGTTACCTTTTTGTTGTTCATGCCAGAACGCTTGCGAAACTTTGTCACGCGGACCTAGTTCCATGTATTTATTTTTTGGCTCGCCTACAGGTGTTTCTGGGCCCATGCCATAATCTTGGAGGTAACGGTAACCGTTTTTATTAACGATAATACCGCCTTCACCACGACAACCTTCGGTCATTAAAATACCAGTGCCAGGTAAACCTGTTGGGTGGTATTGAACAAATTCCATATCACGTAGCGGTACACCGTGGCGGAATGCCATTGCCATACCATCGCCAGTTACAATGCCACCGTTAGTATTACAGTGGTAAACACGACCAGCACCACCGGTTGCTAGGATCACTGATTTTGCTTTAATACAGATCAGTTCACCTTCAGCCATATGAATTGCAATAAGACCTTGTACTTCGCCATTCTCAATTAGAAGATCGACCACGAAGTATTCGTCATAACGTTTGATCTGTGGGTATTTGATAGAGGTCTGGAATAGGGTGTGTAGCATATGGAAGCCAGTTTTATCTGCCGCGAACCATGTACGTTCAACTTTCATACCACCAAAACGACGTACGTTCACTTCCCCGTTTTCTTTACGGCTCCATGGGCAACCCCATTGCTCCATTTGGATCATTTCACGGGTTGAATTCTCGACGAAATATTCAACCACATCTTGTTCACATAGCCAGTCACCACCGCCAACGGTATCGTTGAAGTGATTATCAAAGCTATCTTCGTCTTTGATAACAGCAGCAGAGCCACCTTCAGCGGCAACTGTGTGCGAACGCATTGGGTAGACTTTTGAAATAAGTGCAATTTCTAGTTCTGGGTTTGCTTCTGCAGCAGCGATGGCAGAACGTAGGCCTGCACCACCCGCGCCAATTACAGCGATATCTGTGGTAATAGTCTTCACAGCTATCCTCCGAAGGTAAGACGGTAAAAAAATGAAAAGACGCGTCGTGCGCATCTATCCTTGAAATCCTGCGGGTATTTTATGAAACCTCATTAAGATAAAATATGATGTAGACGCGTGTTTTTAACGAAATAATCAAAAAATGTAATCTGATTACAGAAATTGTGATTATTGTCACAAGTTGTCATGTTTTGGTGGTGTTAATTAGTTGTTTTGTTTGTGGTTAATTGTTTGTGGCTTATTAATTGTGTGTAACAAAAAAATGCTTTAACACCTTGTTGTAAAAGATTTAATAAGCCATTCGATGCATTCTATTAATGATGAATGTGATCTTTTTTTAATTATCCGTGTGTTTGTTGTTATTTTTTTGTATTTTTTTGTTGTTGTGGATATTGCTGCTTTAATGATTTTTGATGGTGTACCTGTTAATGCTATTCATTTTTATTCACAATGAGTGTTGATTGGTAGTAAATATAATTAGCCCAATACTTGGTTAGGTGTGTGGCTTTGTTAGAATAATGGTCTGATTTCCTTTTATATAAGAAGAAATGGTTATGTCTCAGCCTTGGCAGCCTACTGCTGATATTACTCAACTAAAACAGCGTGCTGTTTTACTCGCGACGATTCGTCAGTTTTTTGCAGCTCGTGATGTTATCGAGGTGGATACGCCAGCCATGAGCCAGGCGACAGTGACGGATGTTCATTTGCATGCGTTTAAAACCGAGTTTGTGGGGCCTGGTTATGCTAATGGTCAAACATTGTATTTGATGACCAGTCCTGAATTTCACATGAAACGACTATTGGCTGCTGGTAGTGGGGCGATTTATCAGATATGTAAATCATTTCGTAATGAGGAGTCGGGACGTTACCATAATCCTGAATTTACGATGTTGGAATGGTATCGACCAGGATTTGACCATCATCAGCTAATGGCTGAAATGGATGTGTTATTGCAGCAAGTATTAGGCTGTGGTGCTGCTGAAAAAATGACGTATCAACAAGCATTTATTGATGTGTTAGGCGTGTGCCCATTAGAAAGCACGATGACAGAGTTAAAAGCTGTTGCTACTCGGTTAGGGTTGGCTGATATTGCTGAGCCAGAGCAAGATCGTGACACCTTATTGCAATTACTGTTTAGTATTGGTGTTGAAGCTAAAATTGGTCAACAAGTGCCAGCTTTTGTATATGATTTCCCGGCTTCACAAGCCGCGCTAGCTCAAATTAATCCCCAAGATCCACGTGTTGCTGAGCGGTTTGAGGTGTATTTTAAAGGGATTGAGCTTGCTAATGGTTTTCATGAGTTAGCAAATGGTGATGAGCAATTGTTGCGCTTTGAACAAGATAACCACAAGCGATTACAAATGGGTTTACAGCCGCAACCTATCGACATGCATCTCGTTGAAGCATTACGGGCTGGTTTTCCTGATTGTGCAGGGGTTGCATTAGGGATTGATCGGGTGATTATGTTGGCATTAGAACTTGATCATATCGATCAAGTAACGGCTTTCCCAATTGAAATTGCTTAAAGATTTGTAGCAATACAGCAGTGTAAAAAAGCACGGTTATTATAGCCGTGCTTTTTTTGTCGTCAGATAGCGGTTATGCACCAGTTAGTGATTATCAATAATCTCATACTGAGGGGACGTGCAATTAACGCCGAAGATCTTATTGGGTGTAAATGATGATGGGGTCAAACAGCAAGTAGGATTTCAAGGTGTTTAAACCGTTAAAATATTCTAGCCGGACTTAATCATTGTTGCAACTGATTATCATTTACATTGGTGTTTATTCGATCACAATTCGAGCATTAAGAGGTTGTAAGGGACGGTTATTATCACCCATCATTTGGTTAAGTTGCTCTATTTGAGCCGCTGAGCTTGTAAGATGGCTTTGCATAACATACCAACGCACACCTTCTGTACATGGTGGTGTGGTTAATGAACCATTATAACGGAAATATTGACGTTCACGCGGCAGTAGTGCGTTTGGAGCTAGGTCACCAGTAAAATCAATTGTCTCACCTTTGGTTGGAATCTTTTTTAGTAAGGTGGTTAATTCATTATTTGCTCGAGGACCATTTTCAAACATCACCGCAATTACAGCAATATGGCCACTTGCATCAACATTAACGAAATGTGCTTCTAATGGGTATTGCTTGCCGTCAATATAGTTTTCAGACGGAGTATGGAAATGGAATTGTTTAAGTGTGTAAGTATCGCCATCGATAATGACTTTATTATCACCGCTAACATTGGCTGAGATAGTATGACCGTTATTAGTGAGGCTAGTGATTTTACCTTCATAATTGATCTGTAATGGTTGGGTTTGCGTTTGAATAGGAGACTCGATATCAATCGGGCTCTGATTTTCGCCGCCACAAGCTGGGTAACTATCAACCCAATGCTCAGTACCTTGTTGATCGCCGTATCCCCATGCCGCATTAGCGTGTGCAGAAAGAGAAAAGCAGGTCGCTAAGGCGAGTACTAATGCCGATACTGTGTTTTTTTTCATTATGATTACCTATGAGTATGAGAGTTATCCCGACCTAACAGTAGTACTGGGTACGCGAGATGAAGCACTAACGTTAGCATAGTAATGTTTTGATTTGATATTGAAAAATACTATTAAAGAATAGCTTTAGTGATAGCTGTAATATAAAGCAGAGATATAGAGCACCAATAAACAAAAATGTTGTGCTTTATTAGGTATTAACCAATGTCGCGGGGTAATCGTTACCCCGTCAACAATAGTATTGGTAGTATTTTATTTAACTAGACGCTCAGCATAAGGTTGTCCCATGCGGGTAACTTGACCTGGTTGCATGTTGTCTACAAAGCAGATGCTATCTTTAGGAAATAAGTTAATCACAGTTGAGCCCAATTTAAAGCGACCCATTTCTTGACCTTTCTTTAAACAAATAGCTTGTTCTCCCGTTGTTGGGTAATCCCAACGACGAACTTCTGGACCCGTAGGTGGCGTCACAGTACCAGCCCATACGGTTTCGATGCTGCCAACAATAGTCGCGCCAACGAGCACTTGTGCTAATAGGCCAAACTCAGTTTCAAACACACATACAACACGCTCATTACGGGCAAACAGATTAGGAACATTGGTTGCGGTGAGTGGATTTACAGAAAAAAGGTCGCCCGGAATATAAATCATTTTGCGTAATACACCATCACATGGCATATGAACTCGGTGGTAGTCACTTGGTGAAAGGTACAATGTCGCAAACTCTCCCCCCATAAACTCATCGGCTAAATCGCTATCACCACCTAATAATTCACAGGCATTAAAGTAATGGCCTTTGGCTTGGAATAAGCGCCCAGCTTTAATTGGACCGAATTGGCTTACACAAGCATCAGCGGGGTGACTAATGATTTGCTGATCGTTGTTAATTGGGCGAGCACCTTCCATTAGTTCACGTACAAAAAAAGCATTGAAGGTTGGGTAAGCCATTGGATCCGGATTACGCGCTTCAGCCATATTGACGTTATATTGTTTGATGAACCAACGAATAATAGTAGTAGTTAGTTTTCCACCTTCATAAGCCGCTAGTTTACCCACAAGACGGGTTAACGCATGCTTTGGCATGCAATATTGAAGGCCAATCTTAATCTTATCTAGCACAATCATTCTTCCAGTAAATATTAATTAATCAATAAGTTAGTTATTCTTTGCTTATTTGGAAGAATAACGTCAACCCGTAATAGTACCGAACTATTTTAATAATGTCAGTTATTGTGGCGTTATAGCTGCAGTAGATAAGTTAAGTTTGTCGGTGTTGATTTGAATTGTAGTCGATAAAAAATAAGCCTAAAAAATAATGAAATTCTTTAGGCTTATTCTATTTTTAGTTTGGTTTGTTACGTGAAAATTGGCGGTTAGCCACTGTTTCCGACATACTTTCAATAATCTTATGGTAACTATTGTAGCGTTCGCGACTAATATCACCACGCTCAACGGCTTCGCGAATGATACAGCCAGGATCGTTCCCGTGTGTACAATCACGGAATTTACAGCCACCTAGATATTGACGAAACTCAACAAATGCTTCGGTAATTTGTTCTGGTTCTAGATGCCATAGACCAAATTCACGTACTCCTGGGGAGTCGATTAAATCACCGCCATCAGCAAAGTGATATAATCTCGCAGCCGTAGTGGTATGTTGGCCTAAGCCAGAGTTAGTCGAAACATCGCCAATATCAGCCTCAACGTCTGGCATTAATGCATTGACCATACTTGATTTTCCAACACCAGATTGACCGGCAAAGATACTGACATGATCTTTTAAATCAACCTTCAAATCCTCAAGCCCTTCACCAGTATCGGTACTGACTAAGCGTACGCTATAACCAATATTTTGGTATTGCGTTAACTTACGTTCAACGTCAAGTCGTTGTTCCGCTGTCAATAAGTCGACTTTATTAACCACAATTAGCGGTTTAATGCCGATAGTTTCAGCTGCAATAATGTAACGGTCAATGATGTTAAGCGATAGCTCGGGTAGAATCGATGACACAATTACAATCCGATCAACGTTAGCTGCAACCGCTTTTACACCATCGTAATAGTCAGGGCGGGTCAACATTGATTTGCGTTCATGTACCGCTTCTACAACGCCTGCAATACCTTGTAATGCTTCAACACCTGGACGCCAAACGACACGGTCTCCAGAAACGAGGCTCTGAATACTGCGACGTAGGTTACAGCGATGAATAATACCCGTTTGCGGATCTTCAACATCTGCGTGCTGACCGAATCGAGTAATAACTAGCCCTTCACGGGCATTTTCCAATAGGGCTTCATCCCATTGGACTTCATTTTTAGCGCGATCGAGGCGCTTATTTTGGTTAGAGCGGACACGTCGGCTCTGACCTTGAGTTAGTTTTTTCTTTTTTGCCACAAGAATATCGTTCTGTTTGGTTGGCTTTCGGTATTATCATACATGGTTTAGTCACAAAAGAGGCAATATCGAATGACAATCAGCGATCAGAATCTTATTTGGATTGATCTGGAAATGACCGGATTGGATCCAGAAACTCATAAAATCATTGAAATCGCCACAGTTGTGACCGATCCACAGCTTAATGTGTTGGCAGAGGGCCCCGTTCTAGCTATTTATCAGCCAGAAGCTGAATTAGCAAAAATGGACGATTGGTGTACAACCACACACACTAATAGTGGTTTAGTCGAGCGTATTCGTCAAAGTACTATTACTGAAGCGCAAGCGGTCGCTCAAACCATTGCTTTTTTAGAACTGTGGGTGCCAAAAGGTGTATCACCTATTTGTGGTAATAGTATTGGTCAAGATCGTCGCTTCTTATATAAACATATGCCGAAGCTTGAACAGTATTTCCATTACCGTTATCTTGACGTTAGTACACTGAAAGAATTAACACGTCGTTGGAAGCCTGAGTTACTTGATGGCTTTTCTAAACAAGGTAGCCACTTAGCATTAGATGATATTCATGATTCAATTGCTGAGTTGCGCTATTATCGTGAGCATATTTTCACTATTTGATGTGAAAATAAGCAGTTAGAAAATAATCTGCGGTTTTTGGTTTAAGAACTATTGCATCCGACAAATTTAGTCGTATAATGCGCAGCCTCGAAAGGAGATAACGTGTTTGTTTCCTTTCGTTAAAAATCGGACGCGGGGTGGAGCAGCTTGGTAGCTCGTCGGGCTCATAACCCGAAGGTCGTTGGTTCAAATCCGGCCCCCGCAACCAAATCTCTTTTAGAGATGTGATGCGACACTAGCTCAGCTGGTAGAGCGCAACCTTGCCAAGGTTGAGGTCACGAGTTCGAACCTCGTGTGTCGCT
>NZ_LN794352.1:3040207-3100103 GCF_000613045.3 Photobacterium kishitanii | reverse complement strand
GGTAAATGGTAGGTGAAAGACCTAGCTCTGCGACACTAGCTCAGCTGGTAGAGCGCAACCTTGCCAAGGTTGAGGTCACGAGTTCGAACCTCGTGTGTCGCTCCAATTTAAATCTTTGCAATGTACATTGGCTCAGCTGGTTGTACGCAATATTGCCAAGGTTGAGGTCACGCCTAGTTCCTTGAAGATCGGGAACCTCGTGTGTCGCTCCAATTTAATAACTCATAATTATTTTTGTGAGTTTAGTTATCATCGGACTTATCGATGAACTATTACTGTGAAGTATTAGTCTTAATGTGGTATTCCTGAGGTATACGATTACCGATATCATCAGTGTACTGCTTCAAGTGTTTCTAGTTTTGACTACGAAGCCCACTTAGAAGCAATCAGCTTCGATTACATCATCTGCTATTGAACATGCAACCTATTGGTTGTTTTTTTTATCTTAGCTATTTAAAGATGTTTTGTAATATCAATATCGCCGTATATGGCAAACGCTCTTTTCCTAGCATTGATAAATTGTACTTACTACAACAGCACCAGTGTCGTTTGTCTTGTATTGATCTTAAATGATAGCAAGACATGATAAGTTGTTATTTTAGTAAGTGTTTTAGATTTATTGCACCGTTAGATCACAGTTAAGTCAACAGAGTTATCCACATAAAATATTCTGTGGGTAAGTCGGTTGATTAGATGTGATAGCTAGGTGTGCATAACTTTAGGATGAGTGTAATACGTGAAATTATTAACCTTATTAAAAACAAATAACCAACAGGTTAACTATATGTTTTTTATAGATTAATTATTTATTATCTACAATTTGTACACAGTTCATTTAATCCTTTCTCTATCGGGATAACCATCTTGATTATGTTATCCACTCCCTGTGTTTAATCTTTCTTTTAGCTTCCGTTTTTCGACCAATTAAAAAAGTTTTCCACATATACCCAGAGTGTTACGCATCTCGAGGTAAGCCCTTTTCTATAATCCGTACTAAACGTTTAGTCGAGCTAGGCAAAACATCAATAACCATTTGTTGATATTTTTGTTGTTGCTGTTCCAAAGCCCATTCAATATGTACATCTACTAACGGGTGTTCGCCTTGACGATTTGTTAATGCTGCTACTATGTCTGCTTGATAGGGCGCATTACCCAGTGCAATAGTGATATTGCGTAGCCATTGAATATGACCAATACGACGAATAGCAGAGCCTTCGGTATTCTTTAAGAATGTCGCTTCATTCCAGTGATAGAGTGTCAACAGATCTTGCTGGAATAATGACTCACGGCAATGGTAGTCGGTTTCTGCGGTGATCTCGCCATGGCGATTAAACGGACAGACTAATTGGCAATCATCACAACCATAAATTCTATTGCCAATTGCCGCCCGATATTGTTCTGGAATGATACCGTCAAACTCAATGGTTAGATAAGAGATACAGCGTCGCGCGTCAACCACTCCAGATTCAATAATTGCTCCGGTTGGGCAACTAGTCATGCAAGCGACACACTTACCACATTGGTTAGTTACTGGTGCGTCAACAGGCAAGGGAAGATTAATTAAGAGTTCACCTAAAAAGAACCATGAGCCTGATTGGTCGTTAAGAATTAGTGAGTGTTTTCCTGTCCAGCCTAATCCAGCTTTTTCAGCTAATGGCCGTTCAAGTACTGGCGCTGAATCAACAAATGGGCGACAGCCAAATTGACCGACAACCGTTTCTATACGTTGCCCCAATTGCTTAAGCCGGTTACGGATTAATTTATGGTAATCTCGCCCGAGTGAGTAACGGCTAATATAGCCTTTAGTCGGTTGCTTTAAGGTTTGAGCAAAGCCGGCTTGTGGCGGTAAATAATTCATTCTGACACTAATCACACGTACCGTTCCTGGCAGTAATTCCTGCGGCCGCGCACGCATCATACCGTGACGAGCCATCCAATCCATATCACCATGGTAACCAGCATCCAACCATCGTTGTAATTGCGTTTCATGCTCTGACAAATCGACATCACTGATCCCTACAGCTTGAAAGCCGAGCTCTTGTCCCCAAATTTTAATTTGAAGTGCGAGTTGTTGATAATCGATAGTCATAGTGTCAGTCTTATCTTCTAGCCAGTAAAAATCAGGGAACGGATTCTAGCACATTCTTATTTTAGAGTAGCAGTTTGGTTGCGATCGAAATAATTGGGAGCGTATCCACATCTGTAATTGTGTTGTCGCCGTATGATAATGGGTTATTTTGATAATATTAATAATCGAATGAGAGGCGGAGATGAGTACAACAACAACCATACCGAACTGTTTATATCGCGCACAAGATGTTCGCCAAGGTGAGCAGCAACTTGCAGCTATTTATGATATCGATTTATATCAATTAATGGAGCGTGCCGGCAAAGCTGTATTTGAATTAATGCTCAAATCTTATCCTGACGCTAAACAGATTTTGGTGTGTTGTGGCAGCGGTAATAACGGTGGTGATGGCTATGTAGTCGCTCGTCTTGCGCAGCAATATGGTTTATCTGTCATAGTGTGGGAAAAAGAATGCGGTCATCAAACCAGTGATGCGGCGCGCGCGCGGCAGCTATGGTTAGCAACCACAGGGACCACAACATTATTAGCACCACAAAGTATTGATGAGATCGATGTGATTGTTGATGGTTTAATTGGTACGGGTTTATCTGTCACCGTTAATGATGAGATCAGTCAGCGTATTTTGTGGATCAATGCCAGCCAGTGTCCCGTTATTGCGATTGATGTTCCATCTGGATTATGTGCAGATACCGGAGCAATACTTGGCGTTGCCGTTAATGCGGCAATGACGGTCAGTTTTATTGGTTTTAAGCAGGGGTTGGCTACTGGGCAAGCAGCACAGTATTGCGGTCAGCGGTATTTTACCGATCTTGAGGTTGGGGAGTTGTTTTCGCCGTTGGTAACGGCCAGTGCTTGGCATATTGATGCAACAGAGATCACTACCTTATTGCCGCCTCGTTCTCGTGTTGCTCATAAAGGCGATAACGGTCGAGTGGTGTGTCTGGGGGGGGATCACGGTACATTCGGCGCGATAAGGTTATGTGCAGAAGCTTGTTGCCGTACTGGCGCTGGTTTAACAGCCGTAATAACCCAAGCTGACAGTGCACTGTCAATTGTGACGGCAAGGCCTGAGATAATGGCTCTTGGTTGGCACGATGATACTGAATGTTTACAGCAGAAGTTAGCGTGGGCGACGGTGGCCGTGATTGGCCCAGGATTAGGCCAGAGCGAATGGAGTCAGCGTTTATATTTAGCGGCTAGTCAAAATAATTTGCCATGTGTTGTTGATGCCGATGGATTGAATTTATTAGCGACGATGCCAATGGTAAATTCACTGCGAATATTAACGCCACATCCAGGTGAAGCTGCACGGTTGCTGAACATCTCTATTGCAGAAATTGAAGCCGATCGCTTTGCTGCGGTAAAATTATTACAACAATCTTATGGTGGGGTTGTGATTTTAAAAGGTGCAGGCACCATTATTTATGATGGTGAGCATATTTTTGTTTGTACTGCCGGTAATCCAGGTATGGCAACAGGGGGCATGGGCGATGTATTATCTGGCATCATTGCCGCTTTAATTGCTCAAGGATTATCGTTATCTCAAGCCGCCCGTACTGGGGTTTGGATCCACAGTAAAGCAGCGGATTTATGTGCGCAAAGCGGTGAGCGTGGTATGCTTGCGGCAGATCTTTTTCCGTTTATTCGTCAATTAGTCAATCCAAGATAAAAATATAATGCAAACATTTGAAACTTTTCTTGCTGATGAGCAGGCAACGGTAGATTTTGGCCTTAAATTGGCTAAAGCCTGCACGCAACAAACAACAATATATCTCCATGGTGATTTAGGTGCAGGTAAAACCACATTCAGTCGTGGCTTTATTCGTGCTCTTGGTCATCAAGGAAATGTAAAAAGTCCGACTTATACATTAGTTGAACCCTATGATCTTGCGCCTTGGCAAGTTTATCATTTTGATTTATACCGTCTCGCTGATCCTGAAGAATTAGAATTTATGGGGATCCGTGATTACTTTACTAATGATGCTATTTGTTTGGTTGAATGGCCTGAAAAAGGCATTGGTATGCTACCAGAACCTGATCTGGAGTTAGAATTGCGCTATCACGGCGATCAAAGAATGGTATTAGTGACGTCGAATACGGATTATGGTTCAGCGTTGATCAACCACTTACAGTTAGGTTAATTAGAATGGCGTTACGGACGTATGCAAATCTTTTAATTTTGGGAGTGGGGTTAGTTAGTTCTACCGCTTTTGCAAATGAACTAAAAGGAGTTCGGGTATGGCCTGCTCCTGATGAAACTCGTGTCGTGCTAGATATGCAAAGCCAAGCGGATTATTCGCAGTTTATGCTATCGAACCCATCACGGTTAGTGGTTGACTTAAATAAGACTTCACTCAAAACCAAGTTGCCGATAACTGTTGCTAAGAGTGAAATTTTAACCAAAGTTCGTAGTAGTAATGCACCAGAAAAAGGCACTACACGGTTAGTGTTTGAACTTAAACGAGCAACAACACCTAAAATTTTCTCATTATCACCCACGCCTGATGGAAGTTATGGCTATCGATTAGTGATGGACTTACCTAATGGTTCTGGTGTTGGCGCTGTTGATAAAGAAGAACAAGCAGAAGAAAAAGCCACTGAAAATAACTTAGCCAAATTGCCATCAGGGACTGCTGATATAGTCGTTGCCGTTGATGCTGGTCATGGTGGTGATGATCCTGGTTCTATTGGTCCAACTCATAAATATGAAAAAAATGTCACTTTAGCCGTCGCGCGTAAATTAGCGGCTAAGATCAATGCGACAACAGGTATGCGTGCGGTAATGACTCGTCGTGGTGATTACTATGTACCATTAGGTAAGCGCTCAGAGATTGCTCGTAAAAATAAAGCGATGTTGCTGGTTTCAATTCACGCAGATGGTTTTAGTTCACCGAAGCCTCGCGGCGCATCTGTATGGGTATTAAATACCCGTCGAGCCAATACTGAGATTGGTCGTTGGTTAGAGCAAAGCGAAAAACAATCAGAATTGCTTGGTGGTGGCGATGTACTATCTAGTAATCCTAAAGATAAATATTTAGGTCGTGCGGTACTTGATCTGCAATTTAGTTATTCGCAGAAAGAAGGTTACGATGTAGCTAAACGAGTATTAGCCAACTTGCGTCATATTGCACGTTTACACAAAACGGTACCGCAATATGCTAGCTTAGCAGTATTAAAATCACCTGATATTCCATCATTATTAGTTGAAACGGGCTTTATTACTAACCCGATTGAAGAGCGTCAATTAACCTCTAATGCGCATCAAAATCAACTTGCGAATGCGGTTTATAAAGGTATTTTGCAATATTTCACCGCCCATCCACCAGAAGGCACATTATTTGCTTCGCGGTTGAAAGCCGGTGGTATGAAGCATAAAGTTACGTCAGGCCAAACATTAAGCGGCATTGCGGCTAAATACGGTTCTTCGATGGCGGCGATTAAAGCGGCCAATAAATTGAAATCAAATTCAGTTAATATTGGTCAAGTATTAGTGATCCCGGGTACCGCAGTTACTACGGCAACAGCCGTAAAAACAACTGCGGTTAAGGCAGTAACTAAATCAGTACCTACAACCCGTATTGTGTGGCATACCGTGACTCGCGGTGAGTATCTTGGCAAAATTGCGGCTAATTATGGGGTAACCATGAGCAGCATTCGTCAAACTAGTCATCTAAAGTCTGATAATGTCATGGTCGGTCAGAAATTAAAAATTGCCGTTTCTGCTGTGAAAACAGTGCGCCATAAAGTACGTCGCGGTGAGTTTTTAAGTAAGATTGCGGCAAAATATGGGGTATCAGTAGCAACTATTCGTGATGCGAATAAGCTACGTTCTGATAAACTAGCAGTAGGACAGACGCTAATCATTCCAAGAAGTTAATTATGCCGATTCAGATTTTACCCGCTCGGCTGGCTAACCAGATTGCAGCGGGTGAAGTTGTTGAACGCCCCGCATCGGTAGTCAAAGAGCTTGTTGAAAATAGTATAGATGCCGGTGCCACTCGAATCGATATTGATATCGAAAAAGGTGGCAGCCGGCTGATTCGTATTCGTGATAATGGTAAAGGGATTGCCAAGGATGAACTTGGCTTAGCCCTTAGCCGTCATGCGACCTCAAAAATAGCATCACTTGATGATCTTGAAGCAATTGTTAGCTTAGGATTTCGAGGTGAAGCGCTCGCCAGTATCAGTTCTGTATCACGTTTAACTTTAACCTCCCGCACTGAAGATCAAGCTGAAGCGTGGTCGGCTTATGCTGAAGGTCGGGATATGGAAGTGCAGTTAAAGCCAGCGGCTCACCCTGTTGGTACTACGCTCGAAGTGTTGGATTTGTTTTTTAATACCCCTGCACGACGGAAGTTTTTACGCACTGAAAAAACGGAATTTACTCATATTGACGAACTCATTAAACGGATTGCTTTAAGCCGATTTGATGTTGCGATTACGCTGCGCCATAACGGTAAATTGGTACGTCAATATCGTATTGCCGATAATCCGTTGCAACAAGAGCGGCGTTTAGCTGCCGCTTGTGGTCCTTCATTCTTACAACATGCGTTAGTGGTCGAATTAGCCCATGGTGATTTGAAATTATCTGGCTGGATTTGTAGCCCGCAAGGGGCACGTAGTCAAAATGATATTCAATATTGCTATGTTAACGGCCGCATGATGAAAGATAAATTGATTAATCATGCAATTCGACAAGCTTATGAAGCGAGCTTACGATCGGAACAATACGCTGCTTATGTATTGTATATTGAGGTTGATCCTCATCAAGTTGATGTTAATGTGCATCCTGCTAAGCATGAAGTACGTTTTCACCAAGCACGATTAGTGCATGATTTTATTTATCAAGCATTACAAAGTGCGCTCCAACAAGGGGCGAGTGTTGATGATGTGCAGCAATACCAAGCACCGGTAAGAGCCAGTGCGCATGCACATCCTGAGGTAACTACGGATTCAATAGATCGGGTATCACACACTATTGCTGCGATGCCTGATTATCCTAATAAAGCGCCTTCTGAGAGCTGGCTTGTTACCCGTGACTCTTCTGTACCAACGCCAGCCTTAGATACAGAATCAGAGTCTGTTGCTAACGATAATAAAAATTTATTAGTAAATTCAGTTAGTAAAGATGGTCAACAAAGCTATAGTCAAAAGAGTAGCCCTAAATTATCACCACAATCAGCGGCGAGAGAGCGTCAGCAAGGTTCAGTAACCACTCAGTATGCGAATGCTTCTCCTCGTCATTATGGCGAACCAGGACCAACAGCAGCAGAGTTAAAAGCTTATCAGCAGCTGATTACAACGGATAATTCAGGAACGAAAATTGCTAAAGCACCATTAAATGAACATGCAGCCCAGATAGCAGAGCCTCGACGCGAGTGGCCTTTGGCGCAACAGCCTGTTGCAACTAAGCATCGTAGTGGGAATGATGCTGGATTAGGAAAAGCGTTAGTTGTTGTTGATGAGCAGTTTTTATTATTGAGTCAGCAACACGATATGATGCTATTGCATTTACCGATTGCAGAGCAGTTACGTTATGTTGGTCAGTTACAGCTTGCAAAAACGGAAGGGTTAAAGCCTCAGCCATTATTGATTCCACTGGCGGTACCGATTGAGGCTGAATTGATTCAGTGTGCAGAGCAACATGGGCAGTTATTAAAGCAGTTAGGGATTCAGCTGAAATCGAAAGGACGAAATAGCCTTATTATTCTGTCGGTTTGTATGCCATTAAGGCAGCAAAACTTACAACAGTTAATCCCAAATTTGTTAATCTATCTTCATTCTGTGAGCGATGATCCTGACGCTCAAGGATGGGATAATCTTTTATTCTGGCTCGCTAAGCAATGTCATGTGCCTGTAACAAGTTACACTTTGGCACAAGCGATTCAGTTAATTACCGAATTAGAGCAGCTATGGGGAGAACAATTAATGACGTTTAAGACGCAACTGGTTCGCCCTGTGGATATGCAAGCAGCGATAGAAGCATTTAAATAATTTATGACTAAGTCACAACCACAAGCTATTTTTTTAATGGGCCCGACAGCGTCAGGCAAAACCGATCTAGCCATTCGTTTACGAGAACAGTTACCCGTTGAGTTGATAAGTGTTGATTCCGCCCTTATCTATAAGGGAATGGATATTGGTACCGCGAAACCAGATGCTCATGAATTGGCACTGGCACCACACCGTTTAATTGATATTCGTGATCCAGCGCAAAGTTACTCTGCTGCAGACTTTCGTTCGGATGCACTAAAAGAAATGGCTGATATAGTGGCAGCAGGGCGGATTCCTTTGTTGGTCGGTGGTACTATGTTGTACTACAAGGCATTATTGGAAGGTTTATCACCATTGCCGGCGGCAGATAATGCTGTTCGTGCTGGGATAGAAAGTGATGCTGCTGCGCGAGGTTGGCAAGCACTGCATGATGAATTAGTGCAAATTGATCCTGTTGCTGGTGCAAGGATCCATCCAAATGATCCACAGCGATTATCTCGAGCATTAGAAGTTTTTCGTATCTCAGGTAAAACTTTAACTGAGTTAACAAAGACTCAAGGTGAATCGTTACCTTATAAGGTTCACCAATTTGCAATTACGCCCACGGATAGGGCTGTACTGCATCATCGAATTGAGCTTAGGTTCAAAAAAATGATCGAGGCAGGGTTTGAGCAGGAAGTTAGGGCATTATATGACCGTGGTGATCTTCACCTTGAGCTTCCTTCTATTCGTTGTGTCGGTTATCGACAGATGTGGGAATATTTGGACGGGAAACATGACATAGATGAAGCGGTTTTCCGTGGTATCTGTGCTACCCGTCAATTGGCAAAGCGTCAAATCACTTGGCTTCGTGGCTGGAAAGATTTGACTTGGTTGGATAGTAGTGATGTTGATAGCGCGTTACAAACCGTCACAAACTCAGTTAGATGTGATGTTTAATTAACGTGTATACTCTGAACTGCTTTGCGTATTTTTAGTTTTTGTTCGTTGCTAATACAACTACAAACAAATAAGGAAAAGAAATAATGGCTAAGGGGCAATCTCTGCAAGACCCGTTTTTGAATGCGCTGCGTCGTGAAAGAATCCCGGTCTCTATTTACCTGGTAAACGGTATCAAACTACAAGGTCAGATTGAATCATTTGATCAATTTGTCATTTTACTTAAAAACACCGTAAACCAGATGGTTTATAAGCATGCTATTTCTACTGTTGTACCCGCTCGTCCGGTGAATCATCACCATGCGAGTGATCGTCCAGCAGGAAGTGACCGTCCAGAAAAAACAGAAGAGTAAGATTATTTTCAAATAAGGAGTTGATTACTTGTTTGACCGTTATGAAGCTGGTGAGCAGGCTATTCTTGTTCATATTAACTTCACTCAAGATGAGGAATCGGAAGATCTTAGCGAATTTGAAATGCTAGTATCTTCTGCAGGGGTTAACGCGCTGCACGTGGTAACGGGTAGCCGTAAAACACCACTTCCCAAATATTACGTGGGTGAAGGTAAGGCACAAGAAATAGCTGATGCTGTAAGAACTGTTGATGCAGATATTATTATTTTTAATCACGCATTGTCACCTGCACAAGAACGAAACTTAGAGCAGCTTTGTCAATGTCGAGTGATTGATCGTACCGGGTTAATTCTCGATATATTTGCGCAACGAGCACGTACCCATGAAGGTAAGTTGCAAGTTGAATTAGCACAATTACGTCATATATCAACCCGATTAATTCGAGGTTGGACTCACCTTGAGCGACAAAAAGGTGGTATTGGCCTTCGCGGGCCAGGTGAAACTCAGTTAGAAACCGATCGACGTTTATTGCGAGAACGTATTAAAACAATTTTGCGGCGTTTAGATAAAGTCGCTAAACAACGTGATCAAGGACGTCGAGCGCGTAATCGAGCAGAAATCCCAACAGTGTCATTAGTTGGGTATACCAATGCGGGTAAATCAACATTATTCAATCGTATTACCGATGCTGGGGTATATGCAGCCGATCAGCTGTTTGCGACCTTAGATCCAACATTGCGTAAGATTGAAGTTGCAGATGTCGGTGCAGCGATACTTGCAGATACTGTTGGTTTTATTCGACATTTACCCCACGATTTAGTGGCTGCGTTTAAAGCAACATTAAAAGAAACGCAAGAAGCAGATCTATTGCTTCATGTGGTTGATGCCAGTGATGATCGTTTTCGCGAGAACATTGAGGCGGTAGATACCGTACTTGATGAAATCGATGCCGGCGACGTTCCTGTTTTACTTGTTATGAATAAAATTGATAACTTGGATAATGCACAGCCACGAATTGAGCGTGACGAAGAGGGTTTACCTCAACGAGTTTGGGTATCAGCCATGGAAGGGCAAGGCATTGACTTGTTATTCCAAGCCTTAACAGAACGTCTTGCCGGAACAATGATAAAACACAGTTTGCGTTTACCGCCTGAAATGATTGGACGGTTACGCAGTAAGTTTTATCAGATGGGATGTATTGTGCAAGAAGAATATGAATCAGATGGCTGTTTAATGATTGATATTCGCTTACCGATGGCAGAATGGTCGCGGTTACAAAAAAGAGAAAGTACTTCGTTAGATGACTACATCGTTGCTTAATGGATTGCTGAGTAATAAAAACTGTCGTCATATCACATTGATGGAGTTCTATAATGGCGTGGAATGAGCCTGGTAACAACGGCGGCCGTGATGATAAAGACCCTTGGGGTAATAAAAATCATGGTGGACGTGAACAAGGACCACCTGATCTGGATGAGGTTTTCTCAAAACTAAGTCGTAAGGTTGGTGGTGTGTTTGGTAATAAAAAAGGACCAACAGGCAGCGGTAGCGCTGTAGGTTTGGGTGCTGTTGCAGTTTTAGCTGTGGCTGTATGGGGATTTTCAGGCTTTTACACTATAAGTGAAGCAGAGCAAGGTGTTGTGCTGCGCTTTGGTAAGTTTGATCAAATCGTCAAGCCTGGTTTGAACTGGAAGCCGACTTTTATTGATGAAGTCATCCCTGTTAACGTACAAGCAATTCGTTCGCTACGAGCTTCTGGCTTAATGCTAACCAAAGACGAAAATGTATTGAAAGTTGAGATGGATGTTCAGTATCGTGTTGATAATGCTGAGAAATATCTCTTTAGTGTTACCAATGCCGATGATAGTTTGCGTCAAGCAACAGACTCTGCACTGCGTGCGGTTATCGGTGATTCAACTATGGATCAAGCGTTAACAACAGGCCGTCAGACTATTCGTGCGAATACTCAAACTGCAATTAATAAAATTATCTCAAAATACGACATGGGTATCCGTGTTGTGGACGTTAACTTCCAAAGTGCTCGTCCACCAGAAGCGGTTAAAGATGCCTTTGATGATGCTATTGCAGCACGTGAAGATGAAGAACGTTATGTTCGTGAAGCAGAAGCTTATAGTAATGACATTTTGCCAAAAGCAACGGGTCGTGCAGAGCGTCTGAAGAATGAATCAGAAGGTTATTCTGAGCGTGTTATTAATGGTGCTTTAGGTGATGTTGCACAGTTTGATAAGCTGTTGCCACAATACGAAGCTGCTAAACAAGTAACTCGTGAACGTCTGTATCTTGATACGATGGAACGTGTATACAGCAATACCAGCAAGGTGTTAATTGATACTAAGTCTGGTGGTAATAACGTGATGTATTTACCACTTGAAAAGTTAATGAATCAATCACATAACCAAGCGAAAAAGCCAGTAGATACTGGCCGATTAAGTGGTATTGAATTGGAAAAAGTGGAAACGCCAACGCCAGCTGCTCCAACACCACGTGCTGATACTGGCCGTCAAGGGAGATATTAATTATGCGTAAGTTAATCATCCCAGTAGTTGTGATTTTTATTGCACTATTATTGATGTCTATGTTTGTAGTGAAAGAGGGCGAGCGTGGTATCGTAGTACGTTTTGGTCGTATTCTAAAAGATAACAATACCGAAGTTGCACGTATTTACGAGCCAGGTTTACACTTTAAAGTTCCTGTATTTGACCGTGTGCATGATCTTGATGCGCGTATTCAAACCATGGACGACCAAGCAGATCGTTTCCTAACCGCTGAGAAAAAAGACGTTATCATTGATACTTACGTAAAATGGCGTATCAAAGATTTCGGTAAATATTACTTAGCAACTGGTGGTGGTAATACATCAACAGCGGAATCATTGTTAAAGCGTAAAGTCGTTGATAGCTTACGTGCTGAAATTGGTGCGAAAGAAATCAAGCAAATTGTATCTGGTGAAGACAGCATTTCAACACCAACAACATCGTCTGATATTGCACAAACTAAGGCTGCGAAAGCTGCCCTAGCTGTGATTGAAGGTGTGGTGCCGGTGAAGAAAGTTGAAGGCCAACGTGATCAAATCATGGCTGATGTACTTGAAGAAACGCGTGAAAGTGCGAAAGATTTAGGTATTGAAGTAGTTGATTTCCGTATTAAGAAAATCAACTTACCTGATGAAATCAGTGAGTCTATTTACCGTCGTATGCGTGCTGAACGTGAATCAGTAGCGCGTAGTTACCGTTCTCAAGGCCGTCAACGTGCTGAAGAGCTTCGTGCTCGTTCAGAACTTGAAGTGGCAACAGTTTTGGCTAACGCAAAGCGTAAAGCACAAGTTGTACGCGGTGACGCAGATGCAAAAGCGGCTGAGATTTATGCTAAAGCATACAATCAAGACCCTGAGTTCTACAGCTTCTGGCGTTCTCTGAAGGCGTATGAAACGAGCTTTAATTCGAAAAATGACATTCTTGTTATTGATCCGAATAATGAGTTCTTTAAATACATGAACCATTCAGAGCTATCAGCAAAGTAAGCTCGCTTTAATAACAGCGCAATCGTTATAATAAAGACAAGGCTTCGGCCTTGTCTTTTTTTTTGGATAAAATATATGATGAATACAATCTTATTAGCCATTGGTTTAGTGTTAGTTGTTGAAGGGTTAGGCCCATTATTGGCACCTCAAGGATGGCGTAATATGGTGAGTCAATTAAGTCAGCAGAACGACAATGTTTTACGTCGTATTGGTGGCTGTTTGGTGGTTGCGGGGAGTGTTATTGCTTATATGATGTATTTAAAAATGTAGAAAAACAGCCATAAATAACCGTTAAAAGTAGTTATGTGTTCAATGCGCTGAGCCAAAAATGACTGCAAGCTGACGGTTAAGGTGCTAGAATCCTTTTTTAACTACTGATAGATGAAGAAAGATGGCAAATAATGTAGTCGTTCTTGGCACCCAATGGGGTGACGAAGGTAAAGGTAAGATCGTTGACCTGCTGACCGAAGATGCAAAATATGTAGTTCGCTACCAAGGCGGACACAACGCCGGTCACACCCTAGTTATTGATGGTGAGAAAACAGTTCTTCACCTGATCCCATCTGGTATCCTACGTGACAATGTTAAATGCATCATCGGTAACGGTGTTGTACTTTCTCCTGATGCACTAATGAATGAGATGGGCCCACTAGAAGCGCGTGGCATTCCTGTTCGTGAGCGTTTGTTCCTGTCAGAAGCTTGTCCACTAATTCTTCCTTACCATATTGCTCTTGACCAAGCACGCGAAGCGGCTCGTGGTAAAAAAGCAATTGGTACTACTGGTCGTGGTATCGGTCCTGCTTACGAAGATAAAGTTGCTCGTCGCGGTCTTCGCGTTGGTGATTTATTCGATAAAGCGGCATTTGCTGAAAAGCTTAAAGAAGTGATGGCTTACCATAACTTCCAACTTGAGCATTACTACAATGCTGAGCCTGTAAGTTACGAAGAAGTACTAGAAAAAGTACTGTCTCAAGCTGATCTATTAACTTCAATGGTTATCGATGTAACAACTGAACTTAATGACGCACGTTTACGTGGCGATAAGATCATGTTTGAAGGTGCTCAAGGTACGTTACTTGATATTGACCATGGTACTTACCCATACGTAACTTCATCTAACACTACTGCTGGTGGTGTTGCTGCAGGTTCAGGTTTTGGCCCTCGTCACTTAGGTTACATTCTTGGTATTGCAAAAGCATACTGTACCCGTGTTGGTGCAGGTCCTTTCCCGACTGAGCTATATGATGGCTTAGACAAGCAAGATCCAATTGGTAAGCACCTAGGTACTGTTGGTAATGAGTTTGGCGCAACGACAGGTCGTCTACGTCGTACTGGTTGGTTCGATGCAGTTGCTATGCGTCGTGCGGTACAAATCAACTCAATTTCTGGTTTCTGTCTAACTAAATTAGACGTACTAGATGGTCTAAAAGAGTTGAAAATCTGTACTGGTTACAAAACCAAATCAGGTGAGCTACTAGAAGTTTCACCAATGGCAGCTGATGCATACGAAGATCTAGAGCTAATCTACGAAACAATGCCTGGTTGGAGCGAAACAACATTTGGTGCTAAGACACTAGATGCGCTACCACAAGCAGCACTAGATTACATCGCACGTATCGAAGAGCTAACGGGTGTGCCAATTGATATTATTTCAACTGGTCCAGATCGTAACGAAACGATCATTAAAGTACACCCATACGCTGAGTAATCACTTGCGGTTGCTTTAAGCAAAAAAACCAGCTTTTTAGCTGGTTTTTTTTTAGTTTCAGATTATCGTTATGATGCAATCTGTCTGAGTTAAAGTTTGAGCTCAAGCGGCCGATAGGTAACTATTCGACGTTTGAAGGATTGCTAATGAAATACTTGCTGATGATCTGTGCTGCTTGGTTAGCAACGCCTGTATATGCTATTGCTACAGTCGGGGAGGCAGTGCCAGTTTATACCGAAGATCAGTTAAGTGCATGGTTTGCAACTAATCAGCATTTAACGCAAGTAAAAGCGGATGATTGCCAGTTAGTACAAGATATTCAAGCACGGGCGGAACAAATAGAATCACCTACTTATCAATTTCTTTATGGCGATATGCTTGCGTGGGGAGTCTGTGTTCCTAAAGATGTTGAGCAAGGTATGTATTACATGCGAGCAGCTGCCCAGCAAGGTGTGCCAGTTGCTTTAGAGCAATTGGGGCGTTATTACGCTCAAGGCATTATTCTACAACAAGATAAAGAGCGCGCTATTCCTTACTTACGTGAAGCCGCAGCCCTTGGTAATATTCGGGCTCGAATTCAATTAGCACAATTACTGATAGCTGATAACGGCAGCCCTTTAGATTATGAAGATGCTTATCGGTGGCTATATCAAACAGTGACTACCAACAAAAGCCAACATCAACAAATTCGTCGCTTACGATATCTGTTAGAAAAAAAGATGCCTGCAAACATTATAGCCCGTGCTAAACGGCGCTCATCGTTTTGGTAATAGTCATCAGTTATTGAACTAACAACAGCACCTAATGAGGTGCTGTTGTTGGATCGGGGGTTGATTTTAATTCGTTACAATACCTTATGTGGCCCAAAGCATTCATAATGGATACGATCGCTGGTAACACCTAAGCTAATTAACTGCTTGGCGATAAATTGCATAAAGCCAACAGGACCGCAGCAATAAAAATGCATCGCTGGGTCAGCAATCTGAGTGGAGATGTTATTGAGTTCAATTAACCCTTGGTAGTCATAATCTTCTGCTGGACGATCTGTAGCAGTAGGGGCGTTATACCATGTTAATGCCGTAATATGCTGATGGTGGTTAGCAAGGGTTTTAACATGATCTTTATAAGCATGTTGTTGGCCATTTTCGGTGGCATGTAACCAGTTTACCGCTGCTTGATGTTGAGTTAGTGTTTCCAGCATTGCCAGCATTGGGGTTAAGCCAACGCCTGCCGAAATTAATGTCACTGGTGTTTGTGGTTCAACATCCAAGAAAAAATCACCAGCTGGTGCTACGAGTTTTACTTTATCACCAACATTGACGTTATTGTGGAGGTAGTTTGATACCGTGCCTTGAGCTTCGCGCTTAACAGAGATGCGGTAATTGGTGCTATTGGGCGTAGATGATAAGCTGTATTGGCGAATCTCTTGGTGTTCTAATTCATCGGCATTAATATAAATTCCTAAATATTGCCCTGGTTTGTAGTCTGCGACTTGTCCACCATCTGCTGGCGTAAAGGTAAAGCTGGTGATTAGCTCACTATCACGTTGTTTTCCCGTTACTATAAATTCACGCATACCACGCCAACCGCCGATCTTATCATTACTCTCTTGATATATTTCTTCTTCGCGGTTAATAAAAATAGTCGCTAATACTCCGTAAGCTTCAGCCCAAGCATCTAATACTTCTTGTCCTGGTGCTAATAATTCATCTATGGTGGCTAGCAGATGGCTACCGACAATCTGATATTGATCGGCTGTAATTAAAAAACTGGTATGTTTTTGAGCTATTTTTTCGACAGCTGGCAATAATACCGCTAAATTATCAATATTATTGGCGTAAGCACATACCGCATTAAAGAGTGCTTGTTGCTGGCTTGAGGGGGTGTTTTTATCCGGGCCTTGTTGGTGGCTCATGTTAAAAATATCTTTAAGTTCAGGGTTGTGACTAAACATACGCTGATAAAAGTGTTGTGTTACTGCAGGACCTGCTGCGGCAATTACAGGAGCGGTCGACTTTACGATATCAATGGTTTTTTGACTGAGCATTACTTTCTCTTTATAAGTTGTATTTATAATATATGTTATAAGTTGTATCTGATCTGTATCTTTTAGTCAAGAACAAGATTAAAATAGCAACAGGAGGAGTTAATGTGCAGTTAACCAGTTTTACCGATTATGGCCTACGTGCCTTGATATATCTTGCGAGCTTGCCTGAAGGTGAGTTAACAAGTATCACAAAAGTAACCGACACCTATGCTGTGTCGCGGAACCACATGGTCAAAATTATTAATAAATTGGGCCAATTAGGTTATGTAGAAACCGTGCGCGGGAAAAATGGTGGTATCCGTTTAGGAATGCCTGCGGGAAATATTGTATTGGGGCATGTGGTAAGAGCGATTGAGCCGTTACAAATCGTCAATTGTGCACCTGATTTTTGTAATATCACTCCAGCATGTCAGTTAAAGGGGATCCTTGCTGACGCGCGTAATGCTTTTTTAAATGAGCTAGATAAGTACACATTACTGACTTTGGTAGATAATAATCCACCATTGCGTGTCTTATTGGGGTTGCCTGCAGAACACTAGGACCATCTAAAGATTATGGTCTAGCATCACACTACTCCCTATTATTTAGTGGAATTGGTATTTATTGCCAGTTCCCATCTGTTCACCTAAGAGCTGGGTATACTAAAGGTATGGCTGGCCAACAGGAACTGTTTATGTCTAAAGGTACTACCGATTTACCGGTTGATCCTTTTCGCGAACGCGAAGCATCTAATTACGAAAATCCCATTCCAAGCCGTGAGTTACTGTTAGAAGTGATTCGTGGTTTTAGTACACCCGTTAGTCGTGACCAGCTATTTGCTGCGTTAAAACTTGAAGGTGATGATCAATATGAAGGCTTGCGTCGTCGCTTACGTGCGATGGAACGTGATGGTCAATTAATTTTTACTCGCCGTCAGTGCTATGCATTACCTGAGCGTTTAGATTTAATTAAAGGTTACGTAATCGGCCACCGTGATGGTTTTGGCTTTTTACGTCCAGAAGGTACATTCAGTAAAGACACTGATTTATTGTTACCTGCCCATCAAATGCGAAGTGTGATCCATGGTGATTATATTTTAGCGCAAGCTGATGGCGAAGATAAACGTGGCCGTCGTGAAGGACGTGTTGTACGGGTATTAGCAGAATCAACCACTCAAATAGTTGGTCGTTTCTTCCTTGAAGATGGTATGGGCTATGTGGTACCTGATGATTCTCGTATTGCACAAGATATCATTATTCCTCAAGACGCTCGTCAAGGTGCCCGTATGGGGAATGTGGTTGTGGTTGAGATCAATCAACGCGCCACTCGTCAGCACAATGCCGTTGGTCGTGTGGTTGAAGTACTGGGTGAGAATATGGCGCCGGGTATGGAAATTGAAATCGCACTCCGTACTCATGATATTCCACACGTATGGCCATCAGAAGTCGACAATCAAATTAAGCATCTGACCGAAGAAGTGCCAGAAGAAGCTAAACTTGGTCGTGTTGATTTACGTCAATTGCCGTTGGTAACCATTGATGGTGAAGATGCCCGTGACTTTGATGATGCGGTTCACTGTCAGCGTAATCCTGATGGTGGCTGGCGTTTATGGGTCGCGATTGCCGATGTAAGTTATTATGTACGCTCTAAATCAGCATTAGATAATGAAGCCCTCAAGCGTGGTAACTCGGTGTACTTCCCTGCCCAAGTTATTCCAATGCTGCCAGAAGTGCTTTCAAATGGTCTATGTTCACTTAACCCACAGGTTGATCGCTTGTGTATGGTGTGTGAGATGACGGTTTCTGATGGCGGTAAACTGACTGGCTATAAGCACTATGAAGCAGTGATGAATTCTCATGCGCGCTTAACTTACACTAAAGTAAGTAAAATGCTCGATGGTGATGAAGAGTTGCGTCAACGTTATCAGCCATTAGTGCCGCATCTTGAAGAACTTTACAGCATGTTTAAAGCGCTGAAAGTTGCTCGTGAAGCGCGTGGCGCCATTGAATTTGAAACGGTTGAAACCAAGTTTGTTTTCAATGCGGATCGTAAGATCGAAAATATTGTGCCGTTAGTACGTAATGAAGCGCATAAAATCATCGAAGAATGTATGATTTTAGCCAATATCGCGTCAGCACAATTTGTTGAAAGTGCTAAAGAACCAGCGTTATACCGTGTCCATGACACCCCTGGTGAAGAGCGTCTCCAAGGTTTCCGTGATTTCTTGGGCGAGCTAAGTTTAGAACTTGGCGGCGGTTTAGAGCCAAGCCCGAAAGATTACGCGGCATTAGCGAACTTAATTCAAGAACGTAATGATCGTGAATTAATTCAAACCATGTTACTGCGCTCAATGAAGCAAGCGATTTATCAAGCAGATAATATTGGTCACTTTGGTTTAGCCCTGAGTCAGTACGCTCACTTTACCTCACCGATCCGTCGTTACCCTGATTTAACCTTGCACCGTGCAATTAAATATTTAATTGCTAAGCAAGCAGGTAACACTAAGAACGATACGCCAACCGGCGGTCATCATTATTCATTTGATGAAATTGATGTTATCGGTGAGCAGTGTTCAACCACCGAACGTCGTGCTGATGACGCGACTCGTGATGTATCTGACTGGCTCAAATGTGAGTACATGCAGGATCACCTTGGTGATGAGTTTGAAGGTGTAATCGCTAACGTTACTGGTTTTGGTTTCTTTGTGCGTTTAAATGAACTTAACATTGATGGTTTAGTGCATATTTCAAACCTTGCTAATGACTACTACCAATTTGATCCTGTGGGTCAACGGTTAGTCGGCGAGAGCTCAGGCGTGATTTATCGTTTAGGTGATACCGTTCACGTTAAAGTTGCTGCCATCAATCTTAATGATCGTCAATTAGACTTTGATATCGTTGGCGCTGAGCGTAAACAACGTGGTGCTGGTAAAACGGCGAAAGGGCGTGAGAAAAAACAGCGCATGCGAAAAGCTGAAGGTCTAAAACGTCAGGGAATGCCTGCGTTTAAAGTTGAAGACGGTGAAGCTAAACCTGAATCGCGTAATAAAAGTAAACGTGAGCGTTCATCTGTACGCAAAAAGCTAAAAGAAGGTGCTATTCCTTCAGCTGATGAAAAGAAAAAGCCGAGAGTAAAGAAACCTCGCAAATTGTCAGATGAAAAGCCGCAGACAGATCCTAAAAAGAAGCCCAAAGTTCGCAAGAAGAAAAAGCAACGTGCGGGTAAATCAGAACGTGCAGCAAAGAAGAGTTAATCCATGAGTAATGATATGATTTTTGGCATTCATGCCGTTAAAGCTGTACTTGCATCTGACCCGGTGCGCTTTATTGAAGTATTCGTACTTAAAGGACGTGAAGACGATCGTTTATTGCCGTTAATTACTGAGCTGCAAGGTTTGGGGATTACCATTCAAGAAGCTGGCCGTAAAGCATTAGATGACAAAGTGGATGGTGCTTCTCATCAAGGGATTATTGCGCGTGTGCGTCCTGGCAAGCAATATAACGAAAACAACCTTGATGATTTATTAGCGACTCAAGAAAATCCATTACTGTTAATTCTTGATGGCGTCACCGATCCGCATAATCTTGGTGCGTGTTTACGTAACGCTGATGCTGCAGGTGCCGTAGCTGTGATTGTGCCAAAAGATCGTTCAGCACAACTCAATGCTACCGCAAGTAAAGTCGCCTGCGGTGCCGCTGAAATTATGCCATTAGTACGCGTGACTAACTTGGCGCGTACCATGCGTGCATTACAAGATAAAGGCGTATGGATTGTGGGTACTGCTGGTGAAGCAACGCATGATATTTACCATAGTAAACTAACAGGGCCATTGGCGATTGTTATGGGTGCTGAAGGTGAAGGTATGCGTCGTTTAACCCGTGAAACCTGTGATGATTTGATCAAGATCCCAATGGCGGGTTCAGTATCAAGTTTGAACGTATCTGTAGCGACGGGTATCTGTTTATTTGAAGCGGTACGTCAACGCACATAATGCGTGATTAAGCGTAGATAACTGCATAATTATTTAAACCCACTCAGTGATTTCTGAGTGGGTTTTCTATTATTAGACGGTATAAAAAACCACCAAAGACAAGACTAATTATCGACGAATGAGCAAGATAGGTTGAGGTTAAGATGCATTTGATTGAAAAGCGGCTGGTGGTGATAAAATAAGCTTGCCTAGATTGATCATTCTCTGTACTATCCGTCATCCAAATTCTCGGTTCTTTTTTTTAGTTCCTTGCTTCCCCAGGATAACCGAGCCGACAAGGGAAGCTGAATAATCCGTAAGGAGCAACCTATGCGTCATTACGAAATCGTATTCATGGTGCACCCTGATCAAAGCGAGCAAGTTGCTGGCATGATCGAGCGTTACACTGCTGCTATCAAAGATTCTGGTGGTCAAATTCACCGTCTAGAAGATTGGGGCCGCCGTCAAATGGCTTACCCAATTAACAAACTGCACAAAGCACATTACGTTCTTATGAACGTAGAAGCTGAGCAGGCTGTTGTTGACGAGCTTGAGTCAAACTTCCGCTTCAACGACGCAGTGATCCGTAACATGATCATGCGTACTAAAAACGCTGTTACTGAGCCATCTCCTATGATGAAGGCTAAAGAAGAGCGTTTCACTAAGCGTGAAGATCGTGCTGAAGCACAATCTGAAGGCGAAGCAGCTGCTGAGTAATTTGTTTAATGACTAATCGTCTGGTGTTGACTGGTACTATTGCCAAGCATCCCAAACGAAGCCAATCCCCGGCAGGCATACCTCATTGTCACTTTGTGCTTGAGCATCGTTCTGTGCAGCGGGAAGCTGACTTACCACGCCAAATATATTGTTATATTAACGTGGTAATCAGTGGTAAAGGTCAACAAGTACTCACTCAAGATTTAGTTGTCGGAAGCAATATTAAGGTGGAGGGATTTATCTCTTACCAAACCGGCCGTAACGGTATCGGGAAATTAGTTTTGCATGCCGATCACATTGACTTAATTTAGATCAGGAGATAGCCCATGGCTCGTTTCTTCCGTCGTCGTAAATTCTGCCGTTTTACAGCAGAAGGCGTACAAGAGATTGACTACAAAGACGTAGCAACTCTAAAAAACTACATCACTGAAGCTGGTAAAATCGTACCTAGCCGTATCACTGGTACTCGCGCTAAATACCAGCGTCAGCTAGCTCGCGCTATCAAGCGTTCTCGTTACCTAGCACTTCTACCGTACACAGATAAGCATCTGTAAGCGGCAGTCGTTTTTAGAACTTTATAGAGGACAAGATAATGCAAGTTATTCTACTTGATAAAATCGCTAACCTAGGTGGCCTTGGCGACCAGGTTAACGTTAAAGCGGGCTACGCTCGTAACTTCCTTATCCCACAAGCTAAGGCAGTTATGGCGACTAAAGCGAACGTTGAAATGTTCGATGCACGTCGTGCAGAGCTAGAAGCTAAAGTTGCTGAGCAACACGCTGCTGCTCAAGCACGTGCTGAAGCACTAAACGTACTTGAAGGTGTAGTTATTGCATCTAAAGCTGGTGACGAAGGTAAACTATTCGGCTCAATCGGTACTCGTGACATCGCTGATGCAGTTTCTGCAGCTGGCGTAGCACTAGTTAAGAGTGAAGTACGTCTACCTGAAGGTGCACTACGTACGACTGGCGAATTTGAAGTTAGCGTTCAGCTAAGCTCAGACGTATTCGCAACTGTTAAACTAAACGTTGTTGCTGCTCAGTAATCGCTTTTAGCTTTAATAGTAAAAAACCAGCCTTCGGGCTGGTTTTTTTATGCCTGTTATTTAGGAATTTGTCGACTAAAGCGTATAAATTAGCGATATCGTGGTGGTGGTATCGGAATTTTTCATGCCCTCAGGTACCCAAGAATAATAAGTTTGGGTATAGCCGAGGTTTAAAGCAATATTATCAGTGATGGCATTGGTAGCATTGAATGAGCTTTCAAGTGTAGTGTTACTTTTTCCTGATACAACATTGAATTTAGCGCTTAGTGTCAGGGTTTTAAGCGGCTTCCATTGCATGTCGACCGTACTTTGCAGTACCACTTCATTGACGACTTCTTGTTTAACAATACTGTCGCTTTTTATTTCATCGAGATTAGGATCTTGGTGACGAAAGCCAGGACCAATATCGACTAGAGTTTGAAAAGTTTCATAGCTAAATAAGCGGTAACCGATACCCGTTGAAACCAGTGAATCTGCATAATAAGGCCCATAGCGGTCATCAACATAGCTACCATTACCATAAAAGTAATAACCGTCACGGATCATACGCTTTGACTTTAAGCTCATCGACATCTTACGCTTGTCTTCTTGGCCGTCTTTTTTAGCCATAATAAACTTGGCATCGCCGTTAGTTTGATAGCGCCCTTTGGTATATGTAACTGCAATATTGCCATTCAGGGTTTGAGAGTCTGAATTTCCTGATAAGGATTGGTAGCCTAAACCAATACTGCTTGTTAAAGGTGATGGTTCATTCGGTGTTGCAGTTGTCGGTTCTTCACTAGCGTTGGCTGCTGTAGTGGCAAGCAAAAGTAATGTGAGTATATATCTTGCCAAAAGTCCTCCGCTGGCAGGGTCGTGTAAAGAGAGAAACATGAGCGCCGCATTCTAGCCTAAATTTGTCAACTTTTGGTTAGGAATTGTCGTCTTACTGTTGGTAAACCAAAAAAGGAGGATAATTGTTATTCTTGCTAGTGAGCAATCGTAATGGTTTATAGCTACTCAGAAGCAGGGGATAGGTTATACTGTCGAGCTCCGTTCTTGGTTTTGGTAAATGCACAATTGCTATGACAGATAATCGTAAATCGAAACAATTAAAAGATAATCAAATGGACGCCATTAAGATGCCACCGCATTCGCTTGAGGCTGAGCAATCAGTACTTGGTGGTTTAATGTTGGATAATGAGCGTTGGGATACTGTTGCTGAGAAAGTGGTTGCTAAAGACTTTTACAGCCGCCCTCATCGGATTATTTTTGAGGCAACCGCAGCCTTATTGGAAGGTGGACAGCCACTTGATTTGATCACTTTGTCTGAGCATCTTGAGCGGTCTGATAAACTGGATGATGTCGGTGGTTTTGCTTACCTTGCTGAATTGGCTAAAAATACGCCGTCAGCGGCCAATATTTTAGCATACGCTGATATTGTGCGTGAACGAGCCTTGATCCGAGACATGATTGGGGTCGCCAATGAAATTGCGGATGCTGGTTATGATCCTCAAGGTCGCACCAGTGAAGATTTGCTGGATATGGCGGAAAGCAAAGTTTTTGCCATTGCTGAGCAGCGCACCAATGATAAAGAAGGTCCGCAAAACGTAGACACTATTTTAGAGCGTACTCTTGAGCGTATCGAGTTGCTTTATCAATCACCGCAAGACGGCGTTACCGGTGTCTCAACCGGTTTTACTGATCTCAATAAAAAAACTGCGGGCCTACAAGGGTCGGATTTGATTATTGTTGCCGCACGTCCATCGATGGGTAAAACCACCTTTGCGATGAACTTATGTGAAAATGCCGCAATGGATCAAGAAAAACCAGTGTTGATTTTTTCGTTAGAGATGCCCGCCGAACAAATTATGATGCGTATGTTGGCATCATTATCGCGTGTTGATCAAACTAAGATCCGTACCGGGCAGTTGGATGATGAAGATTGGGCGCGGATATCATCAACAATGGGTATTCTGATGCAAAAGAAGAATATGTTCATTGATGATAGTTCAGGCTTAACCCCAACAGAAGTTCGTTCACGAGCGCGTCGTATTGCACGTGATAATGGTGGTCTTAGCATGATCATGATTGACTACTTACAGTTGATGCGTGTGCCGGGTTTACAAGAAAACCGTACTCTAGAGATTGCCGAAATCTCACGCTCGCTAAAAGCATTAGCGAAAGAATTAAATGTACCTGTTGTTGCTCTTTCTCAGCTTAACCGTTCGTTGGAGCAACGAGCAGATAAACGTCCTGTTAACTCTGATTTGCGTGAATCTGGCGCCATCGAGCAGGATGCGGACTTAATCATGTTTATATACCGTGATGAGGTTTATCACGAAGACAGTGCCCTTAAAGGGATTGCTGAAATCATCTTAGGTAAACAACGTAATGGTCCAATTGGTACTGTACGTTTAACCTTCCAAGGCCAGTTCTCTCGCTTTGATAACTATGCTGGTCCTGCTTTTGATGAAGAGTAAGCCTTAAAAATTATTTAGGATATTGGATGAAAGCTGCAACTGCACATATTGATACCCAAGCTTTGGCACATAACTTGAGTCAAATCCGCCTGCAGGCACCAAATAGTAAAATTTTGGCGGTTGTTAAAGCCAATGCATACGGACATGGGTTGTTAGACGTGGCAAAAAGTCTAGCCAATGTTGATGCTTATGGTGTGGCACGAATAGAAGAAGCGTTAACGCTGCGTGCTGGTGGCATTGTGAAGCCAATTTTATTATTAGAAGGCTTTTATGCGCCAACTGATCTGCCTGTATTAGTGACTAATAATATTCATACCGTGGTGCATTCAATTGAACAACTTGAAGCACTTGAGCAAGCAGAGCTAGATGCGCCTGTACGAGTATGGGTTAAAATAGATACAGGTATGCATCGCCTTGGATTGCGTCCAGAACAAGTTCCACAATTTATGCAACGGTTGCATGACTGCGATAATGTCGCTAAGCCACTGCGTTTTATTAGTCATTTTGGTAATGCTGATGATTTAAGCAGTGATATTACCTTAAAGCAAATTTCCTGTTTCTCAGCACTCACGAAGCCATATCAAGGTGAGCGTTCACTTGCTGCTTCTGCGGGTATTTTAGCGTGGCCTGATAGTCATTTTGAGTGGATTCGCCCAGGTATTATCATGTATGGCGTGTCGCCATTTAATGAATTAGATCGCATGGCATCAAGCTATAACTTACAGCCAGTGATGACCTTAACCTCAAGCCTAATTGCGGTGCGTGAAGTCAAAAAAGGTGAGCAAGTAGGTTACGGTGGTATTTGGACCAGTGAACGTGATACCAAAGTCGGTGTTATTGCTATCGGTTATGGTGATGGCTATCCACGCTGTGCGCCAAACGGCACTCCAGTGGTTGTTAATGGCCGTATTGTACCAACGGCAGGTCGCGTTTCGATGGATATGCTAACGGTCGATCTTGGACCTGATGCGACTGATAAAGTTGGTGATGAAGCTATTTTATGGGGTAAAGGCTTACCTGTCGAAGTGGTGGCGCAATATACCGGTGTGATCGCCTATGAATTAATGACCAAGCTGACTCCTAGAGTGGCTATGACCTATTCATAGTTGAATTAATGACGAATAATTGTAATCGCCGCGATTTAACTCGCGGCTTTTTTTATCTGTTATTTATTCTTCACCTTGAACTGTGATCACTATTCGGCGTGTACCACCGTGATTTCGATGCTCGCCTAAATAAATACCCTGCCATATTCCTAAAGCGAGTTGGCCATCAGTAATTGGAATGCTAATACTATTACCGAGCAATGACGCTTTGATATGCGCTGGCATATCATCATCACCTTCGTAGGTATGTTGATAAAAAGCAGCTCGTTCAGGAACGGTATGATTAAAATGTGCTTCCATATCATTACGAACGGTTGGATCTGCATTTTCATTAATGGTTAAACTTGCTGATGTATGTTGAATAAAGCAATGTACGATACCAACCTTTAATGATTGAATTATTTCTATATTTTGCTCTATTTCAGTGGTTATTAGATGAAAACCACGGGCTCTCGGAGTAAGATGAATCGTTTTTTGATACCACATAGCCATTTACCTATCGGTGAAACCTTTTAGTTTAATTAGTGATTACCATTATCATCTTAATGATAAATACAGGTATGATGCAGTTATATTTTCGTGATTTGACGCAATGACGATAATGTTATTTTAACGTCATAATTGGTTGTAACAGATAGCATTATTATTAGACACCTAGCATGCTAGGTTAAATGGCATAGATCGAGGATCTTTCGAAGGCGATATGATTCGAGGGATGAACATAACAACATCGGGAACATTATTATGTTAAAGAACATTAATCCAACGCAAACGCAAGCATGGCAAGCATTGACGGCCCATTTTGAGCAAGCTCAAGATTTCGAATTAAGTGATTTATTTGCTAATGATAGCGAGCGTTTTGCCAAGTTTTCTGCTCAGTTTGGTTCTGATATTTTATTGGACTACTCAAAGAACCTGATCACAGAAGAAACTTTGACTAAGTTGTTTGCATTAGCCAAAGAAACCGAGCTAGATGCTGCTATTGCGGATATGTTCAACGGTGAAAAAATTAACCGTACTGAAGATCGTGCTGTATTACACGTTGCGTTACGTAACCGCAGTAACACGCCAATCATCGTTGATGGCGAAGATGTTATGCCTGCGGTTAATGCCGTATTAGCTAAAATGGAGAGTTTCACTAACCGTATCGTAAGTGGTGAGTGGAAAGGTTATACCGGTAAAGAAATTACTGATGTCGTTAACATCGGTATTGGTGGTTCAGATCTTGGCCCTTACATGGTTTCTGAAGCACTATCAGCTTACAAAACGCGTTTAAACATGCACTTTGTTTCTAACGTTGATGCGACTCATATTGTTGAGACGCTGAAGGATTTGAACCCTGAAACAACATTATTCTTAATCGCATCAAAAACATTTACCACTCAAGAGACAATGACCAACGCTCTGTCTGCTCGCGATTGGTTCTTAGCGATGGCAGAAGATAAAGCTCACGTAGCTAAGCACTTTGCGGCTCTTTCTACCAATGCTGAATCAGTGGCTGAATTTGGTATTGATACTGATAACATGTTTGAGTTCTGGGATTGGGTTGGTGGTCGTTATTCACTATGGTCTGCGATTGGTCTTTCTATTAGCTTAGCGGTTGGTTTTGATAACTTTATTAAGTTACTTGAAGGTGGCCATGCGATGGATAATCATTTTGTTCAAGCACCACTTGAGCAAAAGTTACCTGTAATTTTGGCGCTAATCGGTATTTGGTACAATAACTTCCATGGTGCTGAAACTGAGGCAATCCTTCCTTACGATCAATACATGCACCGTTTCCCAGCTTACTTCCAGCAAGGTAACATGGAATCTAATGGTAAGTATGTTGATCGTGGCGGTAAGCCTGTGGATTATCAAACAGGTCCAATTATTTGGGGTGAGCCAGGAACGAATGGTCAGCATGCGTTTTACCAACTTATTCACCAAGGTACTAAGTTGATCCCATGCGATTTCATTGCGCCTGCAATTAGCCATAATCCATTAGGTGATCATCATCCTAAACTGATGGCTAACTTCTTTGCTCAAACAGAAGCATTAGCATTTGGTAAGAGCCGTGAGACAGTAGAAGCTGAGTTTGTTGCCGCAGGTAAATCACAACAAGAAATTGATGAGTTAGCTGAATTTAAAGTGTTTGAAGGTAACCGCCCAACTAACTCTATTTTGCTTAAAGAAATTACGCCATATACATTAGGTGCATTAATTGCGTTGTATGAGCACAAAATCTTTACTCAAGGTGTTATTTGGAACATCTTTAGCTTTGACCAGTGGGGCGTAGAACTTGGTAAGCAACTCGCTAACCAAATTTTGCCAGAGCTAAACAACGCTGAAAGTGTGGTTAGTCACGATAGTTCAACTAACGGTCTGATCAATGCATTTAAACAATGGCGCGTATAGTGCCTATTATTGGTTAGCGTAGTTAACTGATAAAATAAAACGCCGCAATCATCACGATTGCGGCGTTTTTTATTTTTGGTGTCCGCTCAATTATAGCGCGATAACATCGCTAGCTTGAGGGCCTTTCTGACCATCAGTTACGATAAACTCAACGCTTTGGCCTTCACGTAATGTTTTACGTCCTTGCGCCTGAATGGCACTGAAGTGAACAAATACATCTTTACCATCAGCAGCAGAAATAAAGCCAAAACCTTTATCATCGTTGAACCACTTTACGGTTCCAGTCAGTTTACTCATGTACGTCTTTCCCTTATAGACTAATAATAGTAGTCACAGCCAATAGGTAACTAGATGCTTATGACTGATTAAGTCTAGATCGAATTCATGACAATGAGTAGTTTTTTATTGTGCTTTTATGTTCGAGCTAACGTTAATTAATCGCGTGGCTAATTATGTTAATTCAGATTAGAAAGATGAGGTGGTGCTATCACTTGTAGTAATAGCACTAGAGCTGATTTATTCGTTAGTCGTTTGTTGGCATTTATGGCAAACACCATGGCTTTCAACCACGTGATGCTTGATCATAAAACCATACTGTTCTGATTTTATACGTAAAAATTTTGCGAGTTCATCATCATGGGTTTCTTCAACAAAACCACACTTATCACAAATTAATAGTTGTGAACAATGATCAGCATGGCCAAGTACACAACAAGCAATATAGCTATTAGTTGATTCGACTTTGTGAACAAACCCTTGTGCTAACAGAAAATCCAAGGCGCGATAAACCGTCGGTGGTTTAGCTTGGGGTTCTGATGCTTTGAGTAAATCAAGTAACTCATAAGCACTGATAGAACTATGATGATTAATGATCAGTGCCAGTACTTTTAATCGCTGGGGAGTCAGTCTTACCCCGCGTTGCTCACAGAGCTGTTGTGCTTTGGCTAGCAGTTGAGTTTGAACCGTCATAGAGCCTCAAAAAAACGTCATTAAGTTGTTATTTTATCACAGCTATCTAAAAACATACTCACACTTAGCAAGGAACCGTGGTGAGGAAGGGGATTCCGTGTTAATGATCACGTTATAAAAAGCCATAACCTAAGTTATGGCTTGTCTTTATATTCATGAATCTTAGTGGTATTCATATTTGCAGCTAGTTAGGATGATTTATATGAGCACTTAAAAAACTTAGGCTGTCATCCTCAATTAAGAATAGTTTATCTTTCATATCTTTAGGTAAGTTAATATTTGCCACTAACTTATTTAAATAGATATCTCGACGATAAATGTTATCAATTAACTCTTGCTTAGGAATCGCTCTATTTGGATTCTCAAACAGGTAGCAGAGTAATTGGTAATTTAACGATCGACCTTTGAGTTTTAACAGCGGTTTATTGCCTAAATAAACCGTCCGTTGACGTTTATTCAAATACAGGTGCGCATGAAGCTTTTTTCTTGCATAAAGATAATAAGTGACAAGAATGAGGTAAATTATAACCTCAGCAGCAACTATAATTGCGGTGTTTTGCAACGTTTAATTTCCTTACATTTAGCCATGCTACTGATATCGTTGCTGATGATAGGATCTTGGCAGTATTTTTCAGCAAGATGAAATTGACCATTCCATTTGATTTTCTCACCTAGTGCATTGCTCTTTTTGCACTTTGAGTATACAGCGTCAACTTCTTTAATAAGAATATCTTTCACTTGTGTTGTTAATACGAGTTGCTGTTGTTTAAGGGTATTTAATTCACTGTTATCAACAGGCTTTAAAATTAAAACTAATACTGTTATCCAGCCTAATAACCCAAGTACAAATAAAAACTTAGGAAGTTTTTCATTTAACATATTATGCTCATTATTGCATTAAAAGCGGAATAATAATCGAATGGTTATGGTTAGCTAGTAATGTAACGATGCTTTTTGGCATTAATGGCAAAAATTAATGAGAGATTAAAGTTTTTGGGTTAAATATTACATGTTTTAGTGCGAGCAGTGTGCGGCTACATCAATGTAGCTGCACATTGATTGTTAGTACTACTTTAGTTGGTGAAGATATTCGCCGATGGTAATCATCACATTATTAATATCAACGGTTAGTGATTGATTAGTTTTTGGATACCATAACCCAACTTGATCATTATCATTGAGGGTCATAATGAGTTTAGCCCCTGTTTTTAAGGCACGATTATGTTGGCGTTTTATTTTGCTATGACTTAGATCGGTAAGTACTTGAAGTTTTGGTAATTGACGGCGAATGTTGTGGGCAACCACTAATGCTTTTTCATTTTGTTGTGGTGATTCAGTGGTGATAGTAATGTCAGGATCATTATTTATGCCTTTATCAAGCCCTAGCGTTTCGACTAATAACAATAGTCGTTCAATCCCGATAGCAAACCCTGAACCAGGTAAGGCATTTTTACTAAACAGTTCGATTAACCCATCATAACGGCCACCACCACAAACGGTAGCTTGTGAACCAAGCTTATCAGTTATCCACTCAAACACTGTTTTTGAATAGTAATCAAGACCACGCACTAAACGTGGATTGATGGTGTAACTTATACCTGCTTGGTCAAGTAGATATTGCAGCTTATTAAAATGAGCTAGAGAATCTTCACCAATAAAATCAATTAGCTGAGGTGCTTCATTGATCATGTCCTGCATGTCGGGGTTTTTACTGTCTAGAATACGTAATGGATTACTGCTGAGGCGGGTAAGACTATCTTGATCTAATAATGACCGATGTTGCTCAAAATAGGTGATTAGGTGTTGGCGATGAACTTGGCGTTCTGAAGTTGTACCCAGTGAATTAATTTCAAGGGCAATGTGTTGGTCGACGCCTAATGCTTTGAAAATATCGTAAGACATACAAATTAATTCAGCATCAATGTCTGCCCCTGCCATACCAAATGTTTCAACACCAAATTGAGTAAATTGGCGTAAACGTCCTTTTTGAGGTCTTTCATAGCGGAACATTGGGCCTTGGTACCACAATCGTTGAGTGCTGTTATAACACATATTGTGTTCAATGACGGCACGCGCACAGCTACTGGTTCCTTCTGGGCGTAAGGTGATATGTTCGCCACTTTTATCAACAAAATTGTACATTTCTTTTGAAACTATATCGGTTGATTCACCGACAGCGCGCTCAAATAAGGCTAGAGGTTCAATAATAGGTAGCCGAATTTGTTGATAACCATAGCTATGGGTCACTTGTTTTATAATCGATTCTAGCCATAACCAAATCGGTGTTTGTTCTGGTAAAATATCAGATACTCCACGGATTGATTGAATGTTATTTTTCATAGGAAACCCTACTTATATTGTATTATCGGCTATTTATTTCCTCTATCGTGAGAAATACATTTATAATAACTACTGTATTTAATGGTATTAGATAATAGCCGTTAGGTGTGATATTGCTGGTAAATAGTGGAATAGGCACCAGCAATATCGATTCACAAAGGCGGTAGTGAACTACCGCTTTTTTTATGCTGCAATCATTTCGCCATTAGCATCTTTAATTACATCATCAATTAACGCATCGACTTTTGATGCATCAAGATGGTGTGCTGTGGTGATAAGGTGTGCTTGACCACCAGATGTTGCGAGGCAGTGTTTTTTCCAAACCGCTTCAGATGGGCAAGGGAATACTACTGTGATTGAGTTTTTATTACACCATGCGTTAATACCAGCAGTTTGTAGGCGTTGTACCGCATGTTGTGCTAAATCAAGACTACGATTAATACGACGTTTAAAGTCTGCATGTGAGTGTGATTTCACCGCACACCACATCATTAATGGTGTGTGGCCATTACGTGAACCAGTGATGGTTTTATCGTGAGCAGAGATGTAATCAATCTCAACTGAAATTGCATCAACATTGCGTTTTTTTGCTACCACGATACCACATGGGATTGGTGAGCCAATCATTTTGTGGCCAGAGACACCAATAGAGTCAATACCATCAGCAAAGTTAAACCCTTGTGGCTCATCAACAAAAGGTAGGATCATACCGCTTAATGCGGCATCAGCGTGAATATAGTAATCTTCACGCTTAATACCTAACTCACCAATCATCGCTTGAATCTTACTTATATCATCAATCGCCCCACGTACTGTCGTGCCGATATTGGCAAAGATAATCGGATGCTTTTCGTCATCTTGTTTAATCTTACTAATTAGATCATCGTAATCAATTTCACCATTTGGTAATGAATCAACAAGCTGTGATTTAATACGTAGTAGTTTGACGATTTTAGCTACTGAGTAGTGAGTATCTTTTGAGTAATACAAGGTGCCATCAGGGAAAAGCTCACGACCAAGGTAGCAACCAAACATATTACTTTCAGTACCACCATTAGTGACATAACCCCAGCTATCTTCAAATGGAATTTTGAAAAGATCGGCAAAGTATTCCATCACTTCTTTTTCAAAATCAAACGAGTTAAGGAGGTAGTTACAGTACTCGGCCCAATCACCACAGTTGTTGATTGAGAAGCGCATAAAGCGTTCTAGAATGGTGTAATCAAAATCTGCTGACTCAGGGTAGCCAATATTAAAGTATTGGTTTTTTACACAGTAAGCCCAAAATTCGTCAAGTTTATTTTGATTTTCAATTGATAATGTCATGATATATATCCTAATAAATTTGTTTAATTGATACTTTTAAATAATTGTCAGTTAACTAATTAATCTTTTAAATAAAGAACTTTCTCGCCGTTTTTATGGCGTTTTGCGGCAATAAAGCTATATAGCGGAATAGTGAGCATCACCATTACTACACCCCAGTACATGGAGTCTGCACCTGAGCCAAGCATGGCGAATAAGCTATAAGCCATACCAATAACGACCAGAATGCTGTAAATCACGAAGTTACCACCTTTGTTTTGTTTCTTGGCAATCATGATGATTGGCAGCGCAATAACGGCGTAGATGTAAGGCAGTAGTGAAGCAAATACTGACATTAGAATGACAACTTGGAATTGATCGGCAAGATCGGGTGATGCTGTCATTAGTAGTACACCACTCATAAGAACACCGGTGAATACTAAACTTTTCATTGGTACGTCATTACGGTTTACAGCAGCAAAGAACTGAGGGAATAAACCTTGCTCTGCACCTGCACGTGGCGCTTCTGATTGCAGAATCAACCAACCTGAGATTGAACCGAAACAAGCAATGATACTTAGGATTGATGCGATGGTACCGGCAGTGTCACCAAACATGTAGCGCGCAGCATCAGCAAATGGTGCCGCTGATTTAACTAACTCTTCATGTGGTACTAGACCCATAATGACACTACAGCTACCGACGTAACATACTGATGCAATCAGCAAACCATATACAGTTGCTTTTGGTACTGTTTTTTCAGGATTTTCAACTTGACCACTAGAAACTACTGCAGACTCAACACCAAGGAAGCCCCATAGTGCAATTGATGCTGCTGATAAAATTGCGTGCGAATTGCTTTCGCCAGTACCGTTATAAACCTGAGTAAACATCTTTGGATCAAACCAGAACCAACCAACGATACCCACGCCTAACACAACAACTAGCATACAAATTGCAGTAAATGATTGAGCGCGACCTGCTGCTTGAGCGCCAAGGCTTGCTAAAGCAATAAAGCCCCACAAAATAACAATGGCAACCACAGAGCCTATACTTGGATCTGTAAGTTGTGGGAAAAAGTAACTTAGGTAGCCAATACCCGCGACGAGTAGTGCAACGTTACCTATCCAGGCACTGATCCAGTAACAAATGGTACTTTGAAAGCCAACAAAAGGACCAAAAGCATCAGCTGCATAGGCAACGATGCCGCCGTTTCTTGGTGTTAAAAGACTGGTTTTGGCAAACACAAGCGCAAGTGCGATAACACCTACAATGGTGATAAGCCAACCCCATAGTGAAATGTAACCAACCCCTGCAAGGTTGGTGGGTAGCATAAATACCCCGGACCCCATCATGTTTGATGCGGTAACTAAGGTTAATGCGACTACGCCCATTTTTTTGGCGGAGCTTGCACTCATGGTGCTTGAATCGGAATGTCCGGCAGCCATCTCTATTTCCTCGTTTGATTTGATGAGGGAATAGTAAAGTTTTACCTCACTAAAAGTGTGACCTGTATCACTATTTTTTTTGCAAAAGTTTTAATTGCAGCCAGTTTTGGTTGATTTTTGTTCAGAATCGATTAATTTGACCCTGTCCCCTTTTATTGTGGGTATCATGTTTTTTCATAAAGAATTGTTATAGATTTGGGAAATGAATCATGCCAAGAAAAGAGCGGTTATTTATTCTAGGGTTGCCTCAAATCGTACAATTGCAGGGGCATAATAAGAGTGAACTTTTTATTGACGATGATGACCATGACTATTTTCTGCAGTGTATAGATAATGCAATCACGCGTTATGGTGGTGATTTGCATAGCTATTGTCTATTTGCTGCCAATGCTCTTTTATTAATAACTCCTAATGAAAAAGAAAATATTGGTGCAATTATTCAGCACGTAGGTAGACGCTATGTACCTTATTTTAATAAGAAATATCAGCGTAGTGGCAGCTTATGGGAAGGGCGTTATAAAAGTTGTTTGGTTGAGCCGGAAAATTATTTACTGCCTTGTATGCATTACATTGAATCAGGTGGCATGTTATTGACGGTGGCTGCAGCGGATTACCCTTGGAGTAGTTATCGCCATAATGCTGGATTAACGACATTATCGCGTATTACTCCTCATGCGGAATATAATCTACTCGGTAAAACAGCCTTGCAACGGGGGGATGCTTATCGGCGTTTTAGTCAGAAACCTATAAGTCATTATATTTTGCAGCGTATCAGTGATTGTATTCGACAAAATACTCTTTTGGGGATGGCTAAGTTTTGTCAACAACTCGAAAATCAACTCCAAGGTAATGTTCGCCCAAGGAAACGTGGTCGTCCGCGTAAGAATTATAATATTTCAGAACAACAGCTGAACTTTATTGAAACTAAGATCCGCTTGTTATGCCAACAATACAGTTATATCGAAATTAAATTACCTTTGATTCAAGATGTTTCACTTTCACCTGAATTATTAAATTTTTCGATGCAGCCTCAGCGGTTAGCGTCTTATAATCATCAAACGATTTTAAGCAGTGATGGTTCTTTAAGTTGTTTACAATTTGTAAACCAGCATTCTGAATTACTTCAGGGCAGTAAAGTTTGGTATCAGGGGCCTATTTTTCGGCATACTTCTGAACAACATGACATGCTTGAACAATATGTTCAGGTTGGTGTTGAAGCTTTTGGCTGGGAAGATGATGCAATTGTCGCTGAGCAGTTACAGCTTCAATATGAGTTATTTAAGGTGTTAGATCTCAATAAAGAAGTTGAGTTACGAATTAATTATATTGGTAGTCTAGATGAATTTGCTGCGTTTCGTTATGCGTTGACAACTTATTTTCAACCCTACGCTATTTTATTCGATCAGCAACGACAAGCATGGCTACAGACAACGCCAGAGTATCTATTAGTCGATTATCCTCTCGAACTTGAACCCGTTATCAAATTAGCGCCTAAATTAGGTGATTATTTAACGGTAGCAGCAAAAGGTAGGTTTCAGCAGTTACAGCAACTGTTAGATAATATGGGATTACCTTATGTTGTTACTCCGCATTTATATCCAGCCTCGCATTACTCCGATATTTTATTTGAATGGCATGGAGAACATATTGCTCCAGACAGTTTGTTATGTCGCGGTGGGCGGTACGATGAATTTATGACTCAAGTTATGCAGCAGCCCAGTCATGCCTGTGGCTTTGCTTTTATGTTAGATAATGTGATCAAGTTATTAGTGGCGACGGGTCATCGTCCCGATGAATATAACGATTATAAAATTATTGTTATTCCTGAGCATCATATTGATGGTGCGTTAGGTTTTAATGTCTGTCGACAGTTAAGACAATCTTTTCCTGGTATTGCAGTCGTGCTAGATTGCACCGAGCAATTAGCAATTAAACGCCAGACTAATGCGAATAAAAAAAGAAATAATATTATTGTTATTATTCATAGTGATGAACTGAATAATATTGATCTGTTATGTAAAGAACAGCGTGAAATAGGATTATCATTAGACGCTGTTCGTGCCCGTATATCGCGTTTGATTCAAGCGTAATTAAAGCCGTGTGTTGGTCATGATTAACAATAAATACTCTCTGACCTTAGCATTATAAAAACTAATGCCTAAGTGGTATTTTTTTTCATTTCTCAAGTGATTTAAAATACCTATAATGACGCCCAACGAAACATGACCGACGCCTTAAATATTTACTAATTGGGCAATGGTTATACATAAAAAGCTTAATTCTTAAGGTAAAAAAATGTCTGGTATCATTAATAAAATCGTTGCACTTTACACGCCTGTATTCTCTACAATGTACAAAAGCGGTAACATGACAAAGTAAGTCTAGCGATAAGGTTAATCATTAACCTATAGCTTACAAGAATTCTGAGAAAGGCCTTGAATATGCAAATGTTCAAGGCCTTTTTTGTTATCAAGTATTTATAGCAGCAGATTAATGATTGATTGGTGCACTAATATGTAGCGTTTGATTTAGAGTATTGGTGTCAGGACCCAATTCAAAATTCCAGTTGCCGGCATTAGTTTGGTAATGACCACCTTCGACAACAAATTCTACTTGGTTAGCCGTTTTGCGCCAAATTCTGACAATACCTTGCACATTGCTGGTATTCATAATGCTATGAGCAATGGCATCTGAACAGCCCGGTAAAAATGCGCCCTGCGCTAGCGTTACAGTAAATACTTTACCTGAACCATTTAAAAAGTCGGTGGCATTAACACTATCAACATTCAGTGCGGCAATGGTGTTTGCATCTTCATGAGGTTGATCTGGTGGGGTTATATCATGAAATACTGGCAAGGTAATTGATAAGCTTTGTGGTGCTGATAGCACGGCTTGATCTAGGGTTAAGGTGACAAAGTTAATTGCGCGCAGATCATGTTCACCTGAAATACGATAGCTAATGGTATTATTAGCAACACGGTAAGGACGCACAACATTGGGACTTGAAAGGTGAGTGGCGTTTTTGATCGTATTTACATTGGTTGTATTAAGGTTCGCCCCGTTGACGCTAATATTTAGTTGGAATCCATATAACAGATCAGAGTATCGAATACTTTCCATATTAGCCGCTAATGTCGGCATATTAGTATTGGTGCGTTGAGCTGAATCTGGGTTGTAGACGAATTCATGGGCAGTCACACCATAGGCTGTTGTTAGTGCTGCACCACATAGCAAAGCTGCGATAGCGTAAGATATTTTTTTCATGATTAACCACTCTATAAGATAATTACAAGTGCAATTATATGCATATGTATAATAGGTGCTTATAATTAAGATAACCGTGATCATTGTTATAAACGTGCGAGTGATATTTTGCTTTTATTGTGTATTTTTTGTTAGGTATGGTGGTGTTCATTATTTTTATCTACTGTTAGTTTGCTCGTAACTATAAATAAGTCGATGTCGTCTAAAAGTGATTAGGTAAGTTGCATGATCACCAGATTCTAAATGCTAAGATTAAAGTAAATAATATTTTTGCGTTCGAGATTCTCTGTTTGAGTTTCGAGCGTTTTTTGCGTTTTAGGCTAACCATGGTGGCGATAGCTATTTTAAGGTAGAATCCGCGCCTCAAACGATATTTTAGGGGGTAATTCATACCTTCTAAACTGTTTATCATCCGTCCCTTATTGCTAAAAAGCCGAAATTGGATGAAGTATATTGCAATACCCTTAAGTGGTATTTGCCGTAACCACTTAATATGTAAGGAATGTTGTAATATGTACCCATCAACTCGTTTTTCTGTTGCACCGATGCTGGATTGGACTGATCGTCATTGTCGTTACTTCCATCGTTTAATGAGTAAAAACGCGTTGTTGTACACCGAAATGGTGACGACAGGTGCGATTATTCATGGCAAAGGTGATTTCCTTGCTTATAACGAAGAAGAACATCCATTGGCACTACAACTCGGTGGTTCAAATCCGGCTGATCTTGCTCGCTGTGCTAAGTTGGCCGCTGAACGTGGTTACGATGAGATTAACTTAAATGTTGGTTGTCCGTCAGATCGAGTACAAAACGGTATGTTTGGTGCGTGTCTGATGGGTGAAGCCGAGCTAGTAGCGCAATGTGTGGCAGCAATGCGCGAAGTGGCAGATATCCCCGTTACCGTTAAAACGCGTATTGGTATTGATGAACAAGATTCTTATGAGTTTTTGAGCCATTTTATTACGACAGTTTCAGAGAAAGGCGGCTGTGATAATTTTATTATTCACGCACGTAAAGCATGGTTAAAAGGCTTGAGCCCAAAAGAAAACCGTGAAATTCCGCCGTTGGATTACCCACGCGTATATCAACTAAAGCAAGATTTCCCTCAGTTAACGATGGCAATCAATGGCGGCATAAAAACCTTTGAAGAAATGGAACAACATCTGCAACATTTAGATGGCGTAATGGTGGGACGCGAAGCATACCAAAGCCCGTATTTAATGGCTGAAGTCGATCAGCGTTTATTTGGTAGTGATCGTCCAGTCATGAAACGTCGTGAAGTGGTTGAAGCGATGTATCCTTATATTGAGCGTCAATTAGCCAATGGATCATACTTAGGTCATATTACTCGTCATATGTTAGGTTTATTCCAAAGTATGCCTGGTGCACGTCAATGGCGTCGCTATATTAGTGAGAATGCACATAAGCCAGGTGCTGGTATTGAAGTGGTGCAACAAGCGTTAGCCAAAATTCCAGCTGAATTGGATGTGTAACAGTATTATAATTTAATCTATTGATGTGGTGAATTTGACTGAGTGTTAGGTTAAATTAACGAATAAATGGTAAACGCCAATGCTTAATGTGTTGGCGTTTTTTTATGTCCATGAAAAATAGAGTAAAATAATTAACTTAGAGTTGGCGTGAATTGTGCAGTATTGTGGGTAATAATAAATCTAATGCTGTGGCGTCATATGGATGACGCAGTTAAATAAAAGGAAGATCTATGTTTGAGTTTCTGTTTTTAGTCGCTTTTACATTGGTGTTGGTATTTACCGGCGTCAGTCTGATTGGATTATTGATCGCAGTTGCAGCGGGGTTTGCAGTAATGGCGGTTGTTGGAATGTTGGGGTTAGTCTTTAAATTATTACCATGGATCATCGTTATTGCATTAGGTATTTGGTTTTTTCGTGAGCGAAATGCTGATAAGCAGCATCAAGAGCGAATGTCACGCCATCGTCGCTATTAACTGCAGTGTTTTTATACAGCATCTGATATAATTTTGTGCGATCAATTACATAAAATGATAAAGAGCGGAGACTCGGCATGAAAAAAGTGGTGCTTTCAGTTGCAGCAGCAATGACGCTAGCGGCAGCGCTTCCAGCCCAAGCAGATACCTTATTAGGTGTAAAAGTGGGTGCGGATGCATGGTTTACAAACGCAAAAGTAGATAGTCACAAAAGTGATGATGTTTCTCAATCTTACTACGCATCATTTGAACATTTTATTCCTCTCGTACCAAACGTAATGGTACGTTATAGCAATGTTGATACGGGTGATGTTGAGTTTGGGCAAAGTGATTTCACAGCTTACTATGAAATTCTTGATAACGATTTAGTGGCACTTGATTTAGGTGTAACTATGACTAAATTTGGCGCTGTTAGTATTCGTCATGGTGACAATTTTAATGATTGGCAACCAACGATTTATGGTAGTGCTGAACTGGGTATTCCAGCAACCCCGCTAGCAGTATTTGCTCAAGCGAATGCGGGTAAGTATGACGGCACACGTTTGTTTGATGGCCAAGCTGGTGTGAAATACACCTTAGGCTTAGTTGCAGCGGATCTTAATCTACGTGCGGGTTACCGTATGATGGATTACGATTTCAAAAAATCAACATCAGGTGATGTGAAACTTGATGGTTGGTTTGCCGGTGTGGAAGTTGATTTTTAATTAACAGCTAACCCATATTCTGTGATCCAGTTATAAAACCACGATTATTTCGTGGTTTTTTTATTGGCGTTAATTCAGTTTATGTACCACTTTTAAAGGTAAGCAAACTGATTATGTTAATGATGCATAATATCAGTATTAGGGGGGAGTAAATGATGACATTGACTGAATTGAAACACCTATACGCTCACCAAGATCTTGTTGAAGCATTGGTCGAGCCATCGATTAATAGTGGTTATATTGTTGAATTTCGTCATCGGCGCGGTGGCTTAGTGCCTTTAACTGACATCTGCGGTAGTGAGCAGTGCTACGGTGATGTTGATAGCGCAACTCAGCAAGCATTTGAGGTTGGTTTTCAACAGGTTAGGATTGCTGACGAATATTAAATCCTCCTTATTTCCCCTTATTCAAAAACCAAAGAGCGTTCCAGCTGTTTGGTTTTTTTATGCGATTAACCTTACAAATGGTTATAAAACATTCTTATCTATTCTTTATTGTTATTACCGTAAATGGCTAATCTAACATAACGCAATGAATAGGGATCGTCGTGCTATGTCAATTAATCAACTATCAGCTTTAGCTAGCCCACTTAATGATCAACAAATAGATCAACTCAAGTTAGCTGCGGCAGAATCATCACCACAACAACTGGCTTGGATCAGTGGCTATTTTTGGGGGTTGAGCCAATCTCAATCGCCAACAACGGCATCAGCTCCTGCGTCAAATGTTCTCGCTGCTGCAAAACCTGCGGGTAAATTAACCATTATTTATGCTTCGCAAACTGGCAATGCTAAAGGGGTTGCTGAAGCGTTACAACAGCAAGCTCAAGCTCAAGATATTGCCGTTAAGCTGGTTTCTGCGGGGGATTTTAAAGGTAAAAACCTCACTAAAGAAACCCATGTTGTCATTGTTGCTTCAACACATGGAGAAGGTGAAGCCCCCGATGATGCAATTGAATTACATGAATTTTTACAATCAAAGAAAGCGCCTAAATTACCAGAGCTGCATTATGCCGTTATTGGTTTAGGTGATTCAAGTTATGAGTTTTTCTGCCAAACGGCCAAAGATTTTGATCACTATCTGGCTAAACTGGGTGCTCAACCAATGCTGGAACGGTTAGATTGTGATGTTGATTATGATGCAGCTGCGGCAGAGTGGCAGTTACAAGTATTAGAAAAAACCCAGCAAACATTATCAATTGGTGAAGCTGAAGTCGTGCAGCTACCCGTGGGACAACATCAGTCAGCTACTGCTGTTTATAATAAACAACATCCATTTAGTGCTAGCTTATCTGTTAGTCAAAAAATCACTGGTCGTGGTTCCGATAAAGATGTCCGTCATATTGAAATCGACTTAGAGGACTCAGGGTTAAGTTATCAACCCGGTGATGCTCTAGGTGTGTGGTATGACAATGACCCAGCGTTAGTTGATGCCATTATTGTTAAGCTCGGACTGGCTGCTGAGAGTGAGGTTGACGTTGATACTGAAACATTAACCTTGCGTGATGCCTTGATCAGTAAATATGAAATTACCGCTGCTAATCCGCAATTTGTAATTCAATATGCAGAGATTTCTCAGAGTAAGAAATTGTTAAAGCTGGTGGCGGATAAAGCTAAATTACGCAGTTATGCGGCTAAGACTCAAATTATTGATGTGTTAGCAGAAAAGAAAGCCACGCTAACTGCTTGCCAATTCGTTGGCCTATTACGTCGTTCTACACCGCGACTTTATTCTATTGCTTCAAGCCAACAAGAAGTAGGTGACGAAGTACATCTTACCGTGGGTGTGGTCGAATACCAGCATGGTGATATTCAACGTCAAGGTGGCGCTTCAAGCTTTTTAGCCCAGCGCTTAGAACAAGGTGGTGCAGTGAAAGTGTTTGTTGAAGCCAACAATAACTTTAAATTGCCTGCCGATGATAATACGCCAGTAATAATGATTGGTCCTGGGACAGGTATCGCACCTTTTCGAGCTTTTATCCAAGAGCGAGATAATCGCGAAGCAGCAGGTAAAAACTGGTTATTCTTTGGTGATAGAACTTTTACTGAAGATTTTCTTTATCAAGTTGAGTGGCAAAAGTATTTAAAGGCAGGGGTTGTGACGCAAATGGATGTGGCCTTTAGTCGTGATCAAGCTCAAAAAGTCTATGTTCAACAGCGTATTTTAGAACAAGCTTCGCAAGTATGGCAGTGGCTACAACAAGGTGCGCATGTTTATGTTTGTGGGGATGCAACCCACATGGCAAAGGATGTTCATCAAGCACTATTAACTGTCGTTGAGCAGCAAGGAAATCAAACACCACAACAAGCCGAGCAGTATCTCAATGAACTGCGTAAAACTAAGCGCTATCAAAGGGATGTGTACTAATGACCGAGCAAAAATTATCAGATAACGAACGTTTAAAGCGCCAAAGTAATTTTCTTCGCGGCACCATAGAACAAGATCTCAGTGATAGGATCACTGGTGGTTTTACGGCTGATAACTTTCAGTTAATTCGTTTTCATGGCATGTATCAACAAGATGATCGTGATATTCGTGCTGAACGCGCTAAACAAAAATTAGAACCCCTACAAAATGTGATGCTACGTGCACGTATGCCAGGTGGTGTGATCACGCCCAAACAATGGTTGGCGATTGATAAATTTGCTGATGAGCATACTTCATATGGCAGTATTCGTTTAACTACACGGCAAACGTTCCAATTTCATGGGGTACTAAAACCTAACATTAAATTAATGCACCAAACACTCAATAAGATTGGTATCGATTCAATTGCTACCGCGGGTGATGTTAACCGTAATGTGTTATGTACGACTAATCCAGTTGAATCAGAATTACATCAGCAAGCTTATGAGTGGGCAAAAAAAATTAGTGAGCATCTGTTACCTAAAACCCGCGCTTATGCTGAAATTTGGCTTGATGGCGAAAAGTTAGAAACAACCGATGAAGAGCCAATTTTAGGCAGTAACTATTTACCGCGTAAGTTTAAAACCACAGTGGTTATTCCGCCGCAAAATGATGTTGATGTCCATGCTAATGATCTCAATTTTATTGCGATAGCTGATAATGGCAAATTGGTTGGGTTTAATGTTTTGGTTGGTGGTGGCCTTGCGATGACGCATGGTGATCATACTACTTATCCACGTCGAGCTGATGATTTTGGGTTTGTAGCATTAGATAAAACCCTCGATGTTGCAGCTGCGGTGGTAACAACGCAACGTGATTGGGGTAACCGTTCAAATCGTAAAAATGCTAAGACTAAATATACCCTTGATCGGGTTGGGGTTGAGGTATTTAAAGCGGAAGTTGAGCAACGCGCAGGTATTAAATTTGCAGACAGCCGTCCGTATGAGTTTACCGATCGTGGTGATCGTATTGGTTGGGTAGAAGGCATTGATGGTAAACATCATTTGGCGTTGTTCATTGAAAATGGCCGTTTGCTTGATTATCCCAATAAACCGCTAAAAACAGGGATGGCAGAAATTGCTAAGGTTCATGGTGGTGATTTTAGAATGACCGCCAACCAAAACTTGATTGTTGCTGGGGTGTTAGCAAAAGACAAAGCCAAGATCGAGAAGATCGCGCGTGATCATGGTTTGATGGATGATAGTGTTAGTGAACAACGTAAAAATTCAATGGCATGTGTTTCTTTACCAACTTGTCCATTAGCAATGGCAGAGGCAGAGCGTTTCTTACCTGAATTCGTTACTGATGTTGAAGCGGTGTTGGCTAAGCATGGGTTAGCTCAGGATGAGAATATTATTCTGCGGGTAACAGGGTGTCCTAATGGTTGTGGACGGGCAATGCTGGCAGAAATAGGTTTAGTTGGTAAAGCTCCTGGGCGATATAACCTGCATTTAGGCGGTAATCGTAATGGTACTCGAGTACCGAAAATGTATCGTGAGAATATTACCGTTGCCCAGATTATGGCTGAAATTGATAGTTTAGTTGGACGTTGGGCTACAGAGCGTCAACGTAATGAAGACTTTGGTGATTTCACTATTCGTAGTGGCATCATTGATGAAGTAAAAATATCGATGAGGGATTTCTATGCCTAAATTTCAACTGGCTGAGTTACTTGAACTGCCAAAAGTGAGTCAAATTATTCAGCTGGCTGAAATTAATGCCATGCTGGAAACCATGACTGCACAACAACGAGTGCGGTGGGCACTGGATAACCTTGAAGGGGAGTTTGCGTTAGCATCAAGTTTTGGCATTCAATCCGCAGTAATGTTGCATTTAGTGACTGCAGCGAAGGCTGATATTGCCGTCGTGCTCACTGATACGGGGTATTTATTTACCGAGACTTATCAGTTTATTGATCGCTTAACTGAGCAACTTAATTTAAATCTACATATTTATCGTGCTCAACATAGTGCTGCGTGGCAAGAAGCTCGTTATGGCCAATTATGGTTGCAAGGGGTTGAAGGCATTAAGCAATATAATCAGTTAAATAAAGTTGAACCGATGCAACGAGCATTGAATGAGCTTAATGTTGGCACTTGGTTTTCAGGATTGCGCCGCGAGCAGGCTGATTCGCGAGCAACATTACCAGTATTAGCTATTCAAAATGGACGGTTTAAGTTTTTACCCGTGATTGATTGGACCAATGAAGATATTGATGCTTATTTGCAGCTGCATGGCTTACCTTATCACCCATTAAAACAACAAGATTATTTGTCAGTTGGTGATATTCATACCACCGTTAAATGGCAACCTGGGATGACCGAACAAGAAACGCGTTTTTTTGGTCTTAAACGTGAGTGTGGCTTACATGAAGATAATGATACTGAATCACATGGTTCTGGAATTTAAGCTAATTATAAGTTTGGATCTTCAATAAAAAACAAGGCAACGTGTAGACGCTGCCTTGTTAGTTTTGAGGCTGATATTATTTTGCAGCAGGTGCCCACACTTTATCTAATGCGCCTAAAAGGGCGTTACTAGCACCTTGTTGGCCTAAGAATTGGGTGATAACTGGAATGAATTTATTAATCATACTTGGATCCATACCTAATACTGAGAATACTTTATCAATATTAGCTTGGTTACTGAGTAATTGACCTAAACCCAATGGTAGTGAGTCTGTTAGCTTTTCAGCACCAGGGATCAGTTTTGCAAGTTCATTGCCTTGTGGGCCTGAAAGTTGGCTGGCCGCTAAACCTAATAGTGCACCCGCACCACCGGCAGCTTGTTCTGGCTTAACACCAAGCTCAGAAATAAGTGTTTTTGTCAGTGGGTTTTGTGCCACTTGACTTACTACTTGATCGGCACTTTCGCCACCAAAAATATCAGACAGGCTAAAAGCGTAGCTCATGGTGCTTGATGATAACAATGCAACCGCTGCGAGAGTCGTGACGATACGACGTTTTTTCATTAGGAGACTCCTTAGTAAAGATAAATACCGAAGTCTTTAAAATCAGAAATTGACTCGGGTATGTCAATCCTAGTGAAGATTTGTCTGGTTGCAATGCTTTTTTATTGGTTGGGTAATTTTGCAACTATAAAAAACGGCGCTATTAGCGCCGTTTATCTATTGGTTCAAACTTGATATCTTATAGAATATCTAATAGTTCTACTTCAAATACTAGTGCTGCGTACGGAGGGATTGCAGCACCTGCGCCGCGCTCACCGTAAGCAAGGTCTTGTGGAATAGATAGTTTCCACTTAGAACCTACAGGCATCATCTGAAGAGCTTCAACCCAACCAGCGATAACGCCAGTTACAGGGAATTCTGCAGGTTGACCACGAGATACAGAGCTGTCAAAAACAGTGCCATCTGTTAGCATACCGTGGTAATGAACACGTACTTGCTTGTCAGAAGTAGGGATTTCACCGTTACCTTCAACTAGAACTTCGTATTGAAGACCAGAATCAGTTACTGTAACTTCTGCACGCTTTGCATTTTCAGCTAAGAATGCTTCGCCATCAGCAGCAGCTAGTTTAGCTTGCTCTTGACGTGCAGCGTCTGCTGCTGTGTGAAGTTCACGCAGTGCATTGTTGATTTCGTCAACTTCGATTTCTGGCATCTCGCCAGCAAGAGAAGCTGCAATACCTTTAGCAATTGCTGCTACGTTTAGGCCTTCAAGACCACTTTGTGCTAGTTGTTGGCCCATTTGTAGACCAATACCGTAGCTTGCTTTAGTCTCAACTGTATCTAGTTTAACGTCAGACATTATTGTCATCTCTTAATGTAGAATGAATTAAAGTAAGCAGGATAACAGTTTCGCCCCCATCGGGTAAATGTTTGTAACTAATATTCGCTAATTGCGTGACATATGAAGCTTTGGAGTGCTGTATATGGGAAAGGTAAATCGCCGTTCAAATAAAAAAAACGGCCGCCGTCAACCGCCAGTAAAATTAAACATTGGCGCGATGAAGGCAAAGTGCTGTGAGCGTATATCTGGCGTTGGTCAGGTATGGCAGCGTTTTCCACGCTTTCATCGCTGGGCATTAATCATTTTAATTCCGATATTTATTGGAGTGTTAATGTTGCCATCAGCGAAGGAATTAGAAGGAGGAGCGGATAGCGTGCCGATGCGACGTAATATCTCACTTAACTTAGATAATAGTGATGTTGCTAGCCAATTAACCTCTGGTCCTAATATTCAGGCAGAAAATAATCCTGATGGTAGTAGTAAGCAAGGTGTGGTTAAACGTACCGATGTGGTATTAGATAGCGCTGATATTAAAGAAGACGCAGGAATGAAAGCTGCTGGTGGTATGGAAGATCGTGGTCCGGCACCTGAGCGAAAACCAATGACATCAAAAATCTACCCGATTAATGGTGGTAAGGTCTATACCATTGATACTACGACTCATAAACCGGTAGTGGTATCACAAGCTGCTCAGCCTCAAGTGCAACCTGCATCCGTGGTAGCGACACAACCGGCAGGTATTGCAGGCAAGTGGTACAGTTTGAAAGTACCGGCAGGAGAAACCTTAGCCAATATTTTCCGTGATAAGGATTTACCGTTAGGTGATCTTTATGCAATGGCGAATATTGAAGGGGCAGGTAGGCCAATTAGTCGTATTCAAGCCGGACAAACGTTGCGTTATCGTCAGAATAGCCAAGGTAAAATTGATGGCTTACAAATTCAAGGTAATGGTATTTCTGTTTCTTATGCAAGAAATGCAAATGGACGTTTTTACCGTCAATAAGCTGATTGTGATTGCATGCTAAATAAACGAGCCGCCAGTGATTTATTCTTAGTCGTAATAAGATGAATCTCGGCGGCTTGTTAGTTTTTAATCATGAATCAATCTATCTTTGGTGCGACGACTCTTTGGCCAGGGAGCCATTGGTATAATAATCAGCAGGATCCCTAACCCAGTGAGGAGATCGGGTGTTTCGTTAAACCAGAGGTAACCAAAGATAGCGACGAAGATCAGTCCTGAATATTCTGCAAGACCAATTTTATAGGTCTCACTTTTCCGATAAGCTGCAACACAACACCCCTGATAACCTAAAGTAAATAATGCACTGGCTGCGATCAATAACCATTGTTGAGGCACTAATGGTTGCCAAAATTGATAAGCGAATAGGCTTGATACTGGTAATGATAAAATCCCCGTCCAAAATAATGTACTGATAATTGGTTGCTGCGGGGGAAGTTTACGAACTAAAACATTATAGAGCGCTAATGTCGACGCTGTGCCTAAAGCTGCAAATGCAGCCCAATGAAATTGATCGGGCCGTAACACGATCACAATGCCGATAAACCCAATCGCTGTCGCCAACACTTTCTGTTTATTTGGGCGTTCGCCTAAAATAACCATTGAGAGTGGTAGCATTAATAATGGCGCGGCATAAAACAGTGCATTTGCGGTCGCTAGTGGTAAATAGGTTAGAGCGATCAGTAACATGCCACTCCCCGCTAACACCAGATGGGCACGAATAGCATTGATTTTCCAATGACCAATATCACGCTGGGCAGTGGGTAATCGCAACCATAGCGGTGTAATAAGGAGCACACTTAATAATTGGCGAATAAACATATATTGAAATGCCGATACGCTACCGTTTAATAGTTTTACTGCTACATCAGATAACGATGACGATAAATTACCGCAAATTAAAATAGCAATACCTATTGAAACGGCAGACCAGCGCATTACATGGGCTCTTGTAATCGTTGCATGTCGACGTGAGGAATACCGTCTTCAAGATACATCTCAGAGGTTTGAGTAAAACCATGTGAACGATAGAATTCAATCAAATACTGTTGAGCACCGATTTCAATCAGTTGCTGTGGCCAAATTTCTTCAGCTTGGGCTAATCCTTGACGCAGTAATTGATGGCCTAAACCCGATTTACGTTGGCTTGGGGTAACCACAACTCGGCCAATACTGACATTATCATAAGTCACTCCTGGGGCTAATAAACGTAGGTATGCGACTAATTCATTGTTAACGTAACCGAGTAAGTGAAAAACATTCTCTGCGCGATCATGATCATCAAGATCAGGATAAACACAATTTTGTTCAACCCCAAATACATCAGAACGTAGCTTTAAGAGATCATAAAGCTGATGGGTAGTGAGTTGCTCAAAGGTTAAACATTGCCAAGTCGTCATGGTTAAATTCCTTATTAGATCTGCTGCCAGCAGTGTATCGATATTTGTGCCTAGCGAGGTTAACAATGGTTAATTTTTATCAATAATATCGCCACTTGTGAGGCGTTTTTTTATACGGCTGAGGCTAATTGAAGTAATACCTAAGTAAGACGCTAATTGATAATCGGTAATACGGCCGACTAGCTCTGGAAAATGATCACTAAACAGTTGCAGTCGTTGTTCTGGAGTATGCATTAACATAAAGCGTTCTTTGTGTTCTTTATGCAGTAATTGGCGTTCTAATAATGTTTGATACAATGGATGTTGCTGCTGACGCCATTGTTGAAATAGCGTGATTGGTAACATGATTAATTGGTTGGCGGATAATGTTTCTAATAAAAATGCTGAAGGCTCGTTATTAATTAAACTTTCAAAGCCAATAATCACATCTTGATCCCAGTAGAATTCTTTACTGAACTGTTTACCTTGCTCTGTGAGATAACAAGCATGACAGAGGCCGTCTAATAAAAAGTAGCAATGCGTTTGGGTTTGCCCTTGGTGTAATAAAATATGGCGAGTTGGAAGATCCAGTGGTTCTGCAACGGCAATGACATCGTTAATGGTTGCAGAGTCTGCCCCGAGTTGGGTCAAGAAAGCCGTTAATTCAACATGGTTATTAGGTGACATAGGTGATTTAACTTATAAAAAGATGGTAGCTGCAGTGTATCAAAAAAAATACCGCAACCAAGGTTGCGGTATATTGATATTACGCTGGAGTATTATTATTTGTTGGCTTGAAGATCCAATTGGTAAATAGCAAACCCGCCAGGAGTTGTACTTACTTGTTGCATTGGGTATTGGCCTTTATCTTTAATAAACTGTGCTGCTTTATCACTGTTAGCGGTTTCAAACGTGATCTGTAGTTGTTTGTCACTCTTAAGTGGCGTGAAGTGCCAGTTATTATCAGCACTTGGTACGACTTGACCTTTTTGTTTACTAACACGACTGATGTAATCTGATAACACGGTACGGTTTTCATCCGGTGATGCAAAGGCAACAAAAGCTTCACCTGTCCCCGCAAATTTGCCACTGTATGCACGGTAGTTATTGGTTGCGATTAAGAACGTTTGTTTAAGATCAATTGGCTTACCATTAAAGCTTAAATCTTTAATACGGTTAGCGGTTGGGTTAATCAGCTTACATTCACCGTCGTATTTGGCTGGTTGTGAAATATCAATATTGTATTTTACACCATCAATAACATCGAAGTTATAAGTACGGAAACCATCCCAGTTAATCAGCCCTTGCGGCTTATCACTGTTCACATCAATTTGGTTAAATTGCGCCGCTGAACATTCAAGCCACTCTTGTACTTCTTTTCCAGTAACTTTCATTGCCACGAGAGTATTAGGATATAAGTATAAGTCAGCAGCGTTACGGAAGGTCAGCTGTCCAGCTTCTACTTCAGTGTAGTTACCCGCATCATTACCACGACCGCCAGCTTTAAATGGCGCCGCTGCTGATAATACTGGTAGGCCATCAAGATCTGGATCCCCTTGAATAAAGCGTTCTACGTAATCCTTTTGTGCCAAGTTAACAATTTGTACTGTTGGATCATCTTGAACCAAGGCTAAATAGCTGTACATTACATCACTGGCTTTACCAATGGGCTGGTTCACAAAATCACGGGTAGCGTTATGATCAATTTTTACCGCTGCCACTAATTTAGGATCAGCGTTTACTAATGATTTTTGGTTAGCCTTATCAAAGATTGGTCGAGCTTCAGTTTGGGCCGAAGTTACTTTCCAACTATTGCCTTCTTTGTCTAAGACTAAATCCATGATACCGACGTGATCACCCCAGCGCCCAGGCATCACTGCTGGAATACCATTGATGGTGCCTTTTTCAATATCAGCACCTGGTAGATTCGCAAAATCTTTACTTGGGAATACGGCGTGCGAATGACCAAATGCGATCGCATCGATACCTTCAACTTGAGTTAGGAAATACACCGAGTTTTCTGCGCCAACTTTATATGGGTCAGCTGATACACCTGAGTGTGGAATCGCGATAATAATATCGGCGCCTTCCGCTTTCATTTGAGGAATGAATTTCTCAGCGGTTTGTTTAATATCTTTAGCTTCTACTTTTCCTTCAAGATTATTTTTATCCCACACCATAATTTGTGGTGGTACGAAGCCAATGTAACCAATCTTCAGTTTTTGGTTATTGCCGTCGTTATCTTTAAAGGTGTAATCCTTGATAAGGTAAGGCGTAAATAAGTTTTTGCCTGTTTTTAGATCATAAACATTGGCATTGATGTAAGGGAAGTTAGCACCTTCAATACTTGCATTAAGGAAATCAAGACCATAGTTAAATTCGTGGTTACCAATATTGCCCACGGCATAGCCCAATTGATTCATGACTTTATAAACAGGGTGTACTTCGCCTTTTTTAAGGCCTTTTGCTGCCATGTAGTCACCCATAGGGCTACCTTGCAGCAAATCACCATTATCAACCAACACACTGTTAATGACTTCAGCGCGTGCCTTTTCAACCAACGTAGCGGTACGTACTAACCCCGTTTTATCGGTTGGCTTATCCTTGTAATAATCGTAATCCATCACATTAGTATGAATATCTGTTGTTTCAAGAATACGTAATTTAATTGTTTCTGCATTTGCAGGACCAGCAAGTAGCAGTAATCCGCCCAATACCGCGATTGATAAAGGCTTAACAGATAATTTCATGTGTATCTCCAAAGGATAGGCAAGGAAAGCGTGCATAAAATAGCAAACCTTGTGCAGTTACTATTATAACCAATCACGTAATTGTGCTTTAACTCTCATTTTTTATATGCATAACCATTATTAAGCCGTTAAATAACAGCAATAACAGCTCTAAACGCAAATATTGTTGATTAAATTAAGAAAGAAAAAGCATAACTTAGGTTCGAAGTGTTATTTGAAAATCCTCTATTCTCCTCGTTGTTAGCTGTTTATGTCTGGTTTGTATTTATTCACGGTTGATCATTCTATTTGACGACAAAAACATGACTGTTGAATTAATAACCAAACTTTTTGGTATAAAAAATGAAACTTTAGAATTTCAAGTAATATCGCTAGCTCTCTATAGTGGTAACAGAGCAACAACGGAGAGTGCACAATGGATTATTTGCCAATATTTGCTGATTTAAAGCGTCGACCATGTTTGGTTGTCGGTGGCGGTAGTAGCGCATGGCGCAAAACAAGGATGTTATTAAAAGCAGGAGCTGATGTTGGTGTGATTGCATCTAAGCTCAATGACGATTTTATCGCTGCTATTGCCACGAACCAAGTTCGTCATGTTGGCGAAGAGTTTGCACCTAGCGATCTCGATGGTATTTTTTTAGCGATTGCAGCCACGCCGCATAAAGCACTTAATGCATTGGTATATCAAGCTGCGAATCAACGCCAAGTGTTAGTGAATGTGGTTGATGATACTCAACGTTGCAGCTTTATTGTGCCGTCAATTGTTGATCGCTCACCAATCATTGTTGCTATTTCATCTTCAGGTAAAGCGCCTGTTTTAGCGCGTTTACTCCGTCAAAAGCTCGAAGCTATGCTGCCACAGCACTTAGGTAAAATGACAACTATTGCTGGTGATTTTCGCCATTATCTTGCTACAAAAATCGCCACTTTTTCCAGCCGTCGTGCTTTTTGGGAACAAGCATTTAATGGTCGTTTTGCTGATCTCGTTGCGGTGGGTCGCGACAGTGAAGCGCAGCAAGCATTACATCAACAGTTACAACAACACACCGCTCCCTCTGGTCAAGTCGCTTTAATTGGTGCTGGCCCCGGTGATGCAGGGTTATTAACGTTACGTGGTTTGCAATTAATGCAGCAGGCGGATGTGGTGTTATATGACTACCTTGTTTCTGATGAAGTGATGGCGTTAGTGCGTCGTGATGCAGAATTAGTCTGTGTTGGCAAAAAAGCGGGTTTTCATAGCGTTCCTCAAGAACAAACCAACCGTTTAATTGTTGAATATGCACAGCAAGGTAAGCGAGTGGTACGACTTAAAGGCGGTGATCCATTTGTGTTTGGTCGCGGCGCCGAAGAATTAGAAGTGCTGGTGGATGCTGGGATCGATTTTCAAGTTGTTCCCGGTATTACCGCTGCCGCTGGTGCAACAGCCTATGCAGGCATTCCATTAACTCACCGTGATTATGCTCAAACAGCAATGTTTATTACTGGCCACTTAAAACCTGATGGTAAGCAGCTCGATTGGTCAACATTAGCCCGTGGTAATCAAACACTAGTGATTTATATGGGGTTAATGAAATCAAGTCATATTCAACAGCAGTTGTTACAGCATGGTCGCGCCCCCGAAACACCAATTGCCATTATTGAACGCGGTACACAAGCCACCCAAAAAGTATTAACCGGACAATTAGATGAACTTGCCGATTTAGCACAGCATGCTGCTTCGCCATCATTAATTGTTGTCGGTGAAGTCGTCAAGTTGTCACATAAATTAGCTTGGTTCACAACAAAGGAACAGTTATTACCGCAACCTGAAGCGGTAGTGAAGCTGGCATAGCATGGAGAGAGTGATGGACCCGAAACGTTTAACCCACCTCAAGCAGCTCGAAGCAGAAAGTATTCATATTTTGCGTGAAGTTGCCGCTGAGTTTGATAACCCAGTAATGATGTACTCCATTGGAAAAGATTCATCAGTGATGTTGCATTTAGCCCGTAAGGCTTTCTATCCCGGAAAAATTCCGTTTCCGTTATTGCACGTTGATACCAATTGGAAATTTCGTGAAATGATTGAGTTCCGTGATCGTACCGCTAAGAAATACGGTTTTGATTTATTAGTTCATAAAAACCCAGAAGGGTTGGCAATGGGGGTGGGACCGTTTACTCATGGCTCGTCCAAGCACACTGATATCATGAAAACCCAAGGGCTTAAGCAAGCATTGGATAAATACGGTTTTGATGCTGCATTTGGTGGCGCCCGTCGTGATGAAGAAAAGTCGCGTGCTAAAGAACGGGTATATTCATTCCGTGATAAAAATCACAGTTGGGATCCTAAGAATCAACGTCCTGAATTATGGAAAACTTATAACGGCCAGATAAATAAAGGCGAGAGTATTCGAGTATTCCCATTATCAAATTGGACTGAACTCGATATTTGGCAATATATCTTCTTAGAGCAAATTGAAATTGTACCGTTGTACTTATCTCAAGTACGGCCGGTTGTTGAACGTGACGGAATGCTAATTATGGTTGATGACGAGCGGTTAGAGTTGCAACCAGGAGAAACCATTCAACAAAAAAGTGTCCGTTTTAGAACGTTAGGTTGTTATCCATTAACGGGAGCGGTGGAGTCAACAGCTGATACTTTACCGGGAATTATTGAAGAAATGCTGGTGGCAACCTCAAGTGAGCGCCAAGGACGAGCTATCGATCATGATCAATCTGGCTCTATGGAATTGAAAAAACGCCAGGGTTATTTCTAAGGAGAGAATAATGAACAGTGTCATAGAACAACAGGTAGCAGAGCTTGGTATCGAAGCTTACCTCGATCAACACCATAATAAATCTCTGCTGCGATTTTTAACCTGCGGCTCAGTTGATGATGGTAAAAGTACCTTAATTGGTCGCTTGTTACATGATTCTCATCAGATTTATGAAGATCAACTTGCGGCAATCCACACCGATAGTCAAAAAGTCGGTACCACGGGGGATAAACCTGATCTCGCATTATTGGTTGATGGGTTGCAGGCAGAACGTGAGCAAGGGATCACCATTGATGTTGCTTACCGTTATTTTTCGACTAAAGCGCGTAAGTTTATTATTGCTGATACACCAGGACATGAGCAATACACTCGTAATATGGCGACGGGTGCATCGACCTGTGATGTGGCTGTTATTTTGATTGATGCTCGTAAAGGCGTGTTAGACCAAACCCGTCGTCATTCTTATATCGCCAGTTTACTTGGTATTCGTCAGTTTATTGTGGCGATTAATAAAATGGATTTGGTTGACTTTGATCAAGCACGTTTTGACGATATTAGTCAGCAATATCTCCAATTTTCAAAAAAACTAAACCCTAATATCAATATTCAATTGCTACCACTGTCAGCATTAGAAGGCGATAACGTTGTTAGTCAAAGTGCCAAGATGGCGTGGTATCAAGGCGAGCCGTTATTAACTTTATTAGAACACGTTGATTTATCAACCGGCGATGATTCATCAGTTCTACGCTTTCCAATCCAATACGTTAATCGTCCAAATCTTGATTTTCGTGGTTTTGCTGGCACGTTAGCATCTGGTGAGTTACGTGTAGGGCAACGAGTGACGGCATTGCCTTCAGGCAAAACGTCCACAATAGAGCGAATTGTCACTTTTGATGGTGATTTAGCATCAGCGCATAAAGGCCAAGCTATTACCGTTACCTTAGCGGATGAAATTGATATTAGCCGCGGCGATACACTGATAGCTGCTGAAGACGAAGTACCCTTAAGTAATAATGTTTTGGCCGATATTGTCTGGATGGGCGAGACCGCATTAGCAGCTGGACGTCAGTATGATATTAAAGTTGCAGGTAAAAAAACGCTAGGCAGTGTGAGTGCAATACGTCATCAAGTTGATATTAATAGTCTTGATACCTTTGCCACTGAGACGTTACCGCTTAATGGGATTGGTTTATGTGAAGTTAATCTCCACGATGCGATAGCTGTAGATAGTTATCAAACTTGTAAAGATACTGGCGGGTTTATCATTATAGATCGTTTAACGAATGTAACTGTGGGGGCTGGTTTAGTGCGTGAAGCATTAGTTGCTAAGCAAAGTGGTCGTTATTCAGCGTTTGAGTTGGAATTCAATGCACTTGTTCGTAAGCATTTCCCTCACTGGGATGCCAAAGATATTGGTCAATTGCTGGAGTGATGTAAATGAGCTGGGAACAAGCTACTGTGCTGGCAATGCTAGTAGTGATTATTCTCTGCTTGCTTACTACAAAGATTAAACCTGCGTATTTATTTGCTGGTAGTGCGTTTATTGGTTTTCAAGCCAACTTAATTGAATTACCTGCAATTGGCGCAAATTTTACCAACTCATCATTATTAACGTTAGTGCTATTGATTTTGGTTTCAATTGCACTAGAGAAAACGCGTTTGATTAGCTGGGTCGGGCGTCAGATTTCACAAGGGGGCCATAGCTCAGTAGTGGCTAAGCTTGGAATATCGACAGCGTTATTATCATCATTTACTAATAATACCGCGGTAGTCGTGTCATTAATCGGGGCGATAAAACGTAATCAGCGTCATGCTCCATCTAAATTATTACTACCTTTATCTTATGCCGCTATTTTAGGGGGTACATTAACCCTAATTGGTACATCGACTAACCTCATTATTAATAGTTTTGTTGAAGATGTTGGCTTACCAAGTCTTGGATTTTTTGCGCCAACCCTAATTGGCTTAGCGGTATTAGTTATCGGTTTAATTATTTTAATCCCGCTGAGTTATTTTCTACCGAATAACGATGATGACAATGAAGAACAGCTGCCCTACTTTTTAGAAGCGCGAGTGAAAACGCATTCATCTCTTATCGGCAAGACAGTGGCAGAAAATGGGCTGAGAGCATTACGCCGGTTATTTTTAGCTGAGCTGATCCGTGATGGTAAGACGATAGCACCTGTTTGTCCTAATACCCAATTACAAGCAGGTGATCGGTTATTGTTCTGTGGTGATATTGGAAGTGTCACCACCTTGCAAGAAATTGAAGGGCTACATTTATTTGGTCAGCACCATCTTAATGGTCAATCAATGATGGAGGTAGTGGTTAGTCATTCTGCAGCCATTTGCGGTAGTACATTAAAAAGCACTAAATTTCGTGAAAACTTTGATGCCGTTGTCGTTGCAATTCGTCGCGGCCATGAACGATTAGCAGGGGGTTTAGGTAATATTGAATTACGAGCAGGCGATACGTTAGTCATTGTGCCCGGGAAATTGTTTAATCAAAAACAAACCATGCTAGAACGTGAGTTTGTATTAGTTAATGGTCTTGATTCAAGTGCCCGTTTAGATAGCTACCGCAGTACAACGGTACTGGTTGGCTTTTTAAGTGTGATTGTATTGGCTTTAGCTGAGTGGCTGCCATTGATTAAAGGATTAGCCATTTACCTCGTGGTGCTGGTGGGATTGGGGATTATTTCTTTCAATGAACTTCGTCGTCGATTTCCGGTTGATATTGTAGTGATTGTTGGCTCAGCATTAACACTGGCACAATTGATGATCACCAGTGGTTTATCACACCATATGGGACAAGCACTCATTGTCGCTTTTAATGGTTGGGGTGTATATGGCGGCTTAATTGCAGTTTATCTACTAACATTAATTCTGACTGAATTGATCACCAATAATGCAGCTGCGGCATTAGCTTTTCCAATTAGTTATAGTTTGGCGCTTGGCTACGGTGTTGATCCTATGCCATTTATTATGGCGGTATTATTTGGTGCTAGTGCGAGTTTTATTTCCCCATATGGTTATCAAACTAACTTACTTGTTTACAGCGTCGGCAATTATAAGATTAGCGACTACCTTAAACTGGGATTACCACTTTCGATTGTGTATTCCACGGTAGTATTGATCTTGATCCCATTAGTCTTTCCTTTTAGCTAAATTAACAATGGAATATGTTATGAATACGACAACGAAGTCTCATGATGATAACAATAATATTGTCTGGCATAGTTATAGTGTGACCAAGGAACAGCGAAGTCAGCAAAAGCAGCAGCAACCTTGTGTCTTATGGTTTACTGGATTGAGTGGTGCGGGTAAGTCGACTGTTGCTGGAGCCTTAGAACATAAATTATTGTCATTGGGTTATCACACTTATTTATTAGATGGTGATAATGTTCGTCATGGATTATGTAAGGATCTCGGTTTTTCAGCTCAAGATCGACGCGAAAATATTCGTCGTATCGGTGAGGTTGCTACATTAATGGCAGATTCAGGACTGATAGTGCTAAGTGCATTTATTTCCCCTTATCGTGAAGAAAGACAATTAGTTCGTGATTTACTTCCCCAAGGTGAATTTATTGAAGTGTTTGTTGATACGCCTTTGGCTGAATGTGAAAAGCGTGACCCTAAAGGGCTCTATAAAAAAGCACGTGCTGGTGAAATAAAGCAATTTACCGGTATTGATGCTGAGTACCAAGCACCATTACAACCTGAAATTCACCTTGCAGCTGATAGCCATAATATTAATGAGTTGGTTGAGCAATGTATTGATGCTTTACGTAGTCAAAGCATTATTACTTGATAACCGGTAACAGGAGTACCGCAAGTGACAGTATTAATTGATGCTATATACAACATCGCATTAGATGCTGGTAAATCGATAATGGCTCATTATCACAGTAATCTTACTATTGATAATAAAGCAGATAATAGTCCCGTAACCGTTGCTGATCTTGCAGCAAATGAAATTATCATTAGCCAATTACAACAGTTGACACCTGATATCCCGATCTTATCTGAAGAATCACCACATACTGATTGGCAGCAGCGTCAGCATTGGCAATCTTTTTGGCTGGTGGATCCACTTGATGGCACCAAGGAATTTATCAATAAGAATGGTGAGTTCACCGTTAACATTGCGCTTATTGAAAATGGAAAACCTGTTTTAGCTGTTATCTATGCGCCCGCACTAAATAAAGCTTGGTTGGGTAATGGTAAAACCGCTTGGCTTGTTACTAAAGCCGGCAAAGATACTATTCGTCTTCTGCCTTCTACTATACCAACCGTGGTTGGCAGTCGTTCGCACCCATCAGTTGAATTCGATGTTTACCTTCAACAACTAGGTGAGCATAAATTGGTTGAAGTTGGATCATCATTGAAGTTTTGTCTAGTTGCTGAAGGACGCGCGCAATATTATCCCCGTTTTGGACCAACTATGATGTGGGATACCGCCGCTGGTCAATGTATTGCTGAGAGTGCAGGGGCGACAGTGAATGATCTCGATGGTTTCCCTCTTCGTTATGATCGCGAATCTTTGTTGAACCCTTATTTTGTGGTCTCATAATCATTTTAAATTAACCAAAAGCTATTGATTGATTAAATAGTCAGCATTATTTTTAAATGACGACTACTAATCAAGAGTCTTGTTGTATGAATATTGAGTCTTTTATGGCTTTTGGTTGGAATTACTAGCATTCGTGTTAAAAATCCAAATAAACAATTGTCATTCTTTTTGTTCTCCCTATAATGCAGCCCAACGACACGGAATACCTACGGTTGGTAAGTTATTTACAACCTGTGTGTAACTTGTCGATAAGCGGTTTATAAAAAATTATAACTATAATGACTATTATAGTCTTATATTAAGTTATAAAAATCGCGGTCTTGATTTGGATGCTATTCGAGTTGTGAGAAATAGGAACTATCTCTTACACAAGGCCAGTCAATAAAGGGTTTTCTGAAGTTTATTTAAAAAACTTGTTGACTTTAAACTGGCGCGGAGTAATATACGCAGCCTCAGCCAATACGATGTATTGTGCTAATGTTCTTTAACAATTTGACCATGCAATCTGTGTGGGCACTCACTGAATAGTTAAGTCGAAAGATTTATCAATAAACTGAGTGACCAAAACAAAATGACGCAAGTTATTTTGGCACAGTTATTTAATTATCATTTTTTAAATGATAAAAAGCTTTAATTTACTACGGTATTTAAAGTCAGTATTTATTGAGCCGGTCGAAAGACCAACAAAACTTTAATTGAAGAGTTTGATCATGGCTCAGATTGAACGCTGGCGGCAGGCCTAACACATGCAAGTCGAGCGGTAACAGAAAAGAAGCTTGCTTCTTTTGCTGACGAGCGGCGGACGGGTGAGTAATGCCTGGGAATATACCCTGATGTGGGGGATAACTATTGGAAACGATAGCTAATACCGCATAATCTCTTCGGAGCAAAGAGGGGGACCTTCGGGCCTCTCGCGTCAGGATT
>NZ_LN794352.1:2709980-3039543 GCF_000613045.3 Photobacterium kishitanii | reverse complement strand
CTGTTTTATGCAGTGTCCACACAGATTGCTTGGTCGAAATGTAGAACGTAAAAAGACTTGGGTCTGTAGCTCAGGTGGTTAGAGCGCACCCCTGATAAGGGTGAGGTCGGTGGTTCGAGTCCACTCAGACCCACCACTTTTTCTCCCAGAAAAAGTGGCGGTATAGTCTTTTACATCGTTGGGGTTATAGCTCAGCTGGGAGAGCGCCTGCCTTGCACGCAGGAGGTCTGCGGTTCGATCCCGCATAGCTCCACCACTCTTTAAACGCACTTTTCTTGAAAGACAGTTTAGTGTTTTTAAAAAGTGGTTATCTAACGATGATTACATGTTCTTTAACAATCTGGAAAGCTGACTAGTAAATTCAATCGAAAGATTGATTTTAAAAATGTTTTTATCTTCGGATAAAAACGAGTTCTCAAAACAACACACATTCAAGTGTCTTGTATCGAGTCCGGCGAAAAACCAATGTTTAATAGTTTCTTGATCGGATTATTAAACGCAAACCTTGGTTAGTTGAACATACAAGACCTCTTGGGGTTGTATGGTTAAGTGACTAAGCGTACACGGTGGATGCCTTGGCAGTCAGAGGCGATGAAGGACGTATTAACTTGCGATAAGCCCAGATTAGGCAGTAAAAGCCACTTGAGTCTGGGATTTCCGAATGGGGAAACCCACTAGCATAAGCTAGTATCATTAACTGAATACATAGGTTAATGAAGCGAACCGGGGGAACTGAAACATCTAAGTACCCCGAGGAAGAGAAATCAACCGAGATTCCGGTAGTAGCGGCGAGCGAAACCGGATTAGCCCTTAAGCTAGTTCTGCGTTAGGTGAAGGTTCTGGAAAGGACCGCGATACAGGGTGATAGCCCCGTAACCAACAACGCTTTATTAGTGAAATCGAGTAGGACGGGACACGTGATATCCTGTTTGAACATGGGGGGACCATCCTCCAAGGCTAAATACTCCTGACTGACCGATAGTGAACCAGTACCGTGAGGGAAAGGCGAAAAGAACCCCTGTGAGGGGAGTGAAATAGAACCTGAAACCGTGTACGTACAAGCAGTAGGAGCCCACTTGTTGGGTGACTGCGTACCTTTTGTATAATGGGTCAGCGACTTAATTTTAGTAGCAAGGTTAACCGTTTAGGGGAGCCGTAGGGAAACCGAGTCTTAACTGGGCGTCATAGTTGCTAGGATTAGACCCGAAACCGAGTGATCTAGCCATGGGCAGGTTGAAGGTGAGGTAACACTTACTGGAGGACCGAACCGACTAATGTTGAAAAATTAGCGGATGACTTGTGGCTAGGGGTGAAAGGCCAATCAAACTCGGAGATAGCTGGTTCTCCCCGAAAGCTATTTAGGTAGCGCCTCGGACGAATACTACTGGGGGTAGAGCACTGTTAAGGCTAGGGGGTCATCCCGACTTACCAACCCTTTGCAAACTCCGAATACCAGTAAGTACTATCCGGGAGACACACGGCGGGTGCTAACGTCCGTCGTGAAGAGGGAAACAACCCAGACCGCCAGCTAAGGTCCCAAAGTTATAGCTAAGTGGGAAACGATGTGGGAAGGCTCAGACAGCCAGGATGTTGGCTTAGAAGCAGCCATCATTTAAAGAAAGCGTAATAGCTCACTGGTCGAGTCGGCCTGCGCGGAAGATTTAACGGGGCTAAGCTATACACCGAAGCTGCGGCAATATGAATTCGTTCATATTGGGTAGGGGAGCGTTCTGTAAGCCGTTGAAGGTGCATTGTAAAGTGTGCTGGAGGTATCAGAAGTGCGAATGCTGACATGAGTAACGATAAAGGGAGTGAAAAACTCCCTCGCCGGAAGATCAAGGGTTCCTGTCCAACGTTAATCGGGGCAGGGTAAGTCGACCCCTAAGGCGAGGCCGAAAGGCGTAGTCGATGGGAAACGGGTTAATATTCCCGTACTTCTTATAATTGCGATGGAGGGACGGAGAAGGCTAGGTGAGCCTGGCGACGGTTGTCCAGGTCCAAGTATGTAGGCTGATGAATTAGGCAAATCCGGTTCATCTTAAGGCTGAGATACGATGTCGAGCTACTACGGTAGTGAAGTCATTGATGCCATGCTTCCGGGAAAAGCTTCTAAGCTTCAGATTATAAGAAATCGTACCCCAAACCGACACAGGTGATCAGGTAGAGAATACCAAGGCGCTTGAGAGAACTCGGGTGAAGGAACTAGGCAAAATGGTACCGTAACTTCGGGAGAAGGTACGCTCCTAGCGGTGATGAGACTTGCTCTCTAAGCTGCCGGGAGTCGCAGATACCAGGTGGCTGCAACTGTTTATTAAAAACACAGCACTGTGCAAAATCGAAAGATGACGTATACGGTGTGACGCCTGCCCGGTGCCGGAAGGTTAATTGATGGGGTTAGACTTCGGTCGAAGCTCTTGATCGAAGCCCCGGTAAACGGCGGCCGTAACTATAACGGTCCTAAGGTAGCGAAATTCCTTGTCGGGTAAGTTCCGACCTGCACGAATGGCGTAATGATGGCCACGCTGTCTCCACCCGAGACTCAGTGAAATTGAAATCGCAGTGAAGATGCTGTGTACCCGCGGCTAGACGGAAAGACCCCGTGAACCTTTACTATAGCTTGGCACTGAACATTGACCCTACATGTGTAGGATAGGTGGGAGACGTTGAAGCAACCGCGCCAGTGGTTGTGGAGTCAATCTTGAAATACCACCCTTGTATGCTTGATGTTCTAACGTTGGCCCCTTATCGGGGTTACGGACAGTGCCTGGTGGGTAGTTTGACTGGGGCGGTCTCCTCCCAAAGAGTAACGGAGGAGCACGAAGGTGGGCTAATCACGGTCGGACATCGTGAGGTTAGTGCAATGGCATAAGCCCGCTTGACTGCGAGAATGACAATTCGAGCAGGTGCGAAAGCAGGTCATAGTGATCCGGTGGTTCTGAATGGAAGGGCCATCGCTCAACGGATAAAAGGTACTCCGGGGATAACAGGCTGATACCGCCCAAGAGTTCATATCGACGGCGGTGTTTGGCACCTCGATGTCGGCTCATCACATCCTGGGGCTGAAGTCGGTCCCAAGGGTATGGCTGTTCGCCATTTAAAGTGGTACGCGAGCTGGGTTTAGAACGTCGTGAGACAGTTCGGTCCCTATCTGCCGTGGGCGTTGGATGATTGAGAGGGGCTGCTCCTAGTACGAGAGGACCGGAGTGGACGAACCGCTGGTGTTCGGGTTGTATCGCCAGATGCATTGCCCGGTAGCTAAGTTCGGAATCGATAACCGCTGAAAGCATCTAAGCGGGAAGCGAGCCTCAAGATGAGTCATCCCTAGACCTTTAAGGTCTCTAAAGGGTTGTTGAAGACTACAACGTTGATAGGTCAGGTGTGTAAGTGCTGCGAGGCATTGAGCTAACTGATACTAATTGCCCGTGAGGCTTAACCATACAACACCCAAGGGGTTTTCTTCTCCAAAGAGAAGAGACGGACTCTGCAAACGCTTGAATGCGTGTTGAGAACAACTAGTTAGATTTTCCCAGATTGCTATTTATTGCCATAAGGTGATAAATAAAACAGAATTTGCTTGGCGACCATAGCGTTATGGACCCACCTGATCCCTTGCCGAACTCAGTAGTGAAACGTAATAGCGCCGATGGTAGTGTGGGGTCTCCCCATGTGAGAGTAGGACATCGCCAGGCTTCAAATTGCTTAAATGCTGAATAGACACTGCGGAGTGGTAGTTCAGTTGGTTAGAATACCGGCCTGTCACGCCGGGGGTCGCGGGTTCGAGTCCCGTCCACTCCGCCATTATTAAAGAGACCTGAATCTAACGATTCAGGTTTTTTTTCGTCTGTAGATAAATAAATTCTCACTAGCGATGTAATATATCAGTTCAAATTATTCATTACTGAATATTTTATAATTTCTCCTATTTGATTTAATGAAATGACTTTGTTCTCTAAGTTACTTGAATACATTTAGTTTCGAGAAATATATGTTTGTTGTCCTGATAACTTTTTAAAGCTAATTAGCTCTTATTTTAAAGTCTATAATTTTAGAGGGTATAATATTCGTATTTTTTGCTTTTCCAAGATATATAAATATGTGCTATATGTATTTATTTTTATTTTTATTTTTATTTTTATTTTTATTATAGACTTCAAAGTTATCTATTTGATTAAATTATGATATGAATTTTACACTAGACTATTTTTAATTCGATATTCTTAGTGTTGGAGACTTAGCTAAATAAATCGTTTAGATATAAGATTATTATTTTTTCGTTTTTTGAAGGGCTGATTTTATTCAGTAATAGTGTCATATTATTAATTTGTATCATGGTCGTTTATATAAATAACTATCAGATTATTAAAAGTTATTAATGGAAGGGTGACTTAATTGTGAGGGGTTTTGCAGATGTAATATTGTTCACTCCTGATTGTTAACTTGTGTCTCAAGATTCTTTGATATATATAATTTTAATATCAGTTAATTATGTAATTAATATGGAGTATATTATTCTGTTGTGATTGTAAATAATTTAGCGAATATTTCTAGTAAATAAGTTTTGTATTCAGAATTATTTTTATATTCTATTAATGATGCAAGCTCTTGCCCAATTTGTGATATTCGATAATAGGTAAAAGAGATATTTTTATTATGGCAATGTAAGGTGTAATGAGTATCTCGTAAATGTACTTGAAGTTGTGCGGTATGATCAATTGTACTTGATTCGAATTCTGTTTTTAGTATTAGCCCTAAATCCATTAAAATAACGATACTGGAGTAGGGGATATTGTATTGGTCATATGCGATGGAGTAATGTTTTATTTTTGCTCCAAAAGGAATGAACCTTGTTGGTACTTTGATGCCTGTAATTATTTTTTTATCTTTATTCTTACCAACTTGGCAACATACACTTATGACTCGTTGAAATAACAGAGCCTCTTTTTGAGTCATTGTTATTAAAATAGTTAATGTTTTTAAAGAGGTTGTACCTGGACGTATAAGCTCTTTTTTGAGAATCCTAGACCATAATTTTTGCATAGATGGGTTATAGACATGTTTTGCCATTTCAATGAAACGCACTAACCAATCAGGATCTGGTTCTGCTGCTGTCTCATTCTGGCACTCGTCGTAGGTCAATTTGAATATTTTCTCGATATTATACTGTTCGTATTGATGTTGTAACTGTTGGCTATTGAAGTGCCTTTCTGTCAATGATAAGCCATTATTTGAATGAATTAAGCCATCATAGCCAAAATGTTTTGCTAAAGATTGGGTGCGAGCCTTACTGTCAGTTAATGGTCGTTTTGCAGAGGTGTTTTTTAAAGGTTGTTGTGTTGATGTCATTATGAAATATCTATTCACGATTAGGCCGTTATTAATAACGGCTATCATCAATATTTCTGAAGTGATAAATAAAATTTATATATTTTTTTTCACTAAGGTGATTACGCGTTCTATTTGCTGTTGGCTCAGTTGTCCTTCATGCACGAATACGACCTGGGCATTTTTATTGAGTACAATTATTGCGGAGTTTTCTTTTTTTAGATCCCATGTTTTTTGTACGATGCCGTTACTATCTAGCACAATAGATGACCACGGATATTTCTTTTTATTCTCTTCAGTCACACTTTTTACAAAGTGAGCTGTTCCCCAAATTGCATCATCTTGGTTGATGATGGTTGTTGTTTGATATTGTTGTTGCGGAAAGCGCGCAGCACTAATAGCATTCACTAATTTAGCATTGATTTTTTTTGCAGAACTTCTTCCTGCGATTGCCATTATTATACGTGTTTTCCCTTCTAATCTGGTGCTACGCCAAAATTGATAGCTAATACTGTCATTGTTCAGTACTAGTTCACCTTTATTCGTTACTGTAACGGCTGGTAAAGTTGTACCTATTTCAATGTTATTAGCTTGAGCTAAAGTTGGCAATGTAACAATAAAAAGTATTGTTAATAGTCTCTTATACATAATAATCCTTATTTATTTATGGTGTTATTAGTGTAGTGAATTATATTCCCCATGATAATGATCTTGTCTTATCGTTGTTAATCATTTTTGTTTATGTGGCAAATTGTTTGCATCTTTTTGTTGTTAATAAAAATAACTGCGTGTCATTGATTATTATGTGAGGATATATGTTGAGAATTTTTCAAGTTTATCGTCCTATTCAAGTAGCGAAACATGTTAAAAACTTCTTTAAAGGACGACTTTTTATTATCGGAATTGGTGGTTTTGAATTTGAATATGGTCGTTTACTTCCACCTAAGTCAGCTAACCTTAAAGCATTGAATGTATTATCAGAAGTGAATAAAGAAATTCAAATACTTTCTACTATAATTGCTTAACTAATAGCAAATCAATATAGGTATGAGCGTTTATTTTTTGAGATAATAGAAATTAATCGCAATCATTGTTTATGACTATTTAAAAACAATTATCAGAATAAGATGGATAAATTATAGGTTTATAATGAGATCGCCATTTTCATTTTGCAACGCTTGTTGATAACATTTAGTGTCTCATTAGGTTAGATTATTTAAAAAGTGTAGATAATTGTTCTAGAGTTATTTGGTCACTATGTAACTCTCTCTGGTGTTTGCCAGAAAAGTCATTCGAACTTGAATGTGCAACCTAATGAGTATTGTGTGTTAGTGATAGATATTTGAATTGAGTGGTTTATTATCAATAAATATTTGTAGCTATTGTTGTGTTGGTATAGATATACACCACTTGCCAGAATAGACCGTGTGAATGAATCTAATTTTTCCAAGAAGCATAATCCGAATGAATAAAGTTTATCAGTGGCTGGGTATTGCATCTTTTGCCTTAGTATTATCAAGTCCGGCAATGGCGGCATCTCTTAAAGTAAAGGGATTAAAAAGTAGCCTCGAAGATAATGTTGATGCGTATTTATCAGCAATTTCTAAGAATGATTATAGTGATACGTTGCGCTTTCAAGAGCAAGTGAAGTCTGAAATAAGTCAAGCTTTACAAGCGCTAGGCTATTATCAACCAACGTATGATTATCATGTAAAGGGCAGCGGTAAAAAGATTGCAATTACCGTGACTGTTGATGCTGGCCCTCGTACACATATAAGCCAGAGTAATATTATTATTACTGGAGATGCGAAAGATGATCCTGCTTTTATTTCATTATTAGAAAATAGTGGCTTAGGAATAGGTAAGGCTCTTAATCAAGGTAAATATGAGGCGTTAAAGTCTTCCTTACAAAGCTTAGCTATACGTCGAGGATATTTTGATGCTGAATTAAAGAAAAGCGAGTTAGGCGTGATCCCTACTCGTAATGAAGCGATCATTACTATCGATTTTGATTCTGGACGTCGTTACACTTTTGGTGATACGCATTTTACTGGCAGCCAAATCAAGGATGAACGTCTTCGTTCGATGATTCCTTATACTGAAAATGAGCCTTACTTAGCGTCTAAATTAGGCTTATATAATGAACGTTTGTCTAATGTAGGTTGGTTTTCATCTATTTATGTTGGCGGTGATGTCACTAAACGTAAGGATGATAAAATTCCGATTGAGGTTGCTTTAACACCTCAAGTTAGAAATCAAATTGAAACGGGTATTGGTTTTTCAACCGATACTGGTCCACGTTTGAAATTTAATTGGAAAAAACCATGGATTACCAGTAATGGCCATAGTTTTTATCTTAAATCTGAAATATCTAAAGAGCAGCCGAAGCTTGAAGCTGCTTATAAAATTCCATTAGATGATGTGCTAAATAATTATTATCAAATTGTTGGCGGTATCCGTTATGTTGATAATCACGATACTATTAGTACCCAATTAGGGTTAGGTGTTGAGCGTCATTGGAAGCTAAGCTCAGGTTGGGAGCGTACAGTATCGTTACATTGGCTTAATGAGAAATATAAGCAAGCTGGTGATGAAGAGGGTACCTTTAACTTATTTTTACCAGGACTTTCTTACAGTAAAAGTGAATTCACTGGCGGGATATTTCCAACCTCAGGTAGCAAATATAATTTTTCAGTTGAATTTGCGGATAAATCATTAGGTTCAGATACAAGCTTAGTTCGTTTGCAGGCAAAATCTGCTTGGATTCGTACTTTAAGCGAAAATCAACGTGGTATTTTCCGTATTGCCGGTGGTGCTGTATTAGCTGATAGTATTCGTGATATTCCACCATCATTACGTTACTTTATTGGTGGTGATAATAGTATTAGAGGCTACGGTTATGAGTCGATTTCGCCTCGTAATGATGCCGGAAGAATGGTGGGTGGCCAATATATGGCGACTTCTAGTATTGAGTACCAATATCGCCTATACGGCAATTGGTGGGGCGCACTATTTTATGATTATGGTTCGACATGGAATGATAATAAACCAGATTGGATGCGAGGCACGGGCTTTGGTGTGCGTTGGGCATCACCTGTTGGCCCTGTTCGTATTGACTTTGCTTGGGGGCTTGATAAGCCAGCCAAGAATAAGTTTGAACTTCACTTTACTCTAGGACCTGAATTATGATCTGGGTGAAGCGTATTTCTCTGGCTATCTTAGCCCTTTTATTATTTGTTGTGATTGCCGTTGCGGTGATTTTATACACCCCTGCTGGCTTAAAAGTTGCCAGTTGGGGAGCGCAAAAGGCTTTACCTGCACTATCTATTGGTACAACTAGTGGATCGTTGTTAAGCGGTTTCCAAATTGATGATGTACGCTATCAAGATAGCAATATGGATTTAGCTGTTAAGCAATTAAATTTAACCTTGGATGAGCGTTGTTTACTGACTCCTGAGATTTGTATTTCAGATTTAGGCGTAAAAGGGGTTAAGTTTTCAATGCCTAAATTACCGCCAGCAACGGAACCTCAGCAAGCATCAAAACCAGTAACAGAAATTAGTCTTCCGATTCCGATCAAAGTCGATAAAGTCATTTTAGATAATATTGATCTTGATATATTGGCGAATAAAGTGAGTTGGCAACATTTTGCAACGGCAGCGACTGTTATTGGTAGCCATGTAACATTAAAACCAACCGACTGGCAGAATATTAAGTTAGCGCTTGCTCCTGTTAAGGATACTGTTAAATCAAAAAACACTTCTCCAACAGATGTTAAGGATAAGTCGAACGCTACAGCGATTACATTACCTGATGTTGTATTGCCAATGTCATTTGATATTGAACGGTTTACAGTTAAAAACTTTGAATTGGAAGGTAAAACGCCACAAAAAGTATCTTTGCTTGAGCTGATTGCGTCTGGAAAGGGTAGTGAGATTAATGTTGAAAAACTACAAATTAATGCGCCGCAAGCTAATTTAAACGCTAAAGCACAAGTGACGTTAGCGGGTGATTATCCATTAACATTAGATGCCGATGCTAAAATCGCAATGAAGCCAGTTAATGGGCATCGATTAACATTAAAAGCTCATGGTTCATTACAAAAATTGCTTATCGATGCTCAACTAAAAGGTAAGCTAGATGCTGTTATTAAGGGTCAGTTATCGCCTCTTAAGGCAGACTTCCCATTTGATGTTGCAGTATCGAGTAAACACTTGCAGTGGCCGATTGATAAACCAGCTGAGTTTACCGTTGATAATACAGTCATTGACGCAAAAGGTAGTTTAAAAGGATTTACTTTTAAGGCTAAAAGCAGCATCGACGGTACACCTATGCCGGCGGTGAAATTAGCACTTAATGGTAAAGGTGACTTGAATCAGGTCGATCTTTCTTCTTTAAAGATAAATACCTTAGGCGGCGTAATTAGTGGTAATGCGCAAGCGAATTGGAAAAAATTAGTTACTTGGGATGGAGAATTAGCCTTTGCTAATATTCAACCTGGTTTACAGTGGCCTGCGGCTAAAGGCAATGTTAGTGGTAAATTTGTAACGTCTGGTGGATTAACGAAGCAAGGTGGTTGGTTTGTAAAACTGCCGCAACTATCAGTTGATGGCACTATCATGAAACAAGCATTAACGCTTGTTGGACAGTTAGATGCGTCAGATATTAACGGCAAAGGAGATTTACTTCAGGTAAATACCCCAGGGCTGACATTAAAACATGGCCCTAACGGCATGATGGTGAAAGGTCAGCTGGATAATACTTGGGACATGATTGCTAAGATCGATGCACCAGATTTATCAAAATCATTAAAAGGTTTACATGGTGCAGTTAATGGTGATGTGAAATTATCAGGTAGCATGGCAACACCAGATATTAAGCTTGATTTACAAGGTAATGATTTAGGTTGGCAACAATTAGCAAGCTTAGCATCGTTTGATCTTAAAGGTAATGTGACGCCGTTACCTGACATGAAAGCGGATATCAGTTTAACGGCTGCAAAAGGTAAATATGGCACGACCACATTAGATGATCTTAAGGTCTTATTTAACGGCACAGAGCAGAAACATCGTTTAACGGTTAATGCTAAAGGTGATCCTGTTGGTGCCAATTTATTGATTGATGGCTCTTTTAATAAGCAAACTGGTTGGCAGGGGATGTTAGCTAAAGGTGATATTAGTACGCCTGTTGGTAATTGGGTACTAAACCATCCGACTTTGATTCGTTATGACCTTAAAACAGCAATGGCGACGGTTGGAGCGCATTGTTGGCAGCAAGGACAAGCGGGGATTTGTTTAACGCAAGATCTTACCGCAGGGACTTCTGGTCAAGCGCAATTAGCGGTTCGTAAATTTAATTTTAATTTGCTTAAACCCTTTCTACCACCAGAGCTAAAAGTTAATGGTGAGTTAGGGGCGAATGTTGATGCGAAATGGTCACCTAAAACAGCACCATATCTAAAAGCTAACATCATCATGCCTGCCGGTGGGTTAAGCCAGCAAATGAGTAGTGATGAACACCCACTGAAATTAGGCTGGGATAAAGTAACAATCAATGCTGAGATGCAAGATAATGCGTTAAATGCTAATTGGTTAGTTGCGATTAAAAATAATGGTGATTTAAGCGGTCAGGCCAAGATCACTAACCTGCAAGGGGATAAACAGATTAATGCTAATGTTAAGCTTGATCGTTTTACGCTAGGTTTTCTTGAGCCAATAATTAAGGATTATCATAAGTTTGATGGTCAAGTTGATACTAATCTGACAGTGACTGGACCTATTCTACATCCTGCGGTTAATGGCTTATTACAAGTGACTAAGCTTGAAGCAACTGGGCGTAAGGTACCGTTAGATATCAAAAATGCAGATATTAAATTGGCATTTAATGGTTATAACGCCAGCTTAATCGGTAATATTTATACGCCTGATGGTCAGCTTTTGCTGCGTGGTACTGGTGACTGGCAGGATATGGCCGCTTGGAAAACTAAGCTTAATATCAATGGTAAAGAGTTGAAAGTTAGTGTACCGCCGATGGTTTCATTAAAGGTTTCTCCTGATTTAACTATTGAGGCATCACCAACTGCAGCAGAGATCACTGGTAAAATTGGTATTCCATGGGGACGGATTACCGTTAATCAATTACCTAAATCTGCAGTGAAAGTATCGAAAGATCAAGTGATCTTAAAAGATAACTTACAGCCAGTGAAAGAAAAATCAGCGGTGCCATTTGATATTACAACCAATATTTTTGTTCATATTGGTGATGACGTTAAATTGTCAGCCTTTGGTTTAAAAGCTGGTTTGTTAGGTGATTTAAATATTCGCCAAGCAGGTAAGGGACCAATGATTTATGGTGAAGTAAATATTGCTAAAGGATCGTACTACCGCGCATTAGGGCAAGAATTATTGATCCGTAAAGGCCAAATCTTATTTAATGGTCCAGCGGAACAACCTTATCTCTCTATCGAAGCGATTCGAGATCCTGATAATGTAGAAGATGATGTTATTGCCGGAGTACGAGTTACTGGTCCTGCGGATAAACCTGAAGTCAATATATTCTCTGATCCTGCGATGCCGCAACAAAATGCATTGTCATATATTCTAACCGGTAAGAATCTTGACTCTGAAGGTTCAGGTGATAGTAATAGTGCAATGACAACGGCATTGATTGGAATGGGTCTAGCACAAAGCGGTCAACTAGTGGGTGATGTTGGCGAAGCTGTTGGCGTTAAAGATCTGAGTTTATCCACCTCTGGTGCTGGTGATGATTCACAAGTGACGATCAGTGGCTATATTGCTCCTGGCTTACAGGTGAAATATGGGGTTGGTATTTTCAACCAAGTTGATGAGTTTACTTTACGTTATCGATTAATGCGTAATTTGTATGTTGAAGCGGTTTCTGGTCTTGATCAGGCGGTGGATTTACTTTACCAATTTGAATTTAATTAATCACAATATTGGTATTCAATGTATTGAGTGCCAATAATTGACAAAGCCCGGTTAGATTAATAACCGGGCTTTTTTTATCTCATCACTTTATGGGGTGGATATTGGTTGTGATGTTTTAAGTTTTTGATAGTTAAGACCGTTGTAGATTGCTGTGTAACCGAGTTTTTCTAGTGTCGTTGCTGCTATCTCTGCCCGTCGACCTGATTTACAGTAAAGTAAAATGGGTTGAGTCTTGTCTTGATAACGAGTCACTATAGTTGCAATCTGTTGGTAAGGGATATTAATGGCTGAGTTTAAATGTCCTGCGGCAAACTCAGCACTGGTTCGAACATCAATAATGACATTAGGTTGTTGCTGCTGTAGTTGCCAAAATTGTTGTACTGAAACATTTTTGGCATAACTTATTGACGTTATAATACTAAGACTTAATGTTGTAATGAGTAGCCCATATTTTAGTGCTGGTTTCATTACTCGGCCTCGTTATTTTTGCGCGCGTTCAAATGAGGTTATTATTTCTTCTTTTGCTGACTCGGCATTCTCCCAGCCATCAATTTTGACCCATTTGTTAGCTTCTAATTCTTTATAGTGTTCGAAAAAGTGCACAATTTGTGCTTTCAATAGACTAGGAAGATCATCAATATCTTGAATATGATTGTATTCTGAACTGAGTTTACTATGTGGTACCGCGACAATTTTAGCATCTTCACCTGATTCATCGGTCATTTTTAGCACCCCGATTGGGCGACAACGAATAACTGAACCCGCAAGTAATGGGTAAGGCGTTGGTACCAATACATCAACAGGATCACCATCAAGAGAAAGGGTGTGGTTGATATAACCATAATTACACGGATAGAACATTGGAGTGGAGGTGAAACGGTCAACAAATATCGCGCCACTGGCTTTATCTACTTCGTACTTAATTGGGTCTGCATTGGCTGGAATTTCAATAATAACGTTAATATCGTTGGGAATGTCCTGACCTGCAGTCACTTTATTTAAGCTCATGATAGATTCCTTTTTGGTTAATTAAATGTTGCGTATATTGAGGTTATCATGATTATGGCTAAAAACAACCGCAGCGCTTGAGGTGTTTTTAAAAGAACTTGATGGTGATAAAGAGAGAATTAATTAATATCAAGGTGGCTAGCACCACCTTGAATTGTTGTTGTTATTGATCATTTATTTCGTGCAGGAAAGCCTCTACTTTGTTGACCATATTGGTTGAACCAACAAAAAAAGGTACTCGTTGATGTAATTCAGTCGGAATAAGATCCAAAATACGCTGTTGACCATCTGTTGCTCGCCCGCCAGCTTGTTCTATTAATAGTGCCATTGGATTACATTCATAAAGTAGGCGTAATTTCCCATTTGGATAACTGGCTGTACTTGGATAAAGGTAGATTCCACCTTTTAATAAATTACGATGAAAATCAGCAACTAAGGAGCCAATGTAGCGTGAGGTATAAGGACGGTTATCTTGTGGAACACATTCTTGGCAATACTTGATGTATTTTTTTACACCTAATGGAAAACGAATATAATTACCTTCGTTAATCGAGTAAATATTGCCATCAACCGGAATTTGCATATTCTCATGCGAGAGGCAGAATACGCCGAGAGAGGGATCATAAGTGAAGCCATGGACACCATTACCAGTAGTGTAAACCAGCATTGTTGAGGAGCCATAGATAATATAACCGGCTGCAACTTGCAGATGTCCCGGTTGCAGGAAATCTGCATCTGTCGCAGGTGAGCCAACGGGAGATATTCGACGATAGATTGAGAAAATGGTGCCGACGGATACATTAACATCAATGTTAGATGAGCCATCTAGTGGATCCATTAACACCACATATTTAGCATCACGATTTAATTGGCGGTTAAAACTGACGGCTTGATCCTCTTCTTCACTGGCAATACCACAGACTTGATCACGTGCTTCTAATGCTGCTTTAAATTTATCATTAGCATAAAGGTCAAGTTTTTGTTGTTCTTCACCCTGCACATTTTCGGTGCCTACTGCCCCTGTTATATCAACCAGTCCTGCTTTATTGATTTCGCGGTTTACGATTTTAGCCGCTAGTTTGATTGAGCCTAGTAGTGATGATAGTTCGCCACTAGCGTGAGGAAAATCATTCTGCTTCTCGACAATAAATTCACCAAGCGTTCTAATATCGGTCATAAACAATCCTTGCATCATGTTGTCATAAGGGTAGAGAGATTCAGTTGTATACTGTTTGGATCTCAACGCATAATGAGATCGGACGCTTCATAATATTTTTCGTTGTATAAAGAATTGTATATAAAGATCTTTTTTATGGTAACGAAGTAACGTCAAAGCGTGACATTAATAAAAATTAAGGATGGAGAGAGCAATTATGCATATTCATATTTTAGGTATCTGTGGAACATTTATGGGGGGCGCAGCTACATTAGCGACTCAACTTGGGCATAAAGTTACCGGTTCTGATGCTAATGTTTATCCACCGATGAGTACCATGCTTGAGTCTCAAGGTATTGAAATAATTCAAGGATATGATCCTGAGCAATTAAATCCAGCACCTGATTTAGTGGTGATCGGTAATGCGATGAGTCGCGGTAATCCATGTGTTGAATATGTTCTCAACAATAATTTACGCTACACCTCTGGTCCTCAGTGGTTACATGATTATTTATTGCATGATCGTTGGGTAATGGCGGTTGCTGGTACACATGGCAAAACAACCACTGCGAGTATGTTAGCCTGGATTTTAGATGATTGTGGTTATCAACCTGGCTTCTTAGTGGGGGGAGTGCTTGGAAACTTTGGTGTTTCAGCTCGCCTTGGCGAAAGTATGTTTTTTGTTGTTGAAGCCGATGAATATGACAGTGCTTTTTTTGATAAGCGTTCGAAGTTTGTGCATTACCATCCACGCACTTTGATCATGAATAACCTTGAGTTTGATCATGCAGATATCTTTGATGATCTAAAAGCAATTCAACGTCAATTTCATCATTTAGTACGTACAGTACCAGGGAATGGTCGTATTTTAGCACCGCATGGGGTAAAAAATATTGATCAAACGCTAGCGATGGGTTGTTGGAGTGAATTGGAATATATTGGTGGCGATGGCCATTGGCGTGCGCAAAAACAACTTGCTGATGGCAGCATATTTGACGTTTATCTGGATGGTCAATTAGTCGGTGTTGTGGACTGGGCATTAGTTGGCGATCATAATGTTAATAATGCATTGATGGCAATTGCTGCTGCTCGACACGTGGGGGTAACGGCGAATTTAGCCTGTGAGTCATTAGCTAAATTTATTAATACTAAGCGTCGATTAGAGTATAAAGGCGAGGTCAATGGCGTCACTGTATATGATGATTTTGCCCATCATCCAACCGCAATAGAGTTAACATTGGGTGGATTGAGAGCTAAATTGAATCAATCACGTATTCTTGCAGTGCTTGAACCGCGTTCAAATACGATGAAATTAGGTGTACACAAACACGACTTGGCACCTGCGTTACATGCCGCAGATGAAGTGTTCTTATTTCAACCGGATAATATTCCATGGTCAGTTCAAGAAATTGCAGATCAATGTTCACAACCTGCGTTTTGTAGTGATGATATTGATACGCTGGTGGCTAAGATTGCTGAATCAGCTCAGGCTGGCGATACTATTTTAGTGATGAGTAATGGTGGTTTTTGTGGTATTCATGACAAATTATTAGCCGCATTAACTGCAAAATAAAGTGAGATATAATGAAGCATAAACAGATAACATTGGCATGGACGGGAGCGTCCGGTGCACCTTATGGTTTGCGTTTGCTGGAATGTTTGTTGGCGGCAGATTATCAGGTTTATCTGTTGATTTCATCGGCGGCGCGAGTGGTATTGGCGACTGAGCATGGGCTTAAATTATCAGCAGCACCAGAAACAGCGCAGCAACAATTAGTTGCTTATTTGCAGTGTGCCACTGAAAAATTGGTAGTGTGTGGTAAAGAGGAATGGTTTTCACCTGTAGCTTCAGGTTCGGCAGCGCCTAAGCAAATGGTGATCTGTCCATGTTCGGCATCGACGTTAGCTTCCGTTGCTTATGGAATGTCGAATAATTTGCTCGAGCGGGCGGCGGATGTAGTGATAAAAGAGCGTGGTCAATTGCTACTTGTGGTCAGAGAAACGCCATTCTCAAGCATCCATTTAGAGAATATGCTTAAGCTATCGCAATTGGGGGTTACGATCATGCCTGCAGCACCAGGATTTTATCATCAACCGCAAACCATTGCTGATTTAGTGGATTTTATGGTGGCACGTATATTAGATCACCTAAAAATAGAGCAAGGTTTAGTTCCTCGTTGGGGATATGATCAACGCGAACAATCCTAATTTAGGAACAGAGTGTCACTCATATTAAGGAGACACTGAAAACAAAGGGTCTATATTTCTTGAGCATTGATATTGATGCTACGCAAAGTTAGATAGACCCTAATCATCGATCAGTTGCTGTAATCAAACAGCTCGCATACCGAGTCATAAAGCTCATTGGTGGTGATGTTATTGGTCGGTGTAATAAAAATAGTATCGTCACCCGCAACAACACCTAAGATTCCTTCCGCTCTACCTAAAGAGTCTAATAAGCGTGCAATAACTTGCGCTGCGCCGGGACCGGTATGGATCACGACTAAGGCACTATTAAAGCCCACTTCCATTACTAATTCTTTTAATGGGCTAGTGATTGTTGGAACACCCAGCTCAATCGGTAAGCAATAAACCATTTCCATCTTTGCATTGCGAGTACGGACTGCGCCGAATTTTGTTAGCATGCGAGAGACTTTTGATTGGTTAATATTATCAAAACCCTGTGCTTTTAACGCATCAACAATCTCACCTTGAGAACTGAATTTTTCTTCTTTTAAAATTGATTTAAACGCTTTGATTAAACGTTCTTGTTTATCTGAATTTCGCATAAGTAAATATTATCTACAGGGACGAGGTGAGCCATTTTTGCATAACCTGTGACTCACTGGCAAACAAACTGAATCAAAATAAATATGTGAATTCGCATTTTTGGCATAGATAAAATTTTTTATTGTGGCTCTTGTCATTGTTTTATCATAACTAATTAATTGAAATCTGATAAAGCAGAGTCATTATTAATTTTTTATTTTATTTGTCTGATAAAAGCATTTGAGTGCATTTTTATGGGATTCTGCGTTACTTCGCAAAGCGAGGGGGAGAAGATTGTATTTTTTTTATGCTTAATATAACGTCCATAGATTGTTATTCAGTTACTACTATTATTAACTGAATTAGGTTGTACCCACTTCAATAAATATACTTCTATCGTAAAGGAGAACGAACATGAAAGTTGCTGTAATTGGTGCGGCTGGTGGTATTGGTCAGGCATTAGCATTGCTATTGAAAAATCGTTTACCAGCAGGCTCAGATCTTGCTTTATATGATATTGCTCCAGTGACACCTGGGGTTGCGGCAGATTTAAGCCATATTCCAACCCCTGTAGCAATTAAAGGATATTGTGGGGACGATCCAACGCCGGCGCTAGAAGGTGCTGATGTTGTGCTTATTTCTGCAGGTGTAGCACGTAAACCCGGAATGGATCGTTCTGATTTATTCAATGTTAATGCTGGTATTGTAAAATCATTAGCTGAAAAAATCGCAGTAGTGTGTCCACAAGCTTGTGTTGGTATTATTACTAATCCTGTAAATACTACGGTTGCGATTGCGGCTGATGTATTGAAAAAAGCCGGTGTTTACGACAAGCGTAAGTTATTTGGTATTACGACTTTAGATGTACTTCGTTCGGAAACATTTGTTGCTGAGCTAAAAGGCGTTTCACCATGTGATATTCGAGTACCTGTCATTGGTGGCCATTCGGGGGTAACTATTTTACCATTGTTATCGCAAGTTGAAGGTGTGAGCTTTAGTGAAGATGAAGTGAAAGCATTAACTCCACGCATTCAAAATGCAGGTACTGAAGTTGTAGAAGCTAAAGCGGGTGGTGGCTCTGCGACATTGTCTATGGGCCAAGCCGCCTGTCGTTTTGGTTTAGCTATGGTGCGTGCATTACAAGGTGAACAAGGTGTTGTTGAATGCGCTTATGTTGAAGGTGACGGTAAACATACTCGTTTCTTCGCTCAACCTGTATTACTGGGTAAAGATGGCATTGAAGAAGTGATGGACTACGGTACATTAAGTGCATTTGAACAAAATGCATTAGAAAGCATGCTTGATACATTACGTGCAGATATTACACTGGGTGAAGAGTTTGCTGCAAAATAAACCAGCTTAACTATTTGAATTAAAAAAGCGGCCTAAAGAGCCGCTTTTTTATGGCTGTTATTTATGAATATTAATAATAACGTTCGCAACCATTATGGAGTTGAGGTTGTTCGATAAGATCTGCAATATCTATTGACTGTAATTGATGATCTTGGCGGTGCTCGACGATCACTGAGTGGTACTGATGATCAATGCCGATCACTTTGCCTACTCCATGATAAGATTCAACCCACATTCCTTTGGTCAAATGCTTCATATCCATGATCACCTTCTTAGCCGATAAGGCACTTTATTTACCTAGTAGCTACAGTATAGATCATCGTCGATCGTAGATAGAGTTATCACGGGGGGAGGTTATTGGATATAAAAAAACCTGCCACTAGGACAGGTTTTGATAAAAAGGGGATTATTTTTTACGTTGTACTGCCATATGGGCTAACGTAATCAGTGCTTGCTTATAGTCGGACTCAGCAATCGGAGCTAGAGCCGCTATGGCTTTTTGTGCTTCTTGTTCAGCACGTTGTTGAGTGTACTCTAACGAGCCATATTGGTGCATACAAGCCAAAATAGCCTCAAGCTTATCCATGCCATTAGCATGAACAATTGCTTCACGTATCATTGTAGCCTGTGCTTGATCGCCATGATGCATTGCATGCAGTAAAGGTAATGTCGGTTTGCCTTCAGCAAGATCATCACCAACGTTCTTACCCATTTCTTTGCCGTCGGCAACATAGTCAAGGACGTCATCGATTAACTGGAAAGCAGTACCTAAATAACGTCCATACTCTTGCAGCGCAACCTCAATTTCTGTTGGTGCATCTGCAATAATGGCCGCAATTTGTGTTGATGCTTCAAATAAGCGCGCTGTTTTCGAGTAGATCACCTGCATGTAGCTGGTTTCTGTGGTTTCAGGATCGTTACAGTTCATTAACTGCAGTACTTCACCTTCAGCGATCACATTGGTTGCTTCACTCATGATATCAAGGATCCTTAAGGATCGTAGGCTTGTCATCATTTGAAATGAGCGCGTATAAATGTAGTCACCAACTAAAACACTGGCTGCATTACCAAAAGCGGCATTGGCTGTTTCTTTGCCACGACGCATATCTGATTCATCAACCACATCATCATGGAGCAATGTCGCGGTGTGGATAAATTCAACAAAAGCCGCGGCTGTGGTGTGTTTGTCACCCTCATAGCCAAGTGCACGTGCTGTTAATACTGCCAGCATGGGGCGAATACGTTTTCCACCACTGTTGACAATGTAGAATCCGAGTTGATTAATGAGGGCAACATCTGAGTTAAGTTGCGCCTGTATCTTCGCGTCGACTTCCGCCATATCGTTGGCGGTGAGCGCTTGGATAGCTTTAAAATCCATTATACATCCAGCAAGATTGTTAGCCGCGTAGGGCGGAAAATATTTTCAATTGATACGGGAATCTTACACTAAAATAACCATATCGTCATAACCTCAAATACAGCTATTTCAAACAGTTTTTGTATTGGGCAGCTTTTCACCAATTTTCTTTCCATAATGGCTTGCCACAAAGTCTCTTTTCGCGTAACATTCGCGCCCTATTGATGACAAGATTAAGCGCATACCCATTGCCCATTTTAGACGTGGCAAATGGCCTATGCGGAGAAGCGGAGTAAGACATGTACGCTGTTTTCCAAAGTGGTGGTAAACAACACCGTGTAAGCGAAGGCCAAACCTTACGCTTAGAAAAATTAGACGCTGAAACTGGCGCTAACGTTGAATTTGACTCAGTACTTTTAGTAGCTAATGGCGAAGAAGTAACTGTAGGCGCACCGTTCGTAGCTGGCGGTAAAGTAACTGCTGAAGTTGTTACTCACGGTCGTGGCGATAAGATTAAAATCGTTAAGTTCCGTCGTCGTAAGCACTCTCGTAAGCAAATGGGCCACCGTCAGTGGTTCACTGAAGTCAAAATTACTGGCATCAGCGCTTAATAACAGGAGAATTTAAAGATGGCACATAAAAAAGCTGGCGGTTCTACTAATAACGGCCGTGATTCAGAAAGCAAACGCCTAGGTGTTAAGCGTTTTGGTGGCGAGTCTGTATTAGCAGGCAACATCATCGTTCGTCAACGTGGTACTAAGTTCCACGCTGGCACAAACGTTGGCCTAGGTAAAGACCACACTCTATTCGCTCTATCTGATGGTAAAGTGAAGTTTGAAGTTAAAGGTCCTAAAAACCGTAAATTCGTATCTATCGACGCTGAATAATTTTCAGAATCGACACGAATATTAAAGCCCTGCCTTTTTGGCGGGGCTTTTTATATCTGGAGGGTTTATGATTAACCGCGGCCCCATGATTGGTTTTTTTCTTGCAATGACAACCGCCGTTTTTTGGGGCGCATTACCCATTGCAATGAAACAAGCTGTAGAAGTGATGGATCCTTTTACAATTGTTTGGTATCGCTTTATTACTGCAGCGTTTGGCTTAGGCCTTTTTTTAGCGTGGCGAAAGCAATTACCAACGATATCAAATCTTGGGCGAATGAGTTGTGTGGTGCTAGCCATCGCCAGTATTGGCCTTGCGGGTAACTTTGTGCTGTATAACAGTTCATTGAAATACCTAAATCCTCCCGTTGTACAAGTTATTATCCAATTAGCCCCCGTGATGCTGTTAGTATCCAGTGCGTGGGTATTTAAAGAAAAGTTAGGCCGACATCAAATTATTGGTGTAATTGCGTTAATTAGTGGGCTGATCTTATTTTTTAATGAACGGCTTATTGAGTTGTTTACCAGTTTTTCTGGCTATACTCTTGGTGTTAGTCTTGCTGTTGCCGCTGCGTTAGTGTGGGTCGTTTATGGCTTAGCGCAGAAATGGTTATTACGGCAGTTTTCATCAGCACAAATATTACTGATGATTTATATCATCTGTGCTGTAATACTGACCCCAATGGCACAACCACAACAAATTTTAACAATGGATAACCGTCAATTAGGGATGCTGTTATTCTGTTGTGTTAATACGCTTGTTGGCTATGGTGCATTTGCTGAAGCAATGGCACGTTGGCAAGCATCACAAGTGAGTGCAGTGATTACACTGACTCCCTTGTTTACGATATTATTTGTCGATCTTGCGAGTTTGGCTTGGCCACAATATGTTGCGACAGTCTCTTTGAATATATGGGGCTATCTCGGTGCTATGGTTGTGGTAAGTGGCGCTGTTTGCTGTGCTATAGGCCATAAGTTTATTCGCCAGAGCAAATAGTCAAGGTCCATGACAATAATTACTACGCGATGATAAGTGCTAAATGCCGTCATCGCTGTATGTTAAACGCCACAGTGCGGAGAAAAAAATGAAGTTTATAGATGAAGCGGTTATTCGCGCCGATGCCGGTGACGGTGGTAATGGTGTAGTAAGTTTTCGTACTGAAAAGTACATTCCTCGTGGCGGCCCTGACGGCGGTGACGGCGGTGACGGCGGTGATGTTTACCTGCTAGCTGATGAAAACTTTAACACTCTAATTGATTATCGCTTTGAGCGTTTCCATGCTGCTGAGCGTGGCGAAAATGGCCGTGGTGGTAACTGTACGGGTAAACGCGGTGCGGATAAAGTATTAACAGTACCTGTAGGTACACGTGCCATTGATGAAGATACAGGTGAAGTGATTGCCGATCTTACTGAACATGGTATGAAAGTGATGGTTGCTAAGGGCGGTTTCCATGGCCTAGGTAACACCCGCTTCAAATCATCTGTAAACCGTGCTCCTCGTCAAAAGAGTATGGGTAGTAAAGGTGAAATTCGTCATTTACGTCTTGAACTACTGCTTTTAGCTGATGTTGGTATGTTAGGTCTGCCTAATGCTGGTAAATCTACCTTCATTCGCTCTGTATCGTCTGCTAAGCCGAAAGTAGCTGATTACCCATTCACTACCCTTGTTCCAAGCTTGGGCGTGGTACGTGTTGATGCTGAGCGTAGTTTTGTCGTTGCTGATATTCCTGGTCTAATTGAAGGTGCCGCTGAAGGTGCTGGTCTAGGTATTCGCTTCTTGAAACACCTTGAGCGTTGTCGTGTGTTATTACACATGATTGATTTATTACCAGCTGATGGCTCTGATCCGGTAGAGAATGCATTTACTATCATCAATGAGCTTGAGCAATACAGTGATAAACTGGGTAATAAGCCACGTTGGATTATCTTTAACAAAGCAGATCTTCTTGATGAAGAGCAAGCACAACAAAAGATCACTGAAGTACTTGAAGCATTAGCATGGGAAGGTCAGCATTACAGTATTTCTGCCTTGAACCGTGTTGGTACTAAAGAGCTTACTTATGATCTGATGGTGGCTATTGATGCCTTGCCACGTGTTAAGTATGAAGTTGAAGAGCAACAAGCTGATAAAGTTGACTTTAAGTGGGATGATTACCACGCTGAACAAATTAAGAAAGTTCAGGATGAAGACGGCGATGATGATGATTGGGATGACTGGAATGAAGATGATTACGATGTAGAGATCATCTATAAGCCTTAAGTCCGAGCGAGCGTTATGCTAATGAGCCACACCTTTTGAGGTGTGGCTTTTTTTTGTGCTTAATCAACGCAGGCTGCAGCGGGTTAGGTATGCTAGTTGTTACAAAAGGTATTTTTATAATGGATTGTAAATGGATATTGGCATGGAGAGAGCACTCCAACCGTTGAATGACGCTCAGCAACGGCAAGTGACTCGGTTAGCGATTGAGGTTGGTCAACGGTTATTGCAACATGGGGCTGAGAGCTCGGTTATCATGGATGTCACTCGCAGACTCGGGTTAGCACTCGGGGTTGAGTATGTTGAAGTGTCATTATCAGCGAGTTCGATAGTGATCAGTACTCGTCATTTAGGTTGCTGTATTACCACCACGCGTCGTTGCCAAGACGGGGGAATTAACATGCAAATAGTGACTGATATTCAACGTATTTGCATTCTTGTTGAGCGTGGATTATTGGATTGTAATGACGTTCAACATCGTTTAGAAAATCTTAAAACCCAACGTTATAATCGCTGGTTAGTTGCGCTTATGATTGGCTTATCATGCGCGGCATTTAGTCGTTTAGCTGGTGGCGATTGGGCTGTGTTTTTACTTACCTTTTGTGCTTCATCTGTGGGTATGTGTGTCCGACAGCAAATAGCCAGCTATCATTTTAATCCGTTGTTAAACTTTGCAATAACCGCGTTTGTTACCACTTTAATTTCAGGACTTGGGCAAGTATACAATATTGGAGAACAGCCTTTTTTAGCCATGGCTTCATCAGTGCTGATGTTAGTCCCTGGTTTCCCGTTAATTAATGCGGTGGCTGATATGGTAAAAGGTTTTCCAAGTATGGGGTTAGCTCGTTGGACAATGGCAAGTTTATTGACACTATCAACCTGTATGGGGATTGTGGCGGCGATGAATGTGCTTGATGTCTGGGGGTGGTTACTATGACGTTAATGTTAGCGTTACTCAATGATATGTTACTTGCGATGATCCCTGCATTAGGATTTGCATTGGTGTTTAATGTCCCTAAAAAAGCGCTAAAATATTGTGCAATTGGTGGTGCGATTGGTCATGGAACGCGGTTTTTGCTAATGCATTGGGGGATCTCGATCGAATGGTCAACGTTGGTCGCAGCAACTCTCGTTGGTATGATAGGTGTCCATTGGTCGCACCGTTTTTTGGCACACCCTAAAGTGTTTACTGTTGCCGCATTGATTCCGATGGTGCCGGGAGTGTTTGCCTTTAAAGCCATGATTGCAATCGTTGAAATTAATCATCGTGGATTCTCATTAGAATTATGGGGGCTGATGATTGATAATGTGCTAAAAGCGATGTTTATTGTGGCAGCATTGGCAATTGGATTAGCAATGCCGGGGTTATTATTTTATCGTCGCCGTCCTGTGGTATAACGATAGCAGAATGATAATGTGCGCACTGAGAGTGTGAATGGAGATACAAAGATGAAGATCAGTATGATCGCTGCAATGGCTCATGATCGGATCATTGGTAATGATAATAGTATGCCATGGCATTTACCTGCAGATTTTACGTGGTTTAAGCGTTGCACTTTAGGTAAACCGATTGTTATGGGGCGTAAAACCTTTGAGTCGATTGGACGGCCGCTACCTGGGCGATTAAATATTGTTATTAGTCGTAATCCTCATTTCAGTGCTGAAGGTATTACGGTGGTCAACGATATTGCCGCTGCCAAGTTAGTTGCTGGTGATGTACCAGAGTTAATGATCATTGGTGGTGGTAGCATTTATCAGGCCTGTTTACCGATAGCCGATAGACTGTATTTGACTTTTATTGATGCAGATCTTAAAGGGGATACTCAGTTTCCTGAATGGGGAGATCATTGGCAAGTGGTAACAAAAGAGCATCATAATAGCGATGATAAAAATGCTTATGCGATGGAGTTCGTGATCCTCGAACGATCATAACTGATGAATATATTGCATCAGCGAGATAATGCCGACAATCATTGTCGGCATTTTTATAACTTCAAATTAAGCGTAGAGTGGACACTCGGTGACAAATCGTTGTCCATCTTCCCAACGTAACATGGTTAAGCTATTACCCCATACGCAGCCAGTATCTAAACCGATACAGTGCTCATCCTGGTGGCCCATCAGTGCCGCCCAATGACCAAAAATAATGGTTTTTCCTAATGGCTGACTACGTTTGACATCAAACCACGGGATTAAATCACCGATGGCAGGATCGTTAGGTTGCACTTTGCAATGCATATCTAGCCGTCCTTGAGGATCGCAAAAACGCATTCGCGTAAAGCTGTTGATCGTAAACCGTAATCGTTCTAATCGCGAAAGATCGTCTTGCCACCAATCAGGACCATCGCCATACATATTTTTCAGAAGCCATAAGTAGTCATTAGACTGTAGTAGTTGCTCTACTTCACTAGCATGGTGGCGGGCTTGTTCAAGTGTCCACTGTGGCGTAATGCCAGCATGCACCATAACAAATGGATAGTGCGGATGTTCGGCTAATAATGGCTGGTGGCGTAACCAATCGAGTAACTCTTGGCCATCCTCTGCGGTGAAAATCTGATGAATATTATCGCTTTTTTTAGCGCGTGCGAGTTGATGAGATACGGCTAATAAATGCAAGTCATGATTGCCAAGGATCACGGTAGCGTGATCGCCTAATGCTTTGACAAAGCGTAATGTTTCTAATGATTCAGGTCCGCGGGCAACCAGATCACCCGCGAGCCATAAATGATCGTGGTGAGGATCGAAATTAGCTTGCGCCAGTAATTTTTTTAAGTCGGGTAAACAGCCTTGAATATCACCGACAAGATAAGTCGCCATGGTGCTCCCATTATCAATGCGTTAATTAACATGAAATTAATCGCATTAGATTAATGAAGAATGTTTGGCATTGCTAGTCGAAATGGTGCTACTTCAACTTTAAAGGCATTACCTAATTCATCTTCCATGGTGTATTGGCCTTGCATAACGCCGACAGGGGTTTCAATAACGGTACCACTGGTATAAGTGAACTCATCATCAGCGTTAATATACGGTTGTTGACCTACAACACCTTCGCCCTCAATGACTAATTTTTTCCCGTTGGCATCGGTGATCAACCAATAACGTTTAAGTAAGTGGGCACAGCCACGACCTAAATTTTTGATAATAATGGTATATGAAAAAACATAGCGTTGGAGTTCTGGTTGTGATTGTTCGACTAGATAATGACTAACAACATGACACTTGATTGTTGGAGGGGATGAGATACTCACAGGCAATATCCTTTGCTGATGGTTTATTCTCATTTTAGTATTGTTGGCTGATAAATAAAGAAAACCCTGTGTAACACGTGACATGTTACACAGGGTTTTAAGGTTATTTACGCCGTTATAAGTAGGTTATAGCGGTTATTGTTCTTTTTGGAAATTAACATCAAGCCAATTAGCCATAGCAACAAATTGCTCAACCGTAATGTTTTCAGGGCGGTGGCCAGGATTAACGCCTAGCGCTTCAAGTTGTTCTGGAGTGAACAAGCCTTTGTAACAGTTACGAATTGTTTTACGACGTTGGTTGAAGCCTTCACGACACACACGATCTAGCCATTTTAGGTTAGTACATGGGTAAGGTAAAACTTCATATGGCGTTAAACGCACCACCGCAGAATCAACTTTCGGTGCTGGTACGAAAGATTCTGGTGGAACTTCCAATACAGGCATCACTTTACAGTAGTATTGTGCCATTACTGTTAGACGACCATAAGCCTTGCTACCTGGGCCGGCTGCTAGACGATTAACCACTTCTTTTTGAAGCATAAAGTGCATATCTAGTACGTCTTTATGGAATTCAAAAATATGGAACATCAATGGTGTTGAGATGTTGTAAGGCAAATTACCGAAGATACGTAGCTTATTATTTGGCTTAATAAGTTGCGTAAAGTCGAAGCGCATTGCATCGCCTTCATGGATCGTTAGCTTTGAGGCAAGATCGGGATGGTTACGTAAACGCTCAGCCAGATCTCGGTCAAGTTCAATAACGGTAAATTTATCAACTAATTTGCCAACATATTCAGTAATTGCACCAAGGCCGGGGCCAATTTCTACCAAGTTTTGGCCTGGTAGAGGGTTAATCGCTGACACAATGCCATCAATAATATATGGGTCTTTTAAAAAGTTTTGGCCAAAGCGCTTACGCGCGCGGTGACCTAAGTGGACTTGATCGCTGCTCATGCTTGTTTTTCTACCAATTCGAGGGCGTGGGATAGCGCTGTCCGAAGGCTACCTATGTCTGCTTGCCCAGTACCTGCGAGTTCCAGTGCGGTACCATGATCTACTGAAGTTCTGATAAAGGGCAGTCCCAACGTAATGTTGACTGATTTACCGAAGCCTTTGTATTTCAGCACCGGTAACCCTTGATCGTGATACATCGCTAACACCGTATCGGCATCAGCTAAATATTTTTCTTGAAAGATAGTATCTGCTGGAAATGGTCCAAGCAAATTTATGCCTTCTTGTTGACGCAGTTGTTCTAATGTTGGGATGATAGTATCAATTTCTTCCATTCCCATACAGCCGTCTTCTCCGGCATGAGGATTGAGCCCGCAAACATAAATTTTGGGGGACGCAATACCAAATTTAGTCACTAAGTCAGCATGCAAGATACGAATAACTTGCTTAAGTCGAGATTCGGTAATGGCTTTAGAAACACAGCTTATAGGAATATGGGTCGTCACTAATGCAACCCGTAAACCTTCTGTTGCCAGCATCATAACAACTTGTGCTGTATCTGATTGCTGTGCAAAAAATTCAGTGTGACCACTAAAAGAAACTCCGGCGCGGTTGATTACGCCTTTGTGTACTGGACCTGTAACAACCGCGGCAAATTCACCACTCATACAGCCAGAAGCTGCACGTTCTAGTGTTGCTAATACATAGAGACCATTTTGCTCGTCAAGTTGTCCACAGACAACTTCAGCGGCACTGTCTATTTGAGCCACTGTCATGGTGCCAGCTTGATGTGGTTGAGCTGGTAACTCAGATTGATAGGGCAAAATAGTAAGTGGCAAACCTAATTGAGCCGCACGTTCTACCATAACCTGAGCATCAGCACAAATTACAAGTTGATGCGGCCAATGTTGCTGACACAAGGCAATGACTAAATCTGGGCCAATTCCTGCCGGTTCACCTGGAGTGATTGCAATCCGTTGTGTGTTAGTCACCTGCTTGTTATTAGCCATTATTTACCTTATTCATTTGTTCAATGTAGGCACCAGCACGAAGTTCTTGTAACCAAGTTTGTGCTTCTTCATTGAATTTACGGTTAAATAAAATCTGTGCGGCACGGTTCTTTAATGCAGCTTCAGTACGATCGACATTACGGCGACCTTCAACTTCAACAATGTGCCAGCCAAACTGAGATTTAAATGGTTGGCTAATTTGATCTACTGGCAATGTTTCTACTTCTTTTTCAAAAGCAGGTGCATACATTGATGGTACTTGCCAACCTAGTTGACCACCATTAGCCGCTGAGCCTGGATCTTCGCTGTATTGTTTTGCTGCTGCAGCAAAGGTTTCTTTACCACTAATGATCTTCTGGCGAATTTGTTGTAATTCTTTTTTAGCTGCGGCGTCACTTAAAATGATGGAGGTTTTAATTAAAATATGACGTGCTTTTACTTCAACCGCAGAAACTGTTGGCATGCCTTTAACGTCATTAATTTTTAAAATATGGTAACCAACACCGCTACGGAAAGGACCAATTACACTGTCTTTACCGCTGGTTTTAATTTGGTCAGCAAAGATAGTTGGCATTTCATCTTTACTCATCCAACCCCATTCTCCACCTTTAAGGGCTTTAGGGCCTTTTGAGTAGCGATAAGCCAATTCAGCAAAATTAGCGCCTTGTTTTAATTGGGCATAAATTTTATCAGCTTCTTGCTTCGCTTTTTCACGGGTCGCTTTGTTTGCATCATCATCGACAGCAATTTGAATTTGGCTAATGTTGTACTGGACGTTTTGCTGAGTTTGTTTTGCTAGCTGTGCGGCTAAACTATCCACTTCTTGTGGCAGAATATTCACTCGTTTACGGACAATAATGGTACGCGCTTCAGAAGCTAGCATATCGTTACGTAATTGCTCACGGAACATTGAGAAGCTGATACCGGCACTCGCTAAATCTTGACGTAGTTGAGCAACGGTCATATTACGTTGCTTAGCAACATCAGCAATCGCTTGATCAAGTTGATTGTCGTCAATGCGTAATCCTAGCTGTTTTGCTTGCTGGATTTGCAAACTTTCCATGATTAATTTGTCCATCACTTGCTGGCGTAAAATATTATTAGGGGGCAGTTGTTGGCCCTCTGCTGCCGCATTTAGATGAACAGTTTTAAGCATTGCATTGACGTCACTTTGTAAAATGACACCATCGTTAACCGTGGTTACAATTTGATTTAATTCTTGCGGTTGAGGGGCTGCCATTGCTGTCGCTGTCATCCCCATGAGCATTACGCTTAGCGCCGAATACTTCCACTTTTTCATTTATAGTCCGTCATGTTGAGTGGCGATATGTATTATCGCCACGATCATTAATTTTTAAGTGTGAATGGGTCAGCATAACCTAAGATATTGCCGCCATCATCTGTCGATGTTTGACCAAATGGTCGTGCACCTTGAAGCCCAAGTAGACTAAACGAGAAGCTAACATTACTGTCATACTCAGTAAAATCTTGGCTCAATGCATTTTTTGCATAGCGATTATAGCTTAAACCGATCATCCAACATGCAGAGCGGTAAACTAGGCCGACCCGACTCTCTAGCATTTTATTGACATTCATATCTTGGAAATAATCCGCAGTAATATCAATATTATCGTTAATTGGAAAACCTGCTGATAACCCTAATTGTGATATGCCATCATTACCGTTATCTTTTAATGTATTTTCATCAACATAATTACCAAGATAAGAACGAGACACATAACGATAGCTAGGTTGAACAAAAACGCGACCATTACGGTATTCAACTGCCGTACTGCCTTGCTGAATTTCATTCTTACTTGAGTCATATTGCATTGCACTCTTGAAGAACAGGTTATCATTAAGGTTGAATTCGGTTTCTAATGCCGTTGCAGAATAGCTTTTTGCTTCTGTGCCATCAGCGACAGGTTTATCAATATAGAATATTTGACCCAATGAAAGGGTAAATCGTTCCTTAAAGTTTGCATCATAATAGCGAGTTGTGGCACCAACCGTAAATTGGTTAGCAGCAGCAATGTAATCTTGACCACTATAAGTACGATCACTAAATAAGCCGTAATAATCTTGTTGTAAACGGGTTGAGTCGTAACCACCACCACTATAATTAACTGGGTTATAAATCCCAGATTGATCAACATTTTTAACGTATAAATATTGTAGTTGTGGTTCTAAGCTTTGAGTGTAATGCTCTCCCATAATGGAGGTATCACGCTCAAAGTATAAACTACTGTTAACTCGAAACTCAGGTACGGTACGATTAGTTGTTTTATCAAGCGTACTTAAATTAGGATTAACATTGACATCAAACTGTTGGTTGTAATGTGCGTAGTTTAATTTTGCTTGAGTCGTGACTGACCACCACGGTGTCGCATATGGCAAGGTTAACGTTGGATTAAACGTAACTCGATCGGCTGTCGGTTTAGCTCTATCATCGGTATCAAACTTACTGATACTCATTGGCAAACTAAAGTCTAAGCCATAAGGCAGATCAGACTTATAGTAGGTGCTTGATAGTTGAGGCATTAATCGGTATTGGGTGCCTTCGCCACTTTGAGTGAGTGGTTGGAAGTCACGCACCATTAAGCTAGTGTCCCAATTATCATTTCGATATGCTAATGACGCAGTTTGCAGCAGGTTATTATCTTCACGCTGGCCGATAATTGAGTCAACGTCGTCAAAATATTTAGTATCACTGACTTTGCTGTAATCAATGTTCAGCAACCAGTTTTTGTTGATAATGCCACTATGTGTCCACTGAATACCCCAGCGTTTATCGTAATCTGGGTGTTTTTTGTCGTGACCTAAATATTCACTAATGAACTGGCCTTGACCAAAGTCAGTCAGATAACGGAATTTAGACGTTAGCTGTAACCCTCTGTGGTTCATGTACTTAGGTGTAAAGGTCAAATCGTAATTAGGGGCAATATTCCAGTAAAATGGGGTTTCAATTTCCATTCCGTTTTTAGAGCCGTAGCTAAGCGACGGGTAAAGGAAACCAGTAAGACGTTGCTCTGTAACTGGAACGCGTAACCAAGGCAGATAAAATATTGGGAAATCGAGTACTTCAAAGCGGGCGTTATACAGATCTGCAAATGGTGACTCGCCGTCACGCTCGAGGCTGCCAGCGGCAAAGCGCCAACTTTTATCGTTACTCGGGCAAGTGGTATAGGTACCATCTTTCATCTTATAGAATTGTGTGCCATCAACATTGCGACGCTCAATTAATTTCGCATCACCTCGACCGGGCTGACAAGTCATTTGGTAGACGGCATCATCCATTTGGGCATCTTTAGTATCAAGATCGCTCGTAAGGCGTTTGGCATCAATATCCATGCCTCCATCTTGGTAGAAAACGTTACCGTGAGCCGTCACAATGTTGGCTGGTTGTTGTAAAGTTGCTTTATCTGCAACAATAGTACGAGTGCCTTGCTTGACCACCACATCACCAGAATATACCGCGGTTTTATTTTGTTGCGCTTCAACGCGGTTAGCACTGATATGGATCGGTTCGTTGTTGGTATCTTGTTGGCGATCTTTTTCTGGGATGCAGACGCCACGTACCATCGCAAGAGGATCTTTGTTACCATTAATCGTATTATTAGCGGGATCTGCAATGGTTTGTTGGTTGTGACCATCACCACTTGTAGAGGTGGTGTCGGCAGCCATTGCTGGGCCATAAAGGGCTAAGCTAATCATTGTGGCTAGTAAACTGTGAGAGGTAAGTGACATCTAATTCAACATTCCTGTATCAATTTGGTGCAAGGCGAATTGTTGCGCTTTTTACAAGCATTCCCGACAAATGACAGCTATCATAATGCAAATTTAACGCGACGGCATCTTTTCAGCGCATGCTGTGGGGTAAACAGTGAAAAAATTAACGAATTACCAGAGAGTATAGAATGCAGAAAACAGGTATATGGGGAAAAATTATTGGCGCGTTGCTAGGACTCTCTATTGGTAAGCTACCTGGATTGTTGATCGGGCTGTTTATTGGCCATCAATTTGACAAGGCTTATGCGCGCCAAATGAATGGCGGCTTTGGTGGTTTTGGCGGTAAAAATGCCACTAATGCTGAACGCCAAGCGGAGTTTTTTAATGCCTGTTTTGCCACCATGGGCCACATGGCAAAAGCCAAAGGTCGCGTGACTGAGAACGAAATTCGTGTTGCTAGTACGATTATGGATCGGATGGGGCTGCAAGGCGAATCTCGTCGCCAAGCACAAAATGCATTTCGTGAAGGCAAAGAAGATAACTTCCCATTAGAAGCAACTCTTAATCGTGTCCGTAGTCGCGCCGGACGGGCTGATTTATTACAGTTTTTCTTAGAGCTTCAAATTCAAGCTGCGTTCGCTGACGGGCAATTACATCCGAAAGAGCGTGAGTTATTGCATGTGATTGCGCGCTATCTTGGTTTCTCAGAAGCACAACTAGAGCAACGCTTGCAAATGCAAGAAGCTGCGTTCCGCTTTCAGCAAGGTGGATTTCATCAGCAGTATCAACAGCAAGGTGGTGGTTTTCAAGCACCACCAACACGTGATCAATTAGCGGATGCATTTAAAGTGTTGGGTGTTAATGATGATGCCTCAGCGCAAGAAGTTAAGCGTGCCTACCGTAAGCAAATGAATGAACACCATCCTGATAAATTGGCCGCTAAAGGTTTACCACCAGAAATGATGGAAATCGCTAAACAAAAAACTCAAGAGTTACAAGCTGCTTATGATCTGATTCGAAAGGAAAAGGGTTTTAAATAAGGTTGTGCTTAGAGCTATAACCAGCGATAAATAAAAAAGCGAGCGTAATGCTCGCTTTTTTGTCACTAAAAATCATCATTAAAGCCGATTTTTATGGGTGCCTTGGTGAAAGCTATTGATATTATCAATGAGCTGATTCACTAATGCCTGAATAGCGGAGTCAGATCCCCACGCAACGTGTGGTGTTAAAATTAAATTAGGTAAATGGCTATGGGCAATTAAAGGATTAGACATCGGCGCAGGCTCTTGAGTAAAGACATCAATACCAGCGCCTGCTATTTGTTGGGAGAGCAGTGCATCAATCAAAGCCTGTTCATTAATCAGTCCACCACGGCCAGTATTAATAATAATTGCGCTAGGTTTCATTAATTCAAATTGCGGTGCTGCAATCATATTATTCGTTGCCGAGGTGAGCGGACAATGAAGGCTAATGATGTCAGCTTCACGTAATACTTGCTCAAAGGGATGATAGCCATCACGACACTGATTTGCCCTTGGATGCTCTGCAAATAAAACTTCGATTCCGATTGCACGCGCAAGTGCTGCAACTGCTTTGCCTAAACTGCCGTTACCGATAATACCTAAGGTTGATCCCGCAACATCCGTAATTGAATGGGTAAAGAAACAAAATTGCTGCTGGCGTTGCCATTCACCGTTAGCAATATCTTGCTGATAACCAGCAAGGTTACGTTTGAGAGCAAAAATCATTGCGATCACATGTTCTGGTACTGAACGAGTGGCATAACCCCGAATATTAGCCACTGCAATGTTATGGGCTCGGCAATAATTGAGATCAACATTATTAGTGCCTGTGGCGGCGATGGCGATAAATTTAAGTTGTGGTAATTGGGCAAGAATATGGCTATCGAGGACAACTTTATTAGTGATCACTATGGTCGCATGTTGAAGTCGTTCAATTATCTGTGCCGGTGTGGTGGTATCGTATTGCTGCCATTGGTGACAAAAGGTTGGACGAGGGAGACTAATGTGTGCCGGAATGGTTCCATGATCAAGAAAAACGATGGTTTCCATGGGTGACCTCAATAAACAATGAATGCAGGCTTTACGCTAGCATTCATTGCTAAAGATGCCTACCGCTTATGGGTAAATTGTTTGAGTCGGTGCTTGTGGATAAAATTCACATGGTGCGAAAAGATGCATCGGCTCATCGGTACCAGGGTGGGTAAAGGTTAGCTCAGCGGCGTGTAATAGCAGTCGCGGTGATGCTGCAAGCGCTTCGTCATTAGCATAGAAGCCATCACCTAAAATAGGGTGCCCGAGTGCTTGCATATGTACTCGTAATTGATGAGAGCGACCAGTGATAGGTAATAAACGCACTAGTGTGGTTTTATCATCGCGGCTTAATACCTCATAGTGGGTAACTGATGGCTTACCATCATCAAAACATACTTTTTGACGAGGACGATTTGGCCAATCACAAATCAGTGGCAAATCAACCGTACCGCTATCATGTTCTAGATGTCCCCATACTCGAGCATAATATACTTTTTTCGTTTCACGCTCACGAAATTGTGCTTTGAAATGGCGTTCGGCTGCCTTATTTAAGGCTAATACAATTAAGCCTGATGTGCCCATATCTAAACGATGCACAATTTGTGATTGAGGATATTGGGCTAACACGCGCGCAAACACACTGTCATGGTGCTCAGGTTGACGACCTGGGTTTGATAACAGGCCTGCTGGTTTGTTGACAGCAATAATATCACTATCAATAAAAAGGGTATCCAACCAAGGATCTGTGGGGGGATTGTAGATCAGCACTGGCAATGGTTTCATGATGCGCTCGTTGGTGAGAGTAAAAAATTGGTCAGCATACTAATATGAATACCTCATAATTGGTATGCCTATAGCACTGCTACCATAAAAAAGCCGCCGATCAGATGCTGTAAACATATAATCGACGGCGGAGTTTTTATGGTAATAACGTCAGTAATTAGTTATGACTAACAACAATTAAACGTAATGAATCAAGTTGAATTTGCGCTTTGGCAATGTAATCGGTCAAATCTAAAATTTGAGTTTCAATCAATTCTAATTCGTCATCACGAATATTAGGGTTAACGGCTTTTAGTGCCAGTAATCGTTGATGTTCAGCGCGTAAGCTTGCTTCCATCTCTGCTTGTGCTTGGCTACGAACACTAACCAACTCTTTATCAATTTCGCGTTCAGCATGAGCAATTAAAGTATGGATCTCTTTCTGTACTGAATTGACTAGCTTACTGCTTAAATGACGGTTAATTGGACTTAACTGACGGTTAAAGCTTTCAAACTCAACATTCGCCGACAGGTTATTGCCTTTACTATCAAGTAAAATACGAATTGGCGTTTTCGGTAAGAAACGGCCGATGCCTGATTGTTTTGGTGCTTGCGCATCAACCACATAAATCAGTTCTAACAATAACGTACCGACTGGTAATGCTTTGTTTTTCAATAATGAAACTGCAGTCGTACCAACGCCTTCACTCAATAGTAACTCGATACCACCTTGAATCATTGGGTGTTCCCAGCTGATAAAGTGCAGATCTTCGCGTGATAGCGCCGTATTTCGATCAAAAGTAATCGTACAGCCGTCATACGGTAAACCTGGGTAGCTCGCGACCATCATGTGTTCCGATGGGGTGACTACAATTGCGTTTTCACCTTTATCGTCTTGGTTAAGGCCGATAGTGTCAAATAAGCCAAGAGCGAAAGAGACTAAGTTGGTATCGCCGTCTTTGCTACTGATTTGTTCAACTAACTGTTGAGCAGCTTCACCACCGTTAGAGTGAATTTCAAGTAAACGATCACGACCTTGTTCAAGTTTGCCTTTGAGTTCGTTATGTAGCGCAGCACTTTGAGTGATCACTGCTTCTAGAGCGTCACTATCTTGCTTATCACTCGCAAGTAGAGTGATGAGATCTTCACATACTGCTTCGTAAACTGGGCGACCTGTTGGGCAGGTTTCTTCAAAAGCGTTTAAACCTTCGTTGAACCAGCGTGCAAGTAATGCTTGCGATGTTCCCTCAAGATGCGGCACATGAATTTCAATTTCACGCTGTTGACCAATACGATCTAAACGACCAATACGTTGCTCTAGTAAGTCAGGGTTACTTGGTAAATCGAACATTACTAATTGATTAGCAAATTGGAAGTTACGTCCTTCAGAGCCGATTTCTGAACAGATTAAGACCTGAGCGCCACTTTCTTCTTGAGCAAAATAAGCCGCTGCTTTATCGCGCTCAATGATTGACATTCCTTCATGGAACACGGTGGCACGAATACCTTCACGTTCACGTAATGCTTGCTCTAATGTTAACGCGGTTTGAGCGCGAGAACAGATCACCAATACTTTTTCATTACGATTGGCTTTTAGCATATCTAATAGCCAGTTAATGCGAGGATCAAAGTTCCACCATGTGGCTGATTCCCCTTCAAACTCTTGATAGATATCTTCAGGGTAAAGCAGTTTAATCGCTTTTTCGTTAATGCTTAATTTACCAGACATCATGGCAGCAACACGCATGGCGGTGCTGTATTGGTTAGGCATTGGTAATGGATACATATTAAGGTGACGCTTAGGGAAACCTTTGATAGCTGAACGGGTATTACGGAACAATACGCGGCCGGTACCATGGCGATCCATCAGATTACTGATCAGTTGATGGCGAGCTTCTAATGCGGCTACGTCATCATCAGTAGCCGCATTTTCAATTGCAGTGATCATTGGCTCAACATCTTGACCAGCAAGTAAATCAATTAAGGTTTGCTTGGCGTTGTTATTGAGTTTTTCTCCCGCAAGTAATTGAGATACTGCATCTGCAACAGGTTCGTATAGACGCTCTTCTTCAACAAAAGCGTCATAATCGTAAAAACGATCAGGATCCAATAAGCGTAGGCGTGCAAAGTGACTTTCACGGCCTAATTGTTCTGGGGTTGCGGTAAGTAATAATACTCCTGGCGTTTTTTCAGCAATCGCTTCAACCACTTGATATTGACGGCTTGGGCGCTCTTCACTCCACTCAAGGTGATGTGCTTCATCGACAATCAATAGATCCCAATCGGCATCAAGCGCTTGTTCAAAGCGGCGACGACTCTTACGTAGAAAATCAAGTGAACACAATACAAATTGTGCAGTATCAAATGGGTTGGCAGAGTCAGCAAAAGCTTCAACACAACGCTCTTCATCAAAAATAGAAAAGTGAAGGTTAAAACGACGCATCATTTCCACGAGCCATTGGTGTTGTAGTGTTTCTGGTACCAAAATTAGAATACGTTCAGCACGGCCTGACAACACTTGTTGGTGGATGATCATACCCGCTTCAATGGTTTTACCTAAACCTACTTCATCAGCCAGTAAAACGCGTGGAGCGTAACGACGACCCACTTCATGGGCGATGTAAAGTTGGTGTGGAATTAAACCTGCACGCATGCCACATAAACCACGTAATGGGCTTTTTAATTGTTCATATTGGTTTTTTAGCGCACGGTAGCGTAACGCAAACCGATCCATGCGATCGATTTGGCCGGCAAATAATTTATCTTGCGGTTTATTAAATCGAATTTGATGGCTTAAAAATATTTCACGTAATGCAACATCACTTGCTTCGGTATCTGTACGAGTACCGATATAAGTGATAATTCCTTTATCTTCTTCGATCGCTTCAACTTTTAGCGACCAGCCTTCGTGGCTTTCAATCACATCGCCAACATTAAACATTACGCGGGTAACTGGTGCATCATGGCGAGCGTATAAGCGGTTTTCATCTGATGCTGGAAACATCAAGGTGACAGTTCGTGGCTCAATCGCAACGACTGTGCCCAAACCTAAATCACTTTCTGTATCACTGATCCAACGTTGACCCAAAGCAAATGGCATAGTGCTAAAAACCTTCTAATTATTTGATATAAAGGAAAATGTTATAATTCGCGTTATTTGTTTATCGTCTATAATAAAACTAAATGCATAGATGAATAATACGGTATACACATAACTCAAAAATGGGGGAGTTATGGTACTGCATGATGTGATTAAGGTCACGGTGAAAGTGTGTAAATAAAGGCTTAAGTTCCAATATCATTTTAGTTTCATTAACTCCAGTCATTAATAGTGATGACGTCGTTATTTAACTAAATCGTTAATTTTGACGTAAGCTAAAACAGGATAGTAAGTTTATTGCTATTTGCCCTACCAAGGAGGTGCTTATGGACAATGCCGAACGGAAACTGTTTGTATTAGATACAAATATTCTGCTTCATGAACCTCTCGCTATCTTCTCTTTCCAAGAACACGACGTGGTGATTCCCATGACGGTATTGGAAGAGTTAGATCGTATCAAAGACAGTAAACGTGATGTTTCTCGTGATGCACGAGTTGCGATTCGTGCCTTAGAAAATATCTTTCACGATGCCACCCCTGAACAAATTTCAGCGGGTATTTGTTTTAATGATCAAATTCCTCACAACGGCACCATTGCCATTTTTGCTGATTATGAAGTTAAACAAACGGTGCATGCGTTTAGTGATAAAGCGGGTGATAACCGTATTCTTAATAGCGTTCTTTTTTTACAACAAAAACATGCTCCCAGAAGCGTAGTCTTAGTCACTAAAGATATCAATATGCGTTTACGAGCCAAAGGTGCTGGAGTATTGAATGTCGACGATTATCGTTCTGATCAATTGATTGATGATGTTGCTTTACTCAGCAAAGGTTTTCATCGTTATAGCGGTAATTTTTGGAGTAACGTCGTTGAATGTCATTCTGAAAATCGCGGGAGTTCAACCTTACATACCTTGCCAAAAGTGTTATTTGAAACGCCCTATGTGAATCAATATTTACTTGATGATAGCGAAGAGTTTGCAGCGCGGATCAAAGCAATTAATGGTGAAGAGGTCACCATTAAAGATATTAGCTACGAACGCTTAATGCATCGTCAGGCATGGGGAGTTCACCCTAAAAATATTTATCAGGGAATGGCGCTGGATGCGATGCTCGATTCGAATATTGATTTGGTGATCTTAACGGGGCCGGCTGGTTGTGGTAAAACCATTTTAGCAATGGCTGCCGCCTTAGAGCAGGTAATTGAAAAAGGGATGTATGACAAGATCATTGTCACTCGTAATACGCCTGAAATTGCAGAATCTATCGGTTTTTTACCCGGAACAGAAGAAGAGAAAATGTTGCCGTGGTTAGCGGCGGTGACCGACACGATGGAAGCGTTACATAAGCATGATGTCTGTACTGATGGCTCAATGAAGTACATTTTTGATAAAGCCAATATTCAATTTAAATCGATAAACTTTATGCGTGGGCGTTCGATTCAAAATGCGTTTGTGCTACTTGATGAGTGTCAAAACCTAACGGCATCTCAGATTAAAACCATTATTACCCGTTGTGGTGAAGGTACTAAGTTGGTGTGTTCAGGCAACCTTGCTCAAATTGATTCAAATTATTTGTCACCAGTGACATCAGGCTTAACTTATATTGTCGAACGGTTTAAGCATTTTGACGGTAGTGCCAATATTTATCTTAATGGCGTGGTACGGAGTCGCTTAGCGGAGTTTGCTGAAGAAAATCTTTAGTTTGATGGCGATTTTATTGATTATTTAAACGACATAAGGCGAGCTCTTGGCTGATAATGCCAAGAGCTCGCCTTTATTTTGGGGCTGCTACTGTGGCGTGTCTAATCCAAGATAATGACGTAAATCAGCTTGTTGTGGCTGGTTTAGTAATTTGTCAGTGTCGCCAAATACTTTAACTTCGCCGTTATCAACAAAGATACATTTATTAGCGATTTTTTTCGCATCATCAGGACTATGAGTGATCATTAACACTGTGATGGCTTGCTGTTGTGCCAATTGTTGGACTAACTTGAGCATATCATTACGCAGTGCTGGATCTAGGGCAGAGAACGGTTCGTCGAGTAATAGTAGCGGACGTTGACGAATAAGACAGCGTGCGAGCGCTACCCGTTGGCGTTGTCCCCCAGACAGTTGTTCTGGTAGACGAGCTAAATATGAATCGAGCCCGACCTTAGCGGCAGCATCATGTACCTGTTGTTGCTGGTGTGCGTTTAGTTTAAGACGTGGATCAACCCCTAAGGCGATATTTTCGTACACCGTCAAATGTGGAAATAAATTGTGCTCTTGAAATAACATTGATAATGGACGTTGGGCTGGATCCTGCATAATAATGGATTGCTGGTGGATACTGATATCGCCGCTATCAGGTTGTAAAAAACCAGCAATAAGGGCTAATAAGGTACTTTTTCCGGCACCACTTGGACCAATCAGCGCTGCAATATCACCTTGTTGGAGCGTAAAGTTAAAGCTTAACGGCATTGGGTGTTCATGCAGGTGTTGAGGTTGGTAGGTATAACGTAATTGGTTTACATCAAGCATGGTGTTTACCTTTGGTACGCCGAGGTTGGAAGCAGTATTCAATGGCACTGAATAAGCCTAAACTGAGTAATAACAATAATAATGCCGCCACAGCAGCACCATCCATACGGTAGCTACCCATTAATTGAAATAAATACAGTGGCAGTGTTTGGAAATCTTGACTGCCAAATAAAGCGATAGCACCGAGATCGCCGAGAGAAAGCACCAAACTGATCGCCAATGCTTGTGCGATAGGTCGACGTAGGGCTCGCCATTCGACCAGTCGTAATCGTGACCAGCCATTCATTCCTAAACTATGGCATAAGAGGTTGTACTGCTGGGCAATATGGAGCATTGGTTGACTGAGGGTCTTTATTACATAAGGCAATGCCATTAATGTATTCACTCCCACTACGACCCAAAATGCGCTGCCATAGACATCGGTATATTGACGTAATAGTAAGAAGATCCCAGTACTTAATACCAGCCCAGGTGTGACTAAAATGATGGTACCGATCATTTCGATACTATCAGCGCCAAAGCGTTGTTTCGTTAATCGTAACTGCCGACTAGCTAGTAAGATCATCACCCCAAATACAAATGCTAAACCACACGCCATCACGGCAATTTTGAGTGAATTAGCCACTGCGTGCCAGAGTGCTGGTTGTTGCAATAACTGTGGTAATTGGCGATTTAAACCCGCAATAAAGACCGCGATAATGGGTGGAATTACTAGTAATATTGCCCCAATTATCCAACTCCAATCCCAACATTTGGCGCGCCAATTATCTTGATAATTCACCACGTTTTTACCAACTGATGCACTAAATGTTGCTAATGGTTTAGCAAAACGGTGGCTGAGTAATACTAATCCACCACAAAGTAACATTTGCCACAGGGCTAAAATAGCACCAGTTGCAAGATCGAAGTCGTAGCGAATCGCTTGATAAATAGCCAGTTCAATGGTGGTTGATTTAGGGCCTCCCCCTAGGGACATAATCACCGCAAAACTGGTAAAACACAGCATGAAAATGAGTCCAGCGACATGAGGTAATTGTTGGCGTAATCGTGGCCAAGCAACAAGTTTAAATTTATGCCAACCACTAATGCCTAAATGGGCTGCTAATTGATGTTGTTCATGGGGAATCGCTTCTAAACTTTGGAGTAAGAACCGTACCGCTAAGGGTAAATTGAGAAAAACATGCGCCAGTAAAATCCCGCTTAAACCATAAATATTGAGCCGAGGTAATCCAAGCAGGCTTAGTCCATGACTAATGATCCCACTTTTACCGTAGATAGCTAATAGACCAAATACCGCTACTAATACTGGCATGACTAAGGTCATTGCAAACAAACGTAGTAACAGTTGTTTGCCAATAAAATTACGTCGTGATAATGCGTAAGCAATCGCAATTGCGGGGATTATGCTGAGTAATGTTGACAGTAAAGCTTGGTAAAAACTAAACCGTGTAACGTGACGTAAATAGGGGTCATGCCATAAGCTACTTAGTTGCCATTGACCTGCATGGATAATAAGACTGGTGATCGCGGCGGTCACCAGTAATAGAATAAGCCCAGCACTAGATAGCCCAGGCAGTAGTTGAGTTACACGTTTATTCACAGCTCTATGCCATTATTGGGTCAGCGCTTGCTGCCACTCTCGAATCCATGCTTTACGCTTATGAGCAACTTCATCTGCACTAAATTCTAATGCTTTATCAGGTACAGTTAATTGTTTAAATGCTGCTGGCAATGGCTGCTTAGTCACCGGATACATCCAGTTATGAGTGGCAATTTGAGATTGAAAGTCATCACTGACGATGAACTGCATAAATTGATCAGCAAGTTTAGGATGAGGGCTATTTTTCATTTTAGCCGCCACTTCAACTTGCATGTAATGACCTTCTTTGAAGTTAGCCGCCTTATATTGGGTCTTGTGCTCTTCAATGATGTGATAGGCCGGCGAGGTGGTGTATGACAATACCATATCTGCTTCACCATCAAGGAACATGCTGTAAGCTTCTGACCAGCCTTTAGTAACGGTAACTGTGTGTTTGGCTAATTGTTGCCATGCAGCGGCAGCTTTATCACCATAAACTGATTTCATCCATAACATTAGCCCTTGACCTGGAGTTGAGGTGCGGGGATCTTGATAGATCACACTGATGTTTTGATCATTAACCAGTGCTTTTAAACTTGTTGGTGGGTTGGGTAATTTGGTGCTGTCATAAACAAACGCAAAATAGCCATAATCGTAGGGAATAAAGGTGTCGTCATGCCAGCCTTTAGGTAGCGTTAATTTACTAAGATCAACATGCTGCTTGGCTAATAGCCCTGTTTGCTTGGCTTCAGTCATGAGATTGTTATCTAACCCGAGCAGAATGTCGGCTTGGCTGCGGCTGCCTTCAAGGCGAACACGGTTAAGAATTGATACGCCATCTTCTAAAGAGACAAAGTTAACCTTACAGCCATTACATTGCGCTTCAAAGGCTTTTTTAATGATAGGCCCCGGTCCCCATTCAGACGAAAACGAACTGTAGGTATAAACATTAAGAGTATTATCGGCGGCGAAGGCGTTGCTGGAGAGTAACGACATTGAAATTAACGGTAAAAGTGTATAACTGATTTTCACTATGCGCTCCTGATGTTTACATCCTGCAAACAAAATAAAAAGAGAGAGCGGCACAGGGTTGAGAGGGGAAGCATCATGCTGTAATAGCAGATTTACATGAGCGAAATACCCATGCGTTTCTCAATTCCTACGCCAGCATTACCTGGTTCAGGTTCAATGGGTTCTGCTATACCAATCAAGGTCATAACAACAATCTCAGCCTAACGGCTCCCCAATGAGAACACGAGTATTGTACCTGTAATAGACGTTAAGTTATAGCTTCCTATTTAACAACCAGTTGTAATCAAATTTGATGTTCTTAGCAGTGATTTTTTTATGCACACGATAATGATTTATATGCTGCAATAAAGCCTGTTGATTACCAAAGTCGGCACTATACCAATCATAAATTGACGATAAAGTGGTTTGGGTTGAGTTGGTACGTACCCCTTTAGGACTATTAATAAACCTGCTCGCAGCAGCATCGAGTTGATGATTTAATTGCTGGCTGTCAAATACTTGTGGTAGTAAATCAGGGCAGCCTAAACTGGCACAATTAACCGCATAATGAATACGAGGATCGCGCCAGATCGGACGTAATATTCGGTGTTCTATATCATTAAGACTAAGCGTTTTATTGTTGATCGTCACTATAGGTTGATCCCATGGTCCAAAACTAAAAAAGCCACCAAGTTTAGTGATAGAAGTGATTGGATAATTATTAATGATCAATTGCACTGTCAGCGCATTATAAAGATTAACCCAATAACTAAATTGGACATTACGATTATATTGACGTGGGTCAAGATCGCTTAGTTGCTTGATATAATTACTTAATTGTTGTTTGTCTGCGGTGGTGACATCACCATAACGAAAGAGTGTTTGTTGAGGTTGTACGACGAGATATTTATCCAATAACTGTTGCCATTGGTGATGATTTATTTGACGTTGATCAGTGGCAAGCTGATCCTGCCAATAAGGTAAAAGATCTGCCTTTGGTGCTGCGAAAATATTCATTGACCATAAAATACATAGTAAGCTTAAAACAATGCGCATAAGTAACCAATTATAGAGATATGATAACTACCAAGACCGCTATAAGTCTTAGTTTATTACAGGGTTGATAGTAATTTTAGGAACAAACGCCTGATTATTACAGGCGTTTTATTGCGCAGGTTATTTAAGCAAGGAAAGTTGGAATATTCGCTTCGTATTCAGCAATTTTTGCTTGATGTTGTAGCGTTAAGCCAATGTTATCTAATCCGTTTAATAGACAGTGACGTCGAAACTCATCAATCTCAAATGGGTATTGTTTGCCGTTGGCAAATACTGTCATAGCTTCCAGATCAACGGTGATCTCAGCCCCAACAGTTGCCTCTATATAGTTAAATAATTCATCAATTTGTTGCTCAGTTAAGCGTACTGGGATCATTTGGTTATTGATTGAATTACCATAAAAAATATCCGCAAAACTGGGTGCGATCATCACTTTAATACCGTAATCAGCCAGTGCCCACGGTGCATGTTCCCGTGATGAACCACAACCAAAATTTTCACGGGCGAGTAAAATGGTAGCGCCTTGGTAACGTGGTGCATTCATGACGAAATCTGGATTAGGCTGTTGACCGGCATCATCTAAAAAGCGCCAATCATGAAATAAGTGTTGTCCAAAACCAGTACGGGTGACTTTTTGTAAAAATTGTTTTGGAATAATAGCATCGGTATCAATGTTGGCGGTATTTAATGGCACTACCAATCCAGTATGTTGGGTAAAACCTGTCATAGTTATGTCCTTATTATGCCGATACGGGTTCAAGTTGGCGAATATCTACAAAGTGACCAGCACATGCCGCCGCTGCTGCCATTGCTGGGCTTACTAAGTGAGTTCGACCATCACGGCCTTGACGACCTTCAAAGTTACGGTTGCTGGTCGATGCACAACGTTCACCTGGGCCTAAGCGATCGTTGTTCATGGCGAGGCACATTGAACAACCCGGTAGCCGCCACTCAAAGCCTGCTTCAATAAAGATCTTATCTAACCCTTCTTGCTCGGCTTGGGCTTTGACTTGCTCAGAGCCGGGTACCACTAATGCTTGCACATGCGCCGCAACTTTACGCCCTTTCGCTATCGCAGCAGCAGCACGCATATCTTCAATACGAGAGTTAGTACAAGAGCCAATAAATACTTTATCAACTGCGTAATCAGATAATGACTTTTGCGCTTCTAATCCCATATATGCTAACGCTTTTTTAGCGGATGTTTGCTCGACAGGATCTGTAAAACTTTCAGGTGTAGGGATCGGCTCATCAACGGCGATTACTTGGCCTGGATTGGTACCCCATGTGACTTGTGGTTTAATCTCTTTAGCATCAAGGGTCACGACAGCATCAAACGTTGCCTCAGGATCAGACTTTAATGAACGCCAATATTTCACCGCAGCATCAAAATTAGCGCCTTTAGGTGCAAACTTACGCTCTTTAATGTAATCAAAGGTGGTTTGATCTGGTGCAATTAATCCCGCTTTAGCGCCAAGCTCGATCGCCATATTACACACGGTCATGCGACCTTCCATCGATAAATCAGTGATTGCCTCACCACAAAACTCGACCACATACCCAGTACCACCGGCAGCCGTGGTTTTACCTATTATTGCCAATACAATATCTTTGGCGGTAATACCTGCCGTCACTTTACCCTTAACTTCAATCTTCATGGTTTTAGCACGTGATTGTTTCAGGGTTTGAGTCGCTAATACATGCTCAACTTCAGAGGTACCAATACCAAACGCAAGCGCACCAAAAGCGCCATGAGTAGCAGTGTGTGAGTCACCACAAACAATGGTCATTCCTGGTAAGGTAATGCCGAGTTCTGGCCCCATTACATGGACAATTCCCTGATATTTATGGTTAAGATCGTATAACGTCACTCCGAAATCAGCACAGTTTTTAGCTAACGTTTCCATTTGGATACGTGCCATTTCACCAGAGGCATTAATGTCTTTGGTTTGAGTTGAAACGTTATGATCCATTGTGGCAAAAGTTTTATTAACTTGGCGTACTTGACGGCCTTGCTCGCGAAGGCCATCAAATGCTTGTGGTGAAGTCACCTCATGCACTAAATGGCGATCGATATACAAAATCGGGTTTTCGCCAGCAGCAGCAACAACGACATGAGCATCATAAACTTTTTGATAAAGTGTCTTGGCTGGGGTTGCTGGCGAAGTTGTATTATTCGACATTATGCTAATCCTTATGCGTGTTGAATATAGGCTGCGATTTTGTCACCCATTTCGCTGGTGGTTAGGGCGGTGCCATTACCAGCTAAATCAGCCGTGAGCTCACCGGCTTCTAATGCTTGTGCGACAGCCCTTTCTATTGCGCGGGCGGCATCTTCTTCACCAAGACTGTAACGTAGCATTAAGGCTGCTGATAAAATCTGTGCAATTGGGTTGGCGATATTTTTACCTGCAATATCAGGTGCTGAACCGCCTGCTGGTTCATACATACCAAACTTTTGTTGGTTTAAACTTGCTGATGGCAACATCCCCATAGAACCGGTGATCATTGCACACTCATCGGAAATAATATCGCCAAAAATATTTGAACATAGCATGACATCAAACTGCGATGGATCTTTGATTAACTGCATAGTGGCATTATCAATGTACATATGGGTTAAGCTAACATCGGGGTAACCCAGAGCGACTTCTTCAACAACTTCGCGCCATAAAATAGAACTTTGTAGGACGTTGGCTTTATCAATTGAGCATACTTTTTTACGGCGTAACTGAGCTGATTCAAAAGCAATTTTAGCAATCCGCTCAATTTCATAACGATGATAAATTTCAGTATCAAACGCTTTTTCTTGAGCGCCTTCACCTTCACGGCCTTTTGGTAGCCCGAAGTAAATACCGCCAGTTAATTCACGCACGACGGCAATATCAAAGCCACGCTCAGAAATATCAGCACGCAGCGGTGAAAAGCGTTCTAAGCCACGATGAATTTGTGCCGGACGTAGATTACAAAACAATTGAAAGTGCTTACGCAATGGAAGTAAAGCACCGCGTTCAGGTTGATCATTTGGTGCAAGGTGTTCCCATTTAGGGCCACCAACAGAGCCAAATAGCACTGCATCTGCTGCTTCACAGCCTTTTAAAGTGATGGCGGGTAATGGACAACCATGATTATCAATCGCAATACCACCAACATCGAACTGATGACAATGAAGAGTAATATCAAACTGCTGTTGCACCGCAGCCAATACTTTGTGTGCTTGTTGCATTACTTCTGGGCCAATACCGTCACCGGGTAGTACCGCTATATTATATGAACCTGCCATGGTGGATGCTCTCCGTAATGTACTAAAAATAAAATCGAATAAGTTATTGGCTATTTTGTTGTTTGATAGTCGCGATTTGATCGGCACGATGAATACTATTGATAACATGGATCAGAGCCTGACCTGACGCTTCAACAATATCAGTCGCTAGACCGGTGCCGTGGTATTTACGACCCTTGTAATTAGCAATGATATCCGCTTGTCCTAAACCATCTTCACCTTCGCCTTTGGCAGTAAGATCAAATTTATCTAATACAATCTCATAACCTGTTAGACGATAGATACATTGATAAAGCGCATCAACCGGACCATTGCCGACGGCAGCTTCACACTTTTCTTCTGCACCACATTGAAGTTTAATGCTAGTGGTTGCCATTACACTGCCAGATTGCACGCTCAAATAGTTTATTTTGAAAAAGTCATCTTCATCGCGCAGGTTCGCAAAATGCATTAATGCTTCTAGATCGTAATCAAATACTTGGCCTTTACGATCTGCCAATTTAAGAAAATCAGCGTAAAGTTTATCTAGATCGTATTCATGTTCGGTATAGCCAAGGGTATCCATATGGCTTTTAACGGCAGCTCGGCCTGAGCGACTAGTAAGATTTAGCGCTTGATTCTTAAGACCGATCGAATTGGGGGTCATGATTTCGTAGGTATTTTTATTTTTCAGCATGCCGTCTTGATGAATACCGGAAGAGTGGCTAAAAGCATTGCCTCCGACTATCGCTTTATTAGCTTGAATCGGCATATTACATAGCTGACTGACCATTTTGCTGGTGCGATGGATCTCGCTATGTTTGATATTAGTATGCACCCCTAATAGTGATTGGCGGGTTTTAATGATCATCGCAATTTCTTCGAGGGCGCAGTTTCCTGCTCGCTCACCAAGACCATTTATTGTGCCTTCAACTTGACGAGCCCCTGCTTGAATCGCTGCCATTGAATTAGCAACTGACATGCCTAGATCATCATGGCAGTGAACGGAAATGACGGCTTTATCGATATTAGGTACGCGATCAAACAGTTGGCTGATAATGCCGCCAAACTCACTTGGAAGGGTATAACCAACAGTATCAGGAATATTAATAGTATTAGCGCCAGCTTTAATCGCGGCCTCGACCATACGGCATAGGTTATCTATTGGTGTTCGTCCCGCATCTTCACATGAGAATTCGACATCATCGGTATATTTTCGTGCGCGTTTTACCGCCGCAATACCCATTTCAATGACATCATCATAGCTACGGCGCAATTTATCTTGTACATGAACCGTTGAGGTTGAAATAAAGGTATGAATACGAAATGCTTCTGCGACTTTTAATGATTCAGCTGCAACATCAATGTCTTTTTCGACAGCACGAGCAAGCGCACAGATTCGGCTATGTTTAATGTGTTTAGCAATAGTCTGTACTGACTCAAAATCACCGGGGGACGAGACTGGAAAACCAGCCTCGATAACATCGACGCCTAACCGTTCAAGTGCATAGGCTATTTGCAATTTTTCTTTAACCGTTAAGCTGGCTGATAATGCTTGCTCGCCATCACGCAAGGTTGTATCAAAAATAATGACCTGATCTTTCATAGTGACATCCTTTTAAATATAAGCCGATATAAGGCTGAGTTCCGCATTCACTTGCGCTGGTCAAAATATGAAAAAACCCGCGCTTGGTTGCGCGGGTTTTGAAATCTTTGGTGGTGTTTCCCACTCGATAGCAACCCGCGTGATTATGTCACGATAAGGAGGAGCGCTAAGAGGATAGAGAAACGTGTTTTCATTTTATTAAAGACTTCAATAAATTCAGTTAACAAATGAATATCAAATAGACAGGCTATAGGTCAACCAAAAGTTGTGTTTTTTTTGTACTTTTAGTCAGTAAGGGGGGCTAAAAAAGATCAAAAAGCGGGTTGTAGAGGCTAAGTGTGAGTCGTTACTAACTTTAAAAAATAAATTGAATGACAATTATTAATAATATAATTAGTTATAGAACTAGAAACCATTATTAAAAATAATAATTGTTTCTAGTTATTATATTTATACATCAATAATATTTACCTGATAATATATACAAAATTTAAATATATAATAAGTATATAATATTCTCATTGTGAATTTTAATTTGAAAATAAATGATAATCTTTGAAATTAAAATACTATTTTATCTTATTTTATTAACGTTTGTTTTATTTATATTAAATTAATTTTATCTCTATATGTTATTAATCTGTTGATTTTTATGGTTTTATTTTTCTGAATTATAATTAAATAAGTGACTGTTCATATTGTCTTATTTTCTATTATTAGTTTCATCAATCTATATGGTTGATACTTATCGTATCCCAACAAGGGCATCTAAAGCAGACACTGTAGACAGTAAAAATAATGTCTAAGTTAGTATGGCATTGCGATGCACCAATAATAATTAAATTTTAGAGGTATACCATGAGCCGAACAACTACTTCAGTTTCTGCTGTTGATAATTATAGTATGGAATCAACATTACGCAGTGTAGATCTTAATTTATTGACTGTTTTTGATGCGGTTATGCAGGAGCAAAATATCACTCGTGCAGCGCAAAATTTAGGCATGTCGCAACCAGCAGTAAGTAATGCTGTTGCGCGTTTAAAAGTGATGTTTAATGATGAACTATTTATTCGTCATGGTCGTGGCATTCAACCAACGCAACGTGCTAAACAATTGTTTGGTCCATTACGCCAAGCATTACAGTTGGTAAAAAATGAATTACCGTGTTCTATTTTTGCGCCATTAACATCAAGCCGCACTTTTAAACTCGCAATTTGTAGCCCTTCAGATATGCGTTTTGCACCGACAGTGTTATCGACGATGCGCGAACAAGCACCGAATATTCAATTGCAATTAGAAGCAGAATTAGACGCAGAATTACCACAAAAAATGCGTTATCAGGAAGTTGATTTTGTGATTGATTATGCACGATTTGATGAAGATGGTTTCTGTAGTACAGAGTTATTTTGCGATGAGTTAGTTGCTATTGTCGCTAACGATCATCCTCGTATTAGTGACAGCATTTCTGCTGATGAGTTTAACACTGAAATGCATGCGGTACTGAAATCTGTATCGGATGTGAAAATGTTTGCTGATGATATTTATAATCACAGTGCAGCAAATTGTCAGGATGCTTATCAAGGTGCAAGTCTAAACGATATTATGTTTGTAGTAAGTCAATCTGAATTGATTGCCGTTGCCCCTCGTTGGTTAGCTGAAGCATCAGCTGAAAACTTACAAATTAAAGTATTACCGCTCCCATTTGCTAATGCTAAGATCACTGGCTATCTGAGCTGGCATGAATCAACGCAGAAAGATAAAGGTAATATTTGGATGCGTGATCAGTTAATGGCTATTTGTGGTGATCTGACCAGCTAATAGTTGATATAGCGATACCATAAGGCCAGCTTAAACGCTGGCTTTTTTATTGGCTAAATAAAATTATATCGGCTGACGAGAGCATTTAAATGGCTAACGTAACGGTGTTTTTAGCGGTGATATTTAATACTCGTATTTCCACACAGATTTTTTCTGTTATGGGGGCATGTTATTTATAGATTCTTACACTTTTACTGTTTACTTAAAAAGTTATTGAAGACAATAAGTAAGCAGGTATAGAGTGATGTGGATCATTAGAAACTATAATTTAATATGCATTATAGTTGGCTTTTCAAAGACTGAATTGTAGACTGCACCTCTCAAATAAGCTTACAAGTGTAAGCTAAAAAAACAGAGTACTTATGGCACAACATGATTTCCATATTGTTCACCGTATTCGTCAGCAAATTGCGCGCTTAGGCGACAGTCCTGCTTTACGTCATCAAGTTGATGGTGAATGGCAAGATATTAGCTGGAATAATTTTGGTGAAAAAATTCAACAATTGGCTTTGGCATTGTTAAATCAAGGTTTAGCAGTACAAGATAAAGTCGGTATCTTTGCTAATAATATGCCTCGTTGGACCGTTGCTGATTTTGCCTCGTTATATAACCGTTGTGTTACGGTTCCTATTTATCCAACTAATACGCCTCAGCAAGCGGCATATATTATTAATGATGCCAAAGTAAAAGTATTGTTTGTTGGTGAGCAAGCTCAGTTAAATGCTGCGGTTTCTATTGCTGATCAGTGTCCAGGTTTAGAACTTATTGTCGCGTTAACCGATGATATTGAGTTACCTCAACATCCTTTAGTTTGCCATTATGTGGATTTTTTAAAGACCGCCACCTCAGAACATCAATCAGAGCTTGATGTGCGCCTTGGTGATTTAGCGATGGATGATTTATTGACGCTAATTTATACCTCAGGTACGACAGGTACGCCAAAAGGGGTGATGCTTGATTATGCTAATGTCGCTTCACAAATTATTGCCCATGATGAACGACTAGCATTAGATGAAGGTGATACTTCACTGTGTTTCTTACCTTTATCACATGTGTTTGAGCGTGCTTGGACATTTTATGTGTTACACCGTGGCGTGGTTAACTGCTATCTAGCTGATACTAATAAGCTTAAAGAAGCATTAGTGACGGTTAAGCCTAACTACATGTCAGCTGTGCCACGAGTGTATGAAAAAATATATTCAGGTGTGCATGAGAAAGTGTCTCGAGCGCCGATTCACCGTAAGATCATTTTTACTTGGGCGGTGAATATGGGAGCAAGAATGTCACTTGCTCGTCAGCAATGCCGTGAACCATCATGGTTATTAAAAAAGAGCTATAACCTTGCTGATAAAGTCGTGCTATCTAAGCTTCGCGCAGTGCTTGGTGGTAACATTAAATGTATGCCATGTGGCGGTGCTAAGTTAGATGCGGGCATTGGGCGTTTTTTCCATGCGATGGGGGTTAACGTTAAGTTAGGCTATGGCATGACAGAAACAACCGCGACAGTATCTTGTTGGGATGATCGTTGTTTTAATCCCGACTCTATCGGTATGCCGATGCCGGGGGCTGAAGTTAAAATTGGTACAGATAATGAAATTTTAGTTCGCGGCCCAATGGTTATGCGTGGCTATTATAATATGCCGGAAGAAACCGCCAATAACTTTACTGAAGATGGTTTTCTAAAAACGGGTGATGCGGGTTATATTGATGAACAAGGTAACTTGTTTATTACTGATCGTATTAAAGAATTAATGAAAACTTCGGGTGGTAAATATATTGCACCACAAGTGATTGAAGGTGCGATCGGTAAAGATCACCTGATTGAACAAATTGCAGTAATTGCAGATACCCGTAAATTTGTCTCGGCGTTGATTGTGCCATGCTTTGAAACATTAGAAGAGCATGCTCGCGAGTTGAATATAAAATATAAAGACCGCATAGAATTGGTTAAACATAGCCAAATTGTGGAGTTAATTGAAAAACGTGTTGTTGAGCTACAAAAAGATTTAGCCCGTTTTGAGCAAGTGAAAAAATTCACCTTATTACCAAAATCGTTTTCGATGGATAAAGGTGAACTAACACCAACGCAAAAATTGCGTCGTAAAGTGATTCAAGATCGTTACCATAAAGAAATTGAACATATGTACGAAGAAAGCCACAAAAAAGCCCAACAAAAAGACGACTAAGCCGTTTTTTGCTTACATTTAAGAAAGAAGCCTTATTGGCTTCTTTTTTTATGGCTATTACACAGTGATATGTACTAATTTATTATTGAATAATAGTGGTTGGTAGTAGTGCGCTAATAAATAGTTATATAAAGCATTACTAATTTCAACCGCGATAGATAAAAACCGTAAACTCCCATTTTGCTCTAGTAATGAATGCTGCAAAAGCGTTAAGGTTGTTGCAGTTATTTATAGTTGTTATTACAACTGTGATAAACATAGCATGCTTAGTCATGTTTTTTATTAGGCTAAAAATAAGCCCTAACTATGTTTCATCGATCTGGAGACAAAATATGGAAATGTTGTCTGGCGCAGATATGATCGTTCGTTCAATGATCGATCAAGGCGTTAAGCATATCTTCGGTTATCCCGGAGGTTCAGTACTTGATATTTATGATGCACTGCATGAAAAAAGCGATATTGAACATGTACTTGTGCGTCATGAGCAAGCAGCAGTGCACATGGCTGATGGCTATGCTCGAGCGACAGGTGAGGTTGGTGTTGTACTGGTAACCTCTGGACCTGGTGCAACCAATGCTATTACTGGTATTGCTACCGCTTATATGGACTCGATCCCATTAGTGGTACTGTCTGGCCAAGTGATGAGTAATCTGATTGGTAATGATGCTTTTCAAGAGTGTGATATGGTTGGTATTTCGCGACCTGTCGTAAAGCATAGCTTCCTAGTTACTAAACCTGAAGATATCCCCACTATTATCAAAAAAGCCTTTTATATCGCTGCTAGTGGCCGCCCAGGGCCCGTTGTGGTCGATATTCCTAAAGATATGCTTAATCCTGCAGAAACCTATCCATATCAATATCCTCAATCGATTGCATTACGTTCATATAACCCAACTACGCAAGGCCACAAAGGTCAGATTAAGCGTGGTGTTAAAGCTTTATTAGTGGCGAAACAACCAGTGCTTTATGTGGGTGGCGGTGCGATTATGTCAAGTTGCAGTGAGCAACTAATGACCTTAGCTGAAAGCTTAAATATTCCGGTGGTAAATACGCTAATGGGGCTTGGTGCTTTTCCGGGAACGCATGAAAAATGTTTAGGTATGTTGGGGATGCATGGCACTTATGAAGCCAATATGGCAATGCATAATGCTGATTTGATTTTTGGTGTTGGGGTTCGATTTGATGATCGCACCACTAATAACCTTGAGAAATACTGCCCTAATGCCACCATTATGCATATAGATATTGATCCATCATCGATATCGAAAACCGTGGCTGTTGATATACCGATTGTTGGTTCTGCTGAAACCGTTCTCATCAGCATGCTAAAGCTGATTAATGAGCAAGATAGCAATGCGAATCAAGCCTTATTACAGCCGTGGTGGCAACAAATAACAACTTGGCGTCAACGCCAATGCCTTCGTTATGACACTACTAGTGGACGTATTAAGCCACAACAGGTGATTGAATCCTTGTATCGCCTCACAGATGGTGATGCATATGTCACTTCTGATGTTGGTCAACATCAAATGTTTGCTGCTTTGTATTATCCATTTGATAAACCGCGTCGTTGGATTAATTCTGGTGGTCTTGGCACCATGGGCTTTGGTTTGCCTGCGGCGATGGGGGTTAAGTTTGCATTACCTGATGCAGAAGTGGTGTGTGTAACTGGCGATGGTAGTATTCAAATGAATATTCAAGAGCTTTCTACAGCATTGCAATACGATATTCCGGTAAAAATTATTAATCTTAATAATCGTTTTCTTGGAATGGTAAAACAATGGCAGGATATGATTTATCAGGGGCGCCACTCTCAGTCTTACATGGATTCTGTGCCTGATTTTGCTGCAATTGCAGAAGCATATGGTCATGTTGGTGTCCGTATTTCTGATCCAAAGTTGTTGGATCAGCAACTAGAGCAAGCACTGGCACTGAAAGATAAATTAGTCTTTATTGATATTAGTGTGGATGAAACTGAGCATGTATACCCAATGTTGATCCGTGGTGGGGCGATGAGTGATATGTGGTTAAGCAAGACGGAGCGAACTTAATGCGTAGAATTATTTCAGTATTACTTGAAAATCAGCCCGGTGCGCTTTCTCGTGTGGTGGGACTATTTTCTCAGCGTGGTTATAACATTGAGTCATTAACTGTTGCACCAACTGATGATCCAACCTTATCACGGTTAAATATCACCACTCAGGTTCAAGATGAGGCTGCTTATGAACAAATTGAGAAGCAACTTCATAAATTAATTGATATTTTAAAGGTAAGTAACGTTACTGAATCTGATCATATTGAGCGGGAGTTGATGCTGGTAAAAGTTAAGGCTAGTGGTTTTGCGCGTGCAGAAGTAAAACGTACTGCGGATATATTCCGAGGCTTAATTGTTGATGTTACCAGTAAGATTTATACCATTCAATTAACAGGAACCGGTGAAAAGTTAGATGCGTTTTTAGCAGCGGTAGGTGAGGCAACTGAAATTATTGAAGTTGCGCGTAGTGGTATCGTTGGTCTTGCTCGTGGTGAACGGGCTTTAAAAGTATAATTCTGTTGCAAACAAAAACCCATGCCATCTAGGTGTCATGGGTTTTGTTATGTCATTAGCTTAGTAAAACTAGAGATAAGGACTGACCGAGCTAACCGCATTTTTTGAGTGATTATTCATGATTGTTTGCGCAAGTTCAATATCACGATCTAATACTGCTTTCATTAACGCCTCATGCTCACCAGCATCACTATAACGATTTTCGCTATCACGAGATTGACTTAGCCAAATATGACGATAACGTTTTAGTTGATCATAAATATCAAGGTAAAGATCAAGCAACACTGGCGAATTACTACCAGATAAAATAGCAATATGAAAATCACCATGACGTTGTTCCCACTCTGAGAGATCAGCATCATCAGATGTAGGATTAAGGCGACTTAATTTATGGTAGCTAGTGAGAATATTGAGTTCCCAAGCCTCATCACCCTGCAAAATCGCTTTTTTTAATAATTCATGTGAGATTAATTGATGAGCATTAAATAGATCAGTTAATTCTTCCACTGAAACTGGCGCTACCCAGCAACCTTTTTGGGGAGCAAATTTAACATACTTTTTCCACGATAATTGGACTAATGCTTCACGAATAGGGGATGCACCAATTTGGTAATGTTCTTTCAAATCGGCAACAACAAGTTTTTGTCCGGGAGTCAATTTGCCAAGCAAAATATCTTGTCGTATGACCTCCATGATTTTATTGGTTTGCGTAGGACTGGACACAGTTTCCCTCTTTGTTGTTATATTTATTCGACATCATACAGGCATAACCTTTGGTAGCGGTTATTGATGTATCAGTATCTATTGACAAGGAGTATAACTGGCTTTGTTTATTGCTTAAACATTAAAGAAGCAGATAAGCAATGATTAAAATGGATTTGTAGTATGAATGTGATGATTTCAGTGTATTGATTTATAAAATATATTTTTGGAGTGTATTTTATTGGGTCTGTTTTATAAAACATCAGCATTATTGATAGAATTATATATAAAGTAGGGCGATAAATGTGTCACGATTCAGGAATTATATATAAATAAAAAGGGAGCCTAAGCTCCCTTTTTTAAGGCCTGTTTACGAACAATTATAGTACGTGAACAGATGCAGTATTAGTTGTACCTGAAGCAACAAGTGCGCCAGAAACCATTACTACGATATCGCCTTTAGCGCCAAGACCAGTTTCTAACGCTAGTTCTTTACCACGAAGGTAGAATGCGTCAGTACTATCAATTGACTCAACAACAACAGGTGTAACACCTTTAGAAAGACATAGCTGTGCTGCTGTCTTAGTATTTGTTGTTACAGCAAGGATGCGTGCTGTTGGGAAGTACTTACGGATTGAACGAGCAGATTTACCTGCTTCAGTTGCAACGATGATTAGCGGAGCGCCTAGCTTCTCTGCTGTATCAACTGCACCTTTACATACCGCTTCAGTGATACGTAGACGTGGGCTATCTAGACGTGAACCTAGCTCAGCTTTAAGTACTTTATCTGTACGTGCACAGATTTGTGCCATGATAGTTACAGCTTCAATTGGGTATTTACCCTTAGCTGATTCACCAGAAAGCATTACTGCATCAGTACCATCCATGATTGCGTTAGCAACATCACCCGCTTCTGCGCGTGTTGGACGTGGGTTCTTGATCATTGAATCAAGCATTTGTGTTGCAGTGATAACAACTTTACGAGCGCGGTTACATTTCTCGATCATCATCTTTTGAGCAAAGATAACTTCTTCAACTGGGATTTCAACACCAAGGTCACCACGAGCAACCATGATACCGTCAGATGCTTCAAGAATAGCGTCAAAGTTATCAACACCTTCTTGGTTTTCGATCTTAGAAATGATCTGAATGTTAGCGCCGCCGTTTGCTGCTAGTAGAGCACGGATTTCTAGTACGTCTTCAGCCTTACGGATGAAAGATGCAGCAACGAAATCAACACCTTGCTCACAACCAAACTTAAGGTCAGCTTTATCTTTTTCAGCAAGTGCTGGAAGTTTTACAGAAACGCCAGGAAGGTTAACACCTTTGTTTTCACCTAGGTCACCGCTGTTAAGTACTTTACACTTAACTTCAGTTTCTGTTGTTTCCAACACTTCCATTTCAATTAGACCGTCGTCTACAAGGATAATGTTGCCTTTTACTAGGTCTTTAGCAAAACCAGGGTAAGTCACAGCCACACGGTCTTGGTTACCGATTACAGATGTATCTGTTGTGAAAGTGAAATCTTGACCAGCTACTAGAGTGAAGTCATTACCACCTTCTAGCTTGATAGTACGAATTTCAGGACCTTTAGTATCTAGCAAGATTGCTAGTTCTTTGCCTGTATTAGCCATAACTTCACGTAAGTTAGTGATACGCTGACCATGTTCTTCAAAGTCACCGTGTGAGAAGTTAAGACGCATTACGTTCATACCAGCGTTAGCTAGTTTAGTAAGCATTTCTACAGATTCAGTTTTTGGTCCAATCGTACATACGATCTTGGTCTTTTTCATTGAGGATACTCTCCGGACGAACTTGCTACCCAAGGGAAAATTAACATTAATCAATATTGGATAATCAACCTGTGGTTGCTATCTGATAGTGAGTAATGGATAAATAAAAAACTCTTTAAATATTACTTTAAAAAAGCGTTAGTGCGCTTTTGTAAAGTTCATCTTCAAATGATGTTGAGTGAGGTTAAATCCCCTGCATTATCATTGAACAAGCAGATAAATGCCTTTAGAACATTGATCCTAGCCCCAATATTCAAGCGCAAGATTATAGCAGATATTCCACCATTTAGCACCCTGAGATATAGCTGTTCATTGTTGATATTGCGTGTGACATAAAAATGATGATTATGTGGAAAAATAAAAACAAAGCTTTGCTATTTATCAAGTGTCGGCGTGTTAATTATATTTTTGTTTAGTTACAGTAATAAAAGATGGAAGTTGGTCATTTTTATGTGGTTTGAAAACGAAAAAAGGCTGAAGTAAAAAATACTTCAGCCTTTTCGAAATTTGGTGGCCCCTCCCAGACTTGAACTGGGGACCAAGCGATTATGAGTCGCCTGCTCTAACCACTGAGCTAAGGGGCCATATGCGGCAAATTATAGGGGATGGCGTGACACTTGTCTAGTGATTAACACCAAAAAATTGTTTGCTTTTTCGGCAGTTAGAATAATTGAATTAGTATCTCAAACTTTTAATGTTGCTATTGCATATAATAAAAAAGCGAGCTCAAGGCTCGCTTTTTTTGATAACGTTATCGAGTTTACTTATTCGTCAAGGAAACTACGAAGTACGTCTGAACGACTTGGGTGACGTAATTTACGTAACGCTTTCGCTTCAATTTGACGGATACGCTCACGAGTAACATCAAATTGCTTACCCACTTCTTCTAACGTGTGGTCAGTATTCATATCGATACCGAAACGCATACGAAGTACTTTTGCTTCACGTGGTGTTAAACCCGCGAGTACATCGTTAGTTGCAGCACGCAAGTTAGTCGCAGTCGCTGCATCCATTGGTAGTTGAAGTGTCGTATCTTCAATAAAATCACCTAGGTGAGAATCTTCATCATCACCAATTGGTGTTTCCATTGAGATTGGCTCTTTAGCAATCTTCAATACTTTACGAATCTTGTCTTCCGGCATTTGCATGCGTTCAGCCAATTCTTCCGGTAATGGCTCACGGCCCATCTCTTGAAGCATCTGACGTGAGATACGGTTCAATTTATTGATGGTTTCAATCATGTGCACAGGAATACGAATAGTACGTGCCTGGTCAGCGATTGAACGTGTGATTGCCTGACGGATCCACCATGTGGCGTAAGTTGAGAATTTATAACCACGACGGTATTCAAATTTATCAACGGCTTTCATTAGACCAATGTTACCTTCTTGGATTAGATCCAAGAACTGTAGGCCACGGTTGGTGTATTTTTTGGCAATAGAGATTACAAGACGTAAGTTTGCTTCAACCATCTCTTTTTTCGCACGGCGCGCTTTTGCTTCACCGATTGACATACGACGGCTGATGTCTTTGATACGCTCAATAGACAGACCCGTTTCTTGTTCAAGTATGCGTAGCTTTAACGTTGAACGACGAAGATCTTCTTCATAGTTCTTTAGACGTTCAGCGTAAGGCTTACCTGAGTTAAGTGCGGTGTCAATCCAATCACTGTTTGATTCATTGCCCGCAAATAGGCTAATGAACGTTTTCTTTGGCATTTTGCTGTTATCAACACACATACGCATGATAAGACGCTCGTTAGTGCGTACCTTATCCATAGAGTCACGTAGTGAGCTAACTAGACGATCAAATTGCTTTGGAATTAAACGGAATTGCTTGAAGATCTCTGATAGTTCTTCAACGGCAACTTCAGTGGTAGCGTGTTGACGACCGTGTTGATTAATGGCTAAAGCCATTTTTTCATAGGATTGACGTAGTTCTAGGAACTTTTCACGTGCTAATTCTGGGTCGATGCTACCATCGTCTTCTTCTTCGTTTTCCGCATCTTCGTCGTCGTCGTCGTCTTCAAGATCTTTATCTTCATCTTCAAGATCAGTTTCGCTGAGTTCTGAGCCAATGTGTGTTGCTGTTGGTGCTGCGGTAGCTTCTTCGTTAGGATCAACGAAGCCTGAAATGATATCAGTTAGACGAAGTTCATCGGCTTCAACTTTGTCAAACTGCTCAAGTAAATGAGCAATTGCTGAAGGATATTCAGCAACAGAGCATTGAACTTGGTTAATACCATCTTCAATGCGTTTTGCGATATCAATTTCGCCTTCGCGAGTAAGTAGTTCAACCGTACCCATTTCGCGCATGTACATACGCACAGGGTCTGTTGTGCGACCGATCTCGCTTTCTACGCTTGATAATGCTTGCGCCGCTGCTTCAATGGCGTCTTCGTCGGCATTATCTTCAGTCATCATGAGTTCATCGGCATCAGGGGCAGTTTCAACTACCTTAATGCCCATGTCATTAATCATTTGAATAATGTCTTCAACCTGATCAGAATCAACGATATCTTCTGGTAGGTGGTCATTTACTTCGGCGTAGGTCAGATAGCCTTGTTCTTTGCCTTTAGCGACAAGTAACTTTAGCTGTGACTGCGGATTTTGCTCCATAGACGGTATCCAACTTCGGGTCTGAGTGATAATTTAGTATGCAGAGTTGCAAACCAGTCATTATAACAAATTTCTTAATTGTTGACTACTTATTAGACAGGGCGATTCAGCGTTAATAGCTGTAATTCCTGCTTTTCTTCGACTGATAAGCCGACAGTTCTTGATTTAGTCTGCAACTGTTCAATTTGTTGATTAACGCATTGGATAATAATGTTATCCATTGCATCTAAAAATACATCGAGGCTATTGTCTTCATCATTCGACAACGGTAGCTCCCACGCGGCAAGCCGAGCCATCATGGCTTCATTCTTGGTGCCACGCCAATATTCTAAAAGCTGTCCTGTGCTAATATTGGGATTGTTTCGGCATTTATCAACTATCGAGAGCAATAAATTTAAACCTGCGAGCTCAATACCAGCAAATGCGTCCATATCAAATTCAAGCTGTTGCACAAAGTGTGGATGCTGAATTAATAAGGCAATAACTTCTCGCATCGGGGTGCGTTTAATTTGTACTTGGCCGACAGCTTTAGTGATCTGGCCATGTTTTGATAGCAGCTGCTGTAACTGTGCTTCATCGGGTAAACCGAGTTTTTTACCGAGTAACTCACGCAAGTATAGTCGCAGAGTGCCACCTGGTACTTTATCAATTAAAGGAACCGCTAATGTAGTTAGCTTGGCTTTTCCTTCGCGACTACTGGTATCAATTTGAACCATTAAGCTATTAAACAAAAAGTCCGATAGCGTTGTAGCGCACTCGATGCGTTGTTCAAATTGTGCTTTGCCTTCTGCACGAATACAAGAATCTGGATCTTCGCCATCAGGTAAAAACATAAATTTTAATTGGCGGCCATCGGTTAAGAAAGGCAATGCTTGTTCCATTGCGCGCCAAGCGGCTTCACGTCCTGCACGATCACCGTCATAACAACACACAATAGTGCTGGTTTGACGAAATAGGCTTTGAATGTGATCGCCAGTGGTGGCGGTCCCCAAAGATGCGACGGCATAATCGACGCCAAATTGAGCTAGAGCCACCACATCCATGTAGCCTTCAACCACCATGATTTTTTCAGGCTCACGATGGGTTTGTAATACTTCATATAAACCATAAAGTTCACGACCTTTATGGAAAATATCAGTTTCTGGTGAGTTAAGATATTTAGGGGTACCTTCACCTAATACTCGACCACCAAAACCAATTACTCGTCCACGGCGATCATGGATCGGAAACATCACTCGTCCACGAAAGCGATCATAGCGACGACCTTGGTCGTTTTCGATCAGCATTCCAGTATTAACAAGTGCTTTTTGCGATTCATTATCACGCCCAAAGCGAGTGCGTACCATGTCCCATTGATCGGGAATAAAACCGATATTAAATTTTTTAACAATATCGCCAGATAAGCCACGACCTTTGAGATAATCAACAGCAATCTGAGCATCTTGTGCTCGTAATTGTGATTGATAAAACTGTGATACTTGGCCCATTAATTCATAGTAGTTACGTTTATCTGCCGCTTTCGGCCCACGGGGGGCGGTGCCATCATTTTCACGTGGCACTTCTAATCCTAACTGTGAAGCTAGCTCTTCAATGGCATCGACAAACTCTAATCGATCATACTCCATGACGAAGTCAAGTACGTTGCCATGAACGCCACACCCAAAACAATGATAGAACTGTTTTTCTTGGCTTACCGAAAAAGATGGTGTTTTTTCATTATGGAATGGACAACAGGCACCAAAGTTCTTACCTTGTTTTTTGAGTTTTACACGCGCGTCAATGACATCGACAATATCATGTCGAGAGATCAAATCATCGATAAATGAACGCGGTATTTTTCCTGCCATAACAAAGTAAACAACCTAGAGTTAGTCAAAAAGAGTGTAACGGTAACACCGTTAAAGTGAGGATTGTCAGATACAAACAAGCCGCGCATTCCGAAAGAATAGCACGGCTTGTTGCAGAATAAGAGGAGTGATTAACCTAGCTTGATTTTCACCAGCTTGCTAACAATCCCCATATCGGCACGACCCTGAATTTGCGGTTTCAGTACGCCCATGACCTTGCCCATATCTTGCATGTTGACAGCACCAGTTGCAGCGATAGCTTCATCCATCAGAGCAGAGATTTCATCTTCACTCAATGGTTGAGGCATAAATTCTGCAAGAACACTGATTTCAGCATGTTCAACATCAGCAAGATCTTGACGGCCTGCAGCTTCATATTGTGCTACAGAGTCACGACGTTGTTTCACCATTTTGGTCAACACTACTAACACGTCGTCGTCGGAAAGAGTGATCTTTTCGTCAACTTCGCGTTGTTTAATTGCAGCAAGCACCAAACGGATGGCACCAAGGCGAGGTTTATTCTTCGCCTTCATCGCCGCTATTTGTTCGCTTTTTAGGCGTTCAATAAGAGTCATTACGCGATCCTTCTGTTTTATAATCGAACGATTAGTACAGACGAACGCGACGCGCGTTTTCGCGAGCCAATTTCTTCAGGTGACGCTTAACTGCCGCTGCTTTAGCACGCTTACGTACAGTTGTTGGCTTTTCGAAGTGCTCACGACGACGAACTTCAGAAAGGATACCTGCTTTTTCGCAAGAGCGCTTGAAACGACGTAGTGCTACGTCAAACGGTTCGTTTTCACGTACTTTGATTACTGGCATGTAATACTCACCTCAGAGTGATTCGGTTTAATACTGACGTCAAAGTGTCAGTCGATTAAAATGGTGCGAAATTCTAATCTGATTTGGGGGTATTTGTAAAGCATTCTGCGCCTATGAACTGGTTAATTTGTGTTAACAGCGGTAACATGGCACTCAATTACCCCCTTACAAACCTATGTGAATTATCGGTTGTTATTGAAACTAGACTGATTTTTTATATTGGATCACCGAATAGTAATAGAGGCTGTTATGCGTATATTGGGCATTGAGACCTCCTGTGATGAAACAGGTATCGCAATTTTTGATGATGAAAAAGGCTTATTGGCACATGAACTTTACAGTCAAGTAAAGTTACATGCCGATTACGGCGGTGTGGTGCCAGAGTTAGCATCACGCGATCATGTTAAAAAAACCATTCCATTAATTACTGCGACATTAGCCGCTGCGGGCTTAACCCCTGATGATCTTGATGGCGTTGCTTACACCGCAGGTCCTGGCCTTGTTGGGGCGTTATTGGTCGGTGCGACAATCGGTCGTAGTCTTGCGTATGCATGGGATTTACCGGCAGTGGCTGTACACCACATGGAAGGCCACTTATTGGCACCCATGCTGGAAGATAATGCGCCTGAATTTCCATTCGTAGCACTGCTTGTCTCTGGTGGACACACCATGATGGTTGATGTACGTGGTATTGGTGATTATCAAATTCTTGGTGAATCAGTTGATGACGCGGCGGGTGAAGCATTTGATAAAACGGCTAAGATGATGGGTTTAGATTACCCAGGAGGTCCGCTATTGTCCAAAATGGCAGAACAGGGCACTCCAGGCCGATTTAAGTTCCCGCGTCCAATGACGGACCGCCCAGGGCTTGATTTTAGTTTTTCGGGTTTGAAGACATTTGCTGCCAATACTATTCGTGGCAATGATGATGATCCACAGACACGTGCTGATATTGCTTATGCATTTCAAGAAGCAGTGGTAGATACTTTAGCCATTAAGTGTAAGCGAGCATTGAAGCAAACTGGTTATAAACGCTTGGTGATTGCCGGTGGTGTAAGTGCTAATAAATCATTACGCCAGCAACTTGAAACATTGATGAAAGGTATGCACGGTGAAGTGTTTTATCCGCGTACTGAATTCTGTACAGATAATGGCGCTATGATTGCTTATGCTGGTATGCAACGTTTGAAAAATAATGAATTAATGGATCTTGGGGTTAAGGTTTATCCGCGTTGGCCGATCGATCAGCTGAAGCCTGTTGCTTAATAGCGGTTATGTGTTAATTGAAACAAAAAGCGAGAATCAATGTTCTCGCTTTTTTTATGCATTTTTATTGCTTTTCGTTACTTTTTCGGGCAAATTTCTGCCATATTTTAGTTTCGTCGCCATCGAGTAAACGGCGAATATTGTCTTGGTGGCGGAAGATAATTAAGCAAGAAAGCATTGAAACTGGCATGGTGTATTCAGGTTTTACCATCCATGTCATCAGTGGTGCAGCCAAGGCAGTGATTAAAGATGCTAGTGAAGAGTAGCCTGTTAGTGCTAATGCTAATATCCAGATACTAATTAAGCTACCGCTAAGATCCCAACCGATAGGTGCTAATGCACCAAGCGCAGTTGCGACGCCTTTGCCACCTTGGAAATGAAAGAAAATCGGATAGATATGACCCAGACAAGCAGCAATGCCGATAATGCCTAACAGAAATGGGTTTAAGCCAAAAAAATAACTTAACCATACTGGGATCATACCTTTGAGAATATCAGCAACAAGAACTAATGTTGCTGCAACTTTGCCGCCGAGTCGAAGTACATTGGTCGCACCTGGATTATGTGAACCATGAGTTCGAGGATCAGGGAAATGGTACAGTTTTGAAATTAACACTGCACTGGAAATTGATCCTAATAAATAGGCAGCAATGATCATCAGTAACGCTAATGGTGTCATCCAATATCCCGATTATTTAAAGTTAAGTTGTGCTATGTATCGATAGTAAATGTTAGCTAGATCTTATCTTTATTAATATTGCCGCTGATAAATATCAGCGTGTTTATGGCTGTGATATAGTCACGATTATGGTCAACATTGAGTGTATTATTGACCTGTTAGCATTTATTAACGCTAGCTTATATAGCCTGATAATACGCGTTTTTGTGTGTATTAGGTATCCGACCTCTAACAAAATTAGCGATTAAATATGGATACGGTATTTATAGAACAACTTGAAGTTATCGCCACTATTGGAGTGTATGACTGGGAACAACAAATCAAGCAAAAATTAGTATTGGATTTGGAGATGGCTCACGATAATCGTCCTGCGGCAGCAACTGACGACGTTAATTTAGCGTTAGATTATTCGACGGTAAGTTCAGCGGTTACTGAGCATATTACTCAAGGCCGCTTTTTGTTAGTTGAGCGGGTGGCTGAAGATATTGCCAATTTAATTATGACTCGTTTTGCAGTGCCATGGATTAAAGTGCGAGTCACTAAACCAGGTGCTGTAGCTAATGCACGCGGGGTTGGGGTGCAAATTGAACGAGGTCTTAAGTAGTGATCACCGCTTATATCAGCATTGGCAGCAATGTTGAGCGTGAACATTATTTACCGGCAGGCGTCGCTGCAGTTGCGCAGCTGGCAACGTCATGGCGGATGTCACGTGTGTTTGAAGCTGAACCGGTTGGTTTTGATGGCGATAATTTTTTTAATAGTGTGGTTGAAATAAAAACATCACTATCATTAGCTACGCTACAACAGTCGTTAAAAGCGATTGAGCGCCAACTCGGGCGACCTGAGAATGCGACTAAAAATCAAAGTCGTACCATTGATCTTGATATTTTACTTTATGGTGATGTGATCAGTGAATGTTCGCCGAAGTTACCACGCTCTGATTTGTATAAGTTTGCCTTTGTCTTGTGGCCGATGAGCGAGTTATGCCCTGAGTTGGTTATTCCTGGGCAGCAACAAACGATTGCTGAATTATGGCAAAAATTTTCACCTCAACAGCAACTATGGCCTGTTGAATAATCTCGAGTAAGTTATTACTTGTATTGATAGTTAACAATATAAATTAAGGATAATGAATGAGTCACTTTGAAGCGATTATGCTTGCCCTGTTACAGGGATTAACAGAATTTTTACCTGTATCAAGCTCTGCCCATCTTATTTTACCTTCAGAAATACTGGGTTGGCCGGATCAGGGGCTGGCATTTGATGTTGCGGTGCATGTAGGAACGCTATTAGCGGTAATGATTTATTTCCGTAAAGAAGTCGTTACATTACTTGGCGCGTGGCTAGCTTCAATTTTTAAGCGTCAACATAATGCTGAATCGAAATTGGCATGGATGATTGTTATCTCAACTATTCCTGCCTGTGTTTTTGGCCTGTTGATGAAAGACTTTATTGAAATGTATTTACGTTCAGCATGGGTTATTGCTTGTACGACAATTATTTTTGGTTTGCTGCTATGGTGGGTTGATAAACACGCTAAGCAAACAGACAATGAATATCAAACCACATGGAAAAGTGCGGTGCTAATCGGTTTAGCACAAGCAGCAGCTATCATTCCAGGTACGTCTCGTTCAGGCGCAACCATGACGGCAGCATTATATTTAGGCTTTACACGTGAAGCGGCAGCACGGTTCTCATTCTTAATGTCGATTCCGATCATTCTTCTTGCTGGTGGTTACTTAGGTCTTAAGCTAGTAACAGGGACAGAGCCAATTGATATCAGTAACCTTAGTATTGGTATCGCGGTGTCGTTTGTCAGTGCGTATGCCTGTATCCACGTGTTCTTAAAGTTAGTAACCCGTTTAGGAATGACACCATTTGTTATCTATCGTTTAATTTTAGGTGTTGGTTTATTCCTATTTTTATGGGCTAAATAATCATCAATAAGCGCCTTACAAACAAGCCGACAGTATGTCGGCTTTTTTGTGGATCAAGATGAGGTTCGAATCGATTGTAAGTATTCATCGACGGCTTGAATACGCACTTGAGTCAGTTGATGTTTGATATCCGCCCCAGTAAAACCTGCAGCAATGATCGGTTTTACGGATACAGCTTGCGCAATATCAAAAACGGCAATAACGATATCAGCTTGGGGGTATGCCGTATCTTCTAAACCTTGACGACCACGAGCATCTGCGCGACAGCATATTGCTAGTTGTGCAATACGTTTCGGTTTTCGCCAGCCATCGATTTGATCAAAAATAGTAATAAACGTACTCGCTCGCATTTCTTGTGCATGGTGGATTTTAGTATGTTGGGCGCATACTAGTAGTGCGAGATCACGGTATTCATTGGGAACTTTAAGTCGTTGGCATAGCTGTTTGATTGGTTTAATCCCATCACGGCAATGGGTTTTATGGTGGGGTAAATCATCTTTAGGTGATAGTGCCTTACCGAGATCATGTACTTGGGCTGTAAAACGAATAATCGTATTGTCACTGAGCAATGCTGCTTGTTTAGCAACTAAGAGAGTATGGATACCACAGTCTATTTCAGGATGCCATTTAGCGGGTTGTGGCACACCAAATAAAGCATCGATTTCAGGCATGATCACCGCTAATGCACCACATTGGCGCAATACGGTTAAAAATATTTGAGGATCTTGAGTTGAGAGTGATTTTTGCCATTCTTTCCAAACTCGTTCTGGGGTCAAATTTGATAATTCACCACTGATAACAATCTCTTGCATTAATGCCATGGTTTCAGCTGCGATGGTAAAACCTAGGTGAGCAAAACGAGCAGCAAAGCGCGCAACTCGCAATACTCGCAAGGGATCTTCGCTAAATGCTGGTGATACATGACGTAGGATTTTATGTTCTAAATCATATTGACCTGAGTAAGGATCGATTAACTGCCCGTGTTGATCTTGCGCAATCGCGTTGATGGTTAAATCTCGTCGTAATAGATCTTGTTCGAGAGTAACATCGGGGGCGGCATAACAGGTAAAGCCAGTATAACCATGGCCTGATTTACGTTCAGTACGTGCTAGGGCATATTCTTGTTTGGTTTGAGGGTGAAGAAAAACGGGGAAATCATTGCCAATTTGTTCATAACCTAAATCAAGCATCATGGCAGGGGTTGTCCCCACAACCACCCAGTCTTGATCTGTTGTAGGTAAGCCTAATAAGGTATCGCGAACAGCACCGCCGACAAGATAGGTTTGCAATGAAGACTCCTTAAATACCGCAGGGGTTAATAGTTGTAGATCACAATAAAAATCACCATTATCACATCATGATAATGTTAATCGGTATTATTTTGTTAACCAATATACACTGATTTATTTAGCATCATGATAGCAAAGATCGATTCGCAATGAGAGTTTGTCAGTATTCCGCGATTTATACTGTTGCTGATTTTGTCGATGCTGTTACTGAATGCGCTTATCGATAGTGTCGACAATTTATCCATACATAACTTAAGTATCAGAGTATATATATGTACCAAGATTTTTTTGGCATAACCGAAGCACCATTTTCAATTGTGCCAAGTGCCCGTTTTCTTTATCTCAGTGAGCGTCATCGAGAGGCGTTAACTCATATGTTGTCCGGGTTAACTGATGGTGGCGGCTTTGGGTTATTAACCGGTGAGGTTGGAACGGGCAAAACCACAGTGCTGCGGGCAATGATTTCGCGGTTACCACAGCAAGCACAAGTCGCTGTTATTTTAAATCCAGCGTTGTCATCCCATGATTTATTAGCGACTATTTGTGATGAATTAGGCTTAAGTTATCGTGATGAGGCGAGTTTTAAGCAATTAACCGATATTATTTATCAGCATCTGATTGCTAATCATGCTGCGGGCCGACAGACATTACTATTAGTTGATGAAGCTCAGCATTTAATGCCCGACGTGCTAGAACAATTACGCTTGCTGACTAATCTAGAAACGGACAGTCGTAAATTATTAAAGGTAGTGTTAATTGGCCAGCCTGAATTACAGCAATTGTTACAGCAAGAGCGGTTACGCCAATTAGCCCAACGTATTACTTCCCGCTACCATTTACTCCCATTGACTGAAACTGAAGTGAGTGAGTATATTCATTATCGTTTAAGTGCTGTTGATTGCCTCTATCCAGTATTTAATGCCAATGTAATCAGCTATATCGCCAAACAAACTCAAGGTGTACCTAGGTTAATCAACTTGGTATGTGATAAGTCAATGCAGTTAGCGTGTCAGGGCGGGACGCATAGCGTTACTAAAACGATGGCTATTCAGGCTTGTGAAGATATTTTAAGTTGGCAAATACCGTCCACTGCCGCTCCTCGTTCTACAGCTTCATGGTTGCCTTGGACCATTGCGGCGACATTATGTGGCGTGATGGCAACCGTAGCATGGCAATATTGGCCACCATCGAGTTTGTCACAACCATTAAAATTAACGACAGCAAGCGCTCAAGTTTCAGCTGCTGCAAAAACAATAACTCCTGTTGCGGCGACGACTGCGACGAGCGTTGAGTCACGCTTAGCTGAGGTTATTAATGATAGCCGTCAGCAACGTAATGCGATGCAGAGTTTGTATCAATTATGGGGTTTTGATACAGCATTAAATCAAGCGACTTGCGCGACCAGTTCTCGAATTGCACTAACCTGTTTTTCTGGGTCAACCACTTTAGCTCGACTAGGTCTGATTAATCGACCAGTGATAGTGACTTTAAAAGATGGCCAGCAACAGCCGTTCTATGCGGTGGTTTATGCCATTACTGATAATCGGATTGAATTGCTATTGGATCATCAACGTATTTCAGTTACACCGGCATGGTTTGAAGCGCGTTGGGATGGTCAATTTAGTTTGCTATGGCGTCCACCATTAGGTGATAAGACCACGATTCGCTTTGGTCAAAGTGGTGCTCGAGTGGCATGGCTAAATCAGCAGTTGAATACTTTCTTAGGGGATAATGGACCTCAGGTGCGCTATTTTGATCAAACGGTACTCGATAAATTACGTCGTTTTCAGCGTTCGCAAGATATTGCAGCTGATGGTATTGCCGGGCCAATGACGCTGATGATCCTCGATTCAGCCCTTAATTTCCCAGGGCCTACGTTACAACCGGAGCAAGCATAATGTCTCAGTTATTAACGGCATTAAAGCAGTCAGATGCAAATAATGCGACCCAATCAAGCCAAGGGAACAGTAATGGTGAACCGATGAAAATTGTGCATCCGATGCGAGCGGTTAAAGCACAACAATCTCGATCTAAGTGGATTGTACCAATTTTGATTGCCTTGGTGCCCGCGGCTTCGATTGTGGCTTATAAGCTGTATCAACAGCATTCATTGGCGGCGATAGCAAAGCCAGCATCAGTGGCGTTATCAATGCCAATTAATGCTGTTTTAGCACCGCCTAAAAAACCAGTATTAGCGCCAGTAGAGGCTGATACTGATGTGATGTTTATGGCGTATCCGCAACTGGTTACTGAACCATTACCGATCAGTGATAGCCTTTACTCTGCTTCTCCAGCTGAGCTGTCACAAACGAATACGCCGTTAAATGATAATGATGACCAGTATTCTAATCTAGGACCAACTTATGATGATGCGGCGGTGATTGATCCCGTTAAACACGCCTCTAAGACATCAACAGCGGCTCATGACCCCTACAAGCTAGATAATCTCGATTTATCTGATTTATCTCCAGAGCTTGCAGCTAAGCTTAAATCAGCGATAGTTGCTACTGATGGTGAGCAATATCAAGATAGTGATGTTGATCGTAGTGCTGTGGAACGAGATAGTGTGCCAGTAACAACGGCCGTTGCGGCAAAAAAACAAGTAACGCCAATTGGTTTATTACCCGCAGCAGTGCAACGAAAGTTACCTAAAATGAACTTTAATCAGCATATTTATTCTTCTACTCCGGCTAAGCGGTGGGTAAAAGTGAATGGTCATGAACGTCATCAAGGTGACATGGTAGCGGCAGGGGTTAAATTAGTAAAAATTGAATCGCGAGATGTGATTTTGGCATTTGACGGCTATCAATTTAGTATGCCAGCACTATCTGAATGGTAATAGTGACAGCAGATTAATTAATCAACAGGCAGCTAATGTGTTAGCTGCCTTTTTGGTGGATTCGTGAAATAACACTAAGTGGTTGCTTACGCCCAGCCATTGGTGCGTTTGCGACGACGAGGTGTGATATGTGGTAACAGTAATCCAAATAACAACCCTGCTCCAGCGACTAGCCCGCCATAAGTAAACCACCTCATCAACAAGTCATCTTTTTGAGTATCAATTTTGGCACGTAAAGTACGCACTTCATCTTGAGCAATCGTTAGTTCGTTTTGTAATTGATTATTACGGGTTTCAAATTGGTTAATTTGGCTATTACGTTGAACCAACGTTTTATTGAGTTCGCTATTTTGGGCGTTATTACTTGTTAGTGCCTCGGCAAGCTGCGCTTTTACTGTTGTAAGTTCAGCTTCTAGAACCGGTAAACGCTCTTTGAGTGCGACATCGGTAGAAAGAAACTTAGATTCAACCCAGCCACTACGACCTCGGTCATCGGTAATATGGCTATAGTTTTTATTGGTTTCTAATACTGTTACTGGTGAGCCAGCATTAACGCTACCGACAATGCGGTATTGGTTACCTGGACCTTTTAGTAGGTAAGTAAATAAGTTATCAGAAATATAATGAGCTTGTTCAGCATTAGCTATCGGGCTAATTAGTGTACAACAGAACAAAAAAAAGCTTATGAGATACTTCACTATCGGATCCTTGATGAACCTGAAATGGTTGAGATCGAGGATAGTAAGAGCTTTAAAGGAAGGGAGCAAGAAAAGAGAGAGGGGGAGACCTCTCTCTTTGAACTCTGCCACTATTTAACTAAATAATGCTTGCATAATGTAGAAGAAAATGACAGCAAGTAATGCACCTGCTGGTAAAGTCACAATCCATGATGCAACGATGTTGCGAACAACACCAAGGTTAAGAGCAGCAATGCCGCGAGCGAAACCTACACCCAATACCGCACCAACAAGAGTTTGTGTGGTTGAGATAGGTAAACCTGTGCCTGATGCTAGTACAACAGTTGATGCTGTTGCTAACTGAGCAGCAAAACCACGGCTCGGTGTTAACTCTGTGATGCCTGTACCTACGGTAGCCATTACTTTATGACCAAGAGTAGCTAGACCGATGACGATACCAATACCACCTAGTGGAAGGATCCACCATGCGATTTGGCTTTGCGCTGCAATTTGTCCTGAGTGTTCAATGGTTGAAACAACCGCTGATAGTGGACCAATTGCATTTGCTACGTCGTTTGAACCATGGGCAAATGCCATCGCACACGCAGTAACAACCATCAATACGCTAAATACACTTTCCACACCAGCATAACCATTGCTATCAATTAGATCATCATCAGCATATTTACGCTGAATGTAGAAGTAACCTACAATCATGATAACCAAAGAGACACCAATGGATGCGATCCAAGCTTCACCTGTAGATAAATGCAAACCTATATGCTTCAGACCTTTCTTAATTGTTACCAATGCAATGACCATCGCCGTGATAAACATATAAACAGGAACGAAACGTTTTGCATTTTTCATCGGGTTATCAGTATCAAAGATTAATCTTTGAGCACTGATAAAAATCAGATACGCAAATATACCGGCAATAAGCGGTGTAATTAACCAGCTACCCACAATACCTTGGATTGAATGCCAATCCACTGCATTGGTGCCAACTGACACACAAGCAAAACCGATGATAGCACCGATAATTGAGTGTGTTGTTGAAACAGGCCAGCCCATAAAAGAAGCGACAAGTAGCCATGTACCAGCAGCAAGAAGCGCTGACATCATGCCAAAAACGAGGGTTTCAGGGTGGGCTGCATATAGAGAAGTTTCGATAACACCCTTGCGAATAGTATCGGTAACTTCACCACCTGCAAGATAAGCACCTGCAAATTCAAAAATCATCGCAATGATGATCGCTTGTTTTACTGTAAGTGCTTTTGAACCAACTGAAGTACCCATGGCATTGGCAACATCATTTGCACCAATACCAATCGCCATCAAAAGACCAAAAAAAGCTGCCACTCCAATTAATAGAGTGCCGTAGTTAGCCAGGATTTCCATTGTAAAACCTTGTTTTGTTTAATTCCCGTTATTAAGAACGCGAGAGCATAATTTCTAAACGTGAGCCGACCCGCTGTGCTTGATCAGCAATTGCGCCTACCCACTCGAGAATTTTGTACAGGAACATGACATCCACCGGGCTGTGTTGGTCTTCGATGGACATTAATTGTTGACGTAAGACAACCTGCATAGCATCGGTATCGTCTTCGATAACATCTAGCTGATTAATCATTTCGGCAACAAGCGTCACTTCTCTGCCTTTGAAACCAGTTTCGAGTAATTCATCCAGTTCATTGATTACACGGCGAGCTTGATCAGCTGCGTCTAAACAACGTTGAATGTATGCCACAAAATCTGGGTACATGATAGCAGGCATCTGTAGCTTACGTCCTAAGACTCGACCAGCGATATCTTTGGAGAGGTTAGCTAATTTATCCTGCTGGGTTAACAGTCCTAACATATCAGTACGATCTACTGGCATGAAAAGACCACGAGGAAGCTTCAGACGGATCTCACGCTTAAGCACATCCGCATCTTTTTCAAGTTGCGAGATTTGTTCGCGTAAAATAGCCGCCTTTTCCCAGTCTCCAGCATTACATGCTTCAAAGAACGGGATAAGCAGATCACAACATTCAGTTACGCGAATAACATGACGTTGTAGTGGTTTGATTGGGGATTTTGCAAAGAGCCCCATTATTGTATTTACTGGCATAGCCGATCAACCTAAAGAGCGCCCGAATAAGGCTAAATCTTGAGCGATGGTCATTGAATCGCGCATGTTAACGTATTAAAGAGTATAGTGGAACCAGTTTTGATCAAGGTTTTATTGATATTTCTCACTTGCCCTTGAGTGAATAAGCAAATATCCTTGGTTTGCCACTGTTTATAGGTATAACTATGGAAACCGAGATAGAACTGAAGTTTTTTGTCTTACCAGAATTTTCAAAGCAGCTATTGGATAAAATTTCCGCAGCTAAAATTCTGCAACAGAGTCGTCGCGAGCTGGGTAATGTTTATTTTGATACCCCAGATCAATTATTGCGCCAGCATGATATTGGTTTACGTATTCGTCGTTTTGATGATGTGTTTGTTCAAACATTGAAAACGGCAGGCCGCGTTGTAGCTGGATTACATCAGCGTCCTGAATACAATGTTGAAGTAAATAGTACTGAACCAAGTTTAGCACTCCATCCGATGGATGCTTGGCCACAGGACTTTGATGTGGTTGCGGTACAGCAGCAAATTCAGCCATTATTTAGTACTGATTTTATACGCCAGCAATGGTTAGTGGCGATGCCTGATGGTAGCCAAATTGAATTAGCATTTGATCATGGTGAAGTGAGTGTTGATGATAAACGTTCGCCAATTTGTGAAGTGGAATTAGAGCTTAAATCAGGTCAAACAGATGCTTTATTTACTTTAGCGCGTGAATTATGCACTGATGGTGGCATGCGATTAGGTAATCTTAGCAAGGCTGCTCGTGGCTACCGACTTGCTGCTGATTATCAAGGCGATCCGATTAAGCCGTTGGTGTTTGTTGAAACAACTGTTCAAGACTCAGTTGAAACAACGTTCATTAATACGCTTGAGCATGCGCTAGAACATTGGCTATATCATGAGCAAATTTACGTCGAGCGCCAAGATCCGCAAGCGTTAGTACAAATTTCACAAGCATTGAGTTTATTACGTCAAACATTTGCAACTTTTGGCGGCATTATTCCACGTCGTGCCAGTGCCTTGTTACGCCAAGAATTGCAATGGTTAGAAGGTGAGCTTGATTGGCTAGAAGAAGCGAATAGCATTCAAGAGTTGGTTGACGATAAAGCCCATATACTCCGTAAGCTTAATGTTCGCAAAGAGTTACAGCAGCAATTGGATCTTCGTTATACCCAATTACCTGATAGCGAAGATATGATCCAATTAATGCGATCAGCTCGCTACTGTGGCTTATTACTTGATTTAAGTCGCTGGATTTTAAGTCGAGGTTGGCAGCCATTCCTTGATGATAAGTCACGTGATAAGTTGGCCGCTCCCGTGAAACCGTTTGCAGATAATATGTTAACTCGTTCATGGTCTGAGTTACTTGATGTTTTTCCGGCTGAACGACAACTTAGTCGGATTGATTACCTTGATCAAAAACCACGTTTAGTACGTAATTTGATGAGCGGAATTGCTTTTGCTGGTTTGTATGATGAAGAACGCCGTGCTTGTTTTAGAATGCCATGGCTAGATTTATTACAAGGTTTAGAAGATTTACGCGAATTAGAACCAATTAGGCGGTTATTACCTTTATTTGAAGGGGATGATTTAGCACAAGTAGAAAAATGGTTACAGCGTCAAGAAGAATCATTACTACATGCAATGAGTCAAACGCGCCATATTAGTATCGAGTTGACGCCTTACTGGCCATAACTTAATACGGAGAAAAATTGGTATCTAATAACAACGCCTCGCTTTATGCGGGGCGTTGTTGTATGTGGGTTAACGATAAGTTTTGCAACAACAACAATTGCATGTGGCGTAGATCATATTTTGAACGGTATGTTTGAGTCGCGACTAAATATTTAACCTTTGATGTCGATAACTAACCATGAGAACAAAGCAATGATGCTAATTGGCGATATTACTGGCTTACGAATAACGCTGTCACTATAAATGTGAAGGGTTTAAACGTTAGCACTATGGAGAAGATAAATGGCAGCGCTAATGTTTAAGCCGTGGGAAAAGTGGTTAACAAATCTTAAGTTAAGACCCAAACTGATATTACTAATCGTGGTTAGTTTGCTGTTGTTAATTGGTAAGCAGTTGTGGAATGTCGAGTTATTCTATCAATCGGTTATCGTCAATCAGCAAGATAAAGTCCAACAATTAGCGCAATCTAATGCTCAGACTTTAACGGCGTTAATGGCTATTGAAAACCAAGATTTTACTTTAGCTGAACAAGCATTAGCAGCAACAGTGGCTAATAATGGTGTATACGTTATTGATTATAGTAATGATAAAAAGCTTGCTCAGTCTAAGCTTAATCAGATAATTAATCTTAAACAGCCATTGCAAAGTGGCCAAACCCTCAGCAGTCTTATTAAGACTAATCAAACCCAACAGCCATTTGCGCTGCAAGATGAGCAAGGTTATGGTTATATTGTTAAGCTCCCAAGCTTAAATTTAGCGGTAATTAGTTATCAATCTAATGCACAGGCGTTAAATCATTATCAGCAATATTTAATCCAGATAGTATGGCAAACCGCATTGATCACGGTGATTTTTATCGTGATTTTGTTGCTGGTGTCGAGAATTATGTTGCGCCAGATCGGTTGCTTAAAGCAAAGTATTCAAGCATTGGCAAATAATGATTTATCGCAACCAATGCTAATGGATTGTCGTGATGAATTTGGTGAGTTAAGTCGTGAGCTTGAGCAAGGTCGTTGTCAGTTAACTGCGGTATTTGTTGCCCAACGTCAGGCCGCAACTACGCTCTCACAAGCAGCTGAAACTATGTCGTTAATGATGGAGCAAACTAAGGAATCTGCCCAAGAAGAGTTTGCTGAAATTGATCAATTAGCTTCAGCGATGGCAGAAATGACATCGACAGTACAAACTGTTGCAGGTCATGCCCGTGATGCGTCTAATGCAACCCTTGATACCTCGGAACAAGCAGCGCAAGGACAAAAGTTTGTTAGTCGAACGATGGTGACGATTAACCAATTATCGAATGATATTACCCAGTCAGCCGCCGCTGTAAATCAAGTAGAGACACGGGTTGATAAAATAAGCTCAGTGATTGTGACGATTCAAAGTATTTCAGAGCAAACCAATTTATTAGCACTTAATGCCGCGATTGAAGCTGCGCGTGCGGGGGATGCTGGGCGCGGTTTTGCTGTTGTTGCGGATGAAGTACGTAATCTAGCCCAGCGGACACAAACTGCCACGGTTGAAATTCAAGATATGATCGCCCAATTGCAGCAAAGTGCTCAGCAAGCGGTAACATTAATGGAGCGTAGTGTCGTTGAAGCGACTGAAGGGGTTGATCTTGTTACCAGTGCTGGAGATGAATTAAATAAGATTGTCGAACAAATTCAGCAGATTAATGATATGAACTTTCAGATAGCCGCTGCTGCTGAACAACAAAGTACCGTTGCTGATGAGATGAATATGAACTTAACCAATGTACGGGAATTAGTCGACGGCTCGGTGGGTGTGGTGACTGAGTTAACCCAAACCGCAGTGGAAATGCATCAGCAAGCGAATGATTTGGAAGCAAAAATAGATACTTTTAAAGTGTAAGTAAAGAGTAGCTTGCTCAATAAAATAAATTATAACGCCCATCGTTTGATGGGCGTTTTTGTATGCTAAATTAGAGCTCTTTATCGAGTTACTTGTTCAAGGACAGCGCATGGCGACCGAAAAATCATATCCAACCATTAGTCATTGCAGCGACTTATTAGCCGCGGCAGATTTAGCATGGGAAAAATTAGCCCAGCAACATCCACAACAGCTGGCATTATGGCAAGGAGAGGCCAAAGACGAGTTATATGCCATGTTGGGATTGAGTGATTTTATTAGCGCTTCTTTACAGCAAGATGCCACATTACTTGAATGGCTATTCGAACATCGTCAGTGCTGCTTGGAGATTGATTATCGTCAATTATTGAATCAGCAACTTGCTCAAGTAACCGATGAAGCTGGTTTAATGCGCAGTTTACGTCACTTTAGACGTCGCTATATGACCCTCATTGCGTGGCAAGATTTTAGTTCACGAGTCGCGTTGGAGCATAGCTTAGCCAGTTTATCGCAATTGGCAGAAGCATTGATTATGGAAGCTTATCATTGGCTTTATCGTCAGTGCTGCACCGAGTGGGGCACGCCAATGAATGACCAAGGTGAACCGCAGCCAATGCTCATTTTAGGTATGGGTAAACTTGGCGGTGGTGAGCTGAACTTTTCCTCAGATATTGATCTTATTTTTACCTATCCTGAAAATGGCGAAACGGTCGGTAGTCGTCGTAGCCTTGCTAATGCCCAGTTTTTTACTCGCTTAGGGCAGCGGTTGATCAAAGCCCTTGATCAAATCACTTATGATGGTTTTTGTTACCGAGTTGATATGCGCTTGCGTCCTTTTGGCGACAGTGGTCCGTTAGTCATGAGCTATGCTGCATTAGAAGATTATTACCAAGAGCAAGGTCGTGATTGGGAACGTTATGCGATGATAAAAGCAAGGGTAATGGGTAAAGAAAGCTTCAGCCAATACCAAGGCTTACGTCAGATGCTGCGACCGTTTGTATTTCGACGTTATATCGATTTTAGTGCTATTCAGTCGCTACGCCGTATGAAAGCAATGATTGGCAGTGAAGTTCGCCGCCGAGGGCTTACCAACAATATTAAGTTGGGGGCGGGTGGTATTCGTGAAGTGGAATTTATTGCTCAATCTTTTCAATTAATTCGTGGGGGACGCGAGCCAAGCTTACGTGAGCGTGGCCTATTACCGACTTTAACGGCGATTAAAGAGTTGGCTTTGTTACCTCAAGCTGATGTCGATGCTTTAACGAGGGGTTATTGTCACTTACGTCGATTAGAAAACTTATTACAAGCCATTGATGATAAGCAAACTCAAACTCTGCCTGATAAGTCGCTTGATCAAGCGCGACTGGCATGTGCAATGGCTGAGCCTGATTGGGCGTCATTAATGACCACAACAGATCAGCATATGGCGGCTATTCACGCTATTTTTGACGATATTATTGGACATGATGATCAAGATAGTCAGCAAGAGGTGGCGACGCAGTACCATGAAATGTGGGCAATGGTGACTAATGAAGATGTATTGCTGAGTATTTTGGCTGAAATAGACGCTCCCGAACAACAGCTTCAAGCTCAGAATTTACTGTCTTTTAAGCATGAACTTTTTAAACGTACTTTAGGTCCGCGTGGACGTGAAGCGTTAGCGACATTAATGCCGGAAATTTTAGCGCAAGTAGTGTTACGGGATGATGCTGTCCAGCTGCTGCCGCGATTAACCAAATTGATTATCCGCATTGCAACCCGTACTACATATTTAGAGTTATTGACTGAGCATCCAATCGCACTTAAGCAGCTGATTCGATTATGTGCGGCTAGTCCGATGGTGGCAGAGCAATTAGCGTTATACCCATTATTATTAGATGAATTGCTTGATCCGCAGCATTTGTACCAACCAACAGAACTGACTAGCTATCAAGATGAATTGCGTGAATATCTTGCCCGTATTCCAGAAGAGGATATGGAACAACAGATGGAGGCTATTCGCCAGTTTAAACAGACTCAGTTACTCCGCATAGCAGCTGCTGATATTGCAGGAGTGCTACCATTGATGAAAGTAAGTGATCACTTAACCTATCTTGCTGAAGCGATTATTGCCGCGGTAGTTAATCAAGCTTGGTTACAAATAGCAGCAAAATATGGTGAACCAAGCCACTTATTAGAGCGACAAAGTAAAGGCTTTGCGGTGATTGGTTATGGCAAAGTTGGCGGCTGGGAATTGGGCTATGGCTCAGATCTTGATTTAGTGTTTGTTCATGATTGCCCGGATAATGTTTATACCATCGGTAGTAAAGAAATCGATGGGCGACAGTTTTATTTGCGCTTAGCTCAACGAATTATTCATTTATTCTCAACACGAACAGCATCAGGAGTGTTGTATGACGTTGATATGCGCTTACGGCCATCAGGAGCCTCTGGATTATTAGTCACCACTGTTAATGCTTTTGCTGAGTACCAACAGCAACAAGCATGGACATGGGAGCATCAAGCATTAGTACGCGCACGGATGGTGTACGGCGATGAAATATTGCGTACGGCATTTGCAGACGTACGCCAGCAAGTATTAACCATCGCGCGCGATCGAACTCAACTAGCGACAGATGTTGCGGCGATGCGGCATAAAATGCGTCATCATTTAGGCAAGAAAAAAGTGGGAATGTTTGGTTTGAAGCAAGACCAAGGTGGCATTACCGATATTGAATTTTTAGCGCAATATTTCGTGTTAGCTTATGCTCATCAACAACCCGCTTTAACGCGCTGGTCTGATAATGTACGTATTTTTGAATCACTGGCGAATAACGGTATTCTTGATAGCATGACTGCCGAACAATTACAGCAAGCCTATTGTGATATGCGTAATGCGATTCATCGACTGAGTTTGTTGGGGTTAGCCGCCTATGTCGATCAACAACAGTTTGTTGAGATGCGTAATATCGTTGAGCAAGTATGGCAGCAATGGCTTGAACCTAATGCGGTTTAGCTATTACCCGAATGCCCCTCGATTTTAGTTTATGCTAATATTCGAACGTTTCCATATTCCCGGAGAAAGAAATGAAACTGACGCTGCCTGATTATAACCGCGCTGAGGTATTGATTGTTGGTGATGTAATGCTAGATCGCTATTGGACAGGACCGACTGAACGTATTTCACCAGAAGCGCCAGTGCCGGTGGTTAAGGTTGATCAAATTGAGGAACGTCCAGGTGGTGCAGCGAACGTGGCGATGAATATTGCTGCGTTAGGTGGTCATGCCAAATTGATTGGCTTAACCGGTACCGATGAGCCAGCACGAGCGTTAACAGAAAAATTGTCGTCACTAAATGTGAGCAGTGATTTTGTTGCATTGGCCGAATATTCAACGATTACCAAATTACGGGTGATGAGCCGTGGTCAGCAGTTAATTCGATTAGACTTTGAAGAAGGTTTTCAGAATGTTGATCCAGCGCTAATACTTGAACGTATGCAGCCTGCGCTGGCGAATGCAAAAGCGGTTATTTTGTCTGATTATGCCAAAGGTGCGTTGGAGCATGTACAGTCGATGATTCAATTGGCTCGTGCTGCAAAATTGCCGGTTTTGATTGATCCGAAAGGTACCGATTTTGAGCGTTATCGTGGCGCAACGTTATTAACGCCGAATTTATCTGAGTTTAAAGCCGTTGTTGGTAGTGTTAATTCAGAACAAGAATTGGTCGACAAAGGCATGGCTTTGATTGAGCAATTTGATTTTGAAGCGTTGTTAGTTACCCGTTCTGAACATGGAATGACGCTACTTGAAAAAGGCTGTGAACCATTACATATGCCGACTTTAGCGCAAGAGGTTTATGATGTAACGGGTGCTGGCGATACGGTTATTTCAGTGTTAGCGGCGTCATTGTCAGCGGGTAAGTCGTTATCTGACTCTTGTAAGCTTGCGAATGCTGCTGCTGGTGTGGTGGTGGCGAAGTTAGGTACCTCAACCTTATCAACCATTGAGTTAACTGAAGCTATTCACGGTAGCCAGGATAGTGGCTTTGGAGTGATCTCTGAACCTATGCTGGTTGAAGCCGTAAAAGCTGCGCGTGCGCGAGGGGAAACTGTCGTTATGACCAATGGTTGTTTTGATATTCTCCATGCAGGCCATGTTGCTTACTTAACCGAAGCGGCAAAACTAGGTGATCGCTTGATTGTCGCTGTTAACTCTGATGATTCAGTTAAAGGTTTGAAAGGTCCTGGACGTCCAGTTAACCCAGAAGATCGCCGTATGGCAGTATTAGCTGGCTTAGGTGCGGTTGATTGGGTGGTTCCGTTTACTGAAGAAACACCGCAACGATTAATCAGTGAAGTGCTACCAAGCATTTTGGTGAAAGGTGGTGACTATACACCTGAACAAATAGCTGGTGGCAAAGAAGTGATTGCGGCAGGTGGTCAAGTGTTAGTACTTAATTTTGAAGATGGGTGTTCAACCTCAAAAATCATTGAAGCCATTCGTGGTGGACGCGGTTAATTTTAGAATTATCACTGATAAAAAAAGCGCCGAAAGGCGCTTTTTTTATATCGATATAATTTGGCTTACTTAGTTTGAATTAAGCCAGCATTAATATCTAATAGATCTTGCTCACTTAGAGTGCCGACAGCTTGTTTCAACTGTAGGCGCGCTAGAATGTAGTCGTAACGCGCATTAGCTAATTCACTGTTAGCTGAATAGAGACTACGAGTTGAATCTAGGACGTCAACAATAGTACGCGTACCAACATCAAAACCAGCTTCAGTTGCTTCTAATGCTGACTTTGCAGATACAACTGATTGTTTATAAGCATTAATAGAACCAATAGTGGCATTAATGTTGTTGTAGTAGTTACGAACATTTTTAACCACGGTGCGGTATTGTGCTTCAAGATCTTCACTTGCTGAGACGTATTTATACTGAGCTTGTTTTACTTGAGAGCTAGTATTACCACCACTGTAAACTGGCAAGTCAATTTTAATACCTGCGCTTAGATTACCTTGATCAGGTTTAGATAACGCACTGGTATCGTCGTATTGGTAACCTGATTCAAATGATAATGTTGGTAGGTGCCCTGAGTCTGCCAGTGAAATATTATCACGAGCAATATCTTGACCAATACGTGATGCTAATAAGGTCAAGTTTTCAGTTTCAGCATCTTTAACTAGGTTATCAGCAACTTGTTGAGGTTTGCTCGCTGAGAAGGTAATGGTATTTAATGGATCTAATGACGAATATGCATGACCGGTAATTTCACGTAATTCTTCGTAACTATTGGCGAGAGTGTTTTTCTTTACAATGATAGAAGCCAGTACAGTATCGTATTGAGCTTGGGCATCATAAACATCAGTGATTGCTGATAGACCGACTTCAAAGCGTTGTTTCATTTGCTCTAATTGACGACCAACCGCTGCTTTTTCTGCCTCACCAAATTTCAAATCATCTTTGGCTTTTAAAACGTTAAAATACGCTGATGCAACGCGTAAAATAAGACCTTGTTGGGTAACGGCATAAGCTGCATCACTTTGACGAGCTTGTTTTTCAGCGATATCAAGACCAACCCAGCTAGCACGGTTATATAATGATTGGCTTAACGTAACCCCACCGGTAAAACCGTTATCTTTGCCTGCTTTTGAATCAAGGTAGTAGGTGTTATAGCCAGCTGAAAGATTAATTTGTGGCAAAAGGGTACTACGTGAAGAATTAATTGCTTCAAAAGCTGCATCTTTATCGGCCGCGGCTTTTAGAAGTTGTGGATCATTTTGCTTGGCTTGCTGATAAATCTGAGCGAGATCGTCAGCCGATGCTGATTGACTAATAGAGCCAATTGCAAGGCTGATAATGATTGGAAGCAATTTTTTCATGGATGCCTTTCCTGGTCTTGCAGACAAAAATGGGAATGTATAAATATAGTGCAAGCGCCAGTTTACCTGAAGCAGCCTTGCTTGAAACTGATCATTACGTAGTTTTACGTAGTGATTGTATTTTTACATTCGGTTATTAGGTTATTGTAATCGATTTAATAAACAGCGTGTCAAAAAGATACATGATATTTAATTGTTTAAACACTAGCAGTGGAATATTACACTTAAAGTATAACTGTAAGGGATATAAGTTGATTTTAATGCTATCTCGCTTGAAGTTGGTTAACTTTTAATAGATATCTATCATCGAAGGATAAAAAGTATGGGGAAAACGTCAGATTATTCATCCTCGCAACAAGCGTTTAATCGTCAAGATGTAGAGGTATTAGCGACGACAACTGTGTATGACGGTTTTTTTAAAATGGTTAAATACCGCTTACGACACAGGTTATTTGCTGGTGGTTGGAGTGGTGAATTTGAGCGCGAACTGTTTGAACGCGGTCATGCTGCAGCTGTATTACCTTATGATCCGATACGTGATCAAGTGGTATTAATTGAACAGTTTAGAATTGGCGCGATGGCTGCTGATTGCCAGCCATGGCAGTTAGAAATTGTTGCAGGTATGCTTGATCATGATAATGAATCTCCTGAGCAAGTAGTACGCCGAGAAGCAACTGAAGAATCGGGGTTAGTGCTAGGGAAAACGGAGAAAATATCACGTTATTTGTCCAGCTCAGGTGGCTGTTCAGAGGTACTTGATATTTTTATTAGTGAAGTCGATAGTCGTTTAGCGCAAGGGATCCATGGCGTAGCCAGTGAATCAGAAGATATTCGTGTGCATGTTGTATCTAGAAATCAGGCTTATCAATGGCTAGAATCTGGTAAAATTGAAAATGCGGCCACGATTATCGCACTACAATGGTTGCAGTTACATTATCAACGTTTGCAGCAGGCATAAAATAAATTATTTTATAATCCTAGGGGAATGATTTGAATAAAAGGTATACTGTTGATTTGACAAGCCTAATGCGCTTGTATGAAACTAATTACGCTAAACTCTTACCATTGTTGCCTCGCAACGATGAAGTCGGAGATACGCAAGTATACCTAGTGTGTGATGATGCATACCAGTTGAAAATTATTGAATCAACCCGCTACACCACAGTGGTAACATTAGGTTTGGTTGATATTGATAGGGTTGCTGATTACTTGGCACCATTATTAACGGTACGGTTATATCATGATGCTAAGGTCGCAGAAGTGTGTGCTGCGCAGCAGATTTCTCGTCTCAAGCCAATATATGACTATCCTAACTTGCGTATGCATCAAAAAAATGAGAAACATCAAGTCAACCTTTTCTTAGGTGACTGGTTGAAGCATTGTTTACGCCACGGGCTTAGTAAACAATCCGTTTGTTAATTGAACTTAATTGCTCAGAATAGACAAGGTTTTTGACGTTTTGCAGACCTATTCGCTGCCGCAGACTAACCCCGAAAGTGTGGTTCTTCTGCAGATCACCGACACTCATTTGTTTGCCAATGGCTCCGGCTCTTTGCTTGGTGTGGCAACCAAAGACAGTTTTCATGCCGTGCTTAATGGGGTAGATATTGCTGCGCGTCATTTTGACGCCATCGTTGCTACGGGTGATATTTCTCAAGATCACACCCCTTATTCTTATCAGCGTTTTGCTGATGGTATTTCACGTTGGTCACAACCGTGTTTTTGGTTGCCGGGCAATCATGATTTTCAGCCAACAATGCAATCCATTTTACCGAGTGAGCAGATTAAGCCACAGCAGCAGGTATTAGTGGGGGATCATTGGCAAATGATTTTACTCGATAGCCAAGTACAAGGTGTGCCACATGGTGAGCTAAGTACGGCACAGTTAGGATTATTAAATACCGCTCTAGCACGTTATCCTGATCGACATGCCTTAATTTTATTGCATCATCATCCGCTTGAAGCAGGTAGTGCGTGGCTAGATCAACATCAACTACATAATAACAGTAGTTTATGGGATGTGATTGATTGTCATCCACAAGTAAAAGCCGTGCTATGTGGGCATATTCATCAAAATTTAGATCGGACTTACCATGGTGTACGTGTGCTTGCGACACCATCGACCTGTATTCAGTTTATGCCTGATTCTGATGATTTTGCGTTAGATCATAACAACCCAGGTTGGCGTTATTTAGAATTAACTAAAGACGGACAAATTATTACCAGTGTCCACCGTATTAGTGGTGATCAATTTAAACCTAAACTTGATGCTGAAGGTTACTGATGCCATCATTATTAATTTATTTACATGGTTTCAATAGTTCGCCATCATCATTGAAAGCTCAACAAATGATGGCTTATTGTCGTCAGTATCGACCTGATATCAAGCTGATAGCGCCCCAGCTACCGAGTTATCCAGCTCAAGCTAGTCAATATCTAGCGCAATTGGTTGAGCAATATAAGGATCACTATACGATTGGTGTTGTCGGTAGCTCTTTAGGAGGGTATTTAAGTACGTGGCTTAGTGAGCGTTATCAATTATCGGCCGTATTAGTTAATCCAGCCGTTAAACCTTATCAACTGTTAGTTGACTATCTTGGACCACAGCAGAATCCGTATAGCGGTGAAAATTATGTGTTAGAAGCTCAGCACATTGATGAGTTGAAAGCACTTGAAGTTATAAATATCACGCAGCCACAACGGCTATGGGTGTTATTACAGCAAGGTGATGAAGTACTTGATTATCGCCAAGCAGCATTAAAATATGCGCACTGTAGGCTAACAATAGAAGCTAATGGTGATCATAGTTTTTGTAATTTTGAACGTTTTCCCGCCACCATTCTTCAATTCTTAGGGTTATAACCTGACTTATCTGTTCATTGAGTAACGAGATAGGCTACCCTATAAATCAAGTTATGTGCATTAGCATAAAATCTATACCCAGTTTTCGTCCCTTTTTCGTAATATAGAAAAGAGACGCGACTCACTGAATGTGAGTTTTCCGCAGACTCCCGCTTGACAACAACGCGAGGGTTACTGACTATTGTTTGCAAAATTTTCCCGTAAATTTCCGTGATATGACAGATCAAAGCTATAACGCTGGAGCCATTGAGGTTCTAAATGGCCTTGAGCCAGTACGCCGCCGTCCGGGTATGTATACCGATACGGTAAGACCTAACCACCTTGGTCAAGAAGTTATCGATAACAGTGTCGATGAAGCCTTGGCTGGCCATGCCCGTAAAGTTGAAGTCATTCTTCATACCGATCAATCATTAGAAGTGATTGATGATGGTCGTGGTATGCCGGTAGATATTCATCCAGAAGAAGGTGTTTCTGGAGTTGAGCTTATCCTATGTAAATTACATGCCGGAGGTAAATTCTCGGGTAAAAACTACCAATTTTCAGGTGGTCTACACGGGGTAGGTATTTCGGTTGTAAACGCCCTTTCTAATCGGGTTGAAGTAACGGTTAAACGTGATGGTCAAGTTTATCAAATCGCGTTTGAAAACGGCGATAAAGTCTCTGAATTAGAAGTTATTGGTACTTGTGGCCGCCGTGCAAAAGGAACCAAAGTTCATTTTTGGCCAAATCCTAAATATTTTGATAGTGCAAAATTTTCTGTTACTCGTCTTAAAAGTAATTTAAAAGCTAAGGCTGTATTATGCCCCGGTTTGGAAATAGTATTTACCAATAAAATTACTGATGAAACAATACGTTGGTGCTATGAAGATGGTCTTAAAGATTATCTAGCTGAAGGCGTGAAAGGCTATACATTATTGCCAGAAGAGCCGTTTACTGGTGTCTTTAGTGGCGCAACAGAAGCGGCTGATTGGGCGCTATTGTGGCTACCTGAAGGTGGTGAACTGATCACTGAAAGTTACGTTAACCTGATCCCTACCGCGCAGGGTGGTACGCATGTTAATGGTTTGCGCCAAGGTTTGCTTGATGCGATGCGTGAGTTCTGTGAATTCCGCAATTTATTACCGCGTGGAGTGAAACTGACTGCTGATGATATTTGGGATCGTTGTGCTTACGTATTATCTGTAAAGATGCAGGATCCACAGTTTGCCGGTCAAACTAAAGAGCGTTTATCGTCACGTCAATGTGCCGCATTTGTCTCTGGCGTAGTAAAAGATGCCTTTAGCTTATGGCTTAATGAGCGTCCACAGTTGGCAGAATTATTGGCAGAAGTTTGTATTGCCAATGCTCACCGTCGTATGCGTGCTAGTAAGAAAGTTGTTCGTAAAAAAATAGCTTCAGGCCCAGCCTTACCGGGTAAATTAGCCGATTGCTCACAACAAGATTTAAATCGTACTGAACTATTCTTAGTCGAAGGTGATTCGGCTGGTGGTTCGGCGAAACAAGCCCGTGATCGTATGTTCCAAGCCATTATGCCGTTGCGCGGTAAAATACTAAATACTTGGGAAGTGTCATCTGATCAGGTATTGGCTTCGGAAGAAGTCCATAATATTTCAATTGCATTGGGTATTGATCCTGATAGCGGCGATTTAAGTGGACTTCGTTACGGTAAAATCTGTGTCCTTGCCGATGCGGACTCCGATGGACTGCATATCGCAACGTTATTATGTGCCTTGTTTATGAAGCACTTTGAAGCGTTAGTACGTGCTGGACATGTGTTTATCGCTATGCCACCGCTATACCGTATTGACTTAGGTAAAGAGGTATTTTATGCGCTTGATGAATCAGAAAAAAATGCCATTCTTGAGCGTTTAAAAGGTAAGCGTGGCAAGGTTAACGTGCAGCGCTTTAAAGGTCTGGGTGAAATGAACCCATTGCAATTGCGTGAAACTACCATGGATCCTAATACCCGTCGTTTGGTGCAGCTTACTATTGATGATGATAGTGAAACCAATGAAATGATGGATATGTTGCTAGGTAAAAAACGCGCAGAAGATCGTCGTCATTGGTTACAAAGCAAAGGCGATTTGGCGGAAGTTTAATTCGCCTCACACGTATATCATTTTTAAATCGGCAAACATTATGTTTGCCGAATCGCATTATTTAAGACGGATTATCTCACGATGACTGATGTCTCTATGGATGGCGTTGAACAGCTTCCACTTAGAAAGTTTACTGAAGACGCTTATTTAAACTACTCCATGTATGTAATCATGGATCGTGCCTTACCTTTTATTGGTGACGGCTTAAAACCAGTACAACGTCGTATTATTTATGCGATGTCTGAATTAGGTTTGAACGCTACTGCGAAATATAAAAAATCAGCACGTACTGTTGGTGACGTATTAGGTAAATTCCATCCCCACGGTGACTCTGCGTGTTATGAGGCAATGGTGCTAATGGCACAGCCTTTCTCCTATCGTTATCCGTTAGTGGATGGTCAAGGCAACTGGGGTGCCCCGGATGATCCGAAATCTTTTGCTGCAATGCGTTATACCGAATCACGTTTATCGCGTTTTTCAGAAGTATTATTGGCTGAGATAAATCAAGGCACCGCTGATTGGGTACCAAACTTTGACGGTACTATGCTTGAGCCAAAAATGTTGCCGGCACGGTTACCGCATATTTTATTAAATGGTATTACTGGTATTGCGGTTGGTATGGCGACGGATATTCCGCCGCATAATGTTCGTGAAGTTGCTAATGCAGCGGTACATATGATCGAGAATCCAAGCGCTGATCTTGATCAATTGATGGAGTTTGTCCAAGGTCCAGATTATCCGACTGAAGCTGAAATCATCACCTCAAAATCTGATTTAAAGAAAATGTATGCCACTGGTCGTGGTAGCGTGAAAATGCGTGCGATTTGGCATAAAGAAAATGGTGATATTGTTATTACCGCCTTGCCTCATCAAACATCAGGTGCCAAATTATTGGAGCAAATTGCCGCGCAAATGCGCGCAAAAAAACTGCCAATGGTAGAAGATTTACGTGATGAATCTGATCATGAAAATCCGACCCGTATCGTGATTGTGCCACGTACCAATCGAATTGATTGCGATCAATTGATGAATCACTTGTTTGCTTCGACAGATTTAGAAAAAAGTTTTCGAGCCAACATTAACATGTTGGGTCTAGATGGTCGTCCACAAGTAAAAGGCTTGGTGACTATCATTAAAGAATGGCTTGAGTATCGTCGTAGTACGGTTCGTCGTCGTTTGCAATACCGTCTTGATAAAGTGATTGCTCGATTACATATTTTAGAAGGCTTATTAGCGGCTTATTTAAACATTGATGAAGTGATTGAGATCATTCGTAGTGAAGATGATCCTAAAGCTGAATTAATGTCACGTTTTGATTTAAGCGTTACTCAAGCCGATGCTATTTTAGAAATAAAATTGCGTCAGTTAGCTAAGCTTGAAGAAATTAAGATCCGTGGTGAATTAGATGAATTAGCTAAAGAGCGCGAGCAGCTTGAAAAGCTATTAGGTTCTGAGCGTCGTTTAAATACTTTAATCAAAAAAGAAATTATCGCAGATGCTGAAAAGTATGGTGATGATCGTCGTTCACCATTGGTTGAGCGTGCCGAAGCTAAGGCTATGACCGAGCGTGACTTGATTCCAAGTGAAACTATCACCGTCGTACTGTCTGACAAAGGCTGGATCCGTCATGCTAAAGGTCATGAGGTTGATCCAACTACGCTTAACTATAAATCAGGTGATAGCTATCTCGCTCATGCGCGTGGTAAGAGTAATCAACCGGCTATATTCTTAGGTTCTGATGGTCGCAGCTATGCCCTTGAATCTCATACTTTGCCATCTGCACGTAGCCAAGGTGAACCGATTACTGGGCGTTTAAATCTGACTCCTGGCACTAATATGCGCCAAGTAATGATGGCTGATGATGATCAACTATGGCTAATGGCATCGGATGCTGGTTATGGTTTCATCTGTAAGAGCAGCGACATGGTTTCTAAAAATAAGAGCGGTAAAGCCTTATTAACGGTACCTGAAAAGTCATTAGTATTACCGCCTCAGCCGATTGCAGATATTAATAGCGATCAAATTATGGCGATTACCAATGAAGGTCGAATGTTGTTATTCCCAATCAAAGACTTGCCACAATTAGGTAAAGGTAAGGGTAATAAGATCATTAATATTCCATCGGCACGATCAAAATCTCGTGAAGAGTTCTTATCTTATCTAATGGTTCTTACTGCTGATAGTCATGTCACTTTGTATGCAGGTAAACGTAAGTTAGGTTTAAAACCGAGTGATCTTGAAAACTTCCGTGGTGAGCGTGGTCGTCGAGGATCAATGTTGCCACGTGGATTGCAACGTGTTACTGATATTGAAATTGATTCCCCACAAACACTCAGTGATGAGCAATTAACTGACAGTTAATTTACGGCTATATATACAATAAAGCCCTCGTATTTATGAGGGCTTTTTAATGATTTATTTGCGTTAATTGTGTCGTAGTTTATTGAGTAATGGATACACATAACAGGTGTAATTTTCGTTGCTGTGGGTATACTAGCGCACACTTGTACGCTGAGGAGTGTTTGAATGATTTATATTTTGCGCCTGATTGCGATTGCAGTTTTTGCCATCGTAACCTTTGTCTTTGGCTGTGGTTATTGTTTATTAAGCCCACGAAATCCTAAACATGTTTATACCTTTGGGCGACTGTTTAGTAAAATGTCACGTGTATTGGGTATAAAGCTAGAGATCCGTTACGCTGAAGGTGCTGAACAAGTAGGTTCGGCGGTTTATATTGCCAACCATCAAAATACTTATGATTTATTTACCGTTTCTGGTGCAATTATGCAGCGTACAGTGACTGTCGGTAAAAAAAGTTTAGTGTGGATCCCATTGTTTGGACAGCTATACTGGATCACGGGTAATATTTTAATTGATCGTGCAAATCGCAGTAAAGCCGTGGGCACAATTGGTCAAGTTGTTGATAAAATTAAAAAGAATAAAGTGTCAGTGTGGATGTTCCCTGAAGGCACACGTTCTCGTGGTCGTGGCTTATTACCGTTTAAGACTGGCGCTTTTCATGCGGCTATCGGTGCTCAAGTGCCGATTGTACCGATTGTGTGTAGCTCGACGGATAAAGTAAAACTTAATCGTTGGGATAATGGTGTCGTCATTGTCGAGGTTATGAAGCCGATTGCGACTGTTGGTTTAGAAAAAGAAGATGTTCGTAAATTATTAACTCAAAGTCGTAAAATGATGGCTTCAAAACTAGCAGAGTTAGACCAAGAGGTTGCTCAGCGCAATAAGCATTAGTGCTGGTTATTTAATGTTTAATAATTATAACTAAAAGATATAATGTGAGTATTATTAACAAGGACATGTTTTTTAAACATGTCCTTGTTTTGTTTTATTGTTATCAAACAACGATAAACAAAATTTTGTGATAGAAGTAGAAGATAATTATGACTGAAGAATATGTAGTATTAGTAGATGAACAGGGCCATGAGCTTGGTTTACAAGAAAAAATGCAGGCTCACCGTGATGGTGCGTTGCACTTAGCTTTTTCAGTATTGCTTTATCGTGATACAGCTAATGGACGTGAATATTTATTACATCAACGTGCTTTAGAAAAATATCATAGCGGTGGTTTATGGACCAATACTTGTTGTTCTCATCCACGTCAGGGTGAAACGATTAATCAGGCTGGTATTCGCCGTTTACAAGAAGAAATGGGTATTACATTGACGACCCCGTTAACGGACGTAGGCCATTTTTGTTATTATGCTAAATTAGATCAACAGTTAATTGAACATGAGTTGGATCATGTTTTGATTGCGAATGGTGATGAGGTGATGTTTACGCCAAATCCTGCTGAAGTGATGGCATATCGATGGTGGCCTATCGCGGAGTTACAACAACAATTACATCAAAATCCCCAGCTATTTACCGCATGGTTTGCGCAAGTGTTAGCGACAGTAGAACAAGCATATTAGTGTGATGGTGGGAGAAAAAAGCGATCACTGATTTCAGTCTCGTGATCGCTTTTTTGATAATTATTTACGTACAGCAATCGCTTCAATTTCAATTTTCACATCTTTAGGTAGACGTGCAACTTCAACACAAGAGCGAGCTGGGTAAGGCGCATTATGTTCATCAAAGAACGCCCCATAAACCTCATTGACAGCACCAAAATCGTTAAGATCTTTTACAAATACAGTCATTTTCACAATATCAGCAACACTCAGACCTGATGCTTCAACAACCGCTTTAACGTTATCTAATGATTGACGTGTTTGAGCAGCAATATCTTCTGCAACTTCACCTGTTTGTGGGTTAACAGGGATCTGACCTGATGTCATTACCATGTTACCAAGATCAACACCTTGTACATAAGGACCGATCGCTGCAGGAGCTTGCTCTGTATGAAGAATTTTTGTCATGAGTTATCCTATTTTATGATCATTTAAAGGCTCAATAATAGCCTTTTAGTGGTAACTAATATGGGGGCAATTAAGCCTATATTCAACTCACCATCATCGATATCAGTGGCTATTTCAAGCCTAAATATTGCTTTACAACCTGCAAGCATTGGTTAATTCGCATAATATCTTTTGGCGCTACCATAACGGTATCATTGCCGCCAATGGTACCTAAAATATCCACATGGGGTTGCATATCAATTAATCGTGCGACCAATTGTGCACCACCTGGGTGGGTTTTTATCACAATAACCAATTGATTATGAGTAATAAATTCAATTTGTGACGCAATTGATGCATGTATTTTAATCGGTTCATTTTCAGTAGTTAGGCAATAAATTTTTTTACCTGTCGCATTAGGAACCTTAGTCACCCCTAATCGTAATAATAGCCGTGATACCGTTGATTGACTGATATCGTTAAAGCCTAATTTAATTAATTGATGCCGAATATCATCTTGCGTTGTAAAACTTTGTTGTTGTAATAAGCGTTTACATGCCGATGTCATATTATCATTACAATAATTATCATCGATTGCAGGCAGCTGGGTATCCATTCGAAGTCACTCCTTGGCAAGGTATGGATCAATAACAGATTAGGCAATATAGATTATCGGTATAGCAATAATGAGGTAGTAGCTATTGTTTGCGTGTTGTTGCATATTGATGGTAGCAATTATAATGTAGCGGAGATATGACCATTATCACCAAATAACAAACGTTATATTAAGTTATTTCAGTGAATGATAGTAATGTGATGTCGGTTTACGTTATGGATTCGCTGTAAGATGCTTGAAAGCCTATGAGGTAAAAAGACCCAGCAATAAAGGATAAGCTATCGCTGGGTAAATGACCGAGTGAGAATGTTAACTATTACATTCAGTCACAATTTGACGTGAAAATACTTTTTCACAGTATTTACACTTAAGTTGAATATCGGCTTTTTTAGTTAAAACTTTAAAGCCGCTAGCAACAGGTTCACCATGTGAAATGCAGTTGCTGTTAGGGCACTTAAAGATGGCACTGATAAACTCAGGTAACGATAAATTTAGTTTCTTAACTACCGTATAGTTTTCAATTTGATTAACGGTAGCTTGAGGAGCATAAAGGGCTAATTGATTGGCTTGATCTTCTGTCACAAACACATTTTCAATTTTAATGAGATCCTTTGCTCCTAATGCTGAAGACGGTAAATTAAGACCGATAGTAACGCGTTCATTTGTACCATCAATATTGAATAACTTCAGGATCTTAATGCCAACATTTGCTGGAATATGATCGATAACGGTACCGTTTTTAATTGCTTCAACTTTAAGTTGGGTTTCTTTAACCATGATCGTCATACCTCTTTATAGGGTTTCATTAAGTACAAGTGCAAGTAACGCCTGACGTGCATAAACGCCATTCTCTGCCTGCTGGAAGAAATAAGCATGCTTAGTCTTATCTACATCAACCTTAATTTCATCAACGCGCGGCAGTGGGTGTAATACTTTTAGGTTGTCGCGTGCATTTTCAAGCATGTTAGCTGTAAGAATATAGGCAGCTTTCATATGTACATATTCAGATTCGTCAAAACGCTCTTTTTGAACACGTGTCATATACAGAATATCCAGTTCAGGGATCACATCTTCCATGTTGTTATGTAAGCTATAGCTGATACCTGCATCATCTAATTCTTCGCAAATATAATCGGGCATTGCGAGTACTTCAGGTGCAATAAAGAAGAATTTAACGTCATTAAATTTTGATAGGGCTTGGGTTAATGAATGTACCGTACGGCCATATTTTAAATCACCAACAAAAGCGATATTTATCCCATCAAGTCGACCTTGGGTTTCATGGATAGTAAAGAGATCTAACAAGGTTTGGGTAGGATGTTGGTTTGCGCCATCACCACCATTGATAACAGGAACACCATTAGAAAACTCAGACGCCAAGCGAGCAGCACCTTCTTGCGGATGACGCATGACAAAGGCATCCACATAAGAGGTAATGACTTGTACTGAATCGGATAATGTCTCGCCTTTGTTTGCTAGTGAGGTATTTCCTGGAGAGTCAAACCCTACCACGGTACCGCCTAAGCGCTGGATTGCTGTTTCAAAAGAAAGACGAGTACGGGTTGATGGTTCAAAGAAGCAACTTGCGACTACTTTATTTTTTAGTAAAGTCGGGTTTGGCTCAGCTTTTAGTCTCGCCGCGGTATCAATAATAAGCTCTAGTTCAGCGCGAGTAAGCTCGGGGATGGAAATAATATGCTTTTTAAACAGCGAATTAGCCATGGCTTCTTTCCCTATGATGGTGTGATTAAATTGAAAACTGTCTGGTTTGCTAAATTTTAGGCAAAAAAAAGCCCCCTAGTTAAAGGAGGCTTTTTTTTGAAAATAGTAAAAATAAAATAACGAACCATCATCAATGAATGATTACTGCGAGCGAATTCGATGCTGATGGTAGGGTTCATTTTTTATCTCTTGCTAGGCAAATTGCAAGGATTATACCGTCTATTTTTTATGGCGCAAGCGTTTGCGTTAACTATTCATGCGGCGGATTTTTATGCAATTATAAAAATGATATATTTTGTTTTTTTTAGTTTTATCTCTATGAAACATAATGATTTTATTAATATTGAAATAATACGCATGCAATAAAATGTAGTTACCGCTCACGTGAGCGGTAACTGATTAAGGATTGATTGCACTCAAGTTTGAGCGTTTAGTTTCCTAGTGTGGCAACCATTACTGCTTTGATGGTGTGCATTCGGTTTTCTGCTTCGTCAAACACAATTGAGTGGTTTGATTCAATCACTTCATCGGTCACCTCAACCCCTTTGGATAGCATCGGATAAGCTTGAGCTAATTCTTTACCGACAGTGGTATCTTCACCATGGAATGCAGGTAGACAGTGCATAAATTTAACATGTGGATTACCAGTGGCTTTTAACATTGCCATATTCACTTGGTATGGCAGCATCAAATTAATCCGCTCAGCCCAAGCTTCTTTTGCTTCGCCCATCGATACCCAAACATCAGTGTAGAGGAAATCACAGCCTTGAACACCTTCTTGAACGTCTTCTGTCATGGTGATTTTAGCGCCGGTTTCTGCGGCAATATCACGACATTGAGCTACAAGTTTAGCATCAGGCCAAAACGCTTTTGGTGCGACTAAACGAATGTCCATCCCCATTTTAGCTGCGCCAACCATCAATGAGTTACCCATGTTATTACGTGCATCACCTAGGTAAGCAAATGATATTTGATGGAGCGCTTTACCACGACCATGCTCTTGCATAGTAAGGAAATCCGCCAGAATTTGAGTTGGATGGAATTCGTCGGTTAATCCATTCCAAACCGGGACACCAGCGTACTGACCTAACTCTTCTACAATCGCTTGACCAAAACCACGATATTCAATGCCATCATACATTCGGCCTAATACACGCGCGGTGTCTTTCATTGACTCTTTATGGCCAATTTGCGAGCCTGATGGACCCAAATAGGAGACTTGGGCGCCTTGATCAAATGCTGCTACTTCAAATGCACAACGGGTACGAGTTGAGGTTTTTTCAAAGATAAGTGCAATGTTTTTACCTGTAAGGCGTGGTTGCTCATAACCATTGTATTTTGCTTTCTTTAATTCAGCCGAGAGTTCAAGTAAATGTTGAATCTCACGAGGAGTGAAATCTAGTAATTTTAGGAAGTTACGATTGCGAAGATTAAAAGCCATGATGTATCCCTCTTAAGGTTCAGTATCTCTTCGACTGAATCTTGTTATGATTTAGTTGCTCAATAATAGATAATGTTAATAATATGTTTATCTTATTTCCAGTTAATTGTGAATAGTTATTCTACTTTTCTGCAATAATATTTGTCCCGGCAAGACCTTTTAGGATCTTTAATCCATCATCTAGTGCACCGATACCAACTAGTTTTCCACCTTGGTTGATAAATTCACATGAGGCTTCAATTTTGGGTCCCATTGATCCGGCATCAAAATGATAATGTGCTAACGCACGTGGGGTGATGCTAGTGATTGCTTTTTGGGTTGCTTTACCCCAATCGAGATAAACAGCATCAGCGTCGGTCAAAATCAGTAGTGCATCAGCATTTAATTGTTTAGCGAGGTATGCTGCTGACATATCTTTATCAATCACGGCTTCGACACCGACAAGTTTGTTATTTTCACGTTTAACGGGGATACCGCCACCGCCAGTACAAATAACCAAATGATTTCTTTTAATTAGGGTTTCGATGGCATCGCATTCAACAATACCAATTGGTTGTGGGCTCGGAACAACACGGCGGAAATATTGGCCGTCAGCTTTAACTGTCCATTGAAATTTTTCAGCCAATTCACGTGCTTCAGCTTCTTGATACACCGGTCCGATGGGTTTGGTCGGATCGGAAAAAGCCGGATCTTGCGGATCAACCAACATTTGGGTGAGCATGCAAGAGACTTCTTGCTGTGGTAGTAAATTTTTAAGCTCTTGCATCAAGATATAGCCGATCATGCCTTGGGTTTCTGATCCCAATACGTCTAATGGGTAAGGCATGACCTGTTTATATTCCAATCCTTGGAGTGCGAGTAATCCTACTTGAGGGCCATTACCGTGTACGAGTACCACATTATATTGTTGTGCGATTGCGGCGATGGTTGTGGCCGCTGTGGCGATGTTCTGACGCTGAATACTGGCTTCTAAAGGCTCGCCGCGACGAAGTAAGGCGTTACCACCAAGGGCAACAACGACAGTTTGTTTAGTCATAGCTGTGTATCTCCACATTTATGAGGGGCTGATCGAGAGTTGTATCAGCCTTTTTTATCGGGGTTAAATGCCATCACGTTCAATTGGGCAGCTCATACAGCGAGCACCGCCACGGCCACGACCCAGTTCATCACCAGGGATAGGTAGCACTGTGATCCCTGCTTTATCATATTTTTCATTGGTATAGGTGTTACGCTCATAGCCAATAACAACCCCAGGACTGACGGTTAGTACATTGTTGGCATCGTTCCATTGCTCGCGCTCAGCTTCAAAATTATCGCCACCTGTGGTAATTAAATTAAGTTGGTTAACCCCAAGTGCTTTTTCGATAGCGTTAACAAAAGACTTTTCTTCTTTGGCTTTGACACTGCCATAAGCATCACCAGTTAAGCTCCAGCATTGAACATCTTTACGAATAACTTCAGGATAAACTGAGAAGGTATCTTCACGCATATGGGTCATAACGGTATCGAGGTGCATACATGAACGGTGTTTTGGTAATTCCATCGCAATCACTTGCTTAGCTTGACCATGTTTAAATAGATTTGATGCAAGTGCTTCAACGCCTTGTGGGGTAGTGCGTTCTGACATTCCAATTAATACGCTGCCTTTACCTATAACTAAAACATCACCGCCTTCGATGGTGGATTTGTCATAAGCTTGCTGTTCATCACCAAAATACTTAATGAAATCTTGACCAACAAAAGTCGGATGCCAGCGATAAATGGCTCGTAAATGATTGGTTTCACGTTGACGAGCTTCTTTAGCCATCGGATTAATAGAAACACCGCCATAAACCCAACATGAGGTATCACGGGTAAAAAGATGATTGGGTAGTGGCTTAATAATAAAGTCACAAGCTGAATGCATTTTTTGCATAATAGAAGATGATTGCAGTGGTAATTCGGCGTAACTTAGACCACCTAATAAAATTGAAGCAAGTTCAGTATGAGACATATCTGCTAAGAAACAGCGAATATCATTAGCAAAAGTATTACCAAAACGATAATTTGATATTTGAGTTGATAATAGCCAATCTTTTGCTTCCGCTACGGCTAATGTTTCACTTAACATGGTTTGTAATAATAAAACTTCAACGCCTTGTTGGCGTAAAGTATTAGCAAAAATATCATGCTCTTCACCCGCTCTTTCGACGGATAATACATCATCAAATAATAATTCTTGGCAATTTGATGGTGTAAGATTATTTAAAGCACGCTCTGGACGATGAATAAGTACGCGGCGTAGTTGACCTATTTCAGAACCCACATAAAAGTTACTCATGATAGTATCCTTATTTTTATGCCTATTATTGATTGGCTATTTTAAAGTTACGAAGCGTTGAATAAGTATTGAATGTTGTTTATGTAATTAATTCTACGTGGTTAATATTATTTGTATAAGATCACTATCACACTTTAATTATTAATGACTTAGCTTGTGTTTAATGATTATTTACGACATTTGTCAGTCGTGAAATAATTTAATATCATGATTTATTATGTAGATTGGTTGTTTTTTTAAAGAGTGAATTTAACTTAAGTCATTGTTTTTGTATATTATTTGTTTTTGGTGTGGAATGTTATGCATTTTTGTTTTTTAATTAAGTTTTTATCACTTAAGATATTATTCAATTAGAGTGACTATATATATTTAAATATGGTTATTGATTTGGTTTTAAAATTTTTAATTGTTTTTTTTGTGACGTTTGTGTTGTGCGTTATTTTAAGTTTAATCGTTATTTTTTCAATTTAAATATGTGTTGGTATTGTTTTTTTTAGTGCGGAATAATAGTGTTATTGGCGGTTAATATATATTGATGGCTTAGCTGTTTAATAATTATTATCTAGATGGTATTTATTATGTGTAAATAGGATAGTTACTATTATTAATGAAATAATAGTATTTGAATTATCAATAATACTGATGGTGAGTGATTGTTAATTATTAGATACAAAAAAACCGCCCGTGGGCGGTTTATATAAAATAAAACAGTTACTACATTAATATGACCCCAACACTGAGTACTGCCATCGTAAATATAATAATAATACCTAATAATGGGGCAACCCATTTTAACCATCGTACATAAGGTACGCGTGCAATAGCCAGCCCTCCCATAACCACTGCAGATGTTGGTGTAACCAGGTTAACAACTCCCGATGCTGATTGATAAGCTGTAACAACGAGATCGCGTCCTACTCCTGAAAAATCAGCCAGTGGCGCCATAATTGGCATAGTTAATACGGCGAGTCCAGATGTTGAAGGGACTAAAAATGACAGCAGGATCTCTAATATATACATGACGTTAATAAAGACGACTGCTGATAGCCCGGTAACGATATGTTCGGCTGAATTTAGAATAGTGTCAGTGATCATGCCGCGATCCATGATTACCACGATGCCACGTGCAATCCCGATAATTAATGCTACGCCGAGTAGATCTCGTGCACCATCAATAAAGCTAGTAGAGAAATCTTCCTCGCTCATTCGTGACACTAAGCCAATAAGAATTGAAGCACCAAGGAACATTGCTGATATTTGTGGCATCCACCAACCAGCAATAGCAACGCCATAAATCATCACCGCAAACGATAATCCAAAAATAGCTAGAATGATTTTACGGGTAGTAGTGAATTCCAGCATTTGATCAGATTGGTTACTTAAAAAATGGGCTTTATTTTGTTCATATTGATCATACACAATTGATTTGGTTTTATCTTCCCGCACCATTTTTGCATAGCGCATGACATAAGCAACGCAGATTAACCAACCGACAGTAAGAATAATAATGCGTAGCATAATGCCATCGGTAAAGGGTATTCCAGCAGCATTGGAAGCAATCACGGTAGCAAATGGGTTAATGGTTGATCCTAACGTTCCGATACCTGCGCCAAGTAATACTGTCGCCGCAGCAACGAGGGGATCAAAACGGGCAGCCATCATTACAGGCACTAATAATGTATAAAAAGGCAATGATTCTTCTGCCATACCATAAATTGTTCCGCCAGCAGCAAACAGTCCCATTAGGATTGGGATCATTAACTCTTCTCTACCATGTAAACGTGCTGTCACGCGTTCAATGCCAGCATCAATGGCACCGGTTTTGGTGACGAGTCCTAAGAAGCCACCAATAATTAAAATAAATAATGACACGTCAATGGCTGCTGCTTCATAAGACTCATGATTATAAAAACCATCTATAGGTGCGAGTAACACATCGATAACGCCCTGAGGGTTGCTAGCAACGGCTTTATAAGTACCAGTAATGGGCACTTCTTTTCCGAGTTCAACATTCATTTCTCGATCATATTGCCCGGCTGGAACAACCCATGTCAGGGCAGCTACAAACGCAATGAGTGTAAATAATATGGTGTAAGCCGACGGGAATTTTAATTGAGCAAAGAAGCTTTTTTTGTGTGGTTTAATTTCTGTGTGTGTCGTCATGGTTATCTCCTACACCCTTGGTTAGTGATAACCATAAGGTGTGTTTGTCTGCATCAGTGATAATGATCACTGATGAAAAAATAAGGAACAAACAATAAACGTAACTAATTGAAAAACATCGTAGTCTAGCAGGGGTGAATAGATCATAAATGATCTCGTTTTGACTGCAGGACAGCATGATTCTAAGGTGGTTTATAGTTGCTAACTTAACGATTGCTCACAGTTTATTACTTTTATTTTGGGGTGTTTGGCGATGATTTTTAGGCTGAGGATATTTGTGTAAAAAAAATGGATGGCTATGCGAATAGTGACAACCAAGGGTTAGGATAAGTGTGTGTACTGTAGTCATTGGCGAATAATCGGCATAATGAGCATGGAATATTATGCATATTAGTGAGTATTTGACGGTTAGCAGTTAATCCTTCAAGGGTTGATTAAGATCAATTTAGGCTTGGCTGATGCGTAAGATATGGTAATTGAGTGCAAACCATGCGATATTTGCCAGCAAATTTATTCCATAGGTGGAGTGATACCATGTCTTACGCAGAATTGATTGCAGAGCAAAAAGAAGAAACTCGCGAAATTATTGCCGCGTTACTTGAAGATGGCAGTGAGCCAGAGGCGCTTTACACTATTGAGCACCATTTCTCTGCAGACACATTTGAAGAACTAGAAGCCGCTGCGGTTGAAGCATTTAAACTTGGTTTTAATGTTTTAGAAGCAGAAGAGCTAGAGCTTGATCCTGAAGATGGCGGCGGCAAGGTTGTATGTTTTGATGCCGTAATGGAATCAGCTCTAAACGCAGAATTAATTGATGAGCAAGCTGAAAAGCTGATTAAACTGGCTGAAAAGCACAGTATCGATTATGACGGTTGGGGCACTTACTTCGAATCTGACGAAGATGATGAAGAAGAGAATGAAGACGAAGAATAAATCGTCATAACACCACTCTGTTCTTAAAAGCCGGCATTTTGCTGGCTTTTTCTACTTTTTGGCTGTGATATCAAACTTGGATATCGACGACATGATAGAAATTTACTCGTGATCACTGTCTGTAATCACGACGCGTGTAAATCTTCCCATTTATCCTCATACATTTAAATCATACTGAATAACTCAGTATTGGAGTGATTGATGACAATCTCACTTAATGGCCAGTGGTTGCTTGCGTGTGTTCAACGTTCAGCAATTCAAGACCTTCATATTGATTTGCCGGGTGATGTTCACTCAGCATTATATGCAGCTGGAGAGATCCCTGATCCTTATTGGGCAACCAATGAAAAAAAAGTTCAGTGGGTTGGTGAGTGCGACTGGATTGTCAGCCGCCACTTTGAATTAACAGCCGAGCAACTGACGTGTAATGCCATGGACTTGGTATTGAATCAGCTTGATACGGTTGCTGAAATTCGTGTTAATGGTCATACCGTTGCAGATTTTAATAATATGTTCATGCGTCATAAGGTGGATGTATTAAGTTGTTTGCAAGTAGGGACTAACCGCATTGAAATTGTATTACATCGCGCTGATTTAGCTGCTAAAAATCGCGCCGATAAATTACCGTTTCCACTCCCATGGGCTGAAGGTAATAACCAAATTCCATTTATGAATACCCTTCGAAAACCACAATTTCATAGTGGTTGGGATTGGAGTATTTGCCTGTCGGTATTGGGTGTTTATGGTGATATTGTACTGCAACCCATTGAGCACGTACGTATTAGTCATTTAGCCACCAAACAGAAATGGCACCAGCAAGAGTGTGAATTGGCGGTTACGTTACATTATGAAGTTGTCTCTGAAAAAGGTTTGGCTAATGCGTCAGTGACCTTTGATGGGCAGACTTTCCACCTTACGCTTGATCGCGAAGCAACCAAAGCCAGTGTGATTTTTCGAATTGATAATCCACGTCATTGGTGGCCTGCAGGTTATGGCAAACAACGACTCTATAAGTTAGCACTTGAAGCTGATGGGGTTGCGATCACTAAGCAAATTGGATTGCGTAAATTAGAATTGGTAACGGAAGACGACGATCATGGTCAAAGCATGGTAGTGATGGTCAATGATGTACCCATTTCAGTTCGTGGTGCCAATTGGATTCCGCTTGATGCAATGCCTGCACGTATGACTGAACAACGTTATCGTAGTTTGTTAACCGATGCGGCCGCAGCCAATATGAATATGCTGCGGGTGTGGGGCGGTGGCATGTATGAAAAAGACATCTTTTATAATCTTTGTGATGAGTTAGGGCTACTTGTTTGGCAAGATCTGATGTTTGCTAATGCTCTTTATCCGTCAACGCCTGATTTCATTGCTGAAGTTGAGCAAGAGGTCGAATTCCAAGTTCGGCGCTTAAAAGATCACCCAAGTTTAGTCTTGTGGTGCGGCGATAATGAAGTTTTGGGAGCAATTAATCGTGATCCTGAGTCGCGTCAGCATCGTGAAAAGCATCTGATCAATTATGATCGTCTTAACCGTACTTTAGCTGAAGTGGTTGAGCGTGAAGATCCATCTCGTCGTTTCTGGGCTAGCTCACCATGTAATGGTGAATTGGATATTATAGATACTTGGCACCATGATCCTCATCGCGGTGATATGCACTGTTGGGATGTGTGGGATAGTGGTAAAGAGTTTGATGCTTACCTGCAAGTTACGCCACGCTTTTGCTCTGAATTTGGGTTTCAATCCTGGCCGTCGTTACCAACCGTAAAAAGTTGTTTGCCTGAGCAAGATTGGAATATTAGCTCGCCAAGTTTTGAAAGCCATCAGAAAAGCACGAATGGTAATTCGATCATTACCGAGATGTTTACCCGTTATTTCCGTTTTCCTAATGGGTTTGTCAATATGCTGTATTTGTCGCAAGTGCAACAAGCATTAGCCGTTAAAACAGCCGCTGAATATTGGCGTACACAAAAACCGACTAACCGCGGCATGCTATTTTGGCAGTTAAATGATTGTTGGCCCGTAAGTTCATGGTCATCGTTAGAATACAGTGGTCGGTGGAAACAATTGCATTATCATGCGCGGCGTTTTTTCGCTCCGCAAATGGCAACTTTTACGCGTGATCAACAAGGGCTGAAGTTACATTTAGTCAATGATGGTCGTAAAAATACCGAGTTAAAAGGTGAGGTGGTATGGCAAAGTTGGGATGGAGAAATCCTCTATCGTGAACCGATTGCTCAATACTTAGAAGCTGACTCGACCAAAGTGGTGTGGGAATGGTTAAATGAAGATTTAGACGGCCATGAACAAGATGGCTTCTTCCATGTTCATTTGTATAGTGGCCAGCAATTGATTGAGAACACGTGGTTTCCTGCACGACCAAAATATTGTGAGTTGGCTTGTCCTGATTTACGCTTTGAAGTCGCTGAGCACAATAATGAGATCGTGGTGATGCTGAGTAGCAGTAAGCCAGCATTTTTTGTGCATTTGGAATTTGAAGGTGAAGGGCGATTTGAGGATTCAAGTTTTACCCTAGTACCTGAGCACCAACGCCAGATTAAATATATTGGTTCGGCGAGTTATGCTGAAGTGGTGCAAGGGCTGCGAGTTTATCACCTAAAACAAAGTTACTAATTACCAATAATATAGAATAAACCCTGCTTGTTATTACCGTGATGTGATTCAACAAGTAGGGGTTTTTATTGCCGCTATTATTTTAAGGTGGCGTGATTATTTAGAAGGTTTTGATCATTTTAATTTCACAACTATCGTGACCAGTATTGCCCATGCGCTGTGGAATGTTAACAAATCCAAGAGATTGGTATAAATAAATCGCTTCTTTAAGTGCTGCGGTAGTCTCTAAATAGCAGCCTTTATATCCTTGTTGGCGAGCAAACTTTAATGCTTGTACTGCTATTTTTCGCGCTAAGCCTTTACCTCGTAATGCGGGTAAAAAATACATCTTTTGTAATTCACACCAATCTTCTTGTCCCGCCAGTGCCGCTACACCTCCACCACCTAAAATACGCTGATCTTTTTCTATCACCCAGTAGTTGCAATTATCGGGTCGGTAAACGTGTGCCATATTATCTAAAATAGGATCGTTCACGCTGTAACCTTTGTCGCCAGTGAGTCCATATTCAAGCGATACTTTACGAATAATGGTCGCAATAGCGGTGTTATCGAATGCGGTAATGGGTCTGATCTTATACTCCTGCTGTTGTTCTACCGCAGTGAGTGCACGTGAATAGCGATGTAAACTTGAGCCTAAATGGACGATTTCATCATCATCGAGCTGATCTAAAATATGTTGGCTATTGATATCAAGTTGGCGGTGTAATTGTCGTAATGCTTGCTGACCGGTTGATGTTAATTGGGATAATTGACTACGCCGATCGGTTGGGTGGCTAATGGTGGTGACTAAGTCTTGATTAAGTAGCATCGCAAGATTACGACTGGCATTGGATTTATCGACTTTTAAGTGCTGTGCCATTTGACTAACACTGCATGGGCCTTGCTCAAGTTCAATTAAGGTATGTGCTTGGACTGGAGTTAAGGCCATGGCACCACATTGATTATTGAGCATGCCTAATTGGCGCACCAGTTGTCGAGAAAGTTGGCGCAGTTGCTGAGGGTGCATAAACACATCCTAATTGTTGTTAATCGCAACTAAATAATAGCGGCGATTAACCGAAAAATCAGTGATGAAAGTCGTGTGCTGTTGTTAATGATGTAAACAAACCATCATCGACATTAACTGTTGTGGCTGATTTTGTGATTGTTGTTTTTTCTGCCATACGCGTTCGTGAAGGTAATAAGCTAGAGTGTTTATGGTTGGTTCGATCATTGCCATAGCACCACCAATCACTAAATCACCCGTTAAGAGGTAGACTACCGTAAAAGCAACACTGAAATGGAGTACTGCAAAACTGATGGTTTTACGGCTAGGGGATGCAGATTGGGTTTGGATAAGCTTTTTAGTCTGCCATATTTTTTCATGGAAGTAGAATGCGACGGTATTGACCATAGGTTCAACCAAAGCAATTAGGCCGCCAATTAAGAGATCACCCGTTAATAAGAATGCCAGACTAAAAGCAACGGTAAAGTGGATTGCGGCAAAGCTGAGGGTTTTCTTCATAAGGTTAATTCCATTAATTTGATGTAATGAGTATTACAAAATCATATCAATAGGTAAATTCGGTATTTTATATATTATCAATAGTTAAAAGCTATTGTGCGGGTGGGTTTATCGATGCTTTAGAAATATGAATAATTGCTGGTGGGGAAATGAAATATTGAGCCGAAAAAAAACCGACGTCGAAACGTCGGTTTTTGTTTTTAGATCTTAGTTAAAACTTATAGCGCAGCAATGGTTGCTTTTTGCTCTGTCAGTTTAACCAGTGTTTCTTCATAACCTGCTAACTTCTCACGTTCTTTAGTGATCACGATTTCAGGTGCTTTAGCAACGAAACCTTCGTTACTTAGCTTGCCAGAAGTGCGTTTGATTTCGCCTTCCATTTTCGCAATCTCTTTGTCTAAACGTGCAAGCTCAGCATCTTTGTCAATCAGACCTGCCATTGGGATCATCAACTCAGATTTACCCACTAATGCAGTCGCACAAGCTGGTGTTACTTCGCCATCAGCCAATACTTTAATTTCTTCTAGTTTAGCTAGCGATTTAAGTACGGTAAGATTTGCTTCAACACGTGCTGCATCAGCAGTATCAGCTACCTTTAGCATTACTGATAATGGCTTGCTTGGGGCGATATCATATTCAGCACGTAGGTTACGAATGCTAGTGATAAACGCTTTAACAAACTCAATGTCAGTGATAGCAGCTTGGTCAAACTGTGCATCATCAAACTGAGGCAGTGCCTGAGTCATGATCGTTTCACCTTCAACACCATCAACTAGTGGCTTAACACTCTGCCAGATTGATTCAGTGATGTAAGGCAATACTGGATGTGCAAGACGTAATGTCTTTTCTAGTACTGTGATTAGAGTATGGCGTGTTGCACGCTGTTGTGCTTCAGTGCCTTTCCATAGAACCGGTTTAGTTAGCTCTAAATACCAGTCACAGAATTGGTTCCAGATGAACTCGTACAGTACACCAGCAGCCATATCTAGGCGGAAGTTATCAATATGAGTATTGAATTCTTTCGCTGCTAATTGGAATTGTGATTCGATCCACTTATCAGCCAGTGAATACTCTAGCTCGCTACCAGTAGCGAAACCACAATCTTGATCTTCTGTATTCATCAGTACGTAACGGCTAGCGTTCCATAGCTTATTACAGAAGTTGCGGTAACCTTCAAGACGTTTCATATCCCAATTGATGTCACGGCCAGTAGAGGCCATTGCAGCAAGGGTGAAACGTAATGCATCTGTACCGTAAGGTTCAATACCTGCTTCAAATGTCTTACGGGTTGCTTTTTCGATCTTAGCTGCAAGTTGAGGTTGCATCATGTTGCCACAACGTTTTTCAACTAAAGACTCAAGATCAATACCATCGATCATATCGATAGGATCAAGCACGTTACCTTTCGATTTTGACATCTTATCACCGTTTTCATCACGGATAAGACCAGTAACATAAACAGTTTTAAAAGGAACTTGTGGCTTGCCGTCTTCATCTTTACAGAAGTGCATGGTCATCATGATCATACGTGCAACCCAGAAGAAGATAATGTCAAAACCTGTTACCAACACGTCTGATGGGTGGAAGGTTTTAAGATCTGGCGTATTTTCTGGCCAGCCTTGAGTACCAAATGTCCACAACGCTGATGAGAACCAGGTATCAAGCACGTCGTTATCTTGGTTTAGCACCACAACAGGCGCTAAGTTGTGCTTTTCACGTACTTCTGCTTCATTACGACCAACGTAAACATTACCGTCGTTATCGTACCAAGCTGGAATGCGGTGGCCCCACCACAGTTGACGAGAAATACACCAATCTTGAATATCACGCATCCAAGAGAAGTACATGTTTTCGTACTGCTTAGGTACAAATTGAATGTCACCGTTCTCAACCGCTTGAATAGCAGGTTGAGCTAATGGTGCTGCGCGAACGTACCATTGTGCTGTTAGCATTGGTTCGATAACTACGCCACCACGATCACCATAAGGGATGGTAAGATCATGATCTTTAATTTCTTCTAGCAGACCTAATTCGTCAAATTCCGCCACGATAGCTTTACGGGCTGCGAAACGCTCCATACCATGGTATTTTGCTGGCAACTCTGTGCTGTATACATCGCTTTCTTCGCCATTAGTGGTGAAGACTTCTGCGCTGTTACGAATATCAGCATTGAAGGTTAGGATGTTAATCATTGGTAGGCTATGACGCTTACCTACTTCGTAGTCATTGAAATCGTGTGCTGGAGTGATCTTTACACAACCAGTACCTTTATCCATATCAGCATGTTCATCGCCTAAAATAGGAATGCGACGGCCAACGATAGGTAGGATGATTTCTTTGCCGATTAGATCTTTGTAGCGTGGATCTTCAGGGTTTACCGCAACACCAGTATCGCCAAGCATAGTTTCAGGACGCGTAGTGGCTACAACAATGTAGTCTTTACCGTCAGCGGTTTGAACGCCATCTGCTAGTGGGTAGCGGAAGTGCCACATATGACCTTTAACATCTTTGTTTTCAACTTCGATGTCAGAGATTGCTGTATGCAGTTTTGGATCCCAGTTAACCAAACGCTTACCACGGTAAAGTAGGTCTTCTTGATATAAACGCACAAACACTTCTTGAACAGCATTTGATAAGCCGTCATCCATGGTGAAGCGCTCACGATCCCAGTCTACCGATGCGCCAAGGCGACGAAGCTGTTTGGTGATAGTGCCACCAGATTCGTTCTTCCATTCCCAGATTTTATCGATGAAAGCATCACGGCCGTAGTCGTGTTTAGTTTTGCCTTCTTCAGCAGCGATCTTACGCTCCACAACCATTTGGGTAGCAATACCTGCGTGGTCAGTACCAACTTGCCACAAGGTATTTTTACCTTTCATACGCTCACAACGGATCAGGGTATCCATAATGGTATCCTGGAACGCGTGGCCCATGTGTAGGCTACCTGTAACGTTTGGTGGCGGGATCATAATGCTGTAAGCATCTTTAGATGTATCACCATGAGGCTTAAAGTAACCAGCCTCTTCCCAGCGCTGATAAAGCGCTTGTTCAATTGATTGTGGGTTGTATGTCTTTTCCATAGCGCTCTTAGAAGGATTCTATGTGGAATTAAGGCGTCTCAGTAGCAGCGGCAGTCGTTATTTGAATGCCAGCAAGGCGGTAAGCCTTATAGCGTTCACGTGCTTGCTGCTTGAGCGTTTCATCGCAAGGGACAAAGTCTACCACTTGTGCAAAGCTAACCGCAAAATTTGCGACAATTTCGGCTAAATTAATTAATACTGCGCGGTGTCCGCTATAGCGTAAACCAGGCCAACCAATTTCAACCGGCGATCCGCCTCTTGGTCCTTCGCCAATTAAATTGTGCGGGACAAAGCTGTCAGGATCTTGTTGCCATAGATATTCATCTATTTGTTCTGCTTGTTGTTTGTTTGCTGCAAGTAAGTAAACCCGTAACCCTTGACGGTAACTCATGGCTGCGCAACGACAAGCAAAATGCCACTGAAAATCGCTATCAGCACCATCTTGATTATCATCTAATATATAAAACGTAGCATGAGTCATAAATTAATGTCCTAAAAGAAAAGGGCCAACGGCCCTTTTCTGAGTGTCTTATTCGACAATCTCTTGGCCTGCTCGATTGAGGAGGAATTGGACCAATAAGGGTACCGGACGTCCGGTAGAGCCTTTGGCTGCGCCACCTTTCCAAGCAGTACCTGCAATATCGAGGTGAGCCCAATTATATTTCTTAGTAAAACGTGATAAGAAACAACCCGCAGTAATGGTGCCAGCACCAGGAGTACCTAGGTTAGCCATATCTGCAAATGGACTGGCAATTTGCTCTTGGTATTCATCACTCATAGGTAGACGCCAAGCGCGATCACCTGATTGCTCTGAAGCATTAATAAGTTCATGAGCAAGTGGATTATGGTTACCCATTAAACCACTAATATGATGACCTAGTGCTACCACACATGCACCTGTCAGAGTGGCAATATCAACCACACATTCAGGTTCAAAACGCTCAACGTAAGTTAATGCGTCACACAGTACTAACCGGCCTTCAGCATCAGTATTTAATACTTCAACTGTTTGGCCTGACATGGTTGTTAAAATATCACCAGGACGGTAAGCACCGCCACCTGGCATATTTTCACAGCCGGCTAGAATACCAACCACATTGATTGGTAGATTAAGTTTAGCCAGTGCTTTCATGGTTCCAAATACGGAAGCAGCACCACACATGTCATACTTCATTTCGTCCATTTGAGCACCAGGCTTGATAGAAATACCGCCTGAGTCAAATGTTAGACCTTTACCGACCAGAACAATTGGTTTGGTGTCTGGATCTGGATGGCCTTTGTACTCAATCACTGACATCATGGCTTCATTTTTTGAGCCTTGACCAACAGCAAGATAGGATGTCATCCCTAAGGTTGCCATTTCTTGCTCACCAATGATTTTGGTAGTGACCGTTTCAAAATCATCTGCTAAACGACGTGCCTGTGAAGCTAGATAAGCAGGATTTGCCACGTTAGGCGGCATATTACCTAGATCTTTACTGGCTTTAACGCCTGAAGAAATAGCAAGACCATGAGCAATAGCTCGTTCGCCTAAAGAAAGCTCACGACGAGTTGGTACGTTAAAAACTAATTTACGTAGTGGACGGCGCGTCTCTGGCTTGTTACTTTTAAACTGGTTGAAGGTATAAAGGCTATCTTTAGTCGTTTCTACTGCTTGACGTACTTTCCAGTAGGTGTCGCGACCTTTAACATGCAACTCAGTAAGGAAACATACTGCTTCCATTGAGCCTGTTTCATTTAAAGTGCTGATGGTTTTTTTGATGATTTGCTTATATTGGCGCTCATCAAGTTCACGCTCTTTACCGCAACCAACAAGTAATACACGTTCTGACAATACGTTGGGAACATGATGCAATAGCAACATCTGTCCTGGTTTACCTTCAAGGTCACCACGACGTAGTAATGAGCTAATATAGCCATCACTAATTTTGTCTAGCTGTTCCGCGATTGGAGAGAGGCGACGTGGTTCAAATACGCCCACGACAATACACGCACTGCGCTGTTTTTCGGGGCTACCGCTTTTGACACTGAACTCCATGCGTACTCCTAACATCCTATAAAGACAATTAACGCTAAATGTTAGATAATACCACACTTGCTTGCTCTGCCGAGATTTCGGTATAGGCTTAAAAGCGCGGACTTACATTCAGCCGAAAGATAAAAAAATAACTAATTTAACGAAAAACTATAGTGATTCCATCAAAAAAACAAGTTTTCTATGGGAATATAACGCGTGATTATTGTTAGGTATTTGACGAGAGAGACAGTAAAAAGCCAATTAGCGGTACTTTTTGTGCTTTTTCTTGTTTTTATTAGCCAAAAGTTCATCCACATTTTAGCACAAGCGACTGATGGTTCGATCCCGAGTGATCTCATCATTACTCTAATGGGGCTTTCTATTCCAGCAATGGCGTTGCTGATGTTACCACTGAGTTTATATATAGGTATTTTGCTAACATTTGGTCGTTTGTACGCTGAAAGTGAAATAACCGTGATGAGTGCCACTGGTATGGGGAATAAGTTTCTTATTCGCTCAGCATTAGCGTTGGCATTGATTACTGGCTCGATTGCTACTGCGAATGCATTATGGGTTGCACCGTGGTCTCAAAATAAAATTGAACAAGTCATGAATCAAGCGAAAGCTGATCCAGGCTTAAATATGCTGGTTAAAGGTACTTTCCAGATGACACCTAATGGTTCTGGGGTAGTATTTGTTAATGATATTACTGATAAAGGATCCAAACTGCATAATGTATTTGTTGCTCAATTAAGAGCTCAAGATACGTTACAACCAAGTGTTATGGTGGCAAAGCGTGGTTTTGTTACTGAACAAGCAGATGGTCGCCAAATGTTGGATTTACAGCATGGTACGCGTTATGAAGGGGTGCCGACTCAGCTTAATTATGGCATCACTCAATTTGATGATTACCAAGCGTTAATTGGTCAACGTAAAGTGAAACAAGGTGATCGTGATTGGGAAGCGAAAACCACTGCTGAATTATTGAAAGATCCAAGTAAAGCCGCTACAGCAGAGCTGCAATGGCGGTTATCGTTAATCTTATGTATTCCATTATTGGTGATGATTGTGGTGCCGTTGTCGGCAGTTAATCCGCGTCAAGGACGGTTTGCGAAGTTAGCGCCGGCAGTCTTGATTTACTTAGCTTATTTCTTAGCGATATCATCAGCAAAATCTGCGATTGAAGATGGTTTCATTCCTAGTTGGATGGGAATGTGGCCGATTAATATTGGCGCGTTATTAATCGCGATTGGTTTAAATAGCTGGGATAGTTTGCCGGTGCGACGCTTCAAAGATAAATTACGGAGACGCGGTTAATGTTTAAAATTCTCGACTGGTATATTGGCCGAACTATTATCGCGACATCGGCATTAACCTTATCAACGTTAGTGGGATTATCTGCCATCATTAAATATGTTGAGCAGTTACGTAAAGTCGGTCAAGGCAGTTACGATCTTCTTAAAGCGTTATATTTTGTATTGTTATCAATGCCACAAGATATCGTGACATTTTTCCCAATGGCAGTATTGCTGGGAGCATTAATCGGCTTAGGAATGTTAGCGTCAAGCTCTGAGCTGGTGGTCATGCAAGCCGCTGGATTTTCTAAGCTAGATATTGGTTTATCCACCCTAAAAACGGCAGTGCCATTGATGATCATTGTGACGTTATTAGGCCAATGGGGGGCACCACAATCGCAAAAAGCGGCGCGTGAACTACGTGCATTATGGATCAGTGGCGGCAGTATGCTATCGGTTCAAAGTGGTGTGTGGGCCAAAGATGATAATGATTTTATTTATCTCGGTCGTGTGCATGATAAAAATCAAATTGATGTGGTTAATATTTGGCAATTTAATAATCAAGATAAATTGCTTGATGTGTTATCTGCCAAAACCGCCAGTTATGATGCCCAAAAAGGCTGGACGATGCACAATGTCACTGTGACAGATATGACCAATCAGGCACAGATCAAAAATACCCATTATGAAACTAAAAAATGGCAAACAACCTTAACGCCAGATAAATTAGCGGTAGTGACGGTTAAACCGGAAGAATTATCGTTATCTGGCTTATATAATTATGTGGGTTATTTAAAAGAATCTAAGCAAGATGCTATGCGTTATGAATTGGCATTTTGGCGTAAAGCATTACAACCAGTCTCCATCGCAGTAATGATGCTATTGGCGTTATCATTTGTATTTGGACCATTACGCTCGGTTACTATGGGAGCGCGAGTGTTATCTGGGGTTATCTTTGGCTTTGGGTTTTATATCTCCAATGAAGTCTTTGGACCGATGAGTTTAGTCTATAACTTACCACCGGTTATTGGCGCTCTGGCGCCAAGTTTGGTGTTTTTAGCCATCACTATTTATTTACTCAGACGTAAATTATAGCGATTAAAAAAGGAGCCTGAAGGCTCCTTTTTTATTAAGAATTATATTTTAAAATGGTGCGGTGTTATGACACTTTTTCCGTTACGACCATTTCGCATTCAGCCATAATATCTTGCATTGAACGACGTTGATTATTAAATGCCAGTAAGTTACCTAAACCAAATGCTGAGGTAGCAATACGAATAAAGGCTTGAGTAATTTTAATGCGAGAGCCATCTTCATTTTGAAGTTTTAATTTCCATGCACGCATGCCTAAGGTTTGTCCTGCCTGAGTCCAAAAATAGCTATAAAAACCAATAATCACGATAGCAAGGTAAGCACTGTACAACGCACTTGCCGTCGGGTCTGAGATTAAATAGTCACTGGCGTCGTGGTAGTCACCTAAAGTAAGTATTCCAATATGAAGTAGCGCCGCAACAATCGCCATCGCAAGTGCACCTGCAACCATTAAAATAGCTGCGACGATAAGAGTATCGTAGAACCAAGCGCCTAGACGACGTAATAAGCTTGGGTATTGGTGTGACGGTTTAGTATGTTGTGGTTTGGTTTTCTTCATGATGGTTCCAGTATCAATGATGGGTGAACAAATCCTTATGGGCGGCAGTGTAGCAGTAAACTAAATTCAGATGAATGAACTAAATTGCTACAAAATATATTCATGAGCTCCATCACATAGCGGCTTGATTAGCATCAATAAAGCCAGTGTGGCTTAAAAAAACAGCGCTTGGATATTTATATGATAAATGTTCTAGATTATCGCTTGCGCATCAACACGATATACGTATAATAGCCACCATAAGCCCGAGTGGTGAAATTGGTATACACGACGGATTCAAAATCCGTTTCCTTCGGGAGTGACGGTTCAAGTCCGTCCTCGGGCACCAAATTTCAGAGAAAAGCCTCAATCGCAAGATTGGGGCTTTTTTTGTGCCTCATTGTCATTCTAAATTTCTTAAGTTCGCTTTTCACCTTGTCATCAATCAAAGGAAAGCGGGTTTAAGTCCCCCTTGTTTATGTTGGTTCTATTCTCTTTCTCTATTCGCTGTAGTTAATAACCTTGTTGTCGCTGCTGTTATAAAAAAGCCCCAACATAATGTTGAGGCTTAATATTGGTAGCTGTTAGTTATCAAAACACTGTATAGGGAATGATTACTTGCAAACGGACATCGGTTTCATCTTTGCCTGCAGTGGCTGATTTAACTTCATCGCGGGTTAACCAAGTACTGTGTAACTGCACCACACTGCCTTTGAGTGTACCTTGTTGTAGCGTGTAGCCAACAGTGCCATTTACCGCAGCTTCACTGCTATAGCCGACTTTAGCGCTATCCATGCCTGAGCCGTAGCCCACACCCATGTAGTAGTTCCAACCATTACCAGCATTAAAAGATAAACGGTTATACATTGATACTTCACCAGATTGGTTCCAATCAGATAACGCATCCCAGAATTGTGACCAACTACCGTTATTCATCGCATAGGTATAAATCGTACGTGGTACAACCTCAGTATCATTATTACTGTTAGCATAACGTAGTTGAGATAACCAACTCCATTGACCATGATTCATGTGTAACGATAGCCCTGTCATATAACCTAAACCATTATATTTAACCTTATCGTTTACACCATAAAAATCAGCTGCAAGTTGCGTATTGGGGTTAAGTTGATAGCGAGTGTAGAGTTTATATGAGGTCGGATTCACGCTACGGCTAGTGTCGTTATAACGGACATCCATAGCTTGACCAATACCAAGGTTATAAGAGAAGTTATCAAAACTGTTTTCATAACCTAATGAGTGTAAATAGTTCCACTGGGTATTTGCCCAGCCAACGTAATCATCCTCACTGAGTAACCATGGTGCGGTGTATTTATCAGCCCAGAAGTAAGTTAATTTACCACCACCAACATGAGCATTAAGTTCTAAACCACGGTAAGTACCAGGGACAAATGACCATACGTTACCAACAGTACCATTACCTGTTGATTGAATTAAACCGACTTTACCGCTAAAGAGATCTTGGTATTTAAATTTAACTGCAGCAGTATAAAGTTTTAGATGAGGACCATTGCCTGACCCCCAGTCTTGGTTTTGTGAGAATGAGATCTCATTTGATAAGTACTGATCGTTATCATTTTGGATACTATTGTTATAAACATCCCCAGCTAAATAACCAGCAACATCCACGCCGATAAAGTTGTTATAGTAACCAGAATTTAAATCGACTATGGCATTGTAGGCGGAATAATTTAGTCTGCCATAAGAGTCAAAGGCTGGGTTGTCATTACGGGAACGAACGCGAGTATCACTGATAAATTTGGTTGTGAGTGATGAGCCATTAATAAAGCCGTTATCCGTTTTTGTTTGCGCCATAGCGAATGGTGACAGGGTTAGCGTACTCATAATCGCTACTGTGAGTAATGATTTTTTCGGCAGTAAACAATAGTTCATGTGATTTCTCATTATTATTTTTATTGTTAAATCGTTAACCATTAACGAATGGTATGTTTATGGGCGCTAATAATGAAAGCAGCTGAAAATGAAAGCTATATTGAAGAGCGGAATTTTATGTTGTTGTTTTCTAAGTTGATTGTTGTAGCTATTGTGTCATGCGCTTATTATCACTATTTAAATTTAAGCTGAGCGTTACTAAAAGTAGTTAATAATGAAAAATACATTGTAAATTTTGTTTTATGTTATTGTTTTTTAAGGTTAATGTTGTTTTTTGGGGCGGATGTGTTTACTACTGTTGCTTTATACTTACGTTGACGGCTTAGAAATAACCACTCATCAATACTTGTTAAAAATTTTCAGCTAGCGATAATGCGATATTATAAACAGGTATATTTCCAGTTACTGACTAATGTAGGTGTAATGAAGATTCCTCCACGATTACAACCCCTCGTTGAAGATGGTCTTGTTGATGACGTTTTATCTCAACTGATGAGCGGTAAAGAAGCCTCTGTGTATGTTGTTCGCAGTGGTGGCAAAATTTGTTGCGCCAAGGTCTATAAAGAAATCGATCAGCGTAGCTTTAAAAAAGCGGTTACTTACCGTGAAGGACGTAAAGTGCGCAATAGCCGCCGCGCTCGTGCAATGGAAAAAGGCTCTAAATTTGGTCGCGATGAGCAAGAAAAAGTATGGCAACAGGCTGAAGTCGATGCACTGTCATTATTGCTAAAAGCGGATGTGCGTGCGCCAATCCCTTATGGTTGTTTTGATGGGGTGTTATTGATGGAGTTAATTACAGATGCCGATGGCGCTGTTGCTCCACGTTTAAATGATATCACGCTAACCAAAGAACAAGCCTTACGCGATCATGCGTTAATGATCACCTATATTAAGCGCATGTTATGTATTGGTCTTATTCATGGCGATTTATCTGAATTTAATGTGCTGGTGGATGGTCAAGGCCCAGTGATTATTGATTTACCTCAAGCGGTAGATGCTTCTGCAAATAATAACGCTAAATGGATGTTTGAGCGTGATGTCAATAACATGGCCAATTATTATGGTCGTTATGCGCCAGAAGTACTTGAAACTCAATATGGCAAAGAAATGTGGGCATTATTTCAAGCGGGTACGCTAACGCCAGAGACTGAATTAACAGGCGTGTATATTGAAAGCGAAGTTGATGCTGATATTGATGGCTTAATGGCTGAAATCAATGCCGTTATGGCTGAGGCTGAATTACGTCGAGCCCGTTTCATGGATGAAATAAATGAAGAGGAAAGTGAGTAATCGCTATCGTCATTTAGTTTGATATCGCAATATTTTACATGAAAGCCTCAACCTTTGGTTGAGGCTTTTTTATCGCTGTTATTTGACAAATGAGTAGCTGGCAATAACGGCTTTAGCCTGACCGTTACTATTAACCGCGGCAATACCTACTCCTAGTGCTTTAATGTTTACTGGTTGAAATTTATCACCATAGTTAGCCATAAATTGAGTCAGTTTTTGAGGATCAGATTGCGCTAATAAAGTGATATGAGGCTCAAAGTTAGTAAAGACATTAGGACTACCATAACGTTGGAATGCAGCCAGTTTTTCAGGGTAGTGATTTACCCAAGCAGGTGCTTTTTGATCCATGGTACGTAGTGGAGCGACAGTAATTGCTGCAGTATCTGCTAAACGTTGCAGTTCACGAGTGTTACTTACCCCAAGCATCAACCAATCTCCCTTGGTACGCTCAATATGATCAAGAGTTAATGGAAATTGATGCCATTGGCTTGCAAGTTGTTGGGCTTGTTGCTTAAGTAACTTGAGATTTGAGGTTGAATATTGAGATAAATATAGCGTGATATGAGGTAAATAACCTTGGCTATAAAGGGAGGATAGTTGTTGTTGTTTTAGTTGATTGCTAATGGTTGATACTGTTGTATCAACATTGTGGCTTGGGATTAAAAACAGATTATAGCTGGTTGTTGAGGAGGGGGAAGGGCTTGCCAGCGCGACTTGACTGATACTAATCAAAGCCAGTGTTAACATGCATTTTTTAAGCATTTGAAGATTCCTAGAAGTAACCAATAATTGATTATATTCCTTTTAGGGATATCTTTTTGTGGGTACGTTGGCAACATTCACCGTCAAATAGCGTAAATTAACGATTCTTTAAATGATTTTATCAGTTTGCTCGCTAATATTTTTCATAGCAGGATTTGTCTGATTTTATAGACGATAACGACTTATTTTAATAGGAATGGATATTTTAAACTTAAACCGCCATTAATACCTGAACTAGGTATTAAATGAGCATGATTGTTTGGCTGTTGAATTGTCTATCAACGTCAATATCCTTATTTTTTATAATGTTTTATGACTGTTTAACTAACAATAGCCTTAAAGTCAGCGTTAATGATGACTTTAGTTTATAAGATCATAAAAACTAATATTATTGTCATACAAAAAGCAATTGTTATGATATGTAAACATAGCGTTCATGCATTTAATGCACTTAATTAATAACTCTTTTGCTTTTAGACTCAGGGCAAATGTTTATTAACTCAAAAGCATAATAATGAATAGATCAGAACTCTTTACACCAATGAAAATTGGTAGCGTAACTATTAAAAACCGAATTGTAATGGAACCAATGGGTCTTATGGGACTTGCTGGCCGTGAAGGCGAATTTAATCAACGCGCTGCTGATTATTTTGTTGAAAGAGCGAAGGGCGGTGTGGGTCTGATTATTACGGGTTTTACGAAGGTAGAAAATGAAATTGAGCGCATGAAAATGCCGACATTTACCTGTGTAACTCATAATCCTACTGCTTTTGAAAATTCATGTTATGAAATGATTGAGCGTGTACATTCTTATGGCGCAAAAATCTTTTTACAAGTGTCTGCTGGTCTTGGTCGAGTAGCAAAACCGACGCTGCTTGAAACTCAACCAGTTGCACCAACAGAAGTGCCTAACTACTGGCAACCTGATGTGATGTGTCGTGCTTTAACCACGGAAGAAGTGGAACGCATTATTTCTCGTTTTGAAGAAGCGGCTGCCATTGCTAAAAAAGTTGGTTTTGATGGCATTGAATTGCATGCAGTTCATGAAGGTTACTTAGCTGATCAATTTACCATGTCAGTGTTTAACAAAGATCGTAGCGATCGCTTCAATGGTGATTTGGAGCAGCGTGCGACTTTCCCGATTGAAATTCTTAAAGCTATTCGTCGTGGTGCGGGTGAAAACTATCCAGTAACCGTACGTTACAGTATTCGCTCATTCATTAAAGAATTGGGTAAAGGCGGTATTAATGTCGCAGCTAAAGAATCTGGACGTGATACTGAAGAAGGACTTGAGTTAGCTAAGATCCTTGAAAAAGCGGGTTATGATGGCTTTAATGCGGATACGGGCTCTTATGATGCATGGTATTGGGCGCATCCACCGCTATACGCTAAAGATGGTCTATATCTTCCATTTGTTAAACAACTTAAAGATGCTGTTAATGTGCCTATCATCATGGGCGGTAAGATGGGTGATCCTCAACTAGCTCAAGACTCGATTAAAAATGGTTCAATTGATTTTGTCGGTCTAGCGCGTCCGTTATTGACTGATCCTGAGTGGCCAAACAAGGTCATGAAAAATCGTGAAGAGCAGATTCGTCCTTGTATCGGTTGTCATGATGGTTGTTTACAGCGTATTTTTAACCATAAGCCAATCTCATGTTCAGTAAACCCTGCTTGTGGTCGTGAAAAAATTTACAATATTGAAAAAGCATTAGAGCCTAAACGTGTGATTGTTATCGGTGGTGGTATTGCTGGTCTTGAAAGTGCACGAGTAGCGAAACTTGCTGGTCATGAAGTAAAGTTATTTGAAAAATCAGATCAAATTGGTGGCCATATTTACGAAGCCGCAGCCCCTGATTTTAAAAAAGCGGATGAGAAACTACTTGATTGGTATCGTGTTGAGTTAGAACGCCTTGCTGTGCCGATGTATTTAAATACCGCTATTGATAAAGACTCAAAAGAGTTAGATGACGCGCAAGCCGTAATTATTGCAACAGGTTCAGTGCCAGTACGGTTACGTAATATTGAAGGTATTGATGAACCTCAGATTTGTAGTGCTGATGATATCTTATTAGCCAAAAAGCCAGTGGGTAACAACGTGGTGATTATCGGTGGTGGTCTAGTGGGTTGTGAAGTCGCGCTGTGGCTGAAAAACCAAGGCAAGCAAGTAACAGTGGTTGAATATCTTGCTAACGTGATGGACGGTGGTGCTGATACTAACTGGGCTAACAAATCAATGTTGCTTGATTTAATGGAAGAAGCACAAGTTAACATTATGACCAGCAGTAAGTTTATCGGTTATAAGAATGGTCATGCGCATATTGAAACCGCTACTGGAGTTGAGCAGATTGCGGCTGATAATGTTTGTATTGCCGTTGGTTATTCAAGCGTTAACGATCTTCATGATGAGATTTTAAGTCGCGGTAAAGATACTTACCTCATTGGTGATGCACGTAAAGTGTCTAATATCATGAATGCGGTGTGGGATGCTTACGAAGTCGCACGTAATATTTAAATAAATTTATCAAGTTCAATATCAAGGCACACTCATTTGAGTGTGCCTTTTTTTGATCCATTGTTACTGAATATTAAATATTTTTATCATGATACGAGATACGAGATACGAGATACGAGATACGAGATACGAGGTATGAGATGAGAGATGAGAGATGAGAGATGAGAGAGAGACGAGAGACGAGAGACGAGAGACGAGGTGTTGGGTTTTAGATGCGAGGCGTGAGTTGCGTAGGCTTAAATTATAAAATAGGCACTTAAATGCAAATAAATCATAAGGTTACAAGTTGATGATGGTTGTGATAAATAGAACGAATAAAAAAGGCATGCTATTACTAGCATGCCTTAATATTATTAATGAGAGTAAATATCTTAACGCTTGATCACTTTCACTTTGTAGACACCATCAACGTTGTAAACACCGTGGATGTCAGTTTCAAAGCCAGGGAAGTGATTACCAATTTCACATAGCATTTCAAGGAAATCTAATACTGGACGAGATTGCTCAGTAACCATTTCACCAGGAAGCACAACAGGCACACCTGGAGGATAAGGTAGGATCATATTGGCGCTAATTTCATTAACCATTTCAGATAATGGAATTTCACGCACTTCACCACGTAACTCTTGTTGCCATGCATCGTGTGGTGTCATCTTCATTTCTGGTAACACATCAAATGCTTTGTACATTAACTCTGGTAATTGGTATTCCACTGTTAGATCGTGAATACCTTGAGCGAGATCTTGTACGCGCATATTAGTGTAGAACTGAGGATCTTCTTTAAATAATGAAGGTAAGAATGACTTAATCGTCATGTTACGATCGTAACCACGTTTGAACTCAGTCAGAGCACGTAGTAATTGCATTGCTTTTGGCTTATCGATACCGATAGAGAACAAGAACAATAGGCTATATGGGCCAGTTTTTTCTACTACAATACCGTGTTGATCAAGGAACTTAGCTACAAGTGATGCTGGAATACCAGAACTTGCAAGTTCACCGTCTTCGTTCATTCCTGGTGTTAACAGAGTGATCTTAATTGGATCAAGGAACATATGATCTTCATCGATATTCTTGAAACCATGCCATTTTTCATTTGGTTTTAGATTCCAACATTCAGTAGTATCGATGTTTTCTGGTTGCCATACATCAAAGAACCAACCGTCACATTCTGAACGTAATTTTTTGATTTCTTTACGGAAACGAATAGCGCGATCAATTGAATCTTGAATTAAACGACGGCCTGCATTGCCATGCATCATTGCTGCTGAAATTTCAGCTGATGCCACAATACCGTATTGTGGTGACGTTGAGGTGTGCATCATAAAGGCTTCGTTGAAAGATTCTTCTTCCAATTGACCTTTAACATGGATCATTGATGCTTGTGAGAATGCAGCCAATAACTTATGAGTTGATTGCGTTTCATAGAACACTTTACCCGGCATTGCATCACCACTCATACCACACTTACCTTCGTAAATAGGGTTAAAGTTAGTGTAAGGTACCCAAGCACTATCAAAGTGAATGAACTTAGTATCTAGTGATTCTTTGATAAATTGAGTGTTATAGAACAAACCATCGTACGTTGAGTTAGTAATAACCGCATAGCCAGGTTTAGTTGCGCCTGGAGTATTAGCAACTTTCTCTGCAATTACTTCACGGCTAAATTCGCTTTTAGGGATACCACCTAAAATACCGTAAGCATTACGAGTTGGACGGAAATAGATTGGCACGACATCGGTCATCATCATCATGTGAGTTAATGATTTATGGCAGTTACGGTCAATCAATACAGTGCTACCAGCTGGTGCTGAAAACATACCAACAATTTTATTCGCTGTTGAAGTACCGTTAGTCACAATGTAAGAACGATCAGCGTTAAACGTACGCGCAATATATTCTTCAGCTTCTTTATGTGGACCAGAGTGATCCAATAATGAGCCTAATTCAGGCATTGAAATTGAGATATCAGCCTTGAATGTATTTGCACCGTAAAAATCGTAGAAAATACTACCTACAGGGCTTTTGTTAAAAGCAGTACCGGACATATGGCCAGGGGTACAGAATGTATATTTAGCTTCATCAACATAGTTAAATAATGCTTTGGTCAGTGGCGGTAGAATACTGTCTTTGTAGTCTTCTGTTGCTTGCTCAATTTTATGGGCAATATCAGAAGCACTACCAAGGCAATATTCAAAGAAATAAATATTTAAGCGAAGATCCGCCAAGTTAATATCTAACGTTGAATGTTCGTTAGCGAATGCATATAGCGGTAGTTTTTCGTTAATTTGGTTGATTTGTTGGCATAAGTCTAATGAGTAAGTATCCCAGTCAAAAATCACACCACTGATACGTGGGTTCATTTCAAGTAGTTTCATTAAATCTTTTTCATCAACAGGGTAAACAACCTTATAGCCACGAGTTGCTAATGCTTGTTCTAATTCTTGTACTGGGTATTTTTTGAAGAATACGCCTAAGTTATTTAAGATTGCTATGGTATTCATTGTTGAATATCTCCAGGGTAAATAAAGGCGCACCACTCCAATTAGGGAGGTGTAGTTGTGCGCCTTGATAATATTATTAGGGGGTTAAACTTAGTGAGATTGCGCTACTTTATTCGCTTGTTCTTGTTGTTCTAGTTGTAAGTGTTGACGGAAGCCAAGCTTACGAGCGTAGAACATGAAGATAGCTAGCGAAACAACGAAAGTTGCGGCTAATGCTGATGGATCTGCACCGATAAGTGCAATGAAACAGAAGATACATGCAACACCTGCAAATAACATCACAAACACATTGCGAGTTGTCATTCCTTCGTAACGGATAAGGTTAACCGCTGAGTAGAAGTAAGGCAGCATAGTTAATAACACTGCGTCAGAGGTTAAAATATCGAATAAGTTTGAAGCATGGCTATTACTAGAGCTAAAGATAGTGATTGCAATCATCAAGATAGTCATCATCACCGAGGCCAAAACCAACCCTTTTTTCGCCACGCCGTTTTTATCTGTTTCACCAAAAACAGCGGGGAAGTTGCCATCATTAGCTGCACGTTTGCCGGCCTCACCCACTAACATCATCCAAGAGCCTAGAGATGTAAAGCACGCCAAAGCGGTAAATGCTGCAACAAATGGAGCTGTCCAAGCACCAAAGATAGCGGTTGTTGCAAGTGCAAATGGTGCACCAGAAGCCGCAACTTCAGAAGCTGGGAACATACCAGCAATAACTTGGGTTGATAGAATATAAATAACACCAGCAATAACTGTTCCGAGTAGCGTTGCTAATGGAACTGTTTTCTTCGGATTTTTCACCATACCAGATGATACCGCTGCTGATTCAACACCAACAAATGACCAAAGTGTGATCAGTACCGCGCTAACAATAGCGTGTGAATTTGAGCTGTGTGATGTATTCCAGTTTTGCATGTAAGTTGTCGCATCAAAATGCCCCCAACCAACAACTGCAGTACCAACGATAGGAACAAGAATAAGTACTAAGCCTAATGTACATAGACGACTGACCCATGAACCACCCAATAAGTTAATAATGGTGAAAACCCACACTGAGGCAATAGTTGCGATTGCCGCTGGAATAGTGTTGTTCAAAATTGGGAAGAACACAGAAAGGTACGATACCCCAGTGATAGCGATAGCAAGGTTACCAATCCAGTTAGCATGGTAATAAAGCACACCTGTTTGGAAACCAAAAGCAGGTGAAACTTCACCAGCGTAGGCAATTGGCCCACCTTCTTGAGGGTTATTCGTTGCTAAACGAGCGTAAACAAAGGCCAAAGACAATGCGCCAACTAAACAAATAATCCAGCTATAAATAGATATTGAACCTACTTTTGCCAATGTCGAGGGCAAAAGTGCGATACCACTACCCATCATATTACCAGCTACCACACCGGTACAGGCGATTAAGCCTATCTTTTTTGATGTATCGGACGACATGTAACAATCTCCAAATAATACAATTATATTTAAAATGTTTACGCACGTTTAACGTCAGTAATTAAGAAGTTTTCACTTCCATACAATCAATGACTAGTGAGTTCGATTTAATCTACAGCAGAGAGCAGCGTTAATTAAATAACCTTCTACTCAAGGATTTTAAAATAATAAAATTGGTTTTTTTTAATTTAATTTATTTTGAAGCCCTTATTAATCAGTTACTTAGCTTGTTAGTGAAAAAGTAATTTATTTATCAATAAAATAATGACAGTTTGATAATCTTTATAAACTCTTAGCTGGAGATTAATTTAAGCAGCCATTGTAATGTTGTTATTGTTATTAACGGTAAATCTGAGCTACTACTCAGTATGATCACTAAGTTCGAAACCTATTAGGCCTATTAAATGGGTAATCGTTACTCACTGAGTAATTGTTTAATGCTAAATATTTAGACGTTCTAAACTTAATGAAGAGGAGTGATTTCAGAAGTATTTATTTGTGATATGAAGACCAGTTTTTGACACAGCTGCAGCGTTTCTTCAGAAGGAGATAAATACATAGCCATACTATAATACTCATTGGCTTGCTGTTTTTTATAAGTAAGCTCACTGATCTTACCTAATAAAATATAGCGTAAAGCAGTATTTTGTTGAGACTGCAATGCTGCCAGTGATAAATAATGTTCAGAAGCCGTTAAGTTACCTTGGTACAGTTCATTAAGCGCTAAAGCATCGTATATTTCACTGGATACGAGTTGTTGATTAGATGTAATACTTTTGACTAATGCTTTGCCATAGTTCATTAATTTTGGCATTGATGTTACTTTATTGTTTATGGTAAGTATGATCGCATAAGCAAGGTATCGTTGTGCTAATAAATAACTATTTTGGGGGGATAACTGAATAAGTTTATTGATTTGCTTAATATAACTAATATTTGTCTGGCCATCATTGGTAATGACACTAGGTAACTCAAGATAACCATACAATATATTAGAGTTGGTGAGAGTAATATGATTCTGAGTTTGTTGATGGTTATAATTTAAGGATTGTATTAATTTATTGAGCAGATTATCTACAGTGATGTACGAATTATTACGATCAAGATGAAGGCTTTCTTGTAACATAATTGTTTTTGATATGTTGTTAAATAATTTGATGTGTAATTGGTGTTGCTGATTTACGTATAGCGATAGTGTTTTACCAGCATTAGGTTGATGGCTGAAATTACTGATGTAATTTGTAGATTTAAACAATGAGTCTTTTATTATATTTGCTATTGAATACAGCTGATTAGTTGATGACTGCTGTGCTAATTCAATATTAATTAAGCGCGGATTTAAGATTGTGGTTGGTGGCGTAACTTTTTCGTTACTCCAGCTAATGAAAACAAGTGTTATTAGTAACATAGTTAAAATACAAACATCAAAAAACCAATGATTCCATTTAACATTATTTGAATTTGTAGTTGTCGCCGATGGCGCTTCTCTTGAGGTTTCGTTAAAAGCGCGCGTCATTGGCCCTGCTGGGAATGATGCCTGGGGTGAAGTATCATTAGTATGCTCATGTGAAGAGTGAAACTCTTCTAGCTTAAAACCTGTATTAGGATCGACATATATTTGTTGTACACCAATATCAAGCTTATAGCCTCGCTTCGGAATAGTAATAATCCAGTGATCTTCATCCATTTTTTTGAGTGTTTTACGTAATTCAAAAATAGATTGCGTCACGACTTGTTCACTAACAACAGCACTATCCCAAACGTTTTCAATTAATTCATCTCGTGTAAAAACAATACCTTGATGTTTAGCTAAAAAGGCTAATAGCTTGGTTATTCTTGGTTCAATAATATAATTTTGTCCTGATTTATATAAACAATTTTCTGTTGTAATTAATAACCAGTTATTAATTTTATAATTTACCCAAGCCATTTGGTTTTAATTCTATTGTTAATAATTAGGATGATATTAATTCTATATTATTTGCTTTTATATATAGATGGAATTTTTTATTTAAATGGTAAGCGTAATTTCATATTTCATTTTTAATTATAAAGAATAAATAAATTTTATATTTCTAATGTTTTGTGATGAATATCACGTTTTTTATTTTGTGGTTATTTATTTTAAAGTAAGCTCATAATCGGATTATAAATATGGTTTTTTTAAATAAATATTCGATTACATGCATTTTAATAAAGTGATTAAACGATGAAGGTAATATTATGTTAGAAACTGAAATTGATGAAAACAGACTGATAGCAGAGCGCCGAGCAAAACTGGATTATATAAGAAAAGATTGTAAAGCAAATGGTCACCCTAATACTTTTCGTCGATTGAAATTAGCGAGTGACTTAATAACTGAATATAAAAATAAATCTAAAGAAGATTTAATTAATACTACTTATACCACTGCTGTTGCTGGTCGTATTATGGCAAAACGTGGGCCATTTCTAGTATTACAAGATGTTTCTGGACGTATTCAAGTTTATGCCAATAAACAAGTTCAGGAAGAATTAAAACAAAAATATCATGGTTTAGATATTGGCGATATTATCGGTGTTAAAGGTCAATTGCATCGTTCAGATCGTGGTGAACTTTATGTCAATATGGATAACTATGAGTTACAAACCAAAGCACTACGCCCGTTACCTGAAAAATATCATGGCTTAACAGATCAAGAGCAGCGTTACCGTCAACGCTATGTTGATTTGATCATTAATGAAGAATCTCGTAATACCATGATTATGCGTTCTAAAGTGGTCGCTGCGATTCGTCAATTTATGATCACACAACAATTTATGGAAGTTGAAACGCCGATGATGCACCCGATTGCTGGCGGTGCTTCTGCTCGACCTTTTGTTACCCATCATAATGCGTTAGATATTGATATGTATCTTCGTATCGCACCAGAGCTTTACTTGAAGCGCTTGGTTGTTGGTGGTTTTGAACGGGTATTTGAGATTAACCGTAACTTTCGTAATGAAGGTCTTTCACCGCGCCATAATCCAGAATTTACCATGATGGAATTTTACATGGCGTATTCTGATTATAATGATTTGATTGATTTTACAGAAAATTTATTGAGTACTATTGCCAAAGATCTTTGTGGTAATACAGCGTTACCTTATGGTGAGCACGTTATTGAGTTTAATGGCCCTTATGCTCGTATGACGATGTTAGCTGCGATTCAACATTACACCCAAGACAATGCTCGTATCCAAGCGTTAACATATGATGATGTTAAGAATCGTGAATTAATGGCTGATATTGCGCGAGAAGTTGGTCTAACGGTTGAACCATTCTGGACTTGTGGTCAGTTGTTAGAAGAAATTTTTGGTGAAACTGCTGAGCCTAAGTTAATTCAGCCAACATTTATTACTGGTTATCCTGCTGATATCTCCCCATTAGCGCGTCGTAGCAATGAAGATTCATTCTTGACTGATAGGTTTGAGTTTTTTGTTGGTGGCCGTGAGGTTGCTAATGGCTTCTCTGAGCTAAATGACGCTCAAGATCAAGATGCGCGTTTTAAAGCACAGATGGATGCTAAAGATGCTGGAGATGATGAAGCGATGCAATATGATGAAGATTATATTCGCGCATTAGAGTTTGGCTTACCACCAACAGCTGGTGAAGGTATTGGTATTGATCGTTTAGTAATGTTGTTTACTAATGCGCATACTATTCGTGATGTGATTTTATTCCCATCAATGCGCCCTAATAATAATTAATAGATAGCTAGTTCGTTAATCTACTTTTGTTCAATGCAAAAAAAAGCCTCAATTTACACAATTGAGGCTTTTTATTCGATAGCGTTTTAGTTAGTGACTATCAGCGTGACCGTTAATCCGGTGTTTAGTTACAAAACCAACCAAGATACACATCACAAATACTGCTGCATACAAGCCATTAGCCGTAACTAATGCTGCGTGTGCGCCGTAGTTTTTAACAATAGGGCTTGTGACCACGAAAGTTAACATGGTACCGATTGTGCCGCATAACAGAATAAAGTTAACCAGTTTTGGTGATGATACTTTGGTCTGTTGTGAGCCTAACGTAATGATAGTGGTGTAAATAGCACTACTGATAAAGCCAAGTGCTGAAATAATATAGATAAGGTTATGTGGGTCAGTATCTTTATTAAATAGATACATCAATACAGTGGCTAATCCAGATAAAACAACCACAAAGTAATGCAGGTCGAATTTTTTCAGTAACACACTGAAAATCCACATACCAATCATATAAGCACCCCAGAAGTAGCTCACTAATTGGCTCGCATCACTAATAGATAAACCTAGTTTTTGGGTTGCATACTCAGGGATCCAAGAAATAAAGCCAAGTTGACCTAGGATGTAGCATAAAGCAGCGATCGCTAGAAATAGAACACCCAATCCCCATTTTTCTTTTGGTTCATTAGTTGTTGTTTCTTGAGGCGCATCTTTTCCTAATACAGGGAAAGTTGAGATTAATGCTAATAGGAAGATAGCAAGGTAGATAACGCCGATAGCTGCATATACCCAATACCATTGCATGTGGTGCGCAAGTACTGCTGCTGAAATTACAGGGAAAATCATTCCGGCCATACTGAAAAATGAATCAGTGAATAGCAGGCGTGAACCTCGTTGCTTACCATCATAGATATGAGTGATTAAGTAAGTACCAATCGACATGGTAATACCACTCACAACACCTAATACGAACATGCAGCCAGAGAATATAGCAAGATTATGACCGAAAATTAGGCCAAGAATTGCTAATAGCATGAGAATAAAACCAAAAATGAGCTGGCGCTTAAGTGGCACAATTTCCATCAACCAAACATTAAGGAAGATTGAAATTAAAATACCAGTATTAAGAAACGTAAAAGTGTTACTCATGCTAGATATTGGCAAATCAAAATATTTGGCAATATCTCCCATAACGATACCGGTGACGATAATCAGAGATCCAGTTAGGGCATAAGATAAGAAACTTATCCACGTCAGAAGGATGCGATTCTGGTTTGTCATAGCAAATCCTGTATAGCTTTCGATTGTAATTAAAGAGGCAGACGAGATGCCAATTAATGAAAGGGCTGAATCCTAACATAAGGACTAGCTTTGTTTGTGACATACATCACCATTATATGACATGGAAGAATTTATCATACCAATAAGATATGAATAATCAGTATTTATGAGATGGCATTCTATTACTGGTTGTTTTCATTGTTTTTATTTTGGTGTGAATTTAAGTTTTTTTAACAATATTCGGTTGTTATTTATTTTCTCTCTCTTTATTAACAAAGCTTTTGATGATTTTGGTCTATTTATAGCATTTAGTTACTTTCAGCTATAAATAGAGGGAGTATTAAAGCGAACCAAGGTATGTCAAAGCACAATTAAAGATGATTTTTAAATCATATTTAATGAATTTGGTTGTAGTGTGTGCGAACGTGTGTTTTTTTTTATATTTTTGAAAATTAACCCTTGCCAACGTGATCGAAGTCTCTATAATGCGTCCTCACTGACACGGAGCAAGCCATTGGCTAGCAACGAAATCAGTATTGTTCTTTAACAATTTGACCATGCAATCTGTGTGGGCACTCACTGAATAGTTAAGTCGAAAGATTTATCAATAAACTGAGTGACCAAAACAAAATGACCCTATCTATTTATAGAGAAGATTATTTTGGCACAGTTATTTAATTATCATTTTTAAATGATAAAAAGCTTTAATTTACATTCTTTATTTATAAAGAAAAGGTATTTAAAGTCAGTATTTATTGAGCCGGTCGAAAGACCAACAAAACTTTAATTGAAGAGTTTGATCATGGCTCAGATTGAACGCTGGCGGCAGGCCTAACACATGCAAGTCGAGCGGTAACAGAAAAAGAAGCTTGCTTCTTTTGCTGACGAGCGGCGGACGGGTGAGTAATGCCTGGGAATATACCCTGATGTGGGGGATAACTATTGGAAACGATAGCTAATACCGCATAATCTCTTCGGAGCAAAGAGGGGGACCTTCGGGCCTCTCGCGTCAGGATTAGCCCAGGTGGGATTAGCTAGTTGGTGGGGTAATGGCTCACCAAGGCGACGATCCCTAGCTGGTCTGAGAGGATGATCAGCCACACTGGAACTGAGACACGGTCCAGACTCCTACGGGAGGCAGCAGTGGGGAATATTGCACAATGGGGGAAACCCTGATGCAGCCATGCCGCGTGTATGAAGAAGGCCTTCGGGTTGTAAAGTACTTTCAGTTGTGAGGAAGGCGTTGGAGTTAATAGCTTTAGCGTTTGACGTTAGCAACAGAAGAAGCACCGGCTAACTCCGTGCCAGCAGCCGCGGTAATACGGAGGGTGCGAGCGTTAATCGGAATTACTGGGCGTAAAGCGCATGCAGGCGGTCTGTTAAGCAAGATGTGAAAGCCCGGGGCTCAACCTCGGAACAGCATTTTGAACTGGCAGACTAGAGTCTTGTAGAGGGGGGTAGAATTTCAGGTGTAGCGGTGAAATGCGTAGAGATCTGAAGGAATACCGGTGGCGAAGGCGGCCCCCTGGACAAAGACTGACGCTCAGATGCGAAAGCGTGGGGAGCAAACAGGATTAGATACCCTGGTAGTCCACGCCGTAAACGATGTCTACTTGAAGGTTGTGGCCTTGAGCCGTGGCTTTCGGAGCTAACGCGTTAAGTAGACCGCCTGGGGAGTACGGTCGCAAGATTAAAACTCAAATGAATTGACGGGGGCCCGCACAAGCGGTGGAGCATGTGGTTTAATTCGATGCAACGCGAAGAACCTTACCTACTCTTGACATCCAGAGAATTCGCTAGAGATAGCTTAGTGCCTTCGGGAACTCTGAGACAGGTGCTGCATGGCTGTCGTCAGCTCGTGTTGTGAAATGTTGGGTTAAGTCCCGCAACGAGCGCAACCCTTATCCTTGTTTGCCAGCACGTAATGGTGGGAACTCCAGGGAGACTGCCGGTGATAAACCGGAGGAAGGTGGGGACGACGTCAAGTCATCATGGCCCTTACGAGTAGGGCTACACACGTGCTACAATGGCGTATACAGAGGGCTGCAAGCTAGCGATAGTGAGCGAATCCCACAAAGTACGTCGTAGTCCGGATTGGAGTCTGCAACTCGACTCCATGAAGTCGGAATCGCTAGTAATCGTGAATCAGAATGTCACGGTGAATACGTTCCCGGGCCTTGTACACACCGCCCGTCACACCATGGGAGTGGGCTGCACCAGAAGTAGATAGCTTAACCTTCGGGAGGGCGTTTACCACGGTGTGGTTCATGACTGGGGTGAAGTCGTAACAAGGTAGCCCTAGGGGAACCTGGGGGCTGGATCACCTCCTTACCTAAAGACTTTTCTGTTTTATGCAGTGTCCACACAGATTGCTTGGTCGAAATGTAAAAGAGCCAACATAAGTTGCCCAACAACTTATGTTATGAACATTGTCCCGTTCGTCTAGAGGCCTAGGACACCGCCCTTTCACGGCGGTAACAGGGGTTCGACTCCCCTACGGGACGCCACTTCTCTTTGAAGTGAAAATTGGGTCGTTAGCTCAGTTGGTAGAGCAGTTGACTTTTAATCAATTGGTCGCAGGTTCGAATCCTGCACGACCCACCATTTCCTTTCCACGAAGGAAAGCTAGTTTGATTTTACTTTTTAAAGTGAAAGCAAATAGCAACTATCGTGGGCGATTAGCTCAGTTGGGAGAGCACCTCCCTTACAAGGAGGGGGTCACTGGTTCGAGCCCGGTATCGCCCACCACTTTCTCTTCATAGAGAACTTCTCCTAAAGAAGTAAAACTTTAAGGGGCTATAGCTCAGCTGGGAGAGCGCTTCGCTGGCAGCGAAGAGGTCTGCGGTTCGATCCCGCATAGCTCCACCACTTTTTAAATGCATTCTGAAGAGTGTAATTAAAAAGTGGTTATTTAACGATAATTGCATGCTCTTTAACAATCTGGAAAGCTGACTAGTAAATTCAATCGAAAGATTGATTTTAAAAAATGTTTTTATTCTTTGAATAAAAACGAGTTCTCAAAACATACACATTCAAGTGTCTGTGTTTGGTTTCACTTTTTAAAGTGAAGACAAATAAATGAGTCCGGCGAAAAACCAATGTTTAATAGTTTCTTGATCGGATTATTAAACGCAAACCTTGGTTGTTTGAACATACAAGACCTCTTGGGGTTGTATGGTTAAGTGACTAAGCGTACACGGTGGATGCCTTGGCAGTCAGAGGCGATGAAGGACGTATTAACTTGCGATAAGCCCAGATTAGGCAGTAAAAGCCACTTGAGTCTGGGATTTCCGAATGGGGAAACCCACTAGCATAAGCTAGTATCATTAACTGAATACATAGGTTAATGAAGCGAACCGGGGGAACTGAAACATCTAAGTACCCCGAGGAAGAGAAATCAACCGAGATTCCGGTAGTAGCGGCGAGCGAAACCGGATTAGCCCTTAAGCTAGTTCTGCGTTAGGTGAAGGTTCTGGAAAGGACCGCGATACAGGGTGATAGCCCCGTAACCAACAACGCTTTATTAGTGAAATCGAGTAGGACGGGACACGTGATATCCTGTTTGAACATGGGGGGACCATCCTCCAAGGCTAAATACTCCTGACTGACCGATAGTGAACCAGTACCGTGAGGGAAAGGCGAAAAGAACCCCTGTGAGGGGAGTGAAATAGAACCTGAAACCGTGTACGTACAAGCAGTAGGAGCCCACTTGTTGGGTGACTGCGTACCTTTTGTATAATGGGTCAGCGACTTAATTTTAGTAGCAAGGTTAACCGTTTAGGGGAGCCGTAGGGAAACCGAGTCTTAACTGGGCGTCATAGTTGCTAGGATTAGACCCGAAACCGAGTGATCTAGCCATGGGCAGGTTGAAGGTGAGGTAACACTTACTGGAGGACCGAACCGACTAATGTTGAAAAATTAGCGGATGACTTGTGGCTAGGGGTGAAAGGCCAATCAAACTCGGAGATAGCTGGTTCTCCCCGAAAGCTATTTAGGTAGCGCCTCGGACGAATACTACTGGGGGTAGAGCACTGTTAAGGCTAGGGGGTCATCCCGACTTACCAACCCTTTGCAAACTCCGAATACCAGTAAGTACTATCCGGGAGACACACGGCGGGTGCTAACGTCCGTCGTGAAGAGGGAAACAACCCAGACCGCCAGCTAAGGTCCCAAAGTTATAGCTAAGTGGGAAACGATGTGGGAAGGCTCAGACAGCCAGGATGTTGGCTTAGAAGCAGCCATCATTTAAAGAAAGCGTAATAGCTCACTGGTCGAGTCGGCCTGCGCGGAAGATTTAACGGGGCTAAGCTATACACCGAAGCTGCGGCAATGTGAATTCGTTCACATTGGGTAGGGGAGCGTTCTGTAAGCCGTTGAAGGTGCATTGTAAAGTGTGCTGGAGGTATCAGAAGTGCGAATGCTGACATGAGTAACGATAAAGGGAGTGAAAAACTCCCTCGCCGGAAGATCAAGGGTTCCTGTCCAACGTTAATCGGGGCAGGGTAAGTCGACCCCTAAGGCGAGGCCGAAAGGCGTAGTCGATGGGAAACGGGTTAATATTCCCGTACTTCTTATAATTGCGATGGAGGGACGGAGAAGGCTAGGTGAGCCTGGCGACGGTTGTCCAGGTCCAAGTATGTAGGCTGATGAATTAGGCAAATCCGGTTCATCTTAAGGCTGAGATACGATGTCGAGCTACTACGGTAGTGAAGTCATTGATGCCATGCTTCCGGGAAAAGCTTCTAAGCTTCAGATTATAAGAAATCGTACCCCAAACCGACACAGGTGATCAGGTAGAGAATACCAAGGCGCTTGAGAGAACTCGGGTGAAGGAACTAGGCAAAATGGTACCGTAACTTCGGGAGAAGGTACGCTCCTAGCGGTGATGAGACTTGCTCTCTAAGCTGCCGGGAGTCGCAGATACCAGGTGGCTGCAACTGTTTATTAAAAACACAGCACTGTGCAAAATCGAAAGATGACGTATACGGTGTGACGCCTGCCCGGTGCCGGAAGGTTAATTGATGGGGTTAGACTTCGGTCGAAGCTCTTGATCGAAGCCCCGGTAAACGGCGGCCGTAACTATAACGGTCCTAAGGTAGCGAAATTCCTTGTCGGGTAAGTTCCGACCTGCACGAATGGCGTAATGATGGCCACGCTGTCTCCACCCGAGACTCAGTGAAATTGAAATCGCAGTGAAGATGCTGTGTACCCGCGGCTAGACGGAAAGACCCCGTGAACCTTTACTATAGCTTGGCACTGAACATTGACCCTACATGTGTAGGATAGGTGGGAGACGTTGAAGCAACCGCGCCAGTGGTTGTGGAGTCAATCTTGAAATACCACCCTTGTATGCTTGATGTTCTAACGTTGGCCCCTTATCGGGGTTACGGACAGTGCCTGGTGGGTAGTTTGACTGGGGCGGTCTCCTCCCAAAGAGTAACGGAGGAGCACGAAGGTGGGCTAATCACGGTCGGACATCGTGAGGTTAGTGCAATGGCATAAGCCCGCTTGACTGCGAGAATGACAATTCGAGCAGGTGCGAAAGCAGGTCATAGTGATCCGGTGGTTCTGAATGGAAGGGCCATCGCTCAACGGATAAAAGGTACTCCGGGGATAACAGGCTGATACCGCCCAAGAGTTCATATCGACGGCGGTGTTTGGCACCTCGATGTCGGCTCATCACATCCTGGGGCTGAAGTCGGTCCCAAGGGTATGGCTGTTCGCCATTTAAAGTGGTACGCGAGCTGGGTTTAGAACGTCGTGAGACAGTTCGGTCCCTATCTGCCGTGGGCGTTGGATGATTGAGAGGGGCTGCTCCTAGTACGAGAGGACCGGAGTGGACGAACCGCTGGTGTTCGGGTTGTATCGCCAGATGCATTGCCCGGTAGCTAAGTTCGGAATCGATAACCGCTGAAAGCATCTAAGCGGGAAGCGAGCCTCAAGATGAGTCATCCCTAGACCTTTAAGGTCTCTAAAGGGTTGTTGAAGACTACAACGTTGATAGGTCAGGTGTGTAAGTGCTGCGAGGCATTGAGCTAACTGATACTAATTGCCCGTGAGGCTTAACCATACAACACCCAAGGGGTTTTTCTTCTCAAAGAGAAGAGACGGACTCTGCAAACGCTTGAATGCGTGTTGAGAACAACTAGTTAGATTTTCCCAGATTGCTATTTATTGCCATAAGGTGATAAATAAAACAGAATTTGCTTGGCGACCATAGCGTTATGGACCCACCTGATCCCTTGCCGAACTCAGTAGTGAAACGTAATAGCGCCGATGGTAGTGTGGGGTCTCCCCATGTGAGAGTAGGACATCGCCAGGCTTCAAATTTATATTATTGTTTTTTAACGGTAATAGACACGAATTTACTTAGCGACCATAGCACAACGGTACCACCTGATCCCTTGCCGAACTCAGAAGTGAAACGTTGTAGCGCCGATGGTAGTGTGGGGTCTCCCCATGTGAGAGTAGGTCATTGCTAAGTTTCAAATTGCTTAAATGCTGAATAGACACTGCGGAGTGGTAGTTCAGTTGGTTAGAATACCGGCCTGTCACGCCGGGGGTCGCGGGTTCGAGTCCCGTCCACTCCGCCATTATTGAAGAAACCTGAATTTAACGATTCAGGTTTTTTTTCGTCTGTAGAAAATGGTAATTATAGCGTGGGCTATCATCCGTCATCTCGGAAGGGAGGCACGAGCTATCTGTGATCTGCTCATCACGTGTTTGAGTATTAAAGAAACCAATAAAAAAGCAGTTAAAACAATAACTCTACAACGTGCTGATAATTGATTCCCTATCTCGTTCGTAACCTCACTGTAGGGAATGACGGCAGAGGATTAAGCCATAAGTTAGTTTCGATTAAGAAGCTTAGCAGCCTGCCACGGTTATTATGTGATAGAAAAAGGGCGCGCTGATGCTTTGGTTGTCATATTAGATATGGCAAGTCCCGTCCACTTCACATTATTGAAGAAACCTGAATCTAACGATTCAGGTTTTTTTTCGTCTGTAGAAAACTATTTCAATTCCTCATAGAGACCGGTGTGAAAAATTTCGCGTTGTTGTTGGTCACTAATATCACGGCGATGAGCGCGGTAGCGTGAGACAACATAAGTAATGATTACAGAGAACAGGGCGTAGGCGACAAGAAATGTTAGCGGAGAATGAATAATGTCGGCTGAGAAGACCCAAATCACACCTGTAATCGTAATGGCAAGTTTAGTTAATGCTGCTACAACTAAAAAACTCATAGCATACTGTGGTCGACGGATAGCTTGATAAGCAATTAAATAGCCGCAACTTACCGCGACAATCGCCAGTGTAAAGCCAACTGAGAATGAGTGAAAATGTTCGCTAAATAATATTGCGAGCGCAATCATAATGATAGCAATGATACCCTTCTTCATAACAACTCCTTACTTACGCAGAACGTGTAGCTTCGATTAAATAAGCATGGACTTAAATTAGGAGTTTGTATGTGAAGTAATGCGTTTTTCAGTTTATTGATAGGTAAAAGATCAGAGTTTGTGAGCAAGTATTGATTATTATTACTGGTATTAATCAAAGCGGTATAATAAAGAAAAGGGTAGTCAAGCGACTACCCGATGGCAAAGATCAGAGTAACTGATCTGCACAATGTAACAGCTATAAGGCGTGTTACTAGGACTTAGCAATGAAAATAATTAACTACTTATACAGCAAGAAATTGTTTAAATTGTAATAAAACGGCTTCTGCTTGAGTTTGATCTTCCATTTCTACAAACAGGCGCAGTAATGGCTCTGTGCCGGAGAAGCGTGCAATCGCCCAGCCACCATTTTTAAAGTAAACTTTAGCGCCATCAGCGTAGCTAACTTTTTCGATTTCGTAAGCAAATTCTGGTAATGATTTTTCGATATAAATTTTATTATATAGACGATCACGTTCAGCGGCTTTAAAGGTACAGTCACCTTCTGCGGTATAGGCATAACCAAAGCGGGTATAGATTTCATCTAATAGTTCCGAGAGTTTCTTACCGGTTGAACTGATCATTTCAACTAATAAACTCGATGCAAAGATGCCATCTTTACCTTTAATATGACCACGAATGGTTAGGCCACCAGAACTTTCACCACCGAGTAATGAATCATCTGCTTCCATTTGCGAGCTGATGTGTTTAAAGCCGACGGGAACTTCAAATGATTTTTCACCATAAGCAGCTGCGACTTTATCAAGTAGGTGGGTGGTAGCAATATTACGCACCACAGAACCTTTCCAGCCTTTGTATTCAAGTAGGTAGTAATACAGTAGTAATAGCACTTCATTAGGATGAATAAAGTTACCTTTTTCATCAATGATACCTAAACGATCGGCATCGCCATCAGTACCAATACCAATATCATAACCTTCTTGAGCGACTAAGTGTTTAAGACGGTAAAGTGTTGCCGCACTAGGTGATGGCATTAAACCGCCAAAGCCTGGGTTTTCACCATCATTGATGACATCAACATCACAGCGACCGGTGATCAACACCGTTTGTAATGCATTTTTTGCAACGCCAAACATTGGATCGATCAGTACGCGCAAGTTGGCTTTTTTAATGGCTTCTAAATCAAGTAAATCAATAACAGAATCAACGAATTCGTTCATCGGATTGATGATTTCAATTAATTTATCACGTTGTGCCTGTTCAAAGTCAACCAGCTTAATATTAGCCTCAGTTAATACTGAAATTTGTTGTTCTATCTTTTGCGTAATGATCTCATCAGCATCACGGCCGCCTTCGATAAAGACTTTAATGCCGTTGTAATCTGCTGGATTATGCGATGCGGTAATACATGCCGAGTAAATTGCACCAGTTTGTTTGGCTTTAAACATTACAATCGGTGTTGGTACAAAGCGATTGATAAAACTACATTTAATGTTATTTCCAGCTAAGACTTCAGCAAACCATGTTGCGGCTTTATCTGATAAAAAGCGGCGGTCATAACCGATAATAAATCCTTTATCAGTCACTGATTCGGTGATCATAATATTGGCAATAGCTTGTGCGACTAAACGTACATTAGCTTGAGTAAACTCTTCGCCAATAAAAGCACGCCAACCACCGGTTCCAAATTGAATCATGGAGGAACTCCTATTTCTCTCGCAAAATAAAATGGGGAGTAAAGCTACTCCCCGAAAGTGGTTAGCCCATTACTACAGTAACAGTATTCACAGAGCCTTCAGCTTGAGGTGCAATTGCGCCATCGACTGGCTGACCGTTAAGCATGATAGATTTAATGCCTTTGCTAACATGATCTGGGTTGGTGACGTTAATGTTGTACGTTGCACCACGCCATTCACGCGTTACTTCAAACCCTGGCCATTCAGTTGGAATACATGGATTAATTGTTAAGCCATCAAAACCAGTTTGAACACCTAGAATAAAGTTAGTTACCGCAAAGTAAGCCCAACCTGAAGTACCGGTTAACCATGGGTGGTTGGCACGACCATGATCTTGGTGATCACGACCCATGATAAATTGCACGTACGAGTAAGGTTCAGCCATACGCGTTTCAATCATGTCGTTTTGGTTGTATGGGTTAAGTGCATCGTAGAACTTCATTGCACGATCACCACGGCCTAGTTTGGCTTCTGCTACCCATGCCCATGGGTTTGGATGCGAGAAGATTGCTCCATTCTCTTTAACACCTTGGTAGACACGGGTTACAAAACCAATGTCATCGTTAGGGGTTGAGAATGACGGTGCATTAAGATGTAAGCCATAGTCTGAGTAAAGGTTTTCATCAACAGCATCCATTGCTTGCTCACCACGATCTTGTGATGCCATGCCAGACAGAACAGCAAGGGTATTTGATTCTAAATGAATACGGCCTTCAGTTTGTTGCGCAGTACCAATCTTGTCGCCGTTTTTGGTTAAACCACGAATGTACCAGCCACCTTCGTCATCCCATAAATGGGTTTCACAGGCTTCACGCACATTGGCTGCCATTTCAGTGTATTTTTCAACATCAGCTGCTTTACCTTGGTATTTAGCCAGTTGAATAAATTCTTGTAGTGCCCAAAAGTACAGGAACGATACCATTGCTGATTCACCGCCGCCTAAGTTTAGGCAGTCATTCCAATCGGCACGTAGACCTTTACAGATACCGGTTTGACCAACATATTCGGCAGAGAAATCAAGCGCTGCTTTCATGTGATCATAAACAGTTGCATCACCGCCGTCAGCGTATGGGATCACTTCGTCAAGGAAGCTTTCTTCGCCAGTTTCTGTGATGTACTTACAGATAGTAGGGACTAACCATAGGTGGTCATCTGAACAAGTATCATCAATGCCATGGATCTTATCAGCATCACTTGGTGTTGGTACTACTGTTGGTGATTTTGATGGCTCAACATCAGCCATGTCTGGATCGAACCAATCAGGATCAAACAGGTGTAAACCATAACCGGCTTTCACTTGACCACGAAGTAAATCGACTAAACGCTTACGTGTCATTACTGGGTTAGAGTGTGGCACTGAGATAGCGTCTTGTGCGGTATCACGGTAACCAAGACCGGTACGACCACCGACTTCGATGAATGAAGCAAAGCGTGACCATACAACACAAGTTTCCGCTTGGTATAGTGTCCAAGCATTGATCATTGTATCAAGGCCTTCATTTGGCGATGTTACTTTAAACTTGTTACAGCGGCTTTCCCAGTGATGTTTAATTTCCGCAAATGCAGTATCAACGGCAGCGCTGTCTTGGTATTTTTGACGTAGACGTTGGCCTTCGTTTTTACCAATACCTAGAATGTAGTTAAAACGAACTTCTTCACCGGGTTGTAGCGTGAATTGCTTGTGTAGCGAACCACAATGGTTGTAACAGGTTTGGACGTGGTTAGAACAACGGCCTTTTTCAACTGCAATTGGGTTGGACTCATCACGGTACGCACCGATGAAAGTATCACGTTGACCATCATAGCTATCAGGTTCGAAACTTGATGCTAAGTAGTAGTAACCTTCTTTATCATTAGTGTTGTAATACAGGTCGTATTCAATTACGCCATCATTGTAAGATGTGCCTGCTGAGTAAAGGCTCATCTGATGGTTTTGGTTGTCAGATTGAATGTGGCTGAATGAGAATTCAACAAATGAGAACGCACTGATAGTACGCACTTCATCGGTGGTGTTTTTTAGAACCACATCCCAGATTTCAGCATCTTCACCAATGGGTACGAATAAGGTTTTCTGAGCTGAAATACCGTTGTATTCACAAGCAAATTTTGAGTATGACAAGCCATGGCGTACTTCATATTTAGCTTCATCAAGACTTTTTGCTACTGGCTGCCATGAGATTGACCAGTAATCACCTGTCGCATCATCGCGTAGGTAAACATAATGCCCTGGACGATCAAATGTCGCATTTGGACGGAATTTAGTAACGCGATTGTATTCTGGTGACTTATAGAAAGAGTAACCACCGGCATTTTGTGAAATCACTGTACAGAACTTTTCAGTACCAAGGTAATTGGTCCATGGTGCTGGGACATCAGGTCTAGTGATAACATACTCTTTATTGCCGTTGTCAAAATAACCGTATTTCATTATTTCTAATCCTTAAAATATTTACTGTTCTGTGTACGTGGTTATTCACAGTGGCGGTAATTAATACCCGCCTTATCTAGATAGTTAAGTTGACCTTTTAAGCGTGCTTTAAAGTCATCCCAGTTGCGATGTTGTGGTTTACTCCAGCAGATCTCCGATACCGCCAGTAAGCGCGGATAAATCATATATTCAAATCTGCTTTGGTTATTAATTAATTCTGACCAAAGTGCAGTTTGAATGCCTAAAATGTGCTGCCGCGCAGAATTTTGCGCCGATAGCATGCTAAGTGGATGATAATTGTAAACATTATCCAGTGTTAATTTACCTGCCCAATCGACGCCAGCCTCGTCAGCAGAGTAACCTTGTGCGAGATCGAGGTAGGTGGCTTGTGCCGGTTGCATTACTACATCAAAGCCATTTTTTACGCATTCAAGGCCGGCTTCTTCACTGAGCCATGAATAAATTACGGTGTCTTTACTGACTTTATTACCATGGGTTGCTTCTTCCCAGCCCATCATACGTTTGCCTTGCGCTTGTAATACTTGTTCGGCAAAACGTAATAGGTGACCTTGTAATTCCATCGGGTCGTGGTAGTTGTTATCAGCCATTAATTGTTGGCACGCAGCACTGTCGGTCCATACGCCTTTAGGCACTTCATCGGCACCAATATGCACAAAAGGTGCAGGAAATAGTTCACATACTTCTTCAAGTACGGTTTTAATGAAGGTGTAAGTTCCCACTAATGCTGGTGATAAAATATTGTCAGGGTAGTTCTGAATACTGCGATAGATCGAATGATCCGCTGGATCTTGTAACAGTTCAGGCAGTGATAAAATTGCCGCACGACTATGACCCGGAATATCAATTTCAGGAATGATACTAATGCCACGATCACTGGCGTAGGCAATGACCTCGCGAATATCTTGCTTGGTATAAAATCCGCCATAGCGTTGATCGATATGACTAAATTGTGGAGCGATAATTTCATTTGGGCCGCGCCACGCACCAATCTCGGTTAATTGAGGGTAGGCGTCAATTTCAATTCGCCAGCCTTCATCATCGGTTAGATGCCAATGGAAAGTATTGAATTTATAACGTGCTAAATGATCAAGTAGGTGCTTAATTCGATCGACGGGGTGAAAGTGACGCCCGCAATCAAGCATCATGCCGCGGTAGTTATAATGTGGCTGATCGATTACTTCCACCATTGGTAAGCAATAAGCACCCGCAGCGGTATGAGTTGGCGTATTGGGTAGCAATTGCAATAAGGTTGATGTTGCATGTACGAAACCAGTCGCTGAACTGGATTGAATCCAAATGTTATCGGTTTCGATCAGTAATTGATAACCATGTTCGACAATGTCATTGCTAACGCGATAATGAATATTCCCTTGCGGATGAATAGGCATAGTTTCGTTAAAATGTTTTTTAAATTCAGCGCTTAACCAATTAATCGCACCTTGTGCTAAGAGCGGTGGGGTTTCAATTGCGGTCGCTTGGTTAAAAATGAACTCACCTTGAAGGCGGGTTAAATGGTTTGGTTGCGGAATTAACGCAATGTCACAGCCAACACTTGGGAGTGGGGTACAGTAACGCTCGATCGGATCTTGATCTAAATTAATAGTGGTCGTGTGTACTTTTAATGGTTGAATCGAATCTTGGTCGCTATCCAATGCAATAAATGCTTCATTAATACCATCATCATGCAGATTGAACGGCATTGTCTTCATGGTAAATTCAGTATAAAAATGCCCATTAGCCATTAATGGTGGTAATTGTGATAAATGGCTATAACTGCCAATTTGACTAATGGCGCCAACAGAAACACTGGCAGGATCAATGCAACGGCTAATGAAGAAATACAGTGACCATCCATGCAGGGTTTGATCGGTTAAGTTATGTAAACTTAGCGCATAGCGGCAATAACCATCTACTTTTTCTATTACTGTAAAATCAAGACGATAAGTCATTTATATTTCCTTAGCGTACAAATAAGTTGTGGTTGCCACGTGCCATTACAATCGCACCATCCATCGCATCACCTTGTGGTATCGCTATACGTTGTTGCATTGGTGGTGTTAGCCATGCTTGAATGCGTTCACCAATACCTCCCATCAGGCAAATACTGCTTGCGCCACGTAAAATCAATGCTTGCATCCACATTTCAATATCAGCGGCAGTCTGTTGTAACAGCGATACTGCTAATGAGTCATTTTGGGTTGCAAAGGTAAAAATAGCCGGAGAGAATTGACCATAATCACAAGGGCGAGCGTTTTTTGACCAGCTAACAATGGTATCGATATCATTATCAAAATGAGTTAATACATGCTGGGCTAATTCTGTCGATGGCACGATGCCATCAACACTGAGTAGTACTTGTTGAATCAGGCGTAGTCCCATAATGGCACCACTGCCTTGATCTGATATCGGAAATTCACGTCCACCGACCACATGTTGTTGACCATCAAGCAGTAAAATGCCGCAAGAGCCGGTGCCTGAAATTAAAATTGCACCATCTTTACCACCCCAAGCACCTAAACAAGCTCCGTAGGCATCAGTATTGAGTGTTATTGCGCCATATGGATGAGGTTGTTGCATGAAGGCATGCCATGCTTGTTGTTGTTCAGCGCCTGCAAGTGCAAGTCCGACGGCCATGTTTGGGTAATCAGCCGTCGTTAATTGGGCCTGTTGAGCGGCAAGGGCAATCGCTTGTTGAATTGATGCCATCGCAATTTCACCACCCAGTAAAATATTGGCGCTGCCAGTTTTAGCTTCACCCAAAATATTACCGAATAAGTCACAAATACGAGCTCGACATGAGGTGCCGCCACCATCAACACCGACGAGGTAAGCAACTGGAAAATCAGCCATGGTGACGTTCCTTAAATTGCAGCGTGGTCGCTAATAAGTACCAACCACCGTGTGGGATCCATTGTTCGCCCCAACGCCAGTTTTGCAACATGTCATCTTTTTGTCCTGCAGGATTAAAGGCAATGTCTTGCTCATTATCAAAACCGGAGGTAATACCATTACAAACACCACCTTTAGCATTACTAAAACCAAGCAGGGGAAGGTAATCAGGATTATTGTGGCCATGGCCATCTAGCATACACATATCAAATGGATTTAAACCTAAGATCCAATTCATAAGTTGCTGACCATATTGCATAAGTCGCTGTTTTAATGCGGTGTCGGTTAGGTGATCTTGTGCCATAAATGCCATGCTAGCGAGAGAAGCAATTCGAGCGTTTTCCCCTTGCCACCAATAGCCTGACTCGTTGTTATGTGCCACAAAAAAAGCGGTTTGTTTGTGGCCATCTATGGCTTTGGTATATTGGCGTGGATAACCAAACGGATTATTAACTTCAGCCGTCAGTGTTAATTCGAAATTAAGTGCATTAATGAGTGTTGGTTGTAGTTGTTGTTGCTGTTTCGATTCAGGCTCTGCTGCTAAATATTGCATCAGCGCAATTGCTGGTAAACCAGCTTCTGCTGCATGGTAATAAGGACGACTACCATCAGTGGTGGCTGACCAGTAATGGTCAATATTTTCATCGGACATTTGACGCTCGGCTAAGCGTTGCGCCCAATCTCGCATTTCAGTTAAATAACGATCTTGATGAGTCGCGCGGTATAGCTCTACCGCGGCTAATAAGGCGCAGTATTCATCAATAATATTTTCAGCGTTATCGTTGAGGTAAGCAATATTATGTTGTTTTAAATGCCAATAACCACGTTCAGCTGCTTGCAGGTATAGTTCGCTTTGAGGAGCGTCACAATGAGGAATGCGTGAGCAAGAGGGCAAGGTTGTTATGCGAGCTGCGGCTGCTAAAGCGGCAATTGCTACCCCACCACCTTGACGGAAACCAGCTTGATAATTATCAGTTTTGATGCCGTCTTGGGTTGCATAAGCGCAGATATCACGTTGTGCTGGCGACTTGCTCCATTTATCAAATACGGTCATGTAAAAGAAACCGTCATCACTTTGCATACGTACTAAAAAGTCAGCTCCAAATAACGCTTCTTCTAACAATCGCACACGGGTGAAATCAGCTATATCAGCTTGATCTTCGGCAATTTCATATGCTTTTAGCATGTTCCAAACAATCATCGGTGTTTGCTGAGGATTGAGATAATTAGCATAAGAAAGGTGGCTTAAGTATTTGCTGACATCACCCGATGCATCATACCAACCACCGCGAACATCAATGCGAAGATCACTATTGAGTAATAAAGCTTGGTTGTCAGCTTGGTCATAAATACCACTGCAACGTTGTGATTTGAAATAGTGCAATACATCACTGAAGGTACGGCGCATTAATAAACCTTCAGCAATGCTGAAAACAGTTGATTCAATGTTGGCGTAACGAATGCGATATTCGCCAGCATCTTGGCAAGCCGAAAAGTCGACTTGGTAAATATTGCCCGTATGCCATTGTGCGGTGGTACCACACGCAACTAATGGTAGCTGCATAACAGTTTGGTTAGTTTGATTGCACACTAGTTCAGCATGGCCTGAGAGCGTTTGGGATGTTGTTTGTAGTAAAGCCTGCTTTGTATTAAAGCGCTCATAACCAAGGTGATTAATTAACAGCTGCATAGGGCCTCCAATGTCGCTAATAAGTGATGGCTCCTTATCGGAACCATCACTAAATTGCTTGAGCGACAAATAACATGGATATAAAAGTAAAAGTGTTATTAGTGCTTATTGTGTAACTTAAGCTTTGTCGCTTAGTTTTCGTATAAGTAACAACGTACAAAGTGATTATCAGATAACTGTGTTACTGCTGGTAATTTCTCGCGACATTTGTCTGTTGCTTGCATACAACGACCAGCAAATGGGCAACCAAAACTGTCAGGTGTCCATAATGGAATTTCACCCTTATTACCTTTAAGCTTGGTATGAATCGATTTACTTGGATCGGGCACTGCTGACACTAATAATTGCGTATATGGGTGTTGTGGATTATGGATAATCTGTTCGGTATCGCCCCACTCGACCATATGTCCGACATACATAACCGCGAGATCTTCCGCAATATAACGTGCAGTTGCGATGTCATGAGTGATGTAAAGTAGCGCCATTTCTCGCTCAAACTTCATCTCTTCCATCAAGTTCAATACACCAGCGCGAATCGATACATCCAGCATTGACGTTGGTTCATCAGCCAACACGACTTCGGCACCTACCGCAATGTTACGTGCTAAGTTGACACGCTGGCGTTGACCACCAGAAAGCTGATGAGGGAACTTTTCAGCTGTCGCTTTGGGTGGAATTAAACCTACTTGCTCTAACAAGCTGTAAACGGTTTCTTCAAGTTCTTTTTTATTGCCAGCTGATACTTTATTGTGGATCAGTAATGGGCGCGCAATATGGTGAAAAATAGTATGAGTAGGGTTTAATGATCCAAACGGATCTTGCCATACCATTTGTACCCCGCGACGGTACTCCATTAGGTCATCACGGCTAGTGATTGTTTGAATATCACGACCATAATAGTCAATTTGACCGCCACTTGGTGCGTACATTTTAGCGATCATTTTTGCGGTCGTTGATTTACCAGAGCCTGATTCGCCCACCACGGCTAAGCCGCGGCTTTTGTACATTTTGAAAGACACATCGTTAATCGCACGCATCTTTGATTTTTTAAGTGAATTACTATTTACCGAGAAATCTTTAATTAGATTTTTACCTTCGATAATCGGTGTTCCGACAGGCTTGCTCATAGTGTCTCCTAAATACTGCCTATAGAATGCGGTGTGTTGCTACTAGTTACCCGTATTGGTAAATAGGTGGCAGTTTGATAAACGTCCTGGTTCAATTTGGCTTAACTGAGTTGGAGTGCTAAAGCACGCTGGATGGGTTTTTCCACAGCGAGCTTGAAAGCGGCAACCTTGTGGTATTTCAAGTAAATTCAATGGATTACCTGGAATTCCGGTTAAGCGTGTTTTAGGGCCTGTTAGCGGTGGGAATGAACTTCCCAAGCCTTCGGTGTATGGGTGGTACGGTGTTTCAAGAATTTGTTTTGATGGTGCAACTTCAATTAACTCACCTGAGTACATGATGCCGATACGATCAGAGAACTCGACCATCAGAGATAAATCATGAGTGATAAATAAAATTGAGAAGCCAAACTCTTCTTTTAATGCATAAATCTTTTGTAGAATTTCGCGTTGTACCACTACGTCCAATGCGGTCGTTGGCTCATCCATGATGATCATCTTTGGATTAAGTGCCAGCGCAATCGCAATAACTAGACGTTGACGCATACCGCCAGAGAACTGGTGCGGGTAGTCACGTAAGCGGCTTGGGTGAATATCAACAATTTCTAATAATCCTTCAGCACGACGAATAGCCTGCTTACGGTTCATGGTGGTGTGACGCATGATCACATCACAAAATTGCTCTTCCATGGTTAATACCGGATTCAAAGCGTTCATCGCACTTTGGAATACCATTGACATCTCACTCCAACGGAAAGCTGACATTGCCATATCCGTTTTCTTTAAAATGTCACCATGGCCTTCAAAGATCACCTCACCACCGGTAATGAATGCTGGTGGCTTATGTAAGCGCATGAGTGAGAAAGCAACGGTCGACTTACCGCAGCCAGATTCACCAGCAAGACCAAAAATTTCACCTTTACCAATGTCAAAGCTAACATTATTAACGGCACGGACATCGCCAGCATCAGTAATGTAATCAACACATAAATTACGAATTGAGATTTGTGGATCGGTCATTATTTAGTCCCGCCTTCTAGTGCTGGTTGAGGCATAGCTTCAACCGGATGTGCTTGTTTTGCATTTTCTTTTGCAAGATTTTTCCAACGACGCATGCCTTTATGAGAACGTAATTGTGGGTTAGCAATTTCATCCACAGCGAAGTTCAGCATCGCAAGGCCAATAGCGATAAATATTAGTGCGACACATGGGGCTAATAATTCCCACCAAGCACCGACTAGCATTGATGATGAAGTTTGTACGTTGTACAGCATTACTCCCCAGCTAATACCATTTGGATCCCCAAGACCTAAGAAAGACAGGGTGGCTTCTACTTGAATAGCGAGCATTACTGAACCGATGAAACTTGCGCCGACGATAGAGATAAGGTTTGGCAGAATCTCAATGAAAATAATACGACTTGATGATTCACCTAATACTTCAGCAGCTTTTACAAACTCTTTCTCTCTTATCGATAGGGTTTGTGCTCGTACTACACGCGCACCCCATGCCCAGGAGGTGACAGCGATAACCACCGCTATAGTCAGCGGTCCTGCTTGACCGATAAAGGCGGCAATAATGAACAAGATTGGGAGTTGAGGCATAACCAACATGATGTTCATACCGGCGGTGAGTATTTCATCAATCTTGCCGCCAAAATAACCTGCTGAGATACCAATGATTGTTGCTAAAAAACACACCATCAAACCAGCACCAAAACCAACCGCTAGTGAAGTACGTGCGCCATAGACAAGTTGTGACCAAATATCACGCCCCATGCGAGAGGTACCTAGTACGTGATCCGCATCTTTTGACATCAATAACGTACGCTTGTTAGTTGCCAAATTTGTAGCAATCCAGCCATCAGGATTGTCTTGTGCGGCTTTAACAATGAACGCTGGATATTCATGAGGATTTCCAGTTCTCTTATGTGGATCATACTGGGTGATCAGTGGTGCAAATATCGCAGCTAACAGAAAAAGAGTAATAATACTTAAGCCGAACATCGCTTTAGGGTTGCCAGATAATAGTTTAAATAAGGCTTTCATAATTATTTGCCTCCTTTACGTAGACGAGGGTCTAGCGCAACGATTAGGATGTCGGCCATAAAGTTAAAGAACAACATAAACATAGTCATAATCAGTAACTGACCTTGTAGTACTTGGTAATCTCGTGAGTGGATTGCGTTTAACATCACCGTACCAAGACCTGGGTAGTTGAAAATCATTTCGATAATTAACTGACCACCGATAGCCATACCCATCGCCATTGATAATGCCGTTACACTTGGTAGCATTGCATTACGGGCTGCATAGTTGAATACCACACGATTTTCACTTAGGCCTTTTCCCTTTGCCATGGTGATGTAGTCTTCATTGAGTAGGTTAATCATGTTGTTACGCATGCCAATTAGAAAGCCGCCAATTTGAATGATCGTGGCACAGAAAAGAGGTAGAGCGGCGTGGTAGAGCACGTCTTTATAGAATGCCAAGCTACTCCAATCAGGAATAACACCAGCGGTATATGCATTACCTGTTGGGAACCATTTTAAGCCAATCGCAAAAGTAAACATCGCCAGCATCGCAATAACAACCGGTGGAACGGCTTGAATAACCAGCATTCCTGGAGAGATAAACGTGTCGTAGTTACTGCCACGTTTCCATGCTGCGAAAATACCAAACACCGAACCGAGACAGAATGAAAGAATTACTGCAGAGCCAGCTAAGAATAGTGACCAGCCAATAGCACCACTGAGTAAATCATTTACTGATAATGGGTAAAATTTAATTGAAGTACCGAGGTTCCATGTAAAGACGTTGCCTAAATACGAAAAGTATTGCTCGTAGAGTGGACCATCAACAAAGCCTAGTAGCTTTTTCATAGCTTCAATACGCTCAGGAGTTACCTGCGCGGTTGCGTTTGCGAACATCATGGTAACTGGGTCACCTGGCATCGCACGCGGAAGAATAAAGTTTAGCGTTGCCGCGAAAATTAGCGCGATAAAATAAAACGATAAACGACGTAAAAAGAATCCCATAACTCACACCTTACACATCCAGCTTGCCTTCCTGAGCTGAATTCAGGACGTAAAACCCCCTGACGCAAGCGTCATACCTTTGATTGCAAAAAGGACAGAGGGAAGAGGCGGTGCACAAGGCGTGCACCGCAAATTTAAGCAGAAATTATGCTTTTGGTTTTAGATCCAGTACTTGAAGTAGACGCTCTTGAACGCCAGCCCATACCATTGGACGGCCTTTAGGGTTCTTCTCGTTCCACCAACCAGTGAAGCGACCTTCATTGTATTGGAAGTTGTTAGCACCAGAAATTACAGGAATCGTGATTTGATTCTCAGCAATGATTTTCTGAATACCATGAGCAATCTTGATTTGCTCACCCTTATCAGCGGTTTTGTAGAAGCTGTCTAGAAGTGTATCTAGCTGTGCATTTTTGAAGTAGTGCATAGCGAAACGTGGCATACCATCACCTTGCTGTAGACGTGAGTTGTACGCACTGTCCCAGTATAGGTGTGGATCGGCACCGTGGAAGTAGTTAGTAAATGCTACATCGTAAGTACCGTTCAACATTGATTCGTTGTAAACCGCAAAGTCAGGAGTACGTGCTTTCGCATTGATACCTGCTTCTTGAAGCTGCTCAACACCTAGCTGTACAGTGTTGTTAAAGTCAGTCCAACCATTTGGTGACTGAACTTCAAGCTCGATTTTCTCACCTTTTGGTGATTCAACAAATCCGTCGCCGTCTAGGTCTTTAAAACCAGCTTTTGCAAGTAGCTCTTTAGCGCCTTTGATGTTGTAAGTGTTGTAAGCTTTGTATTTATTATGTACTGCTTCGTCAGACCATGATTTGAAGCTATCACCTAGACCTGATGCGTAATCGTTCGGTGTACCAGCACCGTAGAACGCGATGTCGATGATAGTTTGACGGTCAATTGCCATAGAGAATGCACGACGGAAATCAACATTATTGATTGCTTCGTTGTTACCCGCTTTTGGCGACTTATAGTTCAACATAAATGACATAGTACCAGCAGCAGGGTACCAGTATTTATGGTTAGGATTTGCTGCAGCGTAAGTACTGTCGATATCTGGAATGAACGATGATGTCCAATCTAACTCTGAGTTAATGATCTTAGTCAGTAGTTGGTCATTGTTTGCGATTTGAGGTACACGTAAACAGTCAACTTCTAAGTTAGCGTTATCCCAGTAGTTAGGGTTACGACATTGAACGTAAAGTTGAGGAGTAAATGTCTCGATCTCGGTAAATGGACCTGTACCTACTGGGTTCTCGTTGGTGAAAGTTGTTGGGTTCTCAACTTTGCTCCAAATATGCTTAGCAACGACTGATACTTTAGAAATTTCAAACGGAACGTTTGAGTTCGCAGCTGTTAGTTCAAAGATAACCTTGTTACCGTCTTGCTTAACTGCTTTAACCCACTTATTGATACCGTATTGGTCAAGTTCAGGTTTGTCTTTCAACAGGTTAAAAGAGTAAACAACATCTTCAGCTGTGAACGCTTTACCGTCAGACCATTTCACGCCATCACGAATTTCAAACGTAACATTCATTAGGTCATCAGACATGTAGTAATCTTTCGCCAAACGCATAACAGGCTCGTTACCGTGCATTTGGTTAAAGATAACCAATGGCTCATAAACGAACTCAGTGGTCGTACGAAGGTTGGTTTGTAAGAATGGGTTAAAGTTACGTACCATTGTAGGGTAAAAATCGGGTACGATTGTTAGCTGGCTTTTTTCTGATGCAGTAGCAACGGGTGCTGTAAAAGCGGTTGCTGCAGCAACAACTGCAAGTGCTAACTTAGTTTTGTTAATATTGGCAAGCATAGCTGTTCCTTACTCTTAGCTCTGTTTCACTAATGGAAATAAAAATTAGCTCCGTCATTGGAGCGCCTCAAACCTACTTCATTGGAACTGAGTAACGCTGAACCATTGAATGGCCTTGTAGGTTCTCAGTGACATCAATATTGGCTGGATTGGCTTAATCGTCAACGCAGTCGCCCGTCAAAAACGTCAAAAAGGTTATTGTTGCCGTCAAAAACGTTAATTTTACTGTTTTACGTGATTGAGTGTTCAGTAAATAGCGTGGTTAACGTCACAAACGAATCTAGTTGTTACATGAACTTTGTTAGTACTTACTATCGGTTTTCTCATTGTTTTACAGGTGTTTTTTTTTATTTTTTTATAGGTGTGATGTAACGCATGTGGTTTTTTGCGCTTATTTTCATACGGAAAATTTAATAAACGAGTTTGTTGTGATTCGGTTCTCATAAACTAAAAGTATTTATTTTTACGCACTTTAAATGATGTTTTTTGATGAAAATGATTCAATTTTAACCACTAATCAGAGTGTGAATTTAATCATTTATACGGATTTAAAGGTGATTATTTCACGTGCTAAAAAAGTGATGGGTATCAGTTATAGTGCTAACTAGTATTGATAAATAATCATGGCCATTTATTACTTGTGTAGCGGTATACCAATAGCGACGGTAGGTTGCTTTAAGCGGTGACGGTTAAATCTGAGGCTATAAAAAAGGCCCACAACGGGCCTTTACAATCAATTAAATGACTTATTATTGGCTAATAATACGATGTAATTTATCACGCATAACGACCAGCTCTTGGCGAGCGCCATTTGATTGTGGGCATCGCTCTAATACATAATCGATGGTGTTTATAACGGTACGCCAACGTGGTGTTTTCGGTAGTGTCTCAAGTTGCAGGTACTTATCGAGGGTACGAGTTTGAAGCGTGCTACGGTCTAAATATACTCGCCATAGCCCACTTTCTTCTGCCAATTCAAATTTGTTTTTACGTGCTTCTGTTTCCCAAAATATCAGGGTCGCTTTCATGGCATCGACCAGTAATTGGCGAATTATTTCCGTTTTATTGTGTTCACCATCGCCTAATTTATCGGCTAAACGAGTGAACTCACCGCCAAGTTCGCGTAATTGTTGAAGGTTATTTTTGTCGCCATTAAAAGCAAACTCAGATAAAACATCAATGGCATTTTCGAGCAGATTAATTCGATGATCTGCTGATGGTCCTTGGCTATCAAACACAAACATTTGCTTAAGACCAGATTCAATCGGTAAATTGATGACATCAGTCGTTAATTGTTGCTGCTGATCACCGATATAATAATTTAAACACCCAGTAAAATGGTGATTATCATTAATTGTTATAGGAAGTGGTGTCGCTAAAATATCATCAATGGTATAGCGTTCTAGCAACTCAGGCGTACGTTTGAATAGTTTGCCCGCAGCATTATTTGCATAACGGATTCGACCTTCATGTTGGACGCAAATAATCGCCTCACTGGTTGAATCTAGTAATCCTAGTAGGCGACTTTGGGTTTCAATCAGTCCAATTTCAACCTGCTCACGGCGGTGAATTTCTTGCTCTAATGCATGATTTTTCTGACGTTCAATCTCTGTTTTTCCCGCTTGAAGATAGGCGCGAATACGAGCAATTAACTCTTCTTTATTAAATGGCTTAGTTAAGTAGTCATTGGCGCCGCACTCAAAGCCTTTTAAGCGATCTTGTACCTGTCCTAGGGCTGATAACATAATGATTGGCAACGCTAACATTGAATGATCTTTACGTAGCGTCGTACATACTTCATAGCCGCTCATTTCTGGCATCATAATATCCAGTAACACGAGATCTGGTTGTTGCTTCGCGATTAATGCTAATGCTTGAGGGCCACTTTCAGCGGTTTGAACACGGTAACCCGCAAGGCGTAAGAAATTGGTTAATATTTGTAAGTTTACTGGCTCGTCATCGACAACTAATAGTAACTCACCGTCTGGATTTTCAGGTAAATCAGAACCATCACAACTAGCAGCATTCAATAATGGCGCTTTAAAGTGATTATTATTTGGATTGGCTGCCATCGCCGCAATTTGATTGGCGTTAGCTAAGTTGAGGGTGAAACTAAAGGTTGTACCAACCATTTGTTGACTACTGACATACAAGCGCCCACCCATCAACTCAATTAGTTGGCGACTGATTGAAAGTCCCAGCCCTGCGCCCTGGCGGTAATTCGCTGAGCCTGTGTTAGCTTGGATTAATGGTTCAAAAATATGTTCTAGTTGGTCACTTGGGATTCCTTGCCCTGTATCAACGACTTGAATTCGCAACTGATGCTCTAATACTGTGGCGGATAAAATAATTTTACCCTCTGAAGTATATTTAATTGCGTTACCAACGAGATTATATAGCACTTGCTCTAACCGTTGTTCGTCAGCATCAACTAGCGGCAGATCTGCTGGAATTTGGTTGATGATACGAATAGGTTTATTGCCAAGTAAATGGCTAGATAATTCCAGTACCAATCGAATAGCGACAGACATATCAACAGCTTGATGATTGATATCAAGATCGCCGTAACGCATCTTATGGTAATCAAGCAGATTATCCACCAGGGTGGTTAAGCGTTGGCCACTGTTGATGATCATTTCTAATTGGCGTCGTTGCGGCTCATGTAATGCGCCGTTAGCACCCGCTAATAAGGATTCAGCTATCCCCACCATACCGTGTAATGGGGTGCGTAATTCGTGCGAGGTAGTCGCCAGAAATTCATCTTTCATTTTATCTGCGGTTTGCAGTTCATTGTTTTGTTGGCGAATAATAGTAAGGCTATGTTCTAACTCTTTATTTTGCTGGCGAATAAGGCCGATTTTTTCACGAATTGAACGTTGCATACGGGCAAAACTGATCGCTAAGCGACCGATTTCATCTGGGCGCTCGGTACCATCAATTTTTTGATCTAAATCTCCGCCAGAGGCTTTTTCAGCCGCCCAAGTTAAACGCAATAATGGGGCGGTGATTGAGTTAGATAACCAGTGTGATGTAATGATCACTAAAATAATTGCGGTTACCATTGCAGCAACAAAAATTTTCTCTAATTCAAAGATACGTGCAAATGCTTCTTTTTCTGGAAACTCAACCACTAACGCCCAGTGATGTCCTAGAATATTGAGGGGTGAAAAAGCACCTAACACAGGGACATTATCGTAATTTATAAAGCTACCAATCCCTGATTGGCCTGCTAATGCCTGATCAATGCTTTGGCTTTGGAGTTGGGACGGTAACTGTGCATTATCATCAAAACGGAGTTGATGATCGCTACCGACTAATAATGTTTGAATATGCTTAGTATTGTCTTTAATGAGCTCAGCAACTTTTTTATTACTCAGTTCCATAAATACATAACTGTGTAAGTAGCCTTGTTGAATAATCGGCGCAGCAAACCAAGCCGTAGTATCATTATTATGGCTGTTAGCGCTAAAGTCAGTAAACACTACTGGTACTTGTTCTGGACTATTTTGGCTGTGCTCAGTTTTAGTTTTGATAGCTTTAAATGTTTGCTGTAATGCTGGGTATGAGGTGTTTTTAGCTAATAAGTTCACCCCGAAAAGGTCATGATTTTTAACGGAATAAACCACATCTCCTGAAATATCAACCAACATGATATCTTTGAAATCAGAGCGTTTAAGGTATTCGTTATAAACCGCATTATAGCGTTTAAACATTAATCGATAACGCTCATGGCCAATATAACCGCTATTAACGGTTTGATTGCCTTTGGTGGTTAAAGTTAAATTAAAATAATTAGCACGGCCTTGTGCATTTAATTGTGAATCAATATTACCGAGTTGGTGGAAGGCACCGACTAAACCATAAAAGCGGCCTCCGCTATTATTGGATAATTCGGAGCGGGCAAAACTCTTAACTTCCGACTCTTTAGCGGCAAAAAAACTCTGGAGTTGTTTTTGTTTATTATCACGTAAAGAAGCTAGGTGGCTGATACTTTGCTCGGCTAAATCTTTAGTATGTGAATTAAGAAAATAGAGTGCTGACAATATCAATGGGGTGATACTGAGAACTAAAAATGCCAGCATAAGTGTGTGCTGAAGACGTTTGAAGCGTTTAGTATTCTGCATTCCGGTGCCTGAATAAAATGTTGGTATTTACGGTTTTAACGGTAACCAAAGCTACGTTAAAATGATCATTAAGATTTTAACGATTGTCCTTTATCGTTTTTACTCAATGTAATGAATTGTAGCGTTTATACTATATTTTTATTATGAATCAAGTCACTAGAAATGGATTCGTGTCAAAAGACACAAAATTAACAAATTTAACGTCATAAAAAAGGGCAGTATTGACTGCCCTTTATAAAATTCAGAGATTGCTTATAGCCCGTAACCGGTCATTTTTTTGCGTTATAAATATTAAATTTATTGGTGTGGGCACTGATATCACATTGACCAAGGCTTGCTTCAATTAATGGTGGATATTGGAGAAAACTGTTAGCCACGATCACTAATTCCCCACCATTATGTAAATAACTTGGTGCTTGATTAATAAATGTTTCAGTAGCGGTATAGAATGTTTTTAAACCGGCATGGAATGGTGGGTTACTGATTAAATATTGGTAAGGACCGTTGATGTTTTTATACACATCGGTGGCGATAAAATTAGCGGTTAATTGATTAACTTTAAATGTTTCTTTTGCTGATTCAATTGCTAGCGCACTGATATCACATAGATCTAGTTCGATCTGTGGATATTTGGCTTTCATTACCGCACCAATAACACCTGCACCACAACCAAAGTCGAGAACTCGGCCATTTAGGGCGGGTAAATTATTCAGTAGTAGTTCTGAGCCTTTATCAAATTCACCATGGCTAAATACGCCCGGTAGTGAACGAACAGTAAGGCTGACTCCTGCAATATTAATCGGGTAGCTACGGAACCAAGTATTAATATTAAAACTAGCGGCAGGCGTATCGCAACGTCCCCAGTAAAAACTGCAACGACGGGCTGAGTCATATTTAGTTAATGGGCCATATTGAGCAAACATTTTTTCTGCGCTTCTGACACCACTACGATTTTCACCAACAATACAAATCTCTACTCCAGCAGCAAACTTACTCAGTAGCATTGATAATAAATAGTCAGCTTCAGCTTTTGCTTTTGGCCAGTACAGCAGAATCATATCAATATCTAGTTCAGCATTAAGTTCTGCGCCAAAATGACAGTCAATTGCTTGGTGGTGCTCAATGTCAGCTAAGTAGCCGTAATTTGTTGTGAATACTGTTACCGACTGCGCCGTTGATAATAATTCTGAGGCAAAGGTATCGTTTAGTTCACCGGCAATAAGGACTTTACGGTTTTCAAAAAACGCAGATTGACGAGCAACCACTTGGCTCGCGGCGGAATAAGACATTTAACTGGCCTCAAAATAGATATCAGGGTTCAGGAGCGCGGATTGTTCCATAAATAGTGGCAGATGGAAAGTCACTGCCAGTAGAACAGTTATAATCATAGTCCGCCGTCATTATTGTTATTAATAATAACGGCGAGCTAGTGAGTAGTTACTATGGGTTAGTTATTATCTTGTTGCTCAAGGAATGATTGAAATTCAACTTCATACATTTTAAAAATAACTAACGTTACGCCAAAAATAATTGGACCATAGATCATACCAATTAAGCCAAATAATTGAATACCGCCAATGATTGAAAAGAAGATCAATAAGGTATTCATACTAGAGCTGCCTTGCATTAGTAATGGACGCACAATGTTATCGATAGAACCGACAATAATGACTCCCCAACAGGCAAGGAATAGTGCCCACTGCCAATCACCAATTAGCAGTAAATATAACGATGCTGGAAGCCAAATTAAGGCGGTACCAACGACGGGGATTAATGACGCAAAAGCCATCATTGAGCCCCAGAATATACCCGGGAAACCACATAGCCACATCGCAAAACCACCGGCAAAACCTTGGGCAAGGGCGGTTAGAAATGAACCTAAAACCGCTGATTTAGCGACTTGCTCTACTTCATTAATGATTGCATCTTCTTGACTACGTGACAGTGGAATAACATGGCGTACAGCGGTGATCATTTTTTCGTTATCGCGTAATAAGAAAAACAATACAAATAACATCATCATGAAATTAACCAGTAAATTAGTCGCGTCACCTAATATTTTTGCACTGATATTAAGAGCTTGTGAGCCAACTTGTGACGCTGTAGTTGCAAGCTTTTGAATGATCACTTGAGGATCAAAATCATGGAATGGCGAGTACTTATCTATCAGGGTTAGTGCTCTTTGAGCATAAGGATGCGCAAATAATTCTTTCGGGCCGCCAGTTGTTAACCACGTATAACTTTCTTTAGATACCGTGGTTCCTTGGTGCACGATCGATGAAAATACCACTAAAATAGGAATAACGATGATCACGGTCAGAATAAAGCATGACAGTACTGCCGCGGTATTTTCACGCGTAGGCATCTTGGCTAATAAGCGTTTATGTAATGGGGAAAACAATAGGGAAATGATAAACGCTAATACAATCGGACCAAGATAAGGTTCGATTAATTTATAACTGGCATAGGCGGCGACAATGAGTGCCGCAATGAGCATCCAGTGACGAGGTTCTACCTTAAAGGGTTTAGGCACGATGTTTATCCTTTTAAAATCGACCGATAACAGTCATTCCCACTGTAATTGATAAAGATTATCATTATAATCATCACTGTTGTTTTTGATGATTATAGCCCTTACCGAGGAGATAGCTTATGGGATGTTGTAATTGTGGTTGTGATGACAAAAAAAAGCGGAAGCCGCCGTTAGTGCTAATTATCTTAGTACTTGTCGCGGGACTTGCGGTTTATTTTTGGCAGTAAATTTTAACGAGTATGATGCATTTTTTATTAGTGAGATCTGATTAACATAATGATAAACACCTCTCATAAAAAAAGGCCACGATGAGTGACCTTTTTGCATAATAGCATTAATAAAATAATGTTTTTAACAACATTATATTATTTATTGTAAATGGTGCTATTTCGCTTCAGCTGCAAGAGTGGCAAATGCAAAATCAGCTGCTTCTAAGGTGGCATCAATTTCTTTATCGTTATGCGCAAGTGAGGTAAAGCAAGCTTCATAAGCTGAAGGTGCTAGGTAAACCCCTTTATCGAGCATCAAATTAAAGAAACGCTTAAAACGTTCAATGTCACATTTAGTCACGTCGTCATAGCAAGTGACAGTATCTTGATCAATAAAGAAGAAGCCAAACATTGCGCCAACTTGGTTGACTGCTAATGGAATACCATGTTTGTCAGCAAGTGCTTTAAAGCCTTTAGCTAAACGTTTAGTGGTGTTAGCAAGGCGCTTTTCATTGCCTTCTTCAGTTAATACCGTTAAACATGCATGTCCTGCCGCCATAGCAACAGGGTTACCTGATAGGGTACCCGCTTGATAAACAGGACCTGTTGGTGCCACAAATTCCATTACATCACGACGGCCACCAAATGCGCCGACAGGCATACCGCCACCAATAATTTTACCTAAGGTTGTGATATCAGGTTTAATGTTGTAATAACCTTGGGCGCCGCCTTGTGAGACACGGAAGCCAGTCATTACTTCATCTAAAATTAATAGCGCGCCAAATTCATCACAAATTTCACGTAAGCCTTCAAGGAAGCCGGGTACTGGTGGAATACAGTTCATGTTGCCAGCAACAGGCTCAACGATAATACAGGCGATTTGATCTGGTTGAGCCATGAATGCTTCACGGACAGAATTCAAATCATTGTAAGTCGCGGTTAGGGTGTGTTTAGCAAAATCAGCAGGAACACCAGGTGAGCTCGGTTGGCCCAGTGTTAATGCCCCTGAGCCTGCTTTTACTAATAGGCAATCAGCATGGCCGTGGTAGCAGCCTTCAAATTTAAGAATTTTATCACGACCAGTGAAACCACGAGCAAGACGAATGGCACTCATGGTTGCTTCTGTACCTGAACTTACCATACGCACCATTTCCATTGATGGTACGAGTTCTGATACTAATTCAGCCATGGTTATTTCCATTGCTGTTGGGGCGCCAAAGCTTAAACCTTGCTGAGCTGCTTCAATAACAGCATCACGAATAGCGGCATGGTTATGCCCCAAAATCATCGGTCCCCATGAGCCGACGTAATCGATATAGGCATTACCGTCGGCATCAAAAATATAAGCACCATCGGCACGTTCAATAAATAGTGGGGAACCGCCAACGCCAGCAAAGGCACGGACAGGTGAGTTTACGCCACCAGGGATTTTTTGTTGTGCTTTAGCAAATAAATCAGCTGACTTGCTTGTTTTGCTCATATGAGATCCTATAAAAAAGTAAGGCGTTGATCCAATCCACAGAATTATCTGTCCTAATGAATCATAGGCAAGAGAAGTGTGGGGAGTGAAACTGTCTTATTGTACCTAAAGTGACGCTGAAGAGAGAGTCATTTTACGGTTTAAAATGAATGCGAATCTATAACAAAATGGCCATGATTTGCGAAACAAGTCACAGTTGCAAAGCTATTTTTCAACATTAGCGGTGTAAATCACAACCACATTGGATTAGGCTGTAACGCTCATCGATCTTTATCTTCTGCGCTGTAATGGCGTCATCTTTATATAATACGGCTCTCTAATGACTGAAAAATCGCGCGGTCTTCATATGCCTTTCCACCTCCAATCTAGTGGGTTAGTTAGGCGTTTTTTGACCCAAGATAAAACACCTGTTTCTGTTCTGTTCCTTTCTGCTCTCGTTGGTACTCTTGCCGGCTTAGTAGGTACGCTATTTGAAATTGGTGTGCGGTGGGTTAGTGAGCAGCGTACTGTCTGGCTTCGAGATGAAATTACCAGTGTATTACCGTTATGGTTAGCAGCCTTTCTTGTGAGTGGCGTACTGGCCTTTATTGGTTATTTTTTAGTATGTCGCTTTGCTCCTGAGGCGGGTGGTTCTGGTATTCCTGAAATTGAAGGCGCGATGGATGAGATGCGTCCTGTTCGCTGGTGGCGCGTTATTCCCGTTAAGTTCTTTGGTGGTTTAGGTGCGTTAGGCTCAGGTATGGTATTGGGCCGTGAAGGACCGACAGTACAAATGGGCGGTAATATCGGTCGTATGATTTCAGATATTTTCCGTTTAAAAGATAAAGAAGGTCGCCACTCATTACTTGCTGCTGGTGCTGCCGGTGGTCTAGCTGCTGCATTTAATGCCCCAATGGCGGGGATTATGTTTGTTATTGAAGAGATGCGGCCGCAGTTTCGTTATAGTTTGATCTCAGTGAAATGCGTCATGATTTCAGCGATGATGTCGACGATTGTTTTCCGCTTCATTTCCGGTCAAAGTGCGGTTATTACCATGCCGCAATATGATGCTCCAGCACTGACATCTTTATGGTTATTCTTGGTTCTGGGGGTGTTATTCGGTGGTTTCGGGGTGGTATTTAACCGCTTAATTATTTTCACCTTAGATTGGTTTGTTAAAATTCACCATAATAATCGCACTCGTTATCTAATTACTGGTGGATTATTAGGTGGCTGTTTTGGTTTATTGCTACTTTATTTCCCTGAGCTAACGGGCGGTGGTGTATTCTTAATCCCACCTGCGACTAATGGCGATTATAGTTTAAATATGCTATTGCTGTTGTTCTTTGCTCGTGTTGTGACAACATTACTCTGTTTTGGCTCCGGTGCTCCAGGCGGTATCTTTGCTCCGATGTTGGCATTGGGTACTTTGTTCGGTACGTTTTTTGGTACAGTGGCACAAGGTATCTATCCTGAGTTAGGAATAGCACCTGGACTGTTTGCTATCGCTGGAATGGGAGCGTTATTTGCAGCTACAGTACGCGCACCTATTACAGGGATTTTATTGGTAATCGAAATGACCAATAATTATCACCTTATTTTGCCATTAGTGGTAACAACATTGGGTGCAACCATGATGGCTCAAATGCTAGGTGGTCAGCCGATTTACTCCCAATTGCTTCACCGTACCATTAAAAAAGAAAAATTAGGTCACGATTCACCGCATGATGCACCGGTTGAGACGGCTAATACTTGAACACAATAGTCAGGTATTAGATAATCACCCTTAATTAATGGAAGTATTTGAGAGGTTTTGTAATGAGCGATGTTAATTTGCCGCTGACTTTTTCTGATGTGGCTGCGAATAAAGTGAAGACGCTTATCGCTGAAGAAGAGAACCCAGAATTAAAACTACGGGTATATATTACCGGTGGTGGTTGTAGTGGTTTTCAATATGGCTTTACCTTTGACGAGAAAGTTAATGATGGCGATATGACCATTGAGAACAATGGTGTGACTCTTGTTGTTGATCCTATGAGCTTGCAATACTTAGTAGGTGGCATCGTTGATTATACTGAAGGCTTAGAAGGTTCACGCTTCTTTGTTAATAACCCGAATGCAACAACAACATGTGGTTGTGGAGCATCGTTTAGCGTTTAATGTGATGATCTTTCACTGCCATTAAAAAAGCCGTCTACTGACGGCTTTTTTTGTTTGTAACAATCGTTAAATATTAGCCTTGAGGCAATAACATAGCATTTTGAGCTAATAAGTGACTGTAGCTTTTTACTTGTCCAAGCTGTTGCTGCGCTTGTTGTTTAAACACGGTTTGAGCCGAGCCTGACAGCGAATGTGCTTGAGGTAAATCGACTGTCCGTGGATTTTGATGCTTACCATTGACCAAGAATTCATAATGTAAATGAGGACCGGTAACTCGTCCGGTTCCACCTAAAGTACCAATGGTTTGTCCTTGTTTAATCCGTTGACCGCTTTTCACCATACGTTTAGTCATATGAAGATATTTGGTGACATAGTTACCATTATGGCGAATGAAGACATAGTGACCATTAAATTGGTTATAACCCGATTGCATTATCACCCCATCACCTGCAGCCCAAATTGGCGTACCGACTGGGGCAACATAATCTGTACCACGGTGGGCCTTCACTTGTTTGGTTACTGGGTGTAGGCGACGCGGATTAAAGTTCGAACTGACATAGCGAAAATTGATCGGTGAGCGTAAAAATGCTTTACGCATCGCCTGACCATTTTTGTCGTAATATTTACCATCTTGATGACGTATGGCAGTAAATGTTTGTCCCATATTGGTAAACGTTGCTGCCAGAATATTACCGTGATCTATTGGGCTACCGTCGAGATAGTGTTGCTCAAAGAGTACTTCAAATTTATCGCCAGCTCGAATATCGAGTGCAAAATCAATATCCCATCCAAACAGAGCCGCGATTTCCATTATTTGATTAGCGGTTAAGCCTGCTTTATCGGCAGCATTCCAAAAACTGGAATCAATAGTTGCTTGAGCATAGTTTGTTTGAATTTCAACCTGTTGCTTATCGATACTGGCGCTAAAATCATCGCCATCAGCATCACGTTTTACAACTAAAGTTTCAAGATTATTTAATGGTTGATGTAATTCGATTAGTTTACCTGAAGCATCAAAACCAAAATTTAAATTATCCCCTGGACGTAGCGAGGCTAGCTGCTTGGTTTTATTACTGGTTGTGACGACTTGGTGTAATAGTCCGCTGTCTAAACCCACACTACTAAATGCGATAGCTAAACTTTCACCATTTTTGATGGTGTGAGTTTTCCATGCTAACTGTGAGTATGGTGCCAATTCCGTTGTTGTTGCGGCTATTGGTGGTAAAACCAATGGGTAATGTTGGCCTAATTGGTATGTCGACTCAGTTGTTGCTGGTGGCTCTGCATAAATCTCAGGGGCCACAATCAAGGCAATAACCGCACTACCGATTATCCCGATCAGTATTTTATTTATTCTTGGCATACGAGGTGAGGAGCTTCCATTCATGACGGTATTAAATAAAAAATAAATAATATTAAGTGTAATGGGTTTCAATATAAGCGGCTATTGAAGTCCAAATATTCAAGATTATTTTTTTAAAATTTGTCGAGGCGACCAAAAAAGGTCATTTTTACAGCAGGATTAAACCGAGGTAATCATGCTGCAAAGTATATTCTTATCTACTGAGAGCGGTTTTTTTTGTATAAGTTCATTTTAGAAAGCTTACTTTTTAGCTTTGATCGTTAGGGTCTCTGCTAAATTCAGTCTATCATCACAAATTGATGTTCATTTTTTTGACATAGACTGGCCATGGAATCGATTCAACATATTATTACTGAACTCACGCCATTGCTGCAGCAATATGGCTATTATATTTTAGCGCTTGCGATAGCGGTTGAAGGCATGGGGATTCCCGCACCAGGGCAGTCATTATTAGTGGTAGCGAGCTTATTAGCGGCATCAGGAAAAATGTCACTACCTGCGGTACTCATGGTTGGCTGGAGCGCTAGCTTTATTGGTAATAGCATTGGTTACTTTATTGGGCGCCAATTTGGCCATGTGTTGACCCGTAAACAATGGATCAAACCCAAAACATTAACCAAGCTGCATGGCTTTATTGATCGTTATGGCATGCTAGGACTGATCATTAGTCGTTTTGTCGAAGGTATTAAACAATTTATGTGTATTGGCTGTGGTATTGCTGCCATGCCTGCCAAATTGTTTTTTACCGGTAACTTTTTAGCAGTGACAGTATGGTTACTTGTTTTTGGTGTCGCTCCCGCTTATTTGCGTGATGAAGTTGCACCTATTTTAGCGTTTTACCATAAATACCAAACCCAATGTTGGGTGGTGGTAGCGGTTATCGTCGTTGCGATAATATGGTTGGTTTACCGTCGTTTTCAGCGTAACCGTGTTGTGATTGAAAAATAATAGCTTGATTTAGTTATGATAAAAAAACCGCCATGGCTGTAACTCGAAAGAGTATCGCCATGGCGGTTTTTTATTATTAATCGTTAACTTGCGGCTATTTAATTACGTAGAGCAAAGGTTGGTAGTGAAAGGTTCCAACGAATAGCGGCTAAACGAATCGATAAGGTGGTGATAATGCCCATAATGGCTGCCATTGAAGGTAATACACCGAGAGATAAGCTCAAGGTATGTACGACACCACCAATAATACAAGCAGTAGCATAAACTTCGGTGCGGAAGATCATCGGTACTTCTCGACCTAATACATCACGAATAACCCCACCACCACAGCCAGTGATAACTCCCATAATGACCGCAACTAATGGTGATGCGCCATAACGTAATGATTTTTCAACCCCGATAGCAACGAAGACTGCGAGTCCAATTGCATCGGCTACAGGTAGAAAATATCTTGGCATTCGTCGTGGCCGCTGAGTGGCAAGCATGGTGATAATACAGGTAATAAAAATCACCCATAAATAGTTGGTATCGTGAATCCAAAAAACGGGTGTTGCCCCTAATGCCATGTCCCTAATCGTGCCGCCACCAATAGCAGTAACACTTGCAAGTACGACTACACCAAAAGGATCCATCCGTAGCCGTCCAGCCATGAGTACTCCAGATGCGGCAAAAATCGCAGTGCCAAACATATCGAGAAAATAAATGAGCATCTCTGTACCTACAAGAATTAATGAAGTTGAGTAAAGCGGCTGAGATTGTACGAATAAATTCGCAAGGCACAACTGCAATTAAATGCTTTGTGAAGTTATTCACAGGGTTTATAACAATATTGTGATTAATGATCGTCTCGTACTTGATCGAGTAACGTGCAGACTTGCTTAATTGCCAGTAAAGTCCGTGGTGTAGGTCGGTTTAACCAATTAGCGTTAAGCTGATAAATATGGTGCTGTTTTACGGCAATTAATTGATGTTGCCATGGTTCCCATAGCTGTTGAGTCGTCGTGATGGGTTGTGGACTGAATATCACTTGAGGTTGGCGGACAACGACTTGCTCTTGGTTAATCAGTGGATAGGCGGCGCGACTGTTAGCAAAAATGTTTTCACCGCCACAAAAGCGAAATATTTGACTTGGCCAGCCTTTATCAGCAACGGTCATTAATGGTGCTGAACCAAGTTGGTAAAAATAACGCACTTTAGGCTTATTATGATTGGCTTGTTTTAGTTGTTGTAATTGGTGTTTAAATGCCGCTGCAGCGTGTAGTGCTGGTTGAGGTGAATCAGCATATTGACTAAGTTGTGCTAATGTTTTCGGTATATCAGCTAATGTTTTAGGATTGGAGTAAATGATTTTGATACCGAGCTGCTGTAAGCGAGCGAGTTCACGACTCGGGTTACCACCTTGCCAAGCTAAAATTAAATCAGGTTTTAAGGCTAAAATACGTTCCATTTTAAGGCCACGATAATTAGCAACCCGTTCTAGTTGTTGTGCCGCAGGTGGATAGTCACTGTAGGCACTGGCTGCGATGAGTTTATCACCTAATCCTGCCGCATAAGCCATTTCAGTGGTGTGGGGTGATAAGCTGATAATGCGTTGAGTTTGTTGCGCTAAAGTGGAGGCGATAGCGGGAGTAATAGACGTTATAATCACTACTAACCAAAATAATAACCGCACTATAAAACTCCACAGAAAAAGTATAACAATAAGCTTTCAATTGTGACCCATACATAGAGTCGTTGCGTCATTAATTGTTGTATTTGTGCAATATGTAGCGCTGCTGGGGTTATTTTTCCACCTAAGCGTGGCCGCACCATTTTGACATTATTATAAATAGCAGGCCCTCCGAGTGATAATGCTAATTTGTGGCCAGTCGCGACTAATAGCCAGCCCGGACCGGGTAAATGCCAGTTTTCACCTTGTTGACGTAAACCTTGAAGGGTAGTGCGACTATTTCGCCCTAAACAAATCAATAAGGCAAATAACCGTAATGGTACGATATCAAGTATTGCCGCGATACGTATCGCTGGACGACCAAAGACGACATATTGGGTGCGTGTTGGTGACCATGCTCGCGCAAGACTAATGGCTAAACGATATAATACCGCTGCGATACCACCGCCAATAGCATACCAAAATAATACCCCAACAACATGACGACCGTAGCTTAAAATAATGGTTTCAGCGCCTGCTTTACCTAAACCTAGCAGTGAAAGTACATCAGCATTACGATTGATATGAGGATCAAGTAGTTGTCGGCACTGGTCTTTATTATTATTGCTATAGGCGTGATTAAATTGCTGACTGAGGCTAGCACTATGTTGCCAATCAAGACTAAGCCATAAGAGTATTAGTTGAAATAGCGTTGGATACCATACTAATTGGCTGATCGCGAGTAATAGTACTAAGGCTGTTAACCACATTAATGCCCAAGCCAAGTAGCCGGCTAGTAACCGCTGTGAATGGTTTTCATGAGGATGGTTGACACGAGAGGCAATAAGTAACGCTAAACGGTGCCAGATACGTAATGGATGCAGTTGATGCGGAACAGGGAGTAACCAATGTAATAACAAGGCTCCCCACAAAGCAAGCAGGGAGCTATTGGTCACCAATGAGGCGATAAATGCCGAAGTTGTCATCAGTAGTTATCATCTCATTAGTTTGATTAGTTTAACAATTCAACCATTTTAGCGACCATAATTGAAGAGCTTTGTGCTGCAAGTGGCAGGAACTCATCAAAGCTCATTGGTGATTCTTTGTCGGCAACATCAGAAATTGCGCGTACAACCACAAATGGTACTTTAAATTGGTGACAAGCTTGAGCAATCGCAGCCGCTTCCATCTCAACTGCAACCACCGTTGGGAAATGAGTGCGAATAAAGTTTTGTTGTTCTGCTGAACACACAAAAGCATCACCAGTACAGATCAAACCACGAACTGCGTGTGGTGGTTGGGGTAACGCGGCAAGTGCTTGCTCTGCAACTGACATTAATTTTTCATCAGATAGGAAAGCTGCTGGTTGTTGTGCCATTTGACCGATTTCGTAACCGAATGCAGTCACATCTGCATCGTGGTAACGAACTTCTGTTGAAATAACAACATCACCGACGTTTAAGCTTGATTCGAAACCGCCAGCAGAACCAGTATTAATCACAACATCAGGTTGAAAACTTTCAAGTAGAACTGCAGTACCTACTGCGGCAGATACTTTACCAATACCGGATTGCAGTAATGCCACATCGGCACCGTTAAGTTTGCCAGTGTAGATCGTACAACCGGCTTTGTTATGAGTTTCACAGTCAGTAAGTTGATCTTTAAGGATGGCAACTTCTTGTTCCATCGCGCCAATAATGCCGATTTTCATGAATGGTATCTCTTGTTAATGAGGGCACGGGTAGTGCTGATATGACCAAGATTGTAGCATGAGCCATAATCATTATTCCAAAACTCTCGTGTCAACGGCTTTAATCGTTGTAAATACACAGCAGGTGCGAAGTGCAACTGCTGTGTTGATGATGAGAGTTAATCAATTAAGCGCTTTATACGTCTAAATAATCGAGAATGCCATCGGCGGCTTTACGGCCTTCATCAATCGCTGTGACGACGAGATCTGAACCTCGTACTGCATCACCGCCAGCAAAGATTTTAGGGTTAGAAGTTTGGAAAGCGAACTCCGTTTGGGCTGCTTTAATACGACCCCATTGATCGAGTTCAACATCATAAGGTGTTAACCAAGGCATAGCGTGTGGCTGAAAACCAAATGCCATGATAACCGCATCAGCGGCTAAGCGATGCTCGCTACCCGCAACGGGTTCTGGACGACGACGACCAGCAGCATCCGCATCACCAAGGGCTGTTTTAACGACATCGACACCAATCACATTGCCATTATCATCAACGGCAATCGCTAATGGTTGTAAATTAAAGGCGAAGTTAACCCCTTCTTCATGCGCATTTTTCACTTCACGTTTAGAGCCCGGCATGTTGGCTTCATCACGGCGGTAAGCACAGGTGACTTTTGCCGCTCCCTGACGAATGGATGTTCGTACACAGTCCATTGCGGTATCACCACCACCAAGGACAACCACATGTTTATCTCTCATATCAATAAACGGCTGTTGCTGTTCAAATTCCATTACACGGTAAGTGTTAGAGACTAAAAATGGCAGCGCATCATAAACGCCAGTTGCATTTTCGTTTTCTAGCCCAGCACGCATATTTTTATAGGTACCAACACCTAAGAAAACAGCATCATAATCTGCTAGTAGCGTGTCGATACTGATATCTGTACCAATCTCGGTATTAAGTTGAAACTCAACCCCCATCTCCGTAAAGATTCGGCGACGATTGACCATGATATCTTTTTCTAATTTAAAAGAAGGAATACCAAAGGTCAGTAAGCCACCAATTTCAGGGTAACGGTCAAACACGACCGGTTTAACACCGTTACGTACTAACACATCAGCACATGAAAGCCCCGCAGGGCCTGCGCCAATGATGGCTACTTTTTTATCTGTCCACTCAACGTTGGACATGTCTGGCTTCCACCCCATTTCAAACGCTTTATCAGTAATATATTTTTCAACATTACCGATAGTGACGGCGCCGAAATCTTCATTAAGGGTACAAGCCCCTTCACATAAGCGATCTTGCGGACACACACGACCACAGACTTCAGGTAAGGTATTGGTTTGGTGGGATAACTCTACCGCCTCAATAATACGACCTTCATTGGCAAGCTTTAACCATTGTGGAATGTAGTTATGTACCGGGCATTTCCATTCACAATAGGGATTACCACAATCAAGACAACGATCAGCCTGCGCGCCGGCTTGCTGCTGAGTAAAAGGCTCATAAATTTCCACAAACTCAATTTTACGAATTTGGAGTGATTTTTTGGGTGGGTCGATACGTTCGACATCAATAAATTGGTAAACATTCTGGCTCATTTGGTTTCCCTCCCTTATTGTGCCTGAAGGCGCAGTTCAGCTGCAGAACGGCTTTGGTGACCCAGCAGGGTATTGATGTCTGCTGATTTAGGTTTAGCAAGATAGAATTTTGGAATCCATTGTTCAAAGTGAGTCAGAATATCATTCGCATGATCTGATCCGGTTTCTTGCCAATGACGATCAATTAAGCCACGTAAATGTTCTTGATGGATTTTTAATTGATCGAGTGCAATGGCTTCAATCAGTTCTTGGTTGACGCGACCTGCAAAATCACCGTCTTCATCGAGAATATAAGCAAAGCCACCGGTCATGCCAGCACCGAAGTTGACCCCTGTTTTACCTAAAATTGCCACGATCCCGCCGGTCATATATTCACAAGCATTATCGCCAGCACCTTCAACAACAGCAATGGTGCCTGAGTTTCGCACCGCAAAACGTTCGCCAGCTTTACCTGCGGCAAACAGTTTGCCTCCTGTTGCACCGTATAAACAGGTATTACCAATAATGGTGGCATCACTCGATTTAAACGCTGAACCTTGCGGAGGACGAATGGTAATTTTGCCACCAGTCATACCTTTACCGACGTAGTCGTTAGCATCACCGGTTAAATTAAGATTAAGTCCGCCAGCATTCCAGACGCCAAATGATTGCCCAGCCGTACCGATAAAGTGCAGCGTGATTGGTGCTGATGCCATACCTTGATTACCATAACGACTAGCAATTTCACCAGATAAACGCGCCCCAATTGAGCGATCTGTGTTGCAAATTGGGAAGTGATAATCACCACCGCTGCGGTTTTCTATTGCGCTCAGGGTGCACTCTAGTAATTGCTGACTTAATTGCGCATCATCAAATGGCGCATTAGTTTCGCTGCAATAAAGCGTTTTTCCTGGTTGCGGTGTTGGTGCAACCAATAATGGACTTAAATCCAGTTTTGATTGTTTAGCGGTAAAGCCATCAAGTTGCTGTAATAGATCGGTACGGCCGATTAAATCAGTCAATTGTTTAATCCCAAGCTGGGCTAATAATTGACGTACTTCTTCGCCGACACCAATAAAGTAATTCATTACCTGCTCTGGCAAGCCTTTAAAGAAGTCACGACGTAGTTTTTCATCTTGAGTTGCAACCCCAGTGGCACAGTTATTTAAGTGACAAATACGCAGATACTTACATCCCAAAGCAACCATTGGTGCTGTACCGAAGCCAAAGCTTTCCGCGCCTAAAATTGTTGCCTTAACAACATCAAGGCCGGTTTTTAAGCCCCCATCAACTTGCAGACGAATTTTATGACGTAAGCCATTGGTGACTAGAGCTTGTTGCGTTTCAGCAAGTCCAAGTTCCCATGGGCTACCGGCATATTTAACCGAGGTTAAAGGACTCGCCCCCGTACCACCGTCATAACCTGAAATAGTGATTAAATCAGCATAGGCTTTGGCAACACCTGTCGCAATAGTGCCAACGCCGGGTTCGGATACTAGCTTGACTGACACTAATGCTTTGGGATTAACTTGTTTGAGATCGAAAATAAGCTGCGCTAGATCTTCAATCGAATAAATATCGTGATGCGGCGGCGGAGAAATCAAGGTTACTCCAGGAACAGCGAAACGTAACTTAGCGATCTCAGTAGTGACTTTATGGCCGGGAAGTTGACCACCTTCGCCAGGTTTTGCCCCTTGAGCGACTTTAATTTGAATGACATCGGCATTCACTAAGTAATGTGGTGTTACCCCAAAACGGCCGGATGCGACTTGCTTGATACGTGAGTTACGCTCGCTGCCAAAACGGCGAGGATCTTCACCACCTTCTCCAGAGTTAGAACAGCCACCTAAACGGTTCATGGCAATTGCTAACGCTTCATGGGCTTCTGGGCTTAGGGCGCCAATCGACATCGCTGCAGAGTCAAAACGTTTATACAATTCAGTTGCCGCTTCTACTTCTTCAAGCGCAATGGGATCGTGGTTATCGGTTAGGGTCAATAAGTCACGAATTGCGGCGACAGGACGATGATTAACGTGCTTAGCAAAGGCTAGGTAATCTTGATAATCACCTGATTTTACAGCTTTTTGTAAGGTGGAAATCACATCTGGATTATACGCATGGAACTCGCCGCCATGAACATATTTGAGTAAGCCACCGTGATCGATAGGTTTACGTTTTAGCCATGCTTTATGACTAAGGTTATGTAAGTCTTGTTGAATGTCGTTAAAGTCGGCGCCTGCAATTCGGCTCGACACACCTTTAAAACACAACTCAATAATGTCATCGCCTAAGCCAATCGCTTCAAATAACATTGAACAACGGTAAGATGAGATGGTTGAGATGCCCATTTTGGACATGATCTTAAATAGGCCTTTATTGATACCATCGCGATAATTAGTCATTACTTCGCGGTATGGCTTATCAACGACCTTGTTATCAACCATTTTTGCTAGTGACTCATAAGCAAGGTAGGGATAAACAGCGGTAGCACCAAAGCCAAACAGTACCGCAAATTGATGCGGATCACGTGCCGTTGCAGTTTCAACCACAATATTGGTATCACAACGTAAGTTGTTATCTACCAATCGGCGCTGGACTGCACCAACAGCCATTGCTGCTGGAATCGGCAGGGTATCTTTAGTGATGGCACGATCTGATAACACTATCAGCACCGCACCTTGCTCGACTAATCGTTGTGCTTTATCACACAGACTAATAATCGCTTGCTGAAGATCTTGCTGTTGGGGATCAAAATTAATATCGAGCTGGTTGCTGGCATAGTATTGTTGATCAAGCCCCAGTAATTGTTGTAAATCAGAATACAACAATATTGGTGACTTAAATGCCACCCGTTGGGCATGGCTATCGGTCTCGCAAAACACATTGATTTCACGGCCAATACAACTGGCAAGCGACATCACATGTTTTTCACGTAAAGGATCGATTGGTGGGTTGGTCACCTGAGCAAACATTTGACGGAAATAGTCGGTGATTGGTCGCTGTTGTGATGATAATACCGCCATTGGCGCATCATCACCCATAGATCCTGTTGCTTCTTGGCCATTTTCACCAATCACGCGTAGCACTTGATCGAGTTCTTCTCGGCTGACGTTAAATTGTTTGTGATAGGTATTAAGTTGATTATCGTCTAAGTTACGTTGACCAATATGATCATCATCTAACTGCTCAAACGGGATTAAATGTTGTACATGTTTATCCATCCATTGCTTATACGGATGGCGACTCATTAACTCATTATCGATATCTTGTGAGTGCCAAATTTTTGCAAATTTAGTATCAATAACTAATAGCTCACCTGGACCTACACGGCCTTTTTCTGCGACTTCATCAGGGGTGTAATCCCAGATCCCAACTTCAGAAGCGATGGTGATCAGTTTATCTTTGGTGATCACATAACGTGCTGGACGCAAGCCATTACGATCAAGGTTACAGGCTGCGTAACGACCATCCGACATCACAATCCCTGCTGGGCCATCCCATGGCTCCATGTGTTTGGAGTTGAAATCGTAAAAGGCACGTAATGCGGGATCCATATCGGGATGATTTTGCCATGCTGGTGGCACTAACATTCGCATTGCGCGGAATAAATCCATGCCGCCAGCCAAAAATAGCTCCAGCATATTATCAAGGCTTGATGAATCTGAACCTGTTTCATTAACAAAAGGGGCAGCGGTTTTTAAATCAGGCAACAGTGGCGAGCTAAATTTATAGGCGCGTGCGCGTGCCCACTGACGATTACCAGTAATGGTATTTATTTCACCATTATGAGCTAGATAACGGAAAGGTTGTGCTAATGGCCATCGTGGCTGAGTGTTGGTTGAAAAGCGTTGGTGGAATAAACAGATTGATGATTCTAAACGAATATCCCCTAAATCTAGATAAAATTTAGGCAGATCAGCAGGCATAAATAGCCCTTTGTAGACTGTAACTTGGGTTGAAAGGCTACAAATATAGAAATCTTTATCTTCAGTAATGCGTTTTTCAATACGGCGGCGAGCAATATAAAGTCGACGCTCAATATCACGCGGTTTCCAGCCTGCAGGGGCATTAATAAATACTTGTTCAATGGTTGGTAGCGATTGCTGAGCAATAGGGCCAAGTACACTTGGGTTAATTGGTACTTCACGCCAACCTGCAATAGATAAGGTTTCAGTGATCAATTCTTCATTGATAATTGTACGTGCTTGCTGAGCCAGCACCGGATCTTGACTGAGAAAGATCATCCCTACCGCAAATTCACGCGATAAGTTCCACTGCTTTTCTGTGGCGATAATACGATAAAAATTATCGGGTTTTTTGATTAATAAGCCACAGCCATCGCCAGTTTTTCCATCCGCGGCGATACCTCCTCGGTGGGTCATACGATCGAGGGCAGATATTGCGGTACGAACAAGCTTATGGCTGGTTTCGCCTTCAATGTGGGCGATAAGACCGAAGCCACAGTTATCTTTTTCTAGTGATGGGTTATACAGTGACATTGCAATTCTCCCTTGCTCCTGTTTGTTGTAAACAGTTTTACTGCAAAATGAAAATCAATATAGATTTCTCACTTTGCTTCCTACGATATTTCAAACTAACTATAATTTACAAAAAGGTCAAATGTTGCTAACAAATGATATTTATGGCTGTTAAGCGGTTTTTATTAACTTTAAATACCTGAAATAAATCTATATTAGTTACAGCTATAAGTTTTTCAGTTGTGATAATAAAGCCATTATAGCTATGTTCTGAAGTAAAAATAGTGCTAAACAGAGTGGTTGGTGACATTAATGTTACAAAGTTGTGTGGAGGGTAATCTTCTGAACTGTAATCAATAAAAAGTCAGCTTCGATAAGCTGACTTTTGATTTTAGTAGAATCTAGTAACAATAAAGTTTACGAAAGCATCAGTGAATCCGCTTTTGCTTCGAGGTTAGAGTTACCCATCAGGTAGCTATCAATCGCTCGTGCTGATTCGCGGCCTTCGTTAATACAACGTACCACAAGCGATTGTCCGGTACGCATATCACCCGCAGCAAATACCCCAGGTTGACTGGTTGCAAAATCTTGCGTGGCAACATTACCGCGATCATCAAGTTTTATATTTAACTGCGCTAATACACCGGTTGGTTCTGGGTGGATAAATCCCATCGCTAAAAAGGCCAGATCACACGCAATTACGCGCTCAGTTCCTACTACTTCTTCAAAGTGAGGTCTTTCACCGGGTTTTGCATCCTGCCAAGCAATGTCAGCGATACGTAGTCCTTTAACATTACCGTTACCATCATCAATAAATTCTTTAGTAAGAATATTCCAATAACGATCACAACCTTCTTCATGAGAGGTCGATGTTTTCATGATCATTGGATATGACGGCCATGGTTGATTGGCTGGGCGTTGTTCTGGTGGTAATGGCATGATTTCAACTTGAGTGATAGTTGCCGCACCATGGCGGTTTGAGGTGCCCACACAGTCAGAGCCTGTATCGCCGCCACCAATCACTACCACATGTTTATCTTGCGCATGCACCTCTGCTGTTTTGAGATCCATATTATTAGCACGACGGTTATTTTGAGCTAAAAACTCCATCGCAAAATGAACCCCATTTAGCTCACGACCGGGAATAGGTAAATTACGCGGTACAGTCGAGCCGCCCGTTAGCAAAATAACATCAAATTCTTGGCGCAACTGCTGAGCGTTAATATCCACTCCGATATGGGCATTGACTTCAAATTTGACGCCAGCTTGCGCCATTAAGTCGATTTTACGATCAATAATATCCATGCCGAGTTTAAAATCAGGAATGCCAAATCGTAGTAAACCACCGACTTTTTCATCGCGTTCAAACACCGTAACAGTATGACCAGCACTATTTAGCTGCTCGGCTGCAGATAAACCAGCGGGGCCTGAGCCAATAATGGCAATGGTTTTACCGGTACGCGAACGTGGGATTTTTGGTTTGGCGTAACCTTCACGGTAAGCGGTTTCAACAATGGTTTTCTCAATGTTACAGATAGTAATCGGATCTTGGTTGATGCCGAGCACACAGCCACTTTCACAAGGTGCTGGGCACACTCTACCGGTGAACTCTGGAAAGTTATTGGTTGAACTTAAAATATTCCACGCTTCTTCCCAGCTATCACGATAAACCGCATCATTAAATTCAGGAATGATGTTACCGATTGGGCAGGCGTTATGACAAAACGGTACGCCACAATCCATGCAACGTGATGATTGTTCTTGAATTTTCTCACCAAATTCATCGTTAAGAACAAATTCTTTGTTATTCTGAATACGAACACTTGGATCTAGCTTACTTGGCAGTTCGCGGCCAAATTCTAAAAATCCCGTAGGCTTACCCATTGATGGCCTCCAACGTTTCCTTGTTTTGAGCGGCAGCTTGACGCTGTTGTAATACGGCTTTGTAATCCCTTGGCATTACTTTTCTCATCTGGTTGAGGTTCGACTCAAAGTTAGATAAGAACAGTTCTGCAACCGTACTACCTGTTAATTCAATATGTTTGGTTAGCATATCAAGTAGCAGTGCTTTATCTTCAGCTTCTATCGGATCAAGATCGACTAATTCCGCATTGAGTTTAGTTTCAAAGTCACCAAATTGATCCCACACGTAGGCGACACCACCACTCATACCGGCGGCAAAGTTACGTCCTGTTTGACCAAGAATTATCGCGATTCCTCCCGTCATGTACTCACAACCGTGATCACCAATGCCTTCAACAACAACTTTAGCGCCAGAGTTACGGACACAGAAACGTTCACCAGCAAGACCACGAATGTAAGATTCACCTGAGGTTGCACCATAGAAACACACATTACCGACCACAATATTATCTTCAGCAATAATATCGGATTGGTGATCTGGATAGAGTACTAATGTACCGCCTGAAAGTCCTTTGCCCCAGTAGTCATTGGCATCGCCTTCAACGGTAAATTGCCCCCCTTTAGCGAGAAATGCGCCAAAACTTTGCCCAGCAGAACCGTTAAACTTGATGGTCATCGGTTGTGGTAAACCTTGGTCTTTATAAACCTTGGATATTTCATTTGATAACATGGTGCCGACACTGCGATCAGTATTGATAATTGGCAGTTGTGCAGTAACAGCTTCCCCCTTGGTCAGTGCAGGTTGTGCCAGTTTAATCAATGTACGGTCAAGGACGTTTTCTAGACCGTGATCTTGCTGACGTTGGTTATAAATACCGTCTTCAGCACGTGGCGGTTGAATATATAACACTGGACTGAGATCGAGGTTCTTGTATTTCCAATGGCCAATATCATCACGTAGCTTTAATTTATGCGCTTGGCCGACCATTTCATCAATGGTACGGAAACCCAGTTCAGCCATCACTTCACGCAAACCTTGAGCCATATATTGGAAGAAAGTAACGACGTCTTCTACACGGCCATCAAAACGCTCACGCAGGGTTTTGTTTTGAGTGGCGATACCAACAGGGCAAGTGTTTTTGTGACACTTACGCATCATGATACAGCCTTCAACCACTAGAGCTGCGGTTGCAACGCCCCATTCTTCAGCGCCGAGTAGGGTCGCGATGGCAAGATCACGCGGGGTTTTCATTTGGCCATCAGACTGGACCACAATACGATTACGTAAACCATTTTTAAGCAGAGTTTGATGCGTTTCAGCTAAGCCAAGCTCCCACGGTAAACCGGTGTGACGAATCGATGACATTGGTGATGCACCAGTACCGCCATCAAAGCCTGCAATTAACACTACATCAGCTTTGGCTTTGGCAACACCAGAGGCAATGGTCCCAACGCCAGCTTCTGATACTAACTTGACGTTAACACGACCCGCGCGGTTAGCGTTTTTCAAATCGTAGATCAGCTGCGCCAAATCTTCGATTGAGTAAATGTCATGGTGAGGTGGTGGCGAGATTAAGCCAACCCCAGGCGTTGAGTGGCGGGTTGCACCAATCCAATCATCGACTTTATCACCAGGTAACTGACCACCTTCACCGGGTTTTGCACCTTGTGCCATTTTAATTTGCAATTCAGATGCATTGGTTAGGTAATAAGAGGTTACTCCAAAACGACCCGATGCCACCTGCTTGATCGCCGAACGTTCCCAATCGCCATTATCTTTTTTATCAAAACGAATCGGGTCTTCACCACCTTCGCCGGAGTTAGATTTAGCGCCGATACGGTTCATGGCGACCGCTAAGGTTGAGTGGGCTTCATAAGAAATTGAACCAAAACTCATGGCACCAGTTGCGAAACGCTTGAGAATGTTTTCAATCGGTTCGACGTCATCAAGTGCAATTGAACCTGCGGGATTGCTGACAAAATCTAGTTGGCTACGCAGGGTTGCTGCATTGTCACCTTGATCGTCGACCGCTTTGGCGTATAGCTTAAACTGAGCATAATCTTTTTCGCGAGTCGATTGCTGCAGTAATGAAATAGTTTCAGGGTTAAACAGGTGCTTTTCACCACGCTGTTTCCATTGATATACGCCGCCGACATCGAGGATTTGTACAGGAATTTCACGGGTTGGATAACCGACACGGTGACGTACCAGTACTTCTTGAGCGATGTCATCAATAGTTAGCCCCTGAATACGAGTCACTGTACCGGTGAAGTATTTATCAACCACTGCTTTGCTAATACCAAGAGCTTCAAAAATTTGCGCACCATGGTAAGACTGTAAGGTTGAAATTCCCATTTTAGAGAAAATCTTTAGTAGTCCGCCGTTAACGCCTTTACGATAATTATCAAATAAAGTATCGGTAGGAAGCTCCGGATCGAGCTTACGTTTATACTGAAGATCAACCAGAGTTTCAGTGACTAAATAAGGGTTGATCGCATTAGCACCATAACCGATAAGAGTGGCAAAGTGATGAGTTTCACGTGCATCACCAGTTTCAACCACGATGTCACATTTAGCCCGTAGACCTTTACGGATCAAGTGATGATGAACAGCACCAACGGCTAACATTGCTGGGATCGCGGCATGGTTAGAGTTAACCGCACGGTCTGTCAAAATAATGATCGAATAACCATCAATAACGGCATCTTCAGAATATTGACAAATACGCTTTAAAGCACGATCAAGCTTGCCTTGTTCGCCACTGGCACGGAATACAATATCCAGTGTTTTTGATTGCAGATGCTCATTATCAATCGCGCGAATTTTTTCTAATTCAGCATTGGATAGTACTGGTGATTCAAGCTCGACTTTATGGCAATGCTCTGGTGTTTCAGTTAGCAGATTTTGGTCTTTACCTAAATAAGTATTAAGCGACATCACCATTCGTTCACGAATAGGATCGATGGGTGGATTAGTCACCTGCGCAAATAGCTGCTTAAAGTAATTCGATAAATGTTGTGATTGATGCGACAGTACTGCCAATGGCCAGTCTGCGCCCATAGCACTAAGAGGTTCATAACCTGTATTCGCTAATGGCACGATAATATCGTTAACTTCTTCTGAACTAACACCAAATGCTTGTTGATGATGCAACAGCCGTTCAGGTGTTGGCTGATGGTACATGTTATCAGCATCAGGCAAGGTCTTAAGTGTCAGTAGATTATCTTTGAGCCATTGTTCGTATGGTTGTGCCGTTGCAATGCTGTCTTTGACTTCTTCATCAGAGATGATGCGGCCTTGTTCGAGATCGGCAACAAAAATACGACCAGGTTGCAAACGACCACGGAACTGAATATTTGCCGGATCAATGTTTACTACTCCTGATTCTGATGCCATGATCAGGAAATCATCTTTAGTCACCGTATAACGTGATGGACGTAAACCATTACGGTCAAGGGTCGCACCAACTTGAACCCCATCAGTAAAACAGACTGATGCTGGACCATCCCATGGTTCCATGATGTTGGCGTGATACTGATAAAAAGCCCGTCGTTTAGGATCCATGCTGGTGTTTTCTTGCCATGCTTCAGGGATCAGCATCATTAGTGCGTGCGGCAAACTACGACCAGATAGCACTAATAATTCCAATGCCATATCAAAATTGGATGAATCTGAACTGCCTTCCTGACAAATAGGCAGTAGCATATCGAGTTCTTGTTGACTGAATAAGTCGGATTCAAGAATGGCTTCGCGGGCTTTCATCCAATTAAGGTTGCCACGGACGGTGTTAATTTCACCATTATGAGCAATATAACGGAAAGGTTGCGCTAAGCGCCAGCGGGGAAAGGTATTGGTTGAAAAACGTGAATGCACTAATGCTAATGCGGTTACCATCGCTGGATTTTGTAAATCAAGGAAGTACTGTGGTACTTGGGCCGTGGTGAGCTGGCCTTTATACACTAAGGTTTTATATGACAATGAGTTGATGTAGAAATCATCACCAATATTAGATATGCTTTCTAAGCAGACACGGACGGTATAGTTACGTAATACGTAAAGTTTACGTTCTAATACCGCAGGATCTAGATTGGTACTACCGGTAATGAAAACATGTTCAAACTGAGGCTCTGTGCTGAGAGGATCTTCGCCTAGCATTGAGTTATCTACCGGAAGTACTCGGTAGCCAATGACTTCTAAATCGAGACGTTTGGCATTACGCTCAAGAATATCACGACATTGTTGACGTTTATGTTCATCTTTTGGAAATAAAACGACACCGACACCGTATTGCGCAAAGGTCGGCAGTTTAATGCCTAGCTTAACCGTTTCTTCTAGTAAAAATTCGTGGGGTTTTTGTAGTAAGATTCCTGCGCCATCACCACTGCTAGGATCACAACCTTGACCACCTCGGTGCTCCATACGTGCCAACATATCGAGGGCCTGAGTGACAATCTGGTGAGATTTACGGTTTTTAAGGTGGGCAACAAAGCCGATACCACAGGCATCGTGCTCTAATTCAGGCACATAAAGTCCCTGAGCGTTAAGCTCTTGAGCTGTCATAGATACATCCTTCCAGTTACATCAAGCCATATTCCTAAGGCTTGGTTATCCCTAATTTATTATCACCATCAATGAGCATTGATATGGACTCCTGTCCTGCATTACTGATGGTGTGTTTATGATGACGAAATTATGTCATGCACAAACTTAATTCTGTTGTATTACGATTAATTGTCATAAAGCACGTTATTTATGCCTAAAGAGCCATATAAACACGTAAAAGCAGCGTAATAATAGGGCTTTTTTTGTTTATAAATTGCACACAAGTGTAACCATCCTACAATTTTGATACATTAATTACCAATAAAAATTAACACTTTTGATGCATAAATGAAGCATATGGATATTCGGCGATCGCTCTTAATTAACTTCTTTGAAAGCGATATCAAATCACGCTAGAGGAAGTGTTTTTTGTTTTAGCACAACCTTCACGATGGGGATTGATGATATGTTGCGGCTCTTTTTCGTATTGGTCTGCGCTGACGTAGATTATTCATTGTCTTAAACGCTAGGTAATACCATGCAATTGCATCAACTCGTCAATACTTTTGGGCAAGATCTTCAACACCGTTATGGTGAAAAAGTGCATAAACTTACCCTCCATGGTGGTTTTAGTTGTCCTAATCGCGACGGTACTATTGGCCGTGGTGGCTGCACATTTTGTAATGTTGCATCATTTGCTGACGAAAATAATCAGTTCGTGTCGATCAAACAACAATTAACTGCTCGTGCTGGTGAGGTTCGTCGTGCTCAGCGTTATTTAGCTTATTTTCAGGCTTACACCAGTACCTATGCTGAAGTACAAAGTTTAAAAAAGATGTATGAGCAGGCGCTAACATCTGTCGATATTGTTGGCTTATGTGTTGGTACTCGCCCTGATTGCGTGCCTGATGCAGTATTAGAATTACTTGCTGGATATGTAGCACAAGGTTATGAAATTTGGCTTGAATTAGGTTTACAAACCGCTAATGATAAAACCTTGAAACGCATCAATCGTGGCCATGACTTTGGCTGTTATGCCACTATCACTCAACGAGCTCGCGCATTAGGGATTAAAGTGTGTACCCATTTAATCGTTGGTTTACCGGGTGATACTAAAGCCGATAATTTGATGACAGTAACCAAAGTTGTCGAGGTGGGTGTGGATGGAATTAAATTGCATCCATTACATATTGTTGAAGGCAGTAAAATGGGGCAAGCATTTAAAGCGGGTCGATTACAACCTATTAGCCTTGAAAACTATACGGATATTGCCAGTGAGATGATCCGCTTAACTCCGCCAGAGGTGGTTTACCATCGTGTCGCTGCAAGTGCGCGTCGACCCACCCTGTTAGCACCGATGTGGTGTGAGAATCGTTGGTTAGCCATGACTGAGATTGGACGTTTACTTGACAAACATGGAGCGCAAGGTAGTGCGTTAGGCGCTCCCTTTGTTTATCAATTACCAAGCTTACATAATAATACCTAAATGAAGCCTACGTTAAGTAGGCTTTTTTGTGTGCCGCAATAAAACTTTACAGCTTTCGTTTAGGTACTAGCCACGAGAGCGATTATTATAAACAGTTGTATTCGCCATGGTGGCGAGATTTTTTATTGGTATTCATTGATGAAACAAATCAAAATTTTAGCCCAATTTTATGTCGACCTTTTAGTTAAATTGGGTATTTTCCGCTTTAGCTTATTATTGGCAGTCGCATTAGTCGCGTTGGCTTTAGTGGTGCAAATTAGTGTCACTCTTTTATTGCAAGGGTCTATGCGTGATATTGAAATTATTCGTTCAGTCACGTTTGGTTTATTTATTACGCCTTGGGCGGTGTATTTCCTGTCGGTTGTGGTTGATCAATTAGAAGACTCTCGTCAGCGCTTATCTAAGTTAGTCACCAAACTAGAGCAAATGCGTGCCCGTGACATGGAGCTAAACCAGCAGTTACAAGCGAATATCTCGCGTTTAAATTCTGAAATTGAAGAGCGTGAAAAAGCGGAAGAAGCCCGCGAAGAAGCGATGCAAGATTTAGAAAATGAGGTTTATCAGCGCGAGAACGCTCAATTGGCTGTTGCTGAAAAGAGTGCGTTATTAAAATCGTTTTTAGATGCATCTCCTGATTTAATTTACTACCGCAATGAGAATAATCAGTTTTCCGGTTGTAACCTTGCGATGGCTGAATTAGTCGGTAAAAGTGAAAAAGAATTAGTTGGGTTAACACCATGGGATGTTTATCCTGCAGAGGTTGCCAAGCGGATTATCAAAACTGACCAAGAATTGTTTGATGATAATACCGCGATGACCGATGAGCAGTGGCTTGATTACCCAAATGGAAAAAAAGCATTATTTGAACTGCGTAAAGTGCCACTTTATAACCGTAATGGTAAACGTTTAGGGCTGATGGGCTTTGGGCGTGATATTACTGAACGTAAGAAATATGAAGATGCGCTAGAAAAAGCCAGTAGTGATAAAACCGCGTTTATTTCGACTATTAGCCATGAATTACGGACGCCATTAAATGGTATTGTTGGCTTGAGTCGAATGTTATTAGAAACAGAGCTCACTGATGAGCAACGTGGTTATCTACGAACCGTCCATGTTAGTGCGATCACATTAGGTAATATTTTTAATGATATTATTGACTTAGATAAATCAGATCGTCGCCGTTTAGAGTTACTTCCTCAGCCTTTAGATTTACATGAATTTATTGATGATATTGGTAATATCTCACAATTGATGGCTGAGCAAAAAGGTTTGCGGTTTGATTTAGAGTGCCTGACAGAGTTACCGAAAAATATTGAAATAGATAGTACTCGTCTGCGCCAAGTGTTATGGAATTTGATTGGCAATGCGACCAAATTTACCAAACAAGGCGGGGTGGTGTTATCTGTCAGTAGTGAAATCCATGAGCATGATGCAGATATTATTTTTGAAGTTGAAGATAGTGGTATCGGCATTCCTAAAGCTGAAATAGAGAATATCTTTGCAATGTATTATCAAGTCCAACAGGGTAATGATAATTTACATGCTGTAGGAACCGGGATTGGCTTGGCCGTTTCACAACAATTAATTCAATTGATGGGTGGTAATATTACGGTCGATTCTGAAGTTGGAGAAGGGAGTACTTTTACGGTTAAAATTCGCGTGCCGCTCGTGGAAGGTATCATTGCCGACGAAATTGTGACAGAGGTGAAACCTGAGCTTACAGGCTTAAGTATTTTCATGGTAGAAGATATCGAACTTAATATTGTCGTCGCCAAATCATTACTTGAGCGTTTAGGGCATGAAGTTACGGTGGCAATGCGTGGTGATCAAGCGTTAGCAATGTTTAAACCTGAAGATTATGATTTAGTGTTATTGGATATTCAGCTACCAGATATGACTGGGTTTGATATTGCCCAACAGTTACGCCAACAATACCAAGATCTACCTGCTTTAGTCGCACTAACTGCAAATGTGGTTAACGATAAAACAGAGTATTTTGATAAAGGTATGGATGAGGTATTGAATAAACCGTTGACGGTTACAGCGATTACCAGTGTTATTGATAATCTTGTTTTAAGCTGCAGTCATGAGCTACAACAGCCGGACTTAATTGATAATGATGTTGATAATATTGAGTTAACGAATGGCAATGTCATTGATACGTTATTAGATTTAGAGATGTTGACATCATATGTTGAGATTGTTGGAACAGCACCGGTATACACCAGCATTGAGATGTTTGAGAAGATGATGCCTGATTATTTGGCTATTTTAGACTCGAATATGACAGCGAAGGATCAAGACGGAATTAAGTTTGAAGCCCATAAAATAAAAGGTGCTGCAGGATCTATTGGTCTTAAACATATTCAGCAAATTGCCCAAAAAGCCCAATCGCCAGAATTACCTGCGTGGTGGGAAAATATTAATGACTGGGTTGATGAAATAAAATATAGCTACCAAAATGATATTAATGTGCTCAAAACGTGGTTGAAGCAACAATAAAGTGTAATAAAAAAGGCGACCATCATGGTCGCCTCTTTAGTTCACTGTTTAATTGGAGAAGAAATTACTCTTCGCCTAAGTCACCACAAAAGCGGTAACCTTCACCGTGAATAGTTGCGATGATCTCTGGAGTATCTGCAACTGATTCAAAATGCTTACGGATGCGACGGATAGTTACATCAACTGTACGATCATGAGGCTTAAGTTCACGGCCAGTCATTTTCTTTAGTAAATCAGCACGAGTTTGAATCTTACCTGGGTTCTCGCAGAAGTGCAGTAACGCACGGAATTCAGAACGTGGTAGCTTGAATTGTTCGCCACTTGGGCTTACTAAAGAACGGCTATTGATTTCTAACGACCAACCATTGAACTCGTAACGCTCAACCAATTTCTTATCTTCAGTTGGAAGACCTTGGTTCATAGCGCGAGTTAATAGGTTACGTGCGCGAATAGTTAATTCACGAGGGTTGAATGGTTTTGTGATGTAGTCATCAGCACCAATTTCAAGACCTAAAATCTTATCAACTTCGTTATCACGACCAGTTAAGAACATCAGTGCCATATCACCTTGTTCACGAAGTTCGCGAGCAAGTAGTAGGCCGTTTTTACCTGGAAGGTTAATATCCATGATAACTAGATGCACAGGGTTTTCAGAAAGCATCTGGTGCATTTCTGCGCCATCATTTGCTTCGAATACAGTATAACCCTCTGCTTCAAAAATACTTTTCAGGGTGTTACGTGTTACGTGCTCGTCTTCTACAATCAGAATGTGAGGGGTTTGCATTTTGGCAGTACCTAATATCAGAAACTAAATCTGGTTAACCACAGAATAGTTAAATTCTATAAAAAAAATTCACATATAGGCAAAATGTTTGAAATAAACACTTTATTATTACAACCTACGTGGTACACCATCCTTTCATTCAACATCCTATTGGTGTTGAAATCCCCCATAAAACTTGGGGTGCTGGCTACAATCTCCCTGATAATGCGACAATTGTATTCACTTAACAGCTCGCTAACAATGTGGTGAGCTTATTTGATGCCGATTATTTATATATTTGTTGATTTATATCAAACAGTGAGATGAATAATTGTTATGTTTCCGAGTTTGGTTAACTTTTATATCTGGGTAGATAAAAAGTGTCATGATAGTAATCATAATATACAAAACTCAATACCATTGACTAATATTTAAGCTTAATGATAATAAAAAACACAACATATAGTTCATCTTTATCTAAAGATTGTAACAGTATCAGTTAGGGTTGGCACTCATTAAGGATGATGTATTTGAGTAAAAAAGATTTCATAAATCAATATTGTGATTGTTGTTAAGAAATACGGTCAATTTTGTCTGTTTTTGTTTGTTTTATCGTGATAGGGAAAGGCTAATGAAGGATTTATTACCAGATTTATGTGATTACTATGCGCAAGATATTCGTTTTTTACCGTTAACTTTATTTAATTATGGTCATAATGCGCCATTTTGGGGGCAAATCGTAACATTACGCTGTTTTGAAGATAACAGTTTAGTGCGCAATATATTATCGACTGCTGGTGACGGTAAGGTGCTGTTTATTGACGGCCATGGTAGTTGTCGACGCGCCTTATTAGGCGATCAACTGGCTTTATTAGCGGTAAGAAATAATTGGCAGGGTATTATCGTTAATGGTGCAATTCGAGATGTCGCAACATTGGCACAATTACCATTAGGTATAAAAGCATTAGCTGCGTGCCCGATTAAAACCGATAAACGTCAAATGGGAGAAAAAAATGTGGTGTTAAATATTGCAGAAACCCTCGTTTATCCAAATGATTATATTTATGCGGATTTAAATGGGGTTATTTTATCCAGCACAGCATTAGATTTTAGCGTATTAAAAACTGAATCCTAAACCAAGTTCAATGATTTGTTCTAGTTCTGCATAGTCGACAGTGGCGCGTACATTCACTTTTTGTGATACATCATATTGACTACTGAACTCTAGTCCTACTGTGGTGTGACTATTAATCGTTTCTGAAGTAATGGCACTATTAATACTGATTCGTGGCGATACTGCATATTTGACCCCAGAGGTTAAGCCATTTGATGCCGATTGAGAATCGGTACCGCTTGTAAGATGGGTACTGACATAAAGTTGAGTATTATCAGTGACAGAGTAAGCGTAACCACTGTCAATTTGCCATACATCAAAACTTTGTTGTTGCCGTGACTGTGATGATAAAAACCATCCTGATGTTAATTTCTTACCGCCATTATAAGTAAGATTAGTTTCAATGCTTGCCGCTGCTTGTGTCATTGTTGGTGTGATTAAAAAAGTAAGCAATCCCACAATACTTAAATAATATTTGATCATACTTACTCCCTATTATGTCGATATTATTCTAAATAGTAGGCCATATCGCGTAGTTAGTAAGTGTTATAAATGATAAATATTAACTTGGCTGCATAATGCGTGAGTGTTACTACAATTTAACACTCACGTTACAATGTGTTGCAAGCTTCAATACGCTTATTTTTTATTAGTATTATGATGTAATCGGTGCCGAGATTGATAAGGAAAAACATCAGGGTACAGTTCTTGACTAATATTGTTTTGTAAATGCTGCCAATAGTTGGCCTCAAACAGATCTTGATGTAACTCATTAAATAATATTCTTACCTTGGGATTAATCAGTAAAAATGTACGAAACTCTTCTGGAAAAACATCATTAACCCCAACGCTATACCAAGGTTCCGCCGCCATTTCATCTTCAGGATAACGTGCTGCAGGGATGGTACGAAAATTCATTTCACTCATATAGCTAATTTCATCATAATCATAAAATACTACCCGTTTGTGGCGTGTAACCCCAAAGTTCTTAAATAGCATATCTCCTGGAAATATATTGGCAGCAGCTAATTGTTTAATAGCGTTACCATATTCGTTAACCGCGTGGCGTAAGTCAGTGTCGGTGGCTGTTTCAATATAAATATTTAACGGAATCATCCGTCGTTCCATATATAAATGTTCAATAATCACGTGATCGGCGGTAACAGAGACAATTGATGGGGCAATCGTGAGTAGTTCATTAATGAGTTCATCGCTAAAGCGTTGCCGCGGAAAACTGAAGTGGCGGTATTCTTGGGTATCAGCCATTCTACCGACCCGATCATGTTCTTTTACCAGTTGATATTTTTGTTTAACCGTTTGGTGACTGATATCTTTTTGAGGGGCGAATTTATCTTTAATAATTTTAAAAACAAAATCATATGAAGGTAATGTAAATACTGACATCACCATGCCTTTGATGCCTGGAGCAATAATGAATTTATCGTCTGAGTGTTCTAAATGATCTAAAAACTGACGATAAAATTCTGTTTTACCGTGTTTTTGGCAACCGATAGCAGTATAGAGTTCGGCAAAATTTTTATTTGGTAACAGTTGTGCTAAAAATCGCACTAAGGCTGCTGGTGCTGGGCTATAAACCATAAAATAAGAGCGGGCAAATCCAAAAATAACACTGACGTCATTGACGTTACAGATACCCGCATCCAGTAATAGTTGGCCGTTATGATTGAGGATTGGTAGCACTAAAGGTAAGGATTTACCATTTGAAAAGGTAAGTTTCCCGACCAGATAAGCGGCTTTGTTACGATAAAAAGGTTCGCGAATTTGTTCTAAGGTTAGTTGTTGATCAAGATTATCACCGAGCTCAGTCTGTAAATGAGCTACTAATAATTCCACATCCCGTTTTTTATCATTCCAATCTAATGTAAATGGTTGATCATCAAGCATTCTTTCTATCATTGCTGCAATGGTCGTTTGCACTCGATAATGGCGAGTTAATGTGCTGGGGTAGGTTGGAATACGGTGCTGTTGTGAGCTGTGAACAAAAATATTATCACGGTTAATATTACGGTGTTTGAAAATACGGCAATACACAGAGTTAAAAAAACTTTCTGCAATATCATAACGCGGGTAATCAACCAATAAATTTTGATAAGCATGCTTTACGGCGGTAAGGCAGATCTGATTAGCATAATGACCACCGAGCATAATTTGAATTTGATTGGTGACCAATTCAACATGATGATCGTAAAAACTAATTCGCGTTTTTAATGCTTGGTGAACCAGAGCCCATTGTTGGTGTTCAAATCGTTGCTGTGCTTCGGCTGTTACGTCAAGAAAGCGGCCAAACATGGCATCAGAGCCTTGTAAAATAGTATGTGCTATCAGTGACTCCATCGCTGCACTCATCGGTTTGTCCTTATGATGATAATTTTATCCCTGCTATTTATTACTATGCAATGCTCTCTAGAGGACTGCAAATATTATTGTTGTTTTTTTAAGCGTTAAAATGAATGGTGTTGCGTATCAATGTAAGGTATCCATTGTGTGATAATTGTAAAAACTTTATTGACTCTATATTACTATTCATGTAATCGTAAGGTAACAGTATGTGAAAGAGTAATTGCAACAATGGCAAATATATCCCGTATCACTATCACCACAACCATGATTATTACCATTAACATTACTGGTGTTGGTGCGGGCTGATATGCACAAGAATTACAACAAGCCCGCAACTTATAAAGAGCTGCGGGCTTTTTTTTCAATTTAAATTCATCAGTGTTGAGTAATATTTGCTTACGGCAAGTAGTTCAGGATAGTCACTCGGGAGTAGGGAATGCGAGTATTTAAATTTGGCGGTTCGTCATTAGCAGATGCAGAACGATTTTTAAGAGCAGCAGATATTATTGCCAGTAATGCTAAACAGGGTGATGTCGCTGTGGTGTTATCGGCACCAGGTAAAGTCACGAATAATTTAGTAGAAGTGATCGATAATGCAGTAGCAACAGGCATTGCTACTCAACAAATAGCGACATTAGAGGCGGTATTTAATGATCTCTTTACTGGCCTTAAAACACTTGAACCTCTTTTTGCTCAGCAATCATTAACGGCTAAGCTAGCGTCAACCATTGAGCAATTACAACAATATGTACATGGGATCCGATTATTAGGATTATGTCCTGATAATGTTTATGCCAAGATAATCAGTAAAGGTGAGCGTTTATCGATTGTGGCGATGCAATCGTTATTAGAAGCTAAAGGTCAAGCGGCAAGCTTGATTGACCCTGTACAATATTTGTATGCCGCAGGTGATTATCTAGAGGCACATGTCGATATTGAAATTTCCACGCAAAACTTTCTTAATCATCCATTACCAGTGGGACATGTTTGTATCATGCCGGGCTTTACCGCCGGTAATCGTCAAGGCGAGTTAGTGACTTTAGGTCGCAATGGCTCTGATTATTCAGCTGCAGTATTAGCGGCTTGTTTACGCGCTGATTGTTGTGAAATTTGGACTGATGTTGACGGCGTTTATAGTTGTGATCCGCGTTTAGTTCCCGACGCCCGCTTACTTAAATCATTAAGCTATCAAGAAGCGATGGAGCTCTCTTATTTTGGTGCCTCGGTATTGCATCCAAAAACGATTGCACCTATTGCTCAATTTCACATTCCTTGCTTAATTAAAAATAGTTTTAATCCCCAAGGTGCTGGCACCTTAATTGGTCAAGATACCGGCGAAGATCAGCTTGATATTAAAGGTATTACTACCTTAAAAGATCTGACCATGGTCAATGTTTCAGGCCCTGGAATGAAAGGCATGGTAGGCATGGCGGCACGCGTGTTTGGTTCAATGTCTACCGCTGGTGTATCTGTGGTATTGATCACTCAATCATCATCGGAGTATAGCATTAGTTTCTGTATTGAAACTGTCGATAAAGTCGCAGCACAAGCAGCGTTAATTGCTAGTTTTGAATTGGAATTAAAAGAAGGCTTACTTGAGCCCGTTGAGTTTAGTAATGATTTATCAATTGTGACCTTAGTCGGTGACGGTATGCGAACTTCACACGGTGTGGCATCACGTTTCTTCACTGCTTTAGCTGAAGTGGATGTCAATATTGTAGCGATTGCGCAAGGCTCTTCTGAGCGTGCGATTTCAGCCGTTATTCCACAAAATAAAGTCTCAGAAGCGGTTAAAGCCTGTCATGAAAACTTATTTAATAGTCAGCATACATTAGATGTATTTGTTGTCGGTGTCGGCGGTGTTGGTGGTGAGTTGATCGATCAAATTCATCGTCAACAACAAAAACTTGCCCAAAAAGGGATTGTGATTCGTGTCTGTGGAATAGCGAACAGTAAAGGGCTATTACTTGAAAGTAATGGTTTTGCACTTGATAGCTGGCGCGATCTGATGGGAGCGGTGAGTGAGCCGCTGCAATTACAACGTATGGTTGAATTAGTACGCCATAATCATATTATTAATCCTGTTATTATTGATTGTACTTCTGATCAAGCCATTGCTGAGCAATATACTGATTACTTAGCAGCTGGTTTCCATGTTATTACGCCCAATAAGAAAGCCAATACTGCCAGCATGGCGTATTACCAACAATTACGCCAAGCTGCGCGGGTTGGTCATCGTAAATTCATGTATGATACCACCGTTGGTGCTGGTCTACCGGTTATTGAAAATCTTCAAAACTTACTCGCTGCTGGTGATGAGTTAGTGCGTTTCTCTGGTATTTTATCGGGATCTCTTTCTTATATTTTCGGTAAGTTAGATGACGGTATGAGTTTCAGTGAAGCGACCACTGTTGCGCGTAATAATGGCTTTACTGAACCTGACGCGCGCGATGATCTTTCTGGTATGGATGTCGCACGTAAGTTACTGATTTTAGCTCGTGAAGCCGGTTTAGAATTAGAACTTGAAGATGTGGTGGTAGAACAAGCCTTACCACCTGGTTTTGATGCATCGGGCTCGGTGGATGAGTTTATGGCGCGGTTGCCACAAGCTGATGCGTATTTCGCTGACTTAGCTGCTGCAGCTACAAAAGAAGGCAAAGTCTTACGCTATGTTGGTGAAATTGATAATGGTAGTTGCAACGTCAAAATTGTGGCCGTTAACTCTGATGATCCAATGTTTAAAATCAAAGACGGCGAAAACGCATTAGCATTCTATAGCCGTTATTATCAGCCGATTCCATTGGTATTACGTGGTTATGGTGCAGGTACAGAAGTGACAGCTGCTGGTGTGTTTGCTGATCTGATGCGTACCTTAGGTTGGAAGCGAGGTATATAACATGAGTATTGTTGTTTATGCGCCAGCCTCGATTGGTAATGTTAGTGTTGGTTTTGATGTTTTAGGTGCGGCTGTCTCTCCAATCGATGGATCTTTATTAGGCGATAGGGTTGAGGTTGTTGCTGGTACAGCGGCATTTAGTTTGCAATGTGTGGGGGCTTTTGTTGATAAGTTGCCACAACAAGCCAAAGACAATATTGTTTATCGCTGTTGGCAAGTGTTTGCGCGTGAACTCGATCATAAAGGTATTACATTACTGCCAGTTGCCGTTACGTTAGAAAAAAACATGCCGATTGGTTCAGGTTTAGGTTCAAGTGCTTGTTCTATTGTGGCTGCACTCGATGCCTTGAACCGATACCATAACCAGCCGTTAACCAGTAATGAATTATTGGCTTTAATGGGAGAGATGGAAGGTGAAGTGTCTGGTAGTGTGCATTACGATAATGTTGCCCCTTGTTTTCTGGGCGGGTTGCAATTTATGGTGCAAGAAATGGACATTATCAGCCAATCAGTGCCGTGTTTTGACGACTGGTATTGGGTGATGGCTTACCCTGGTATTAAAGTGCCAACAGCAGAAGCTCGAGCAATTTTACCGGCTCAATATCGTCGCCAAGATGTTATTGCCCACGGGCGTTATCTTGGTGGCTTTATTCATGCTTGTCATTCACAGCAGCCATTACTGGCGGCTAAAATGATCCATGATGTTGTCGCTGAGCCTTACCGCGAAAAATTACTGCCTAAATTTAATCAAGCTCGAAAATATGCACTAGAAGCAGGAGCAATTGCGAGTGGTATTTCAGGTTCTGGGCCGACAATGTTTAGTATTTGCACCAAGCTTGAAGTTGCACAACGGTTAGCTAAATGGCTAACCGATAATTATGTCCAAAATGATCAAGGATTTGTGCATGTTTGTCAGCTCGATAAACAAGGCGCAAAAGTCGCAGGGAGTGAGTTATAGCCATGAAGTTATATAATCTTAAAGAACACCAACAGCAAGTCTCATTTGGTCAAGCGGTACGCCAAGGTTTAGGTCGTCAGCAAGGGTTGTTTTTTCCTGCTCAATTGCCACAACTGGGTGATATTGATGCTTTGCTTGAGATGGATTTTGTCAGTCGTAGTAGTAAGATTCTATCGGCATTTATTGGTGAAGAGCTTAGCAATGAAACTGTGACTCAAATGGTTGATAGCGCATTTCAGTTTCCAGCACCGATTAAATCGGTAAAACCTGACGTATATGCGTTAGAACTTTTTCATGGGCCGACATTAGCCTTTAAAGATTTTGGTGGCCGTTTTATGGCGCAATCTTTAGCCGCGGTAACTGATAATGACGGTAAGATTACTATTTTAACGGCAACCTCTGGTGATACAGGCGCCGCGGTCGCTCATGCTTTTTATGGTATGGACAATATTCAAGTCGTGATTTTGTACCCCAAAGGTAAAATTAGCCCATTACAAGAAAAGTTATTTTGTACATTAGGCAAAAATATTACTACCGTGGCGGTTAATGGCACTTTTGATGATTGTCAGGCATTAGTTAAGCAAGCATTTGATGATGCTGAGTTACGAAAAGATATTGGCTTAAATTCAGCAAACTCAATTAATATTAGTCGTTTAATGGCGCAAATATGCTATTACTTTGAAGCGGTTTCTCAACTATCAAAAGCTGAGCGTGAGCAATTAGTGATTTCAGTACCAAGTGGTAATTTTGGTAATTTAACCGCGGGGTTATTGGCTAAATCATTAGGTTTACCTGTTAAACGTTTTATTGCAGCAACTAATGTTAATGATACCGTTCCGCGTTATTTGAAAACCGGCGAGTGGACACCTAAGGCTACTGTTGCCACTATTTCTAATGCGATGGATGTTAGCCAACCTAATAATTGGCCGCGCATTGAAGAATTATGTCAACTTAAAGGGTGGGGATTAAATGAGCTAGGTTATGGTGCAGTAGATGACCAGCAAACTGCGGTTACATTAAAGCAGATGTATGCTGATGGTTATTTGTGTGAGCCTCATGGTGCGATTGCTTACAATGTGCTTGAGCAACAATTAGTCGCAGGTGAAACGGGGTTATTCTTATGTACCGCGCACCCAGCTAAATTTAAAGATGTGGTTGATGATATTTTAGCGACTGATATTGCGTTACCAGCGCCACTCGTTAAGCATAATGCTATGCCGTTATTATCATTGGATGCGAATAACGATTTTACGGCGATTAAGGCGATTTTATATTCGGTCCAACCAAAATTATAAGATGAAAGCTGTAAAATGATGATACAAAAAAGGAGCCATAGGCTCCTTTTTTTATTACAGCATCTTGCTCAAATCAAGACACTTACACTGCGCCAAAAATTATAGGCTGCTAGTGAAAGTACGAGCGATAACGTCTTGCTGTTGTTCTGTTGTTAGTGAGTTGAAACGAACAGCGTAACCTGATACACGGATTGTTAGCTGTGGGTATTTCTCTGGGTGTGCAGCAGCATCTAGTAGCGTTTCACGCTTAAGAACGTTAACGTTTAGGTGTTGACCACCTTCAATTTTAGCTGGTGCTTCGATAGCTAGTTCACGGTACTCAATGTCACCAAGATCTGCTTGTGCGATAATTTGGTCAGCGTCGTAGCTGCCAGGTGCACAAACACAACGCGCTTCATTAGACTCGCTATCTAGGATCCAGATTGAGTTTAGTAGATCATCGTTTGCTGCTTTAGTAATTTGAATACCAGTAATCATAACTTTTCTCCAAGAAAATTGTTGTTAATTTATTCGTTTTTGTATTGAGCTACCTATTATATAACCTTCAATGCACTTTTGTGTATTGATGTAGATCAAGTTACTACAAAAAACCTTAAATATAATAAGGCTGTTTTATTGAGCTAGGTCAATCTAACTGCATTTGACGGGGGAATCAACTAAAAATATAAAATTTAAAATTTAAGTTGAATGTTATTTTGTTGTAAAATAACAACATTTTATAGTATTTATATATACCTATAGTGAATATTTTGTCACTATAGGTGAGTTTTTATGTTAAATTATGCGAGTAACATTAGTGTTGCTAATGTGTTGCTTGGTAGTTATTTTTGAGGGTGATTATGAAATTAATTGGTGCACACGTGTCAGCGGCAGGCGGCGTGTTCAATGCCCCTGTCAATGCTAAGGCTATTGGTGCAACTGCATTCGCATTGTTCACAAAGAATCAACGCCAATGGCAAGCAAAGCCATTAGATGCTGATACCATTACGGCATTTAAGAGTCGTTGTCAGCAGTTAGGTTTTGATGCGAGTGCTATTTTGCCACATGATTCTTATTTAATTAATTTAGGTGCGCCGGAAACGGAAAAATTAGAAAAATCACGGTTAGCTTTTATTGATGAGATGCAGCGTTGTCAGCAATTAGGATTACACTTATTAAATTTTCATCCTGGTAGCCACTTAAAGCAAATTTCAGAATCCGCGTGTTTAAAACTGATTGCCGAATCAATTAATTTAGCGCATCAGCAAGTTGATGATGTCGTTGCAGTGATCGAGAATACTGCCGGTCAAGGATCTAACTTAGGTTGGCGTTTTGAACATTTGGCTGAAATTATTGCGCAAGTTGACGATAAATCACGTATTGGTGTTTGTATTGATACTTGCCATGCTTTTGCTGCTGGATATGATTTACGTTCGATGGAAGCGACAGAATCTAGCTTTGCTGAATTTGATCAGATCGTTGGAATGCAGTACTTGCGGGCGATGCACTTAAATGATTCTAAAGGTGGCTTAGGTAGCCATTTAGATCGCCATCATAGCTTGGGAGAAGGGGCGATTGGTTGGGATTGTTTTCGGTTTTTAATGCAAGATCATCGCTTTGATAATATCCCCTTGATATTAGAAACCATTAATCCAGATATTTGGCAGCATGAAATAGCAACGTTACGCAGTTTTACACCAGAGGAACAATAAATGACAGCAAGCTGGCAAGCCTTTATCGAACAGCAACAGCAACTACCGTATTTTGATGCGATAGAGCAAGCCGTTGTCGCTGCTCGCGCAGTAGGTAAAACCGTTTTTCCTCCTCAAAAAGATGTATTTAATGCGTTTACAAGCACGCCATTAACGGCGACGAAAGTGGTGATCTTAGGCCAAGATCCTTATCATGGACCTAAGCAAGCTCATGGGCTTAGTTTTTCTGTATTACCCGGCGTAAAAACACCACCATCTTTGGCTAATATGTATAAAGAATTGGCTACTGATATCAACGGATTTACTATTCCTGATCATGGTTATTTACAGCCATGGGCGGAGCAAGGGGTACTCTTACTTAATACCGTATTAACGGTTGAACAAGGTAATGCTCATTCTCACGCTAAGATTGGTTGGGAAACCTTTACCGATCGCGCTATTGAATACATTAATGATAATACTGAAGGGGTGATTTTCTTACTTTGGGGGGCACATGCTCAGAAAAAAGGTAAAAAAATAGATCTTGAACGACATCATGTATTAACGTCTGCACATCCATCACCATTGTCTGCTTATCGTGGTTTCTTTGGATGTAAGCATTTTTCCGAGACTAATGCTTTATTAACTGCAATGAATAAATCGCCGATTGATTGGCAATTATAATTTCTGTTATCAATATCTTATGAAGGTATAAAACGGCCAGCAAAAATGCTGGCCGTTTTTTAGTATTTTTTAAAAATCAAAGTCATTACTATTAAAACTACCACACATATCCATATCTTGTAGTTCTCGACGTAGTCTTTGACGATCTTTTAACGCCTCAATTTCACGCCACTTTCTTTTTTCAGGTTTTGCGCGAGAGCGGCGAGAAACAGTATCCGTTGTCATCATGTCGTCGAATGCAAAGCTATCCATAAAGCACCTATTCCTACTTTTCGCTTGATGTAAGCGAGCTGATTATTTAATACCATAGAATGCTTCATAATAAAATTGAACTGTTTCTCATTTGTTACTAAAAGATGAAATATTTATGTGGATAACATCACAACTGGTGATGAATTGATGAAAAATAAGCCATTTTTAGTGTTAAATAGTGATTTTGTTGTTTTGTTCGTACTGTTTTGTTAACAGCCTTTAAATAATAGAAAAATTATCAATTATTAAAGGGGGTACAATCAGTCATTATTTGTGCTTGTAGATTATGTAACACATTGTAAAGATTCTGAGAATTACATAATTGTTCTTTTCAGAAAGGTTTTATACTTCGTTGCCGAAGTTATACGCTGATTTTTATATAATTTATGATGAATACCTATAGCGTATTATCGGTATGAGCGTAGACGTTCTTTTTATTTTGCTAATTACTTGCTAGTAGGGGCTTTATATCATTATCTATCGATCTGTGAAGGTACTAATGTGACCAGTCAAATTAATTTTATTAACGATTTGTTGTGGGGATCGATATTGATATATTTGCTGATTGGTATTGGCATTTATTTTACCTATCGCCTCAATTTTATTCAGTTTCGTCATTTTAGACATATGTTTTCGGTTATGAAGAATAGCCGTAAATCAGATCCATCTGGTATTTCATCTTTTCAGGCACTATGTACTAGTCTTGCCGCCAGAGTGGGTACCGGTAATATGGCTGGGGTCGCTGTAGCATTAACGCTTGGTGGTCCTGGTGCTATTTTTTGGATGTGGCTGATTGCCATGTTGGGTATGGCAACCGCTTTTGCAGAAAGCGCACTAGCGCAATTGTATAAAACCCGTGATGATGATGGTAATTATCGTGGTGGTCCCGCTTATTATATGGAGCGCGGTTTAGGTATGCGCTGGATGGGAGTGATGTTTTCTATCTTCCTGATCATTGCATTTGGGTTAGTCTTTAATGCAGTACAAGCAAATTCTATTACTCAAGCGACCCATGTCGCTTTTGGGTGGCAACCTCTGTATGTTGGGTTTGGATTAGTGGTGTTAACGGGCGTCATTATTTTTGGTGGTATGCGAACGATTGCGCGTACGGCAGAAATATTGGTACCCACAATGGCATTATGTTATCTCGCATTAGCATTATTTATTATGCTGAGCAATATTGAACAGTTACCACATATTTTAATGCTTATTTTCCGCAGTGCATTTGGCTTTGAAGAAGCGGCATCAGGCGCGTTAGGTTATACCATTGCTCAAGGAATGATTAATGGCTTAAAGCGTGGTTTGTTTTCTAATGAAGCCGGTATGGGATCTGCACCTAATGCAGCGGCATCAGCAACGCCTTATCCACCCCATCCTGCTTCACAAGGTTATGTACAAATGCTGGGGGTGTTTATGGACACCATTGTTATTTGTTCTGCAACCGTCGCAATTATTTTAATGTCTGGCGAATATGAGCCACACAGTAATATTACTGGGATTGAATTAACTCAAAAAGCATTAAGTTCACAAGTTGGTGATTGGGGAGCAATTTTTATAGCGGTTGCTATTTTCTTCTTTTCATTTACTTCGTTAGTAGCCAATTACTCTTATGCTGAAACGAATCTAATATTTCTCGAGCATAACCATAAAGTTGGACTAAATGTGTTTCGAATGGTGGTGCTATGCATGGTGATGTTTGGTGCGCTGGCAGATTTACCGACGGTGTGGGCAATGGCCGATATTTCGATGGGCATGATGGCAATGATTAATTTATCCGCAATAGTCTTGCTTTCGGGGACTGTGGTTAAGTTGGCACTCGATTATAATCAGCAGTTAGCATTAGGGAAGGTACCGACATTTAATAGTCAAGATTATCCTGAATTACATGCTCAACTTGAAGACGGAATTTGGGATCAATCATCAACGTCGTCAGCGACATCTAGATTACGTTAGTTGTCGTTATACCTATTAATAAAATAGAAATAATCACCGTGGTTGTACGTGGTTTTTTTTAGTGATAGTGGTAGTCTAAATCCGTCAGACTTTAAAGGAAAAAAGCCTTATGTTAATCGTGGTATCACCAGCAAAAACGTTAGATTATACATCGCCATTAGCGACAACAACGTTTACTTTACCTGAGCTTACACAGCATTCTGCAGAATTGATTGATGTCTGTCGTGAGCTTACACCAATGGATATTGCGAGCTTAATGAAGGTCAGTGATAAAATTGCCGGATTAAATGCAGCTCGGTTTGCCGAGTGGCAGCCAGAATTTACAGTTGATAATGCTCGTCAGGCAATTTTGGCATTTAAAGGTGATGTTTATACTGGTTTAGCGGCTGAGACCATGACTGAAGCTCAGTTTGCTTATACGCAGCAACATTTACGGATGCTGTCTGGGTTATATGGCGTATTACGTCCACTTGATCTGATGCAACCTTACCGGTTAGAAATGGGGACGCGATTATCCAATCCTAGAGGGAGTAATTTGTATCAATTTTGGGGGGATATTGTGACCGATAAGCTCAATGCGGCTGTTGCTGAGCAAGGTGATGATATTGTGGTCAATTTAGCATCAAATGAATATTTTAAAGCGGTTAAGCCCAAGCAACTGCAAGCTCAATTAATTACCCCTATTTTTAAAGATTGTAAAAATGGAACTTATAAAGTTATTAGCTTCTACGCCAAAAGAGCGCGTGGAATGATGGCGCGTTATATTCTTGATAACCAATTAACGACGATTGCTCAATTACAGCAGTTTGATAGTGCAGGCTATTATTTTGTTGCTGCAGAGTCAACAGCGACAGAATTAGTGTTTAAACGTGAACAGCAATAATTAACCAATAATAAATTTTATCCTAAAAAAAGGCCAACGAATCAACGTTGGCCTTGTTGTTTATCTGTATTTTAAAAGAAAATACTATGACTTAGCTTGGCTTTTTTTAGCCGCTTGTTTGATCTTCTTTTTCGCTTTCGCGTCTTTTACTTTCTTATCAACTTTTTTCTTTTTCTTTGCAGTACTAGGCTTCTTAGTCTGTGGACGAAGACCATGAATAAAGCGCTCTTGCACTTCTTCTTTCATGTAACGGCTAATACGTTCGATCATGCCTTGGTCATGCGCTTCAACTAATGCGATTGCAGTCCCTTTTTTACCAGCACGAGCAGTTCGACCAATACGGTGCACATAAACTTCAGCTGTGCGTGGTAGATCAAAGTTAATAACATGACTTACATCTGGTAAATCAATACCGCGTGCCGCAACGTCTGTGGCAATTAATACGTTTACCACACCATCACGAAAACGGTTGATCATATTAGTACGTGCAGCCTGCGCCATTTCACCTTGAATCCAATTACAAGGGATGCCCATTGCGTCCAATTGGCCGCGAAGAGTACCTAGGCGCTCACGTGTTTTTACAAAGATAATTGTGCGTTCAGCTTGATCTTTAATGATGTTTTCTAACAGAGCAAGCTTGTGATTCATGTTGTCACAACGAAGGTACATCTGTTGAATCTTTTTACGTTCGCGACGAGATGGATCAGCGTTAACTTCAAGTGGTTCATTCAGAATGGTTTCTGAGAACTCACGTACGCCTTTGCCTTCTAAGGTTGCTGAGAATAATAAACTCTGACGACGCCAGCGACATTCATGGTTGATGCGCTCAACGATTTTACCAAAGCCCATATCCAACATACGGTCTGCTTCATCAAGAATAAGACATTCAATTGCACGGCAATCAAATTTCTCAGACTCAATGTATTCCATTAAACGGCCAGGTGTTGCGACTACGATATCTTGCGTTTTGCCAAGTAGCTCAGCGTGCTCATCGTAAGAGATACCACCAGTAATGGTAAATACTTTTAAGTTAGTGTACTTAGAAAGTGCACGCGCATGTTCAGCAACTTGAATTGCTAATTCACGCGTAGGGGTTAAGATTAGTACACGTGCAGGCCCCGGCTTTTTGCGTGGGAAATCTTGCAAGTGTTGAATCATTGGCAGTAAAAACGCGGCTGTTTTTCCGGTCCCTGTTGGTGCAGAAGCCATGACATCTTTACCGTCAAGGGCGTGAGGGATAGCCTGCGCTTGAACTACGGTTGGGCGGCTATAGCCGATCTCGTCAATCGCTCGTAATAGCTCGCTATCTAACTCTAATTCGGAAAAGTCTTTCACCAGTTATCTCTCCCAAGACAAATGCTAAATATGCTCTCGTCACTGTGCTGTTTAAGCGTAACCAGACCATGGGTATTTATATTAAGGGGCGGCATTATAGCCACTCTTAGCGTAAGTAACACCGATTAAAACATAAAAACTTCAGTTAATGATCAATATTCATTGTTACTTAACTCTGTTTTATGCTGCTACAGATTACATTTTTAAGTAAAAATCTTTAGTAAGTGTAATAAAATCAGTGGAATAACCATTGCCAGTATGAATGCAAAGTTGTTGTTGTTCAGTAACAGAACAATTTTTAGTTAATTGGATCAATGTGCGCATTATAGGTTTATGTTCAGTGGTGCGAACATCACAACGGCGATGACAGTATAACCCGTAAGCTTGTGCTTGAGTAATTAGTTGCTGGCCTTCGTAAGTCGGTAAGATGATGTTAGCACTTCCATCTGTAGTTAATAAATGACTGATAGTCGCGAGCAATTGTTGGTGGCTAAAAGTATCTGTATGGCGTGCGGTGGCGCGATGTTGCTGTTGTGCTTGTTGGCCAGCGTTAAAATAAGGGGGATTACAAATAATACCATTAATGCTGGCTGGTGGAATACGCTGATACCAATTAGTAATGTCATCTTCAACGCATTGTAATCGTGGCCGCCAAGGCGATGATTCGAAGTTAGCTGTCGCTGCGGTTGCTGCTGTTGAATCTAATTCAATGGCAGTAATCGTTGTCGCTTGTGTACGCTGTGCAGCCATTAATGCTAATAAGCCACTACCTGTACCAATATCAACAATATGCCCTTGTTGCGGTAACGTTGCCCATGCGCCTAATAATACTCCATCAGTACTGATTGGCATGCCGCAGCCATGATCATTGATTGTAAATTTTTTAAAGCTAAAGCTGCGACTCATTATTGTTTTCCTTGGTCGTTGAAGCGGTATTTAGGTTTGTTAAATGCACAAAAGCATATAAAACGTCGGTTATATAATCAAAGTGATGATTGAGAATAGTGTATTGATAAAACTCGACTCAAACGGTGTTAAATAGATGTTATAACTTTTTTGTAAGTATGGTGTTTTTGATTTATTTTGGTATTTTATTCTGTTTTCGTGTTTATCTATGGTTGTTAATTTCGGCTTATTTGCTTGAAAACTGTATTATATGGTGTTTTTATCTACTCTATTGCTAAGATTACTCTTTTTGGTCATTATGCTACAAGGCACGAAATTCATAGCAATATATAGTACGTGCTACTTATTATAAAAAATGCAGACACAATATATAACCCATTAGAGAGTGGAAGGTGCAGTTTGAAAAAAACACTCAAAGTAACAGATATTATCGCGCTTGGTTTTATGACCTTTGCGTTCTTCCTTGGTGCAGGCAACATCATTTTCCCACCGTTAGCAGGACAGCTAGCTGGTGAGAACATGTTATCTGCAATGTCAGGCTTTTTGGTTACAGCTGTAGGTTTACCTTTAATCGGTATTATTGCAGTAGCGATTGCTGGTGGTGGTTGGACAGGGTTAACCCGTGATTTACCATCAAAAGTTGCGACCTTAATGGCTGTCCTGATTTTTATCATTATTGGTCCTGCGTTCGCTGCGCCTCGTACTGGTCTTGTTGCCTATGAAATGGCAGTTAAACCGTTTATTACCGATGCTAGCCAAGTCAGCTTAACTATTTTTTCTATCATCTTTTTTGCTGTAGCGCTGTTCTTTGCTTGGTCACGTGGCAAATTGATCGACATGATTGGCAAGTTTTTAACTCCAGCTTTATTTGTGGTGTTAGCAGTGTTAGCGGTTGCGGTATTTATCAATCCGCAAGGTGAGATTGTTGCAGCTCAAGGTGAGTATGTAACGCAAGCCTTCACTAAAGGTTTCCTTGAAGGTTACAACACCATGGATACTTTTGCGGCACTGATGTTTGGTATGCTGATTGTTGATGTTATTCGTAGCAAAGGTGTGACGGATGAGAAGACGACTTGTACTTATCTTATCTACGCTGGTTTAATTGCAGCGGCGGGTCTAGCTTTTGTTTATGTGTCATTGTTTTATCTTGGCGCAACCAGTGCAGGTATTGCTGCCGGTGTTGGTAATGGCGGCGCTATTTTAACAACTTATGTGATGGCGCTGTTTGGCTCGACAGGACAAATTATTTTATCAGCGATTGTACTGCTAGCATGTTTAACCACCGCGATTGGCTTAATCAGTGCGTGTGCTGATTACTTCAGTACATTAACCTCTCTTTCTTATAAAAAGTGGGCGGTATTATTAGCAGTCGTGTGTGCGATAGTGGCTAATGTTGGTTTAAATACGCTGATTACACTATCGATACCAGTATTGTTTGCATTGTATCCAGTGGCTATTGCATTAGTCGCATTGACCTTGATACGTAAATGGTTACCTAATCCTCGTTTAGCTTATCGTGTTGTATTATTGGTATCATTTATTTTCAGTATGATTGATGTTGCTAAGCATCTAAATATTGATATGTCAGTATTTAGCGGATTGCCACTATTTAATTATGGCATGGCGTGGGTATTACCAACGGTGATTGCATTGGTTGTAACGCGTTTTATCGGCAGTAAACACCAAGATAATGGTGATAACCATACTGTGATCGTATAATTACACGGTTACTTATAAATGAAAAAGGGATGCTTGTATTAGCATCCCTTTTTTTATCTTCTAGCAATTATAGTAGTTGGGCGTATTCAAGCATGATTTGTTCACACCATTGCTCAATACGGGCATCACTTAATTCATATTGGCTATCTTCATCTAACGCGAGGCCAACAAAAAACTGTTCGTCCGCCGTTAGTGCTTTTGATGCTTGAAATTGATAGCTATCGTCATTAGGCCAATAACCAATAAATTGTACCCCTGTTGGACACAATTGATCGTGCAACATGCCCATCGCATCTAAAAACCACTCGGTATAACCTTCTTGATCGCCAAGGCCAAACAGTGCCACGGTTTTTTGTTGTAATTGTAAGCCATCGAGTTGTTGCCACACCGCTTCCCAGTCTTCTTGGATCTCACCAAAGTCCCAGGTTGAAATACCTAAAATCAACATATCATACTGGTTCATTTCAGCTAATGGCGTGTGTTTAATATTGTGTAATTCAATGATATCAGCCCCAAGGCAGTCACGAATTTTTTCTGCTGCCATCTCGGTATAGCAGGTGGTTGAGCCATAAAACAAACCAATTTTCATGCTATGTATCCTATGCTTTTATTTTTAGCCAAAGTGTACTCGTTATTGATCATGAAGCTCAAGGTTAGCTTGGCATTGAAAGTCATAATATTAGGCTGAATAAATGTATAACGAGGTTACTTTTGATGATAAATATCCTATCATGCGCTGATCACTGTGTTTTTATCCATGTATTTAAACCGCCTTATGACACAGCTTATGACGAGGTAAAAATGGTAACTGACGATGTTATTATTGAACGCTTTCTAGATGCGATGTGGATGGAAAGAGGGTTATCTGAAAATACTCTTGCTTCTTATCGAAATGACTTAAAAAAATTACAACAATGGATGCAACAGCAAACTATTGCGGTGTCTGATGCTTCTGTCGATGATTTACAACGTTATCAATTATGGTTGTTTGACCAAAACTATAAACAAACATCACGCGCGCGAATGGTGTCAGCAATTCGACGTTTATTTCAATATTTGTACCGTGAGAAAGTACGGATAGATGATCCGAGTGCAATGCTGGTGACCCCAAAATTACCCAAACGGCTCCCAAAAGATTTAACTGAAGCCCAAGTCGACGCATTATTAGAAGCGCCCGATGTGAATGATCCACTGCAATTGCGCGATAAAGCGATGTTGGAATTGTTATATGCCACCGGACTGCGTGTTACCGAATTAGTTACCTTAACCATGGATAAAGTCAGTTTACGCCAAGGTGTTGTGAGAGTGACTGGTAAAGGAGACAAAGAACGCTTAGTACCAATGGGTGAAAATGCGGTTGATTGGATTGAGCAGTTTATTGATAGTGGTCGGCCGGTGTTATTAGGTGAGAAAAGTTCGGATGTGTTGTTTCCAAGTCGACGTGCTCGACAAATGACTCGGCAAACATTTTGGCATCGAATCAAATATTATGCGGTGTTAGCAGGTATTGATGCTGATACTCTATCACCCCATGTAATGCGCCATGCTTTTGCTACCCATTTACTTAATTACGGTGCCGATTTACGAGTGGTACAAATGTTGCTTGGCCATAGTGATCTTTCAACAACACAAATTTATACCCATGTTGCGACAGAAAGATTAAAACAATTACACCAAAGCCATCATCCTCGTGCATAATTATGAGATGTTGTTAGCTAAAATTAGCGATAATATTTGTATTTAGGGATACTTCATTTATGCTGCGCAGATAAAAATAGTAGCGTAATTGAAACTATATAGTAATGATCTCGGTCTGTAGTTATATCGAGATTGTCGTCATTTTAAAGGGATAACAGGATGCATTTTATTAGCCGCACAGTGCTAGCCACAGCTGTTGCACTTACCGCTTTCTCTGCGGTCGCAAAGCCGGACGTAGCAGCCATCACGAAGCAACTATCAAACATTGGTTTAACGCCAAGCTCAATTACTGCGTCACCAATGGCGGGTATCAATGAAGTTGTAACAGAACGTGGTGTTGTTTATACCTCTGATGATGGAAAATATTTCTTAGCGGGTCATTTATACCAAAACACGGGTGTTGAGCCGGTGAATTTAACTGAGCAGAAAATGGCGCAGTTAAATAAAGCGAAATTAGCGGGTATGGATAAAGACATGATTGTTTATCCAGCTAAAAATGAAAAATATGTTGTGACTGTCTTTACCGATACTAGCTGTGGTTATTGCCGCAAATTGCACAATGACATGCAAGGGTATAACGATGCCGGTATTACGGTACGCTACCTTGCTTTCCCGCGTGGTGGTGAGCGTTCAAGCAACTTCAACCAAATGAGTGCAATTTGGGGCGCTAAAGATCGTGTTAAAGCGATGCATGATGCTAAGAGTGGTACGTTTGATGAATCAAAAATCACTCCGCGTCCTGATTTAGTCATGGAGCAATATAAATTAGGTGTTGCGATGGGCGTTAATGGTACTCCAGCTATCGTGCTAGAAGACGGTACTATGATCCCTGGCTACCAACCGCCAGCCGCATTGTTGCAGTTATTGGATAGCAAAGCGAAAAGCTAACCTCGACCATTTATTGACTGTGTCACCGTATATAAAAGCCTGATAGTAATATCAGGCTTTTTTGTTAATGGTGATTTGGTTAAGATGAAAAGATAATCATTTCATTAAAGAAGCCGTTATTATGATAGAAATCAAGCGTCGTCCTGTTGCCGATCCTCAAGGCTTCTCTAGTGCGATCCCCGCTATTTTACAGCGTATCTATGCTAGCCGTGGCATTACTAATGATGCTGAACTTGAACGCGGTGCCAAAGGATTACTTAATTATAATCAACTTCATGGCATGGCAGATGCCGTGGCGTTGCTAGTTACCGCACTCGCTAATAATACTCGAATTATTATTGTCGGTGATTTTGATGCAGATGGCGCCACCAGTTCAGCATTATCAGTGTTGGCCTTAAAAATGTTGGGTTGTGGTAATGTTGATTATTTAGTCCCCAACCGATTTGATGATGGTTATGGTTTGAGCCCTGAAGTGGCACAACAAGCGATTGATCGCGGCGCTGAATTAATCATGACCGTGGATAATGGCGTTTCATCAATTACGGGTGTCGCAGCAGCAAAAGCACAAGGGGTACAAGTACTGGTTACTGATCATCACTTACCAGGTGATTGCTTACCAGCTGCAGATGCGATGGTAAACCCAAACCTTAATCAATGCGGTTTTCCATCAAAGGCCTTGTGTGGTGTTGGAGTCGCATTTTATTTAATGTTAGCACTGCGAGCTGAACTGCGTAATAACGGTTGGTTTGAACAACAAGCACTCGCGGTACCGAATCTGGCGGAGTTGCTTGATCTGGTTGCACTTGGCACTGTTGCCGATGTGGTGGCGTTAGATGGTAATAACCGTATTTTAGTTCACCAAGGATTACAACGTATTCGTGCTGGTAAATGTCGTCCTGGCATTCAAGCATTAATTGAAGTTGCTAATCGCGATCCTGCTCGATTAGTCGCTAGTGATCTGGGCTTTGCATTAGGGCCACGTATTAATGCGGCGGGACGATTAGATGACATGTCGTTTGGGGTTGAATTATTGTTGTGTGACAATATTCAAGCCGCTCGACGGATGGCTTCAGAGCTCGATGCCCTTAATCAAACCCGTAAAGAAATTGAACAGGGGATGAAAGAGGAAGGTCTCGCTATTTGTGAGCGATTACAGTTTAATCAGCAGGATATGCCTTATGGGTTAGTGTTGTTTCAACGTGATTGGCATCAAGGTGTGATCGGTATTTTAGCGTCTCGTATTAAAGATAAATATCATCGTCCTGTTATCGCTTTTGCTGATGCGGGTAATGGTGAAATTAAAGGGTCGTGCCGTTCTGTTGCGGGACTACATATGCGAGATGTACTGGATGTGGTTGATACTCAGCACCCAGGGATGATCTTAAAATTCGGTGGTCATGCCATGGCGGCTGGATTAACCATTCCGGAATCACAGCTAGAAGCCTTTAGTGTCGCATTTGATGCTGCAGTACGTAATGTTTTAGATGAAGATGCATTGCAAGGTTTTCTACTTAGCGATGGCGAATTGCACCCTAATGAACTGACACTTGAAACAGCCGAAACGTTGCGAGCTGGTGGGCCGTGGGGACAGCAATTTCCTGAACCGACGTTTGATGGTACGTTTCGATTATTGCACCAAAAACTAGTGGCAGGAAAGCATCTTAAAATGATGGTTGAGCCTTTGGTTGGTGGCTGTGTTATTGATGCCATTGCATTTAATGTTGACCTTAAACGTTGGCCAGATGCCTCTGTGCAGCAAATTGAATTAGTGTATCGTCTCGATGTTAATGAGTTTCGAGGTAATCGCAGTGTGCAGCTGATGGTTGAACATTTAGTTGCGAAATAACGATAGTCTGATAAGTAAGCCGTTAGTGGTGAGGATCTTGGCGTTAACAGCCTAGATTGTCACCATATTTAGATTAATTTTCTGATAACCTTTCTCTCCCTCTGTATATTCTATCTACAATTCGATAGAATCTTGCGGTTATATCTATTTCGGTAATGAAGCGTGGCGATGTTCGAAATTAATCCTATTAAAAACCGACTTGAGGATGTGTCTGTACGTACTGACACCCTTAGGGGGTACCTTTGACTATGATGCTAAAAAAGAGCGTCTAGAAGAGGTAAATGCAGAGCTAGAGCAACCAAATGTATGGAATGAACCTGAACGTGCCCAAGCGTTAGGTAAAGAACGTGCAGCATTGGAAGCGGTAGTAGAAACAATTGATCTATTAGACCAAGGCGTTGAAGACGTCGAGGGCTTACTTGAGTTAGCTGTTGAAGAAGACGATCAAGAAACGTTTGATGAGATTGAACCTGAGTTAGCTGAGCTTGAAGCTAAGTTAGCTAAGTTAGAATTTCGTCGAATGTTTGCTGGCGACCATGATAGTTCTGATTGCTATCTTGACCTTCAAGCTGGTTCTGGTGGTACTGAAGCGCAAGATTGGACATCAATGATGCTCCGCATGTATTTGCGTTGGGCGGATGCCAAAGGGTTTAAGACTGAGATCATTGAAATCTCTGATGGTGATGTTGCCGGTCTTAAATCTGTAACCGTACGTATCAGCGGTGAATATGCTTATGGCTGGTTACGCACTGAAACCGGTGTTCACCGTTTAGTGCGGAAATCACCGTTTGATTCAGGCGGCCGTCGCCATACTTCATTTGCTTCAGCATTTGTGTATCCAGAAATTGATGACAATATCGTTATTGATATCAATCCTTCTGATCTACGTATTGACGTATACCGCGCATCAGGTGCGGGTGGTCAACACGTAAACACCACTGAATCTGCGGTACGTATTACTCACTTACCAACAAATCTTGTTGTACAGTGCCAGAACGATCGCTCTCAGCATAAGAACAAAGATCAAGCAATGAAGCAATTAAAAGCGAAATTGTTTGAATATGAAATGCAGAAGCAAAATGCTGAAAAGCAAGCCAGTGAAGATACTAAATCAGACATTGGTTGGGGTAGTCAAATCCGTTCTTATGTACTGGATGACTCCCGCATAAAAGATTTACGTACTGGCGTGGAAAATCGTAACACCCAAGCAGTACTGGACGGTGATTTAGACCGTTTTATTGAAGCAAGCTTGAAATCAGGTCTTTAACCGAATTTCAGTAAAATTTTAAGGGTTTCCCCATGACTGACCAAGTACAAGATGAAAATAAGCTGATTGCTGAGCGTCGCGCGAAATTAGATATGATTCGCCAAAATTGTAAAGCAAATGGCCACCCAAATGATTTCCGTCGTGATAGTTTAGCTGCGGATCTAGAAGCAAAATACGGTGAAATGACCAAGGAAGAGCTTGAACAAGCTGGTCATGTATATGCAATCGCTGGTCGTATTATGGCTAAGCGTGGTCCTTTCCTTGCAATCCAAGATGTGTCTGGCCGTATTCAGGCTTATGCATCTAAAGATGTTCAAAAAGAGCTAAAAGAAAAATATTCTGGTCTAGATATCGGTGACATCATCGGTGTTAAAGGGGCGCTACACAAATCTGGTAAAGGTGATCTTTACATTGAGATGGATAACTACGAGCTGCTAACTAAAGCACTGCGTCCATTACCAGAAAAATTCCATGGTCTGACTGACCAAGAAATGCGTTACCGTCAGCGTTATGTTGATCTGATTGTTAATGACGACTCTCGTCGTGCATTCATTATTCGTTCAAAAGTGGTATCTGCAATCCGTAGCTTTATGGTAACTAAAGGCTTTATGGAAGTAGAAACACCAATGATGCATGTGATCCCTGGTGGTGCAACAGCACGTCCATTTGTGACTCATCATAATGCACTTGATATCGACATGTACCTGCGTGTTGCACCTGAACTTTACCTTAAGCGTCTAGTGGTAGGTGGTTTTGAGCGTGTGTTCGAAATCAACCGTAACTTCCGTAACGAAGGTCTATCTCCTCGTCATAACCCAGAATTCACTATGATGGAATTCTACATGGCGTATGCCGATTACCATGATCTAATGGATATCACGGAAGAAATGCTAAGCAGCATTGCGATTGATATTCTTGGTTCTTCAAAAATGCCTTACGGTGAGTTTGAAGTTGAATTTGCAGGTCCATACACACGTATGAGCATGTTAGATGCAATCAAGCAATACAACCCAGATCATGCAGAAATCCAAGCGCTAACTTACGAAGGCGTTGCCGATCGTGAGCTAATGGTGAAGATTGCTAAATCTGTGCATGTTGATGTTGAAAGCTTCTGGACTTGTGGTCAGTTATTAGAAGAGATCTTTGGTGAAACAGCTGAACCTCAACTAATGCAACCAACATTCATTACTGAGTACCCAGCAGATATCTCACCGCTTGCTCGCCGTAACGATGAAAATCCGTTCATTACCGATCGTTTTGAATTCTTTATCGGTGGTCGTGAAGTAGCAAATGGTTTCTCTGAGCTTAACGATGCTCAAGATCAAGACCAGCGCTTTAAAGCTCAAGTTAATGCCAAAGATGCTGGTGATGATGAAGCAATGTACTATGATGCAGACTACATTACTGCGCTAGAGCATGGTTTACCACCAACAGCGGGTCAAGGTATTGGTATTGACCGTTTAGTAATGCTGTTTACTAATACGCATACGATTCGTGATGTTATTTTGTTCCCGGCAATGCGCCCACAAACAAATAATTAATCGAATTATGAAAAAAAACCATCGCTTAGGCGGTGGTTTTTTTTTGCCTAAAAAAAAGAGTCAAAAAAGTGACAAATATGGACTTAATTAGATAAGAATCTAAGTAACGTCAATATTTTATATGAGTCCTGCTATATTATAGTAAACAAGTTGCACTTGTTCGTATATCATCAATAGAGCTGTTGTTAAATATTACAAGAGAGATAATTGCTTTATTAATGGAGGGACGAATGACAATCGGGACAGTGAAAAAACCTAAGGTAGTTATTCCTAATACCTTAGTTGTTTTTGGTGGTAGTAATCAAGAGTGGCTACCTGTAATGGAGGCTGCGGGTTGGCTATGTCATCGTTGCTATGATTTGCGAACTGCAGAAACATTACTCTTAGAAATTGGTCCTTGTATTGGTGTGGTCGATCTTAGCAATGATGACTTTAGTATTCATAGTTTTTCTGCGATGGTGAACCGTAATAAACAAGTACGCTGGATCGCTGTTGTACGTGATGATCAGCTGACCAATGAAGCGATTGGTCAATTTATCGTTAATTTTTGCCTTGATTATTTTTCGACTCCTGTTCCTCCAGCTCGATTACAACAAACGATTGGTCATCAGATCGGTATGCTTAATTTAGAGCGTCAAGTGTGGCCTCAATTAGGTAGTTTTGGTCAACAAGGTTTACAAGGCTCCACCGCTGTTATGAAAAAATTGCGTGATCAAGTTAAGCGTATCGCGTTAAGTGATGTCTCAGTGGTAATCAGTGGTGAAATAGGCACAGGTAAAATATTAGTGGCTGATGCTATTGTCCAAGCTTCAGCACGTGCTAAGCGACAAATAATAAGGGTTAATTGTGAAACCATGACTCCTGATTGGATAGTTGATACTGATAATGGTGTTGAATCTGTCTTTGCCGCGGCGAATCATGGCGTGTTGGTTCTTGAAGAATTTACCGCCTTAACCGATGCTTGTCAGCTGGGATTATATCAAGTGCTGGCTGAAGGAAACTATTATGATAGCGAGGGTAATGCTATCGCGATTGATATTCGTGTGATTTCAATCACTAATCATTCTCTTGATCATTTAGTCAGCTTAACAACATTACGGCGTGAGTTATATTTTCGGCTAAATGTCGTATCACTAACAGTACCTACATTGCGTGAACGGAGTGATGATATTATTTTATTGGCTGAATTTTTATTATTGAAGTACGCCCGTCAGTATAATAGCGTCGCTAAATATTTATCAGAACAAGCACAAGCGATGTTATTACAATATCCGTGGCCAGGTAATGTACGTGAACTTATTTGCCAAATTAAACGAGCAGTGTTGTTAGCTGAAAATAAAAGTATTGAAGCAGATCAATTAGATATACCTCGTTTAGTTGATGATAAATTAAGCTTAAAAAAGGTGCGTGAAGAGTCTGAGCGTAATGCATTATTAACAGTATTAGAAAATAATAAAGGCCAAATATCTGCTGCAGCGCGCGAATTGGGGGTATCTAGAGCAACGATGTATCGTTTGCTAAATAAGCACGAGTTAATTCCGACTCCACGTTGTTTTCGTCAAGGCCATGCATAAGTAATTAATTTTTAGTTCATAACAAATAAGGTTAACAATAAATGTTTATTTTATAGCTAACCTTGCTGGTTAAGGTGATCTGACACATGCTTAAAGCATTGTTGATAAAGATTAGGATCACTCATGAAGCTAGCGCAACTTAAACCATGGTTAAAATCAGTGCCTAAAAAAATACCACTATGTGTACTTAGCTGTTATGCCGGCAATAGTAATTATTTAATGGAAGTTGAATATAAACATCAGTTACAGCCATTAACTGATAGTAACAACAACCTTATTTATTTTAAAACCATAGAACAAGCACAAAATCTGTTGAAAAAAGTAGGCATTAATCATCTGACATTACGACTAATTGATCCCTATGATGAATTCTCTGATAATGGGTTATTATGTGATTGTGACCAAGACATGGTGCTGACGTTTTAATTATTAAATAAAATGTCGTTGTAGTAATTGCGCTGTAAATTGTTTTTTTAAGTAGAAACCTCGCGGTAACGTTTTAATCGGCTGGCCATTAGCACCATAAGCTTCTGTTAACGCTTTACTGTTAGCTGCTTTAGGGCGTAATTGCAGCACTTCACCATGACGGGCTGTAATATTTTCTACTTGACCTAATACGATCATATCCATTAATTCTTCCCAGTCTTGCTGTAATTGCGCTTCTTCTTCTGCGCTGGGACTCCATAATAATGCTGAACCTACATGACGTTGCTCAAGTGGAATATCACGTTCACCTTCAACCGGTACCCATAATACTCGCGCTAATTTTTGTCGAATATGACTACTATGCCATTGCAAACCTTGGACGCCAATTAAGGGCGCAACACAGACAAAAGTAGTTTCTAACGGCTTACCTTGGTAGCTGATAGGGATCGTTTTAAGTTCAATGCCTAGTTCAATAAAATCAGGGACAGGTTTACTGCCAGCTGTCGCCCCTAAATGCCACTCTAATAATTGACCAACCCAACCTTTATCACGTTTAAGATCTGGTGGTGGAATTATCCCTGCAATCGCCGCTAATTCACCCAGGGTCATACCAGCCAATTGGTGGGCACGATTGAGTAATTCTGTTTCTGTTTTTGGCGTTGGTTGCATTGATTGTCGGCTCATAAAGTAGCGTGATAAGGACTAAGATCTAATGTTAGGTTATCGATAATACTATCATATCTGTGAAGACGGAATCTGAAGATCAATATTGATCTTGATAGGTAAGCAAGGATTAAGAGAGATCTTTTTTCCTTGGCTACAGAGCGTTAGATATTGTGATGCTCTAATGATGAGTAACTTGTGATAGTTATTTAAGGCTAAGATCAAAATAAAAAGATATCCACAGTTTTTTTTTTGAAAATATTTTTTTTAAGCTTAACTGAGTATTTATACAGTATAAAGGTGGTATAACAAGCGTTGTGGTTAGCTTTTATTCTTGTTGGTGAAGGTGAATTTGTGGATAACGTCATTATTGGTTGATCTTTAACCGATCGTTTTTTGGTGATGTGAAAGTTGGCTTTATCTTTATTTATTATAGAACTGTTTTTTATCTAATATTATGTTTATAAAGGTAAAAGTTGTTATTTTTCTATTTTAAAAAATAAATATATAAGATCTTAATGGTTGCGTAAATATGCTTTTTTTAGGTTTCTGCACAAATCTATCCACAGAAAGAGTGAATAAATGTGGGGTATGTCTCACTTGGTTGTTGGTAAAGTAGTCATTATGCAAAGTTATCCAGAATATAGTTTAAATTAAGTAAAACTGATCGATATTGATGAATGTTTGTTTACCGATCCCGTCTACTATGAAAAAATCACTATTAATAGATATTTATACTTGAGGTCGTCCAGTGATTGATGGCGATGGATACCGCCCTAATGTAGGGATCGTTATCTGCAATGGCCATGGCCAGGTATTTTGGGCTCGACGATATGGACAACATTCTTGGCAATTTCCGCAAGGTGGCATTGATGAAGGTGAAACCCCTGAACAAGCTATGTACCGTGAATTGTATGAAGAAGTAGGATTAACCAAAAAAGATGTCAGGATTATTGCGTCAAGCCGTCATTGGTTACGTTATAAATTACCTAAACGTCTTGTACGGTGGGATTCAAAACCTGTTTGTATCGGTCAAAAGCAAAAATGGTTTTTGCTGAGTTTGGAATGCGATGAGTCCAAGGTCAATATGCAGCGTGGTGCTACACCTGAGTTTGATGGTTGGCGTTGGGTAAGTTATTGGTACCCAGTAAGGCAGGTTGTCTCTTTTAAGCGTGATGTCTATCGTCGTGCACTAAAAGAGTTTGCCGCTGTCGCTATGCCATTTAAAGAATGGAAAGAACGTAAATTTAAGCGCATTAAGAATAAGCGCAGCTAGCAAGTAGAGGTTTATTGGCTCACAGGGAACAATTAAAGGCTCGTTATGCTGACACAGCTAAGAGAAATTGTTGACAAGGTTGTCAGCGCTCACACATTAATTGATGCATTGGATCAATTAGTATCAAACACTACTTTAGTAATGAAGACTGATTGTTGTTCGGTGTATATCGCTGATCATCAGCGTCAGGTTTATACCTTGATGGCCACGCAGGGATTAAATAAATCTCGGCGTCGCATCAGTTTACGCTTTGATCAAGGGCTAGTGGGGTTAGTGGGTCAACGAGCAGAGCCATTGAATGTTGCAGATGCCCGCCTACATCCTAGTTTCAAACATCTACCAGGGATCGGAGAGGAATCTTTTCGATCCTTTTTTGGTACTCCGATTATACATCAACGCCAAGTGCTCGGCGTTATCGTCGTTCAACAACGCGAGCAACGTGAATTTACTGAAAGTGAAGAATCTTTTTTAGTCACCCTTGCCGCTCAATTAGCGGGTATTCTAGCGCATGCTAAAGCGCAAGGAATGTGGTTTGAAAAAGGTAATCGACTCCATTTAACCGGTTCTGCGGCATCGAGTGGGGTCGCGGTTGCGAAAGCATGGTGGGATGATACTCAGCCATTATTAGAACATGTTGCGCCTGCTTCGTGTTTAGACATCCATGCCGAGCAAGAGCGACTCACGATTGCGATTGATTCTGCAGGTAAAGAGTTTCGTCGTTTACGTAAGCGTTTTGATAGCGACTTACAAAAAGAAACCCTCGCTATTTTTGATCTCTTTAGCCATTTACTCAATGATCCATTATTACGCCAAGATCTTAAACTCCGTATCGATGGTGGTGATCAAGCTGAGTGGGCGGTTAGGCAAGTGGTTGAAGCTTATTCTAATCGTTTTGCCAATATGAAAGATCAATACCTCAAAGAGCGTGCGCGTGATATTCGTGAGTTAGGGCAACGGTTATTGTATTTTTTATGTGATGATGCACCTAATGAACAGCAATGGGATGAGCCGATCGTACTGCTCACTCGTGAATTAACCGCTGCAATGTTAGCAACGGTACCTGTGGGAAAACTTGCTGCTGTGGTTGCACAAGATGGTGCCGCTAATTCACACGCCGCTATCCTATCGCGGGCACTGGGTATTCCTGCCATTATGGGGGTTGATTTTACGCCGCATACGGTACATAACAATGTGGTGGTAGTTGATGGTTATCGTGGTGATTTATTAGTTAATCCCAATCGACATGTACTTGCTGAATATCGGCGTTTATTACGTGAAGATGATGAGCTTGAAAAGATTGTCGAATGTGACCAACAACAACATGCCGTGACGAAAGATCAGCAACGTATTATGGTACATATTAATGCTGGATTAAGTGCTGATTCTCATTTTGCGGTTAATAAAGGGATTGATGGTGTTGGCCTGTATCGCACTGAAGTTCCTTTTTTGCTCCAGCGCAGCTTTCCTTCTGAAGAAGAACAAATTAACCAATATCGAACTATTTTACAAACCTACCCTCAACAACCTGTGGTAATGCGTACTTTAGATATTGGTGGTGATAAGCCACTACCTTACCTATCGATTGAAGAAGATAATCCTTTTCTTGGCTGGCGAGGGATTCGATTTACGCTTGATCATCCTGAAATCTTTATGATCCAAGTACGTGCGATGTTACGAGCAAGTATTGGTTTGAAGAATATGGATATTTTATTGCCAATGATTTCTGGCATAAATGAACTTGATGATGCTAAAGCGATTATTGAACGCGCATATACTGATGTTGCTCAAATAGCATTAGTGGCAGGGCAACAACTGCATAAGCCTCGAATAGGGATCATGATTGAAGTTCCATCAATGTTATATCAACTGCATGCGCTAGTCGGACGAGTGGATTTTATCTCGGTTGGAAGTAATGATTTAACCCAATATTTATTAGCCGTTGATCGTAATAATGCTCGTGTTGCTAGTGTCTATGATGCGTTGCATCCTGCAGTGTTGCATGCGTTAAAGCATATTGTTGATAGTGCAGAAAAATATCAATTACCAGTGTGTGTCTGTGGTGAGTTGGCGGGTGATCCTGTTGGTGCATTACTGCTCGTTGGAATGGGCTATCGCTCATTGAGTATGAATGCACGTAATGTCGCTAAAATTAAATATATTTTACGCCATATTAATGGATCTGATATGAAATTATTAGCAAACAAGGTACTGCAAGTCGATGTTGCTGATGATGTACGTCAATTAACGACGGCATTTATTGAACAACATCAGTTAGGTGGATTTATTCGAGCAGGTAATAAATAATGGCGACCTGTATTGGTAAAGGTAATAGGTAGTTATTATGCATGAAAGCGTAATATGGCTTTTTTCGATGTGCTTAATTTTAGGCGCTGTCGTGGGTTTATTTGCTGGTTTATTAGGGATCGGTGGCGGTTTACTGGTCGTGCCCGCATTAGTATGGTTGTTACCACAGGCTGGGATTGCACCGACGATGTTAATGCATATTGCTTTAGCAACGTCATTAGCCAGTATTGTTATGACGTCAATGGCCTCTTCTCGCAATCACTTTAGATTGGGAAATGTTGATTTCTCAGTGGTTAAAGTGTTGGCACCAGGGATAATTGTCGGTGGGCTTGGTGGTAGTGTGGTCGCGGAATTAGTGCCAGCACAATATTTACCGAAAGTGTTTGCGGTGATTGTGCTGTTATTAGCCTTACAAATGATGTTATCGCTGCGAGTGACGAAATCTAGGCCATTGCCTAGTCCATTGGTATCAGCGATTGGCGGCGCTATTATTGGCTTATTATCAAGTTTAGCCGGTATTGGTGGTGGTTCGTTGACCGTGCCATATTTAAGCTATTTTGGGGTTGAAATGCGCCGCGCTATTGGCTCGGCATCGTTAGTCGGATTTCTTATTGCCGTTTCAGGCATGATTGGATTTATTTTTGCTGGTGTGGGGAGCGCAGATTTACCTGCTTATAGTCTCGGTTATGTTTATTTACCGGCATTAGTCGGTATTGCAGCTACATCAATGATCACTACTCGTTATGGGGCTGCACTGGTTACGCGGTTACCAACCGCAACCCTTAAAAAGATGTTTGCAGTACTACTGCTTATTATCAGTATTAAAATGTTCATGAGTTGATATTGACTAGCTTTAAGTTCGCTATCTTCTGATAGAATTAAAAGTAACGACTTTAGACGCCTGGCTTTTGCTGGGCGTCATTAATTTAACGGGTAGGACAATGAAACAGTACTTAGCGTTATGTCAGCGAATTGTTGACGATGGTGTGTGGATTGAGAATGAGCGTACAGGGAAACGTTGTCTAACGGTCATCAATGCAGATTTAACCTATGATGTTGCCAATAACCAATTTCCATTGATCACTACTCGAAAAAGTTTTTGGAAAGCCGCTATTGCTGAATTGCTTGGCTACTTACGAGGCTATGATAACGCTGCTCAATTTCGTGCTATTGGTTGTAACACTTGGAATGCCAATGCTAATGATAACCAAGCATGGCTCGATAATCCGTACCGTAAAGGTGAGGATGATATGGGGCGAGTGTATGGTGTTCAAGGTCGCCGTTGGCAAAAAGCGGATGGTACTGTTATCGATCAACTGAAGAAGATTGTTGATGACTTAGCCAAAGGGGTTGATGATCGTGGTGAAATTCTCACGTTTTATAATCCAGGTGAGTTTGATATGGGCTGTTTACGTCCATGTATGCATACCCATACGTTTTCATTATTAGGGGATACTTTGTATCTTACTAGTGCTCAGCGGTCTTGTGATGTACCGTTAGGGCTTAATTTCAATCAAGTACAAGTGTTTACTTTGCTGGCGTTAATGGCGCAAATTACCGGCAATAAACCCGGTCAGGCTTACCATAAAATTATTAATGCTCATATTTACGAAGACCAATTACCGTTAATGCGTGATGAGCAATTAACTCGAACGCCATTTGCATCGCCACAATTGATTATCAACCCTAAGATTACTTCATTAGAAGATCTAGAAACCTGGGTAACCTTAGATGATTTTGAAGTGGTGGGTTATGAACATCATGCCCCAATTCAGTACCCATTCTCGGTATAACAATACGACGAGCTAGCTTCTGGATCAGGATGTTATTGGTTGTAAGATGAATATAAATTATTAGCTGTAAATCTTTAAGATAACAAAAAGCCCCACACAATGACTTGTGCGGGGCTTTTTATTTAACTGAGCGTAACGATTAAGCAGTAAACGCTAGGATTGAACCTGGGATAGCAATGAATACTAGACCAAGGTAACCAGCAACAGCTGCTTTGTTCTTCGTTGCTAAGTCGCTTAGGAAGAAAGCACACTTCAGCGGAATTTCACGTAAGAACGGTACTCCGTAAATTAACACTGTCGCTAGTACGTTAAAGCATAAGTGTACTAGTGCAATCTGTAGTGCAAATACAGCATGCTCACCAGAGACTGCGGTTGCTGCTAGTAGTGCGGTGATACAGGTACCAATGTTTGCGCCAAGTGTGAATGGGTAAACTTCACGAACCGTTAATACGCCTGTACCTACCAGTGGAACCATCAAACTGGTTGTTGTTGATGATGATTGTACTAGCACCGTTACAGCAGTACCTGAAGCAATACCATGTAATGGACCACGACCGATTGCGCTCTTTAGAATATCACGTGCACGACCAACCATTAGGCCTCGCATTAGGCGACCCATAAGCGTGATAGAGATGAAAATCAACGCAATACCTAGGATGATTAGACCAAAACCACCGTTGTGACCAAATGCTTCTAGTGGACCTTTTACTAAATCAACGGCAGGTTGAGTTAACGGCTTCATGAAATCCATGCCGTCCATGCTCATATCACCCGCTTTTAAGAACGGTGATACTAACCAACCAGATAACTTATCAAGCAGACCAAACATCATTTCCAATGGTAGGAAAATGGCAACGGCTAGTAAGTTAAAGAAATCATGTACCGTAGCACTTGCAAATGCACGACGGAATTCTTCTTTACAACGAGCATGACCTAAACTAACTAATGTATTTGTTAATGTAGTACCGATATTGGCACCCATCACCATTGGAATGGCTGTTTCTACAGGTAAACCACCTGCCACAAGACCAACGATAATTGAAGTTACAGTACTTGATGATTGAATAAGTGCTGTTGCAATTAAACCAATCATTAAGCCTGCTACAGGGTGAGAGGCAAATTCAAATAATGTTTTTGCTTGCTCGCCTACAGACCATTTAAAGCCGCCGCTGACCATAGATACAGCAACGAGTAACAAATATAGCATGAACGCTAGGTTGGCCCAGCGGACCCAACGCATAGAGCTGAACTTAGATGCAGCAGTAGTGGCTTGGGTAGTCATAATCATTTCTCCATGACAGGAATATGTCGTTTTGGTGTCATTTTGTTGAAATCTGCGTGAATAGTAGTTTGGTTATATTTCAGAAATATTACACTGAGTGTCATAAATGAATATTTGTCAGAGCTTTGTCAGCAGAATGAGAGCGCAAACGATTAAACTGCACAATGTCAGGTTGCATTAATACACTCTAGTAGATTGTTTCTAAATGGTTTTTAATGAAAATATCTTTTAGGGTTAAAAATCATAAAATAGTAATTATTTAATTAGAAATTTTGCTATTTATTTGTTTTAGTATAAATCTAATGAATACTGATGAGGTTGACAGTGCGGATATAGTACCCATAAGACTGAAACCTTTCGGTTTTACCGAGTATTTATATCTATACAAACGATTTTTCAGTTTATCAGGATGACGTTTACACTAAATTTAATTGAGATGACCAAGTATGTTGCTAACCTTAGGTAGAGCAGCTTGGATCGCGTGGATAATATAGTTAAAGGAGTGACGGTCGATGACCGATGCTATTCGTAAGTTTCTTAAATTAGAATCAGCTGGCGGTATTATTCTTATAATCGCAGCATTAATTGCAATGGTTATTGCTAATTCACCATTAGCATCTGTATATACTGACACTTTGCATAGCTATATTGCAGGATTATCAGTAGCGCATTGGATCAATGATGGCTTAATGGCGATTTTCTTTTTCTTAATTGGATTAGAAGTTAAGCGTGAACTTATTGAGGGTGCACTTAATACTAAGGAAAAAGCAATATTTCCAGCTATTGCTGCTGTCGGCGGTATGATTGCGCCAGCATTAATTTATACCGCATTTAATTACGGCGATCCGATGGCGGTTAAAGGCTGGGCAATTCCTGCGGCGACAGATATTGCTTTTGCACTTGGTGTGATGGCATTACTTGGTAACCGTGTTCCTGTGAGCTTAAAAGTTTTCTTATTAGCCTTGGCTATTATTGATGACTTAGGTGTGATTGTAATCATTGCTTTATTTTATAGCTCTGACTTATCGACTATCGCGCTGACAGTGGCATTTGTCGCTACCGCCACCTTAATCATTATGAATCTAAAGAATGTCACTAGCATTCCATTATATTTGATTGTCGGTGCTATTTTATGGTTCAGCGTGCTTCAATCTGGTGTGCATGCAACATTAGCTGGTGTGGTGCTAGGTTTTGCCGTGCCATTAGCCGGTAAAGATGGTCGTACAGATACTCATTCGCCGCTTAAAACGATTGAACATGCGCTACATCCATATGTTGCCTTCTTAATCTTGCCGTTATTTGCGTTTGCGAATGCTGGTATTTCACTAACGGGCGTATCACTGGCGAGTTTATCAGCCATGTTACCGGTTGGTATTGCAGCGGGACTATTTATTGGTAAGCCAGTCGGCATATTTACTGCATGTTATATTGCAGTTAAAACAGGCGTTGCAAAATTGCCTGATGGGATTAACTTCAAGCATATTTTTGCGGTTTCTGTGCTGTGTGGTATCGGCTTTACGATGTCTATCTTCATCTCATCACTGGCATTTGTTGGTGCAGATGAGAGTTTTGCAACTTATTCACGCCTTGGAATCTTATTTGGTTCGACGGTTGCCGCGATTGTTGGTTACATAATGTTGAGTAAAACACTACCTAAATCAGAGGTGTAATATGAAAACGTTGTTAGTCGTTATTACGTGCTTATTTTCACTACCCAGTGTTGCTGCTGATTATCAGCAATGTACCAATGGCGATCGTTCTGAGGTATGTCAAGCATACTTACAAGGGATCAATGACGCTAAAGCGACAGTAGTAAAGACGACTACTGTACGTGAAAGCTCATTTCGTCAACGAGCGTTAGAACAGCGCGGTGGTGAGCGAGTGCGCAATTTAGAACGACAGCAACGTTAATTGCAATTCAAATACGATCTTGGTTTGATTTTACTATAATTTATAGTGTCAAACATTGAACAGCCCAGTGGCACAGCGTAAGCTTTGTCGCTGGGTTTTTTTATTTAAAATAGCGGCAATGTCTCACTTAAATTATAACCATCTTTATTATTTTTGGATGGTCTGCAAACAAGGCTCAGTAACTAAAGCTGCTGATGCTTTATTTTTGACACCACAAACAGTGACAGGCCAAATTCGTTCATTAGAAGATCGTTTGAAAGGCAAGTTAACCAAACGCGTTGGGCGTAATATTGAACCAACAGAGCTCGGCCAATTAGTATTTAAATATGCAGATAAGATGTTTGATTTAAGTTATCAAATGCTTGATCGTATTAATTATACTCAACGTGATAATCAATTGTTTGAAGTTGGGGTTGCTGACGCTTTATCAAAAAGGTTAGTAAGCCAAGTCTTGCTAGAAGGCATTCCAGATGATCAACGGATCCAATTGAGCTGTTTTGAATCGACCCATGAAATGTTGTTAGAGCAGTTATCACAACATAAATTAGACATGATTTTATCTGATTGTCCGGTAAGTTCGACCCAAAATCCGGGTTTATACAGTAAAAAGCTCGGTGAGTCTGCAATGAGTTTTTTCTGTACTGATGATTTATCTGATGCTGATTTTCCAGCTTGTATTGAAGATTATAAATTATTAGTCCCCAGTCGCCGTTCTGCGATGGGAAGGAAATTACATCAATGGTTTGATCAGCAGGGGATCACTCCCAACATATTAGGTGAGTTTGATGATGCTGCGTTGATGAAAGCGTTTTCTTTTTATCATAAGTCGATGTTTATCGCGCCATCTATTTATGCTGATGAGCTAACAACGAATAGCCGTGTTTATGAAGTAAAGCGAGTAACTGATATTTGTGATGAGTATTTTGTTATTTTTGCTGAGCGAATGATCATGCATCCAGCGGTAAAACGTATTTGTGCCGCTGATTTTAGTACTTTATTTTAGTTAGTTTATTGTTGCTAATTAACGCCTTAGGATCCTAAGGCGTTAATCGTTATATTATTGCGGCAGGTTGTCTGGTGTTTTTTTTTCTTTTTTCTCTTTCTCTTCTTTATCTTTGGCTGAAATTGAAATGCCCGCGGTTAAGTTATAGCGCATAGCATCTTCAAACGACCAATCAACCACCGTTAAGTCATCGCGTTTCACTAAGGTTGTAATCCCTGCTATTTGATAGCTTAGGGGAAATAGCACCGGTACCCAATCACCCTCTGGTAATGCGTTTGTTAGCGGCTCTGGGGTGTCGTTAGACATAATAAAGCCAACCACATAGGTATCATTTGCCTGATGTACCAGCACTGTTTGCTGGCTTTTATTTTTATTGTCACTACTCATTAGTGAGGCAATATCATTAATGCTGCTGTAAACCGTTTTAAAAAACGGGAATCGCATCAATTGGCGAATAACAAAATCATACAGCCATGCGATAGGGCTAACAGAAAAAAGCAGTCCAGCAATGAACAATAAGATTAGAATGAGTAAAAAACCCGCACCTTTGAAGAGTTCAGTGATATGAACAAGGCCAAATAAAAAACTGCCTACTTCATCTAATGACTCAAAAAGTGACCAGAATAACCAAATACTTAATACTAGCGGCAGAACGTTGAACAAGCCGCGTAATAGCGTTTTTTTCATTTTATGCTCGAAGATGTGAAATAAATTCAACTATAAAGTTAGCAATATTTACGATTGAAGTGCTAGTTTTATAGACGATGGCTAATGAAGAGACATAAAAAAACCGACCCTGAGGTCGGTTTTTTTTAATCTAGACTCATTAATTAAAATTAAAGAGCTTTGATTTTCGCTGTTAGACGAGCTTTGTGACGTGCAGCTTTGTTCTTATGAATCAGGCCTTTAGTAGCCATGCGATCCATAACAGGTTGCATTTCAGCGAAAGCTTGTGTTGCAGCTTCTTTATTACCAGCTTCAATAGCGATAATTACTTTCTTGAAGAAAGTGCGCATCATAGAACGACGGCTAGCGTTATGCTGACGACGTTTTTCTGAAGTTAGTGCACGTTTCTTAGCAGATTTGATATTTGCCAAGGGTGTAACTCCCAAATCTTGGTATGGTGACAATTTAAGGCCGAGGACTATGCCCTTAATCTTAATCATTGTCAAATGATTCGTGCAAATAACCGCCATACCAATCTAGTTGGCACTTGCGGATTAACACGGTTAATATGGCGACAGATTTTACCAGTATTTCGATTCAGAAGTCACCTTTCTGAACATCTTTTATGAGGTTTTTTTGTGAGTAAGCGTCTTTTACGCTCTGGAATGATAGTTAGCGCCATGACTTTAGTGTCTCGCGTGCTCGGTTTAGTCCGAGATGTGGTGGTGGCTAACCTTATGGGAGCAGGGGCTGCGGCCGATGTTTTTTTCTTTGCCAACAAAATTCCCAACTTTTTACGTCGCCTTTTTGCCGAAGGGGCTTTTTCGCAAGCCTTTGTACCAGTATTAACTGAGTATCATGCTGCTGGTGACGTAGATAAAACTCGATTATTGATTGCTCGTGCCGCAGGTACGTTGGGTGGTATCGTCACCATTGTCACCTTAGTCGGGGTGTTAGGATCTGGTGTTGTCACAGCATTGTTTGGTTTTGGTTGGTTTTGGGATTGGGTACACGGGACTGCTCCTGGTGCTGAAAAATTCGAATTAGCCAGCTTGTTACTTAAAATCACGTTTCCTTATTTGTGGTTTGTCACCTTTGTGGCGTTATCTGGCGCAATCTTAAATACCTTGGGTAAATTTGCGATTTCATCGTTTACGCCAGTGTTTCTTAATATTGCGATTATTGGTTGTGCAGTATTTGTTGCCCCCCATTTAGCCAAGCCGGAAATTGGACTTGCGATCGGAGTATTTGTTGGTGGCTTAGTGCAATTTGGTTTTCAATTACCATTTTTGTATCGTGAAGGCTATTTAGTGCGTCCACAATGGGGCTGGAACGACCCTGGAGTGACGAAGATACGTAAACTAATGCTGCCAGCACTGTTTGGTGTTTCAGTTACTCAAATTAACTTACTGCTCGATACTTTGATTGCCAGTTTTTTGATGACGGGTTCAATCAGTTGGTTATATTATTCAGATCGGTTATTAGAATTTCCATTAGGGCTGTTTGGGATTGCGATTGCGACAGTGATATTACCGGCTTTATCGCGTAAGCACGTTGATAAATCACCAGAACAATTTGCTCATACGATGGATTGGGGCGTGCGGATGGTGTTGATTTTAGGCATTCCTGCGATGCTCGGCATGATCACCTTAGCTAAGCCGATGTTGATGGTGATGTTCATGCGTGGTGAGTTTGACCTGTATGATGTTAACCAAACCGCAATGTCACTGTGGGTTGTATCAGCTGGCCTACTTAATTACATGTTGATTAAAGTATTTGCTCCAGGTTATTACGCTCGTCAGGATACCAAAACCCCAGTGAAAATTGGTATTATTGCGATGGTCAGTAATATGGTTTTTAACGCTATCTTTGCCCCATTTTATGGCTATGTAGGTTTATCGATTGCGAGTGTACTATCAGCCTTTCTGAATGCTGCATTGCTATACCGAGGTTTACACCAAGGTAATATTTACCGTATTAGTCGCCAGACATTACTGTTTGTGTTGCGATTAGTGATTGCTGGGGCTGTGATGGTGAGTGGATTATTATGGTTTAGTCCAACGACCGAGCAGTGGCTAGCATTTCATTTACTTGAACGCATGCTGTGGCTATTTGGTTTGATTTTAGGCGGTAGCGGTATTTACTTACTATGTGCAATTATTTTAGGCGTTCGCCCGCGTCATCTGCGCGCGGGGAGCTGATTGAAACTGCCGAGTAGTATATAATCCGTTAGCTTTGCGCTAAGAAAGATATTTTCAGCAGCAATGGTGGTGACTTAGTTACCGTTGTTATTAATTTTTTTGGCTGTTATTGGTCATCATATAAACAACTAATCTGATTGTAGGATGAGTGAATAGCCTTATGAGTACTGACATAGTTAAATCACCTATGGAATTAATTCGAGGTATACCCCATATTAAGCCACACCATCATGGTTGCGTGCTGACAATCGGTAATTTTGACGGAGTGCATCTTGGTCATCAAACGTTACTTAAGCAGGTGATAGGGAAGGCACATTCGCTGGGACTTGCTGCTACGGTAATGATGTTTGAACCGCAACCGCAAGAGCTTTTTGCGGGAGATAAAGCACCGGCAAGGTTAACCCGTTTTCGTGAAAAATATATAGAATTTGAAAAAGTCGGTATCGATCGATTGCTATGTGTTAATTTTAATCATCATTTTGCAGCCATGACTGCTGAATATTTCGTCGAATGCTTGTTGGTAAAGCAATTGGGTGTTAAATTTCTGGTTATTGGTGATGACTTTCGTTTTGGTCAAGGGCGACGTGGTGATTTTGCTATGCTGGTGGCTGCTGGCAAGAAATATGGATTTGAAGTCATAAGCACTGCAAGTTTTTGTGTTTCTGAGCAGCGAGTAAGCAGTACTGCAATTCGTCATGCCTTAGCTAATAATGAATTAGATCAAGTAGCACAAATGCTTGGTCGACCGTACAGTATTCGTGGTCGTGTCTCACATGGAAGAAAATTAGGTCGTACTATCGGCTTTCCAACAGCTAATATCCCACTAAAACGACGTGTTTCGCCTGTTACAGGCGTATATGCTGTGGAAGTTCTTGGTATTACAGCAGATCCTATTATGGGGGTTGCTAACGTTGGCCATCGACCCACTGTACAAGGTGTACGACAACAGCTTGAAGTTCACCTCTTTGATTATCAAGCGGATCTTTATGGTCGTCAGCTTGAAGTCGTGTTGCGCCATAAGTTGCGTGACGAAACAAAATTTGAATCATTCGATGCGCTGAAATTACAAATCGAACGAGATGCTCAAGCAGCACGGGTGTGGCTGTCTGAGCGTAATAGTGTCCAATTTCGCCCAAGTAACGGAATCTAGAATCCATGAGTGACTATAAAGATACCCTGAACCTGCCTGAAACAGGGTTTCCGATGCGAGGCAACCTAGCTCAACGTGAGCCAGTAATGCTTAAGCGTTGGTATGATGAAGATCTTTACGGTGAAATTCGTAAAGCTAAGAAAGGTAAAAAATCTTTCGTATTACACGATGGCCCTCCTTACGCTAACGGTGATATTCACATCGGTCACGCGTTAAACAAGATTCTTAAAGATATTATTATTAAATCAAAGACTCTTTCTGGCTTTGATTCACCGTATATTCCAGGTTGGGATTGCCACGGTCTACCGATTGAATTAATGGTAGAAAAGAAATTTGGTAAGCCTGGTCAGAAATTGACAGCGGCTGAATTCCGTGAAAAATGTCGCGCATATGCAGCTGGCCAAGTTGAAGGTCAAAAAGAAAGTTTCATGCGTCTAGGTGTACTAGGTGAGTGGAATAAGCCATACCGTACAATGGATTTTGGCACTGAAGCGAATATCATTCGTGCATTAGGTAAAATTGCAGACAAAGATCACCTACTTAAAGGTTTTAAGCCTGTTCACTGGTGTACTGATTGTGGTTCAGCATTGGCTGAAGCTGAAGTGGAATACCAAGATAAAGTATCGCTATCTATCGATGTTAAATTTAAAGCGGTAGATGAAGCGGCAGTTTTAGCTAAGTTTGGTTGTGTTGCCGATCAAGGCCAAGGTGATGTGTCGATTGTTATCTGGACAACAACACCATGGACTATGCCAGCTAACCGCGCAGTCGCTGTAAGTGCTGATCTTGAATACGCATTGGTACAAACACCTGTAACTGACGCGCACTCTCAACCACAACGTTTAATCGTTGCCGCTGAGCTTGTGAAAGAAGTAATGGCACGTGTTGGCTTTGAAGAATCAGAAATTCTTGGTTTCTGTAAAGGTGATGCATTAGAGCTAATGCGCTTTAATCACCCATTCTACAGCTTTGATGTGCCAGTTGTTCTTGCTGATCACGTTACTACTGAATCGGGTACTGGTTGTGTACATACCGCACCTGGCCACGGTCAAGAAGACTTCGTGGTAGGTCAAAAATACAACCTTGAAATTGCAAACCCTGTTGGTAGCAACGGTGTTTACTTGCCTGATACTGAGATCTTTGCTGGTCAACATGTACTTAAAGCAAACGAAGCTGTTGTTGAAGTATTACGTGAACATGGTTCATTGTTACACTTCTCAAAAATCACCCACAGCTACCCACATTGCTGGCGTCACAAAACACCAATCATCTTCCGTGCAACGCCACAGTGGTTTATCTCTATGGATAAAGCTGGTCTGCGTACAAAAGCACTAGAAGAAATCAAGAACGTACAATGGATGCCTGAGTGGGGCCAGAGCCGTATCGAAGGTATGGTTGAAGGTCGCCCTGAGTGGTGTATCTCTCGTCAACGTACTTGGGGTGTGCCAATTGCACTGTTTATCCATAAAGAAACCCAAGAGCTTCACCCGCAAACATCTGAGCTAATTGAAAAAGTAGCCCAGTTAGTTGAGCAAAAGGGTATTCAAGCTTGGTGGGATCTAGAACTAACTGATGTAATGAGCGCTGAAGATGCTGCAATTTACGAGAAAGTATTAGATACCCTTGATGTATGGTTTGACTCTGGTGTAACACATTTCTCTGTTGTTGATAGCCGTCCTGAGTTTAATGGCCATTCAGCAGATCTTTACCTAGAAGGTTCTGATCAACACCGTGGTTGGTTCCAATCATCATTGATTTCATCGGTAGCGATGAAAGACAAAGCCCCGTATAAGCAAGTGTTAACACACGGCTTCGTGGTTGACGGTCAAGGCCGTAAAATGTCGAAATCAGTGGGTAACGTCGTTGCACCAAAAGATGTGACCAACAAGCTTGGCGCTGACATTCTACGTCTATGGGTTGCATCAACAGATTACACTGGTGAAGTTGCGGTTTCTGATGAAATTCTGAAGCGTTCAGCTGATGCTTATCGTCGTATTCGTAACACAGCACGTTTCTTCCTCGCTAACCTTAATGGCTTCAATCCTGAAACTGATTGTGTGCCAGTTGAAGAAATGGTCGCGTTAGATCGTTGGGCTGTAGGTCGTGCTATGGCGGCTCAAGCTGAGATCGTTAAAGCATACGAAGACTACAATCTACACACAGTGACGCAGCGTTTAATGCAATTCTGTTCAGTAGAAATGGGTTCATTCTACTTAGACGTAATTAAAGATCGTCAGTACACAGCAAAACGTGGTGGTCATGCACAACGTAGCTGTCAAACTGCGCTTTACTATATCGTAGAGGCACTTGTTCGTTGGATGGCACCTATTATGTCATTCACTGCTGATGAAATCTGGAATGAAATGCCAGGTAAGCGTGATCAATTCGTGTTTACTGGTGAGTGGTTCGATGGCTTATTTGGTCTTGCTGAAAACGAAGAACTAAACAACGAGTTCTGGGCTGAGATTCAACAAGTTCGTGGTGCCGTGAACAAGTTACTAGAAACAGCACGTAGCGAAAAAGTGATTGGTGGTTCATTACAAGCTGAGATCACGTTGACTGCGAACGCAGAACTTGCCGCTAAGCTAAATAAACTTGAAGATGAATTACGTTTTGTATTGCTAACATCAAAAGCACAGGTTGTGGTTGCTGATAGCAAACCAGAAGGCGCACAAGAAACAGATATCGAAGGATTATTTGTAACAGTGAATGCCTCTGAAGCTGCGAAATGTGAGCGTTGTTGGCACCATGTTGCTGATGTAGGCACAATTGCTGGACACGAAGAAGTGTGTGGCCGTTGTGTAACTAACATCGATGGCGACGGCGAAGAGCGTAAATTTGCCTAATGACTAATTCAGCACCTCAGCAGCCGCTGACGCTTAAACAATCAGGAATTCGCTGGCTATGGTTAGCGATTCTGGTATTTATTATCGACAATGGCTCTAAGCTATTGGTGATGGACACGATGGGCTATGGTTGGCCAAACCGGATTGAGATCACCCCATTCTTTAATTTGCTGTATGTGCACAATACTGGTGCTGCATTTAGTTTTTTAAGTGAAGCGGGTGGTTGGCAGCGATGGTTATTTGCAGCGATTGCATTTGGTGTTTGTGGCCTATTAGCATTGTGGATGCGTCGTACACCAGCGACCAATAAAATGGCTAACATTGCGTATGCCCTTATTATTGGTGGCGCATTAGGTAATTTATTTGATCGCCTATACCATGGGTTTGTGGTCGATTTTCTTGATTTCTATTACGGTAGTTATCATTGGCCCGCATTTAACATTGCTGATTCAGCCATTTGTTTAGGTGCTGCATTGTTGATTCTTGATGGTTTTAGAGCAGATAAAGCGACTAAAGCTCACTAAGCATTGATATGTTATTAAAATAAAACGCTGCCTGTTTACAGGTGGCGTTTTTTTTTAGTTATTATTTGGCGTAATGTATGTTTAACCTCAGTAAGACTAAAATCGTTGTGATGACAGTTATACTCGGTGGTTAATGGTGTGATTGAGGAGTAATTATCAAATGGCAAAAGTAGCCCTAAATTCAAAATTTGAGCAACGTTCAGGTCTACGTTGGCTGTGGTTGGCTGTGATAATTTTCATGGTCGATTATTTGAGTAAAATTATCATCATGGGAACAATGACTGCTAATGGTTCAACGCCAATAGCGGTATTACCCTTTATGAATCTATATTATGTTCATAATACTGGCGCTGCTTTTAGTTTCTTAAGTGCAGAAGGCGGATGGCAACGATGGTTATTTACCCTAATAGCTGTGGTAGTGTGTGGTTTTTTAAGCTATCAAATGCGTCAAGCTTCGATCACAAAAACGGCGCATAATATTGGCTGTGCGTTGATCATTGGTGGTGCGTTAGGGAATCTTTTTGATCGCATAAATTATGGCTTTGTTGTTGATTTTTTAGATTTTTATTATAAAGACCATCACTTTGCTATTTTTAATATTGCCGATGTCGCGATTTGTTGCGGGGCAATATTATATATATTAAGTAGTGTTAATAAGTCACGTGGATAATAAAAATTATGCAGATGGTTATTTGATCGCGCAAAAACCCTAGTGAGCATACGTTGATACCCGCGGCACTTTGTTGTTAAATAGTAGTAACCAATAATAGGGAATAATATATGTCGGTGATCAAGGATAACAGTGAAGTGCTAATGCATTTTGCAATTAAATTAGCTGATGGGTCTGTGGCTGAGTCGACATTTGCTAATGCTAAGCCGGTGATATTTCGAATGGGTGATGGTAGCCTCACCGAGAACTTTGAAAAATGTTTATTAGGTTTAGCGGCAGGACAGAAAAAACAGTTTGATTTAGCCCCTGAAGATGCTTTTGGCCCTTCCAATCCAAATAATATTCACTATGTCGATCTGAGTAAGTTTAGCGCTGATACACCAGCAGAAGTTGGTCGCATTATTGCCTTTACTGGACCTGATGGGCATGATATTCCCGGTATAATTACACAAGTAGTGGGTGATTCAGTCACCGTTGATTTTAATCACCCATTAGCAGGTAAGACAGTCACCTTTGAGGTTGAAGTTGTCTCCATTGAACGTTAAGAGCCATTATTGATGAAAATATTACTCGCAAATCCACGTGGTTTTTGTGCTGGTGTTGATCGTGCTATTAGCATTGTCGAGCGTGCATTAGAAATGTATCAGCCGCCTATTTATGTGCGTCATGAAGTTGTGCATAACCGCTTTGTGGTGGAAGGCCTTAAACAGCGTGGTGCTATTTTTGTCGAAGAGTTAAGTGAAGTACCTGACGATAATATCGTTATTTTCTCTGCTCATGGTGTATCACAAGCGGTTAGAAATGAAGCTAAAGCGCGACAGTTAACTGTATTTGATGCTACTTGCCCATTAGTGACCAAAGTTCACATGGAAGTTGCTCGTGCTAGCCGTAAAGCGATGGAAGTGGTGTTAATTGGCCATGCCGGTCACCCTGAAGTTGAAGGTACAATGGGGCAATATGCCAACCATGATGGTGGTATGTATTTGGTTGAGAAGCCAGAAGATGTTGATACTTTGGTGGTAAAAGATCCGTCAAACTTACATTTTGTTAGCCAAACTACCTTATCGGTAGATGAAACTGCTGATGTGATCGATCGTTTACGTCAAGTGTTCCCTGATATTAAAGGTCCACGTAAAGACGATATTTGTTATGCGACTCAAAATCGTCAAGATGCCGTGCGCGAAATGGCAGCAACGGTTGATGTGATGATTGTTGTTGGTTCTAAAAATTCCTCAAACTCTAATCGCCTGCGTGAACTTGCGGTTAAATTAGGTACACCTGGTTATTTGACCGATAGTGCTGAAGATATTGATCCGCAATGGCTTGAAGGTAAAAAGTTAGTCGGTGTCACTGCTGGCGCGTCAGCACCTGAAGAGTTAGTGAATCAAATTATTGCGCGCATTAAGCAACTTACTAATGCCACAGATGTCGAAGAATTATCGGGTCGTGAAGAAAATATGTTCTTTGAAGTACCACGAGAATTACAAGTAAAGAATATCTAATGCTGTTTTGTTAGTTTCCAAGAGCCTCAGTGAAAACTGGGGCTTTTTTTATCATAGTCAACAAGCTACAGTGGATAAATATTATTATGAATAGTGTAGGAGATGCACGCTAATGGTCAGAATTGCGATAGCCGGAGCTGCCGGACGAATGGGACGTCAGTTAATTAAAGCCACTGCATTATCAAATTCGACGATATTAACTGTGGCAACTGAGCGTACAGGTTCAAGTTTAGTTGGCGCAGATGCCGGAGAGTTAGCTGGGATTGGCTTAGCAAACGTGGTTGTGATTGACGATCTTAGTCTAGCGATTGATGACTTTGATGTCTTAATTGATTTTACCGCCCCTGCGGTTACGCTCGCTAATCTAGAATTATGCCAGCAACACCATAAAAAAATTGTTATTGGCACCACTGGATTTAGTGAGCAACAGCGACAATTAATTGATACTGCTGCAGAGCAGATTGCGATGGTGATGGCGCCTAACTATAGTGTTGGGGTTAATTTGGTGTTTAAACTACTGGAAAAAGCCGCGAAAGTGATGGGCGACTATTGTGATGTTGAGATCATTGAAGCTCACCATCGTCATAAAGTTGATGCGCCATCAGGTACTGCTATTGGTATGGGTGAAGCAATTGCTGGGGCAATGGGTAATAAGCTCAGCGATGTTGCTGTATATACGCGTGAAGGTATTACTGGCGAGCGCAGTCGTGATGAGATCGGTTTTGCAACCATTCGAGCTGGCGATATTGTTGGTGAGCATACGGCAATGTTCGCTGATATTGGTGAGCGGGTTGAAATCACTCATAAAGCCACGGATAGAATGACATTTGCCAATGGTGCAGTACGAGCTGCAGCATGGTTAAATAGTAAGCATTCAGGGTTTTATACCATGACTGATGTCCTCGATTTGGATCGGTTATAAAATCAACTCAGAATGTGTGAAACCTGCCTTTATGGCAGGTTTTTTTATGTCTAAAGATAGTGTTGATAGCCATGTTTTATGCAAATTTTTGGGTATGTTGTGCATAAATTAAGATGATTATTGTGGCGCTGGTTAATAGCGATAAAACATTGTAAAAAAGTGTGTTTTGTTGTTGTTTATAAGTTGTTTGATCGTTTTTGTGTTTGTTGTCTTTGTTTTTAACGCTAAAGTTTGGTTGTTTTATCGTTTGCGTATAATTTTAATTTTTGTTAACGATAATGTAACCAAGGCAATCGATTACATTTTAGCTAACGTTATTCAATAGTCCTAAAGATGTAATTAAAGTTGCTATTTACAGTGTTTGAATGAAAAAGTGGTGTTTGATCGTGATATTTAAAATTTAATTACGGTTAAATGTTGACAGATTGCTAACTGATCCATAGAATTTGCGCAATTTGTCAAAAATCAGTAGTGAATGGTTTTTGGCGTTAAATGGAATGGGTAGTTGCAACTTTATCTGTTTTAATTGCATTTTTATTTTTTGGAGGTTGTCTTGAGCAAATCTGCGCTGTTAGTCCTTGAAGATGGGACAGTGTTCCGCGGCGTGTCCATTGGGGCAGATGGTTCGGCTGTTGGTGAAGTTGTTTTTAATACCTCGATGACGGGGTACCAGGAAATCCTCACTGACCCCTCTTACTCGCAACAGATCGTTACTCTTACTTATCCTCATATTGGCAACACTGGTACTAATACCGAAGACGAAGAATCAACAGCAATTCATGCCCAAGGCTTAGTAATTCGTGATCTTCCTCTTATCGCTTCCAACTTCCGCAGTGAACAATCCCTTTCTGACTATCTTAAATCACAAAATATCGTTGGCATTGCTGACATCGATACCCGTAAGTTAACTCGTATTTTACGTGAGAAAGGTGCTCAAAACGGTTGTGTTATTGCTGGCAACAATCTTGATGAAGCGGCTGCATTAGCCCAAGCCCAAGCATTTCCAGGCCTTAAAGGTATGGATTTAGCAAAAGAAGTGACTACTGCTGAAACGTATAGCTGGAAGCAAGGTTCATGGACATTAACGGGTGGGTTACCTGCTGCGAAAGATGACAGTGAGTTGCCGTACCATGTCGTGGCATATGATTTTGGTGCTAAGCGTAATATTCTGCGTATGCTTGTTGACCGCGGTTGTCGTTTAACGGTTGTACCTGCACAAACAACAGCAGAAGAAGTACTAGCGCTTAACCCTAATGGTATCTTCTTATCTAATGGTCCTGGTGATCCAGCGCCATGTACTTACGCAATTGAAGCGACCAAAGTATTTTTAGAAAAAGGTTTACCTATTTTTGGTATCTGTCTTGGTCATCAAATCCTAGCATTAGCTAGTGGTGCTCAAACAGTGAAAATGAAATTCGGTCACCATGGTGCTAACCACCCAGTAAAAGATCTTGAGCGTGATGTGGTAATGATTACCAGTCAGAACCATGGTTTTGCCGCTGATGAAGCAACATTACCTGATAACCTACGCGCAACGCATAAATCCCTGTTTGATGGCTCTCTACAAGGTATCCATCGTACCGACAAGCCTGCATTTAGTTTCCAAGGCCACCCAGAAGCAAGCCCAGGTCCACACGATGCAGCACCACTATTTGATCATTTCATCGAATTAATCAAGAAACACAACGCCTAAGCCGGGAGTAGTAAAAAATGCCAAAACGTACTGACATTAAAAGTGTATTAATCTTAGGTGCAGGTCCGATTGTTATCGGTCAAGCGTGTGAATTTGACTACTCAGGTGCACAAGCATGTAAAGCGTTACGTGAAGAGGGTTACCGCGTTATTCTGGTAAACTCGAATCCAGCAACGATCATGACAGATCCTGATATGGCGGATGCAACGTACATTGAGCCTATTCACTGGGAAGTGGTACGCAAGATCATTGAAAAAGAACGTCCTGATGCAGTATTACCTACGATGGGTGGCCAAACTGCGCTTAACTGTGCGTTAGATCTTGAAAAGTATGGCGTATTAAAAGAATTTAATGTCGAAATGATTGGTGCAACAGCTGACGCAATTGATAAAGCTGAAAACCGTTCACGTTTCGATAAAGCAATGAAAGCAATCGGCCTTGAGTGCCCTCGTGCTGATACTGCAACCACCATGGAAGAGGCCTATAAAGTCCTCGAGATGGTGGGCTTCCCTTGTATTATTCGTCCGTCATTTACGATGGGTGGTACCGGTGGTGGTATTGCATACAATAAAGAAGAATTTGAAGAGATCTGTTCGCGCGGCTTAGATTTATCACCAACCAGTGAATTGTTGATTGATGAATCTTTGATTGGCTGGAAAGAATACGAGATGGAAGTTGTTCGTGATAAGAACGATAACTGCATCATCGTGTGTGCGATTGAAAACTTTGATCCAATGGGCATTCATACTGGTGATTCAATCACAGTAGCACCAGCGCAAACACTAACGGATAAAGAATACCAGCTAATGCGTAATGCATCGTTAGCAGTATTACGTGAAATTGGTGTTGAAACGGGTGGTTCAAACGTTCAGTTTGGTATTAATCCTGATGATGGCCGTATGGTTATCATCGAGATGAACCCACGTGTATCACGCTCATCAGCGCTAGCGTCAAAAGCAACGGGTTTCCCAATTGCTAAAATTGCGGCGAAATTAGCGATTGGCTTTACTCTTGATGAATTAATGAATGATATCACTGGTGGCGCAACACCAGCCTCATTTGAACCGACTATCGATTATGTTGTAACTAAGATCCCGCGCTTTAACTTTGAAAAGTTTGTGGGTGCAAATGACCGTCTAACTACCCAGATGAAATCGGTGGGTGAAGTGATGGCAATTGGTCGTAACCAACAAGAATCATTGCACAAAGCATTACGTGGTTTAGAAGTTGGCGCTAATGGTTTTGACGAGATGGTTGATCTTGATGAACCTGATGCAATGAGCAAAATTCGTTATGAATTAAAAGCCGCGGGTGCTGATCGTATTTGGTATATCGGTGATGCGTTCCGTGCTGGTATGTCAGTTGACGGTATCTTTAACCTGACCAATATTGACCGTTGGTTCTTGGTTCAAATCGAAGATATCATTAAAGATGAAGCACGTGTTAAAGCCGCTGGTTTTGCAGGTCTTAATGAGCAATCACTGCGCGCATTAAAGCGTAAAGGCTTTGGTGATGCTCGGTTAGCTAAATTGGTTGGCGTTGCTGAAAGCGAAATTCGCAAATTGCGTGACCAATTCGATATTCATCCTGTATACAAGCGGGTTGATACCTGTGCGGCTGAGTTCTCATCAGATACCGCTTACATGTACTCATCATACGATGAAGAATGTGAAGCGAATCCAACCACCAAAGACAAAATCATGATTCTAGGTGGTGGTCCTAACCGTATTGGTCAGGGCATTGAATTTGATTACTGTTGTGTACATGCATCATTAGCATTACGTGAAGACGGTTACGAAACCATTATGGTTAACTGTAACCCAGAGACAGTATCAACAGATTACGATACCTCCGACCGTTTGTACTTTGAACCAGTAACACTGGAAGATGTACTTGCGATTGCTCGTGTTGAAAAGCCGAAAGGTGTTATCGTTCAATACGGTGGTCAAACACCACTTAAATTAGCGCGTGCTTTGGAAGCTGCTGGTGTGCCAATTATTGGTACTAGCCCTGATGCGATTGACCGTGCTGAAGACCGCGAACGTTTTCAACAAGCTGTTGACCGTTTAGGTTTATTACAACCAGAAAACGCAACAGTGACCACCATGGAACAGGCGATTGAGAAGTCAAAAATCATCGGTTTCCCATTGGTTGTGCGCCCATCCTATGTACTAGGTGGTCGTGCGATGGAAATTGTGTACGATGAGCAAGACTTACGTCGTTACTTTAACGAAGCGGTGAGTGTTTCCAACGAATCACCTGTATTGCTTGACCGTTTCCTTGATGATGCGATTGAAGTTGATGTCGATGCGATTTGTGATGGTGAGCAAGTGGTTATTGCTGGCATCATGGAACACATTGAGCAAGCTGGTGTTCACTCTGGTGACTCAGCATGTTCATTGCCTGCTTATACGCTAAGTAAAGAAATTCAAGATGTAATGCGTGAGCAAGTGAAGAATTTGGCGTTTGAATTAGGTGTTCGTGGTTTGATGAATACTCAGTTCGCGGTTAAAGATAACGAAGTTTACTTAATTGAAGTTAACCCTCGTGCCGCGCGTACAGTGCCATTTGTATCAAAAGCAACCGGTGTGGCGGTTGCAAAAATCGCAGCTCGTGTCATGGCTGGTCAATCACTTGAGTCGCAAGGTTTTACTAAAGAAGTCATTCCACCATACTATTCAGTAAAAGAAGTGGTATTACCGTTTAACAAGTTCCCAGGTGTTGATCCACTGTTAGGCCCTGAAATGCGCTCAACAGGTGAAGTAATGGGAATTGGTAATACGTTTGCTGAAGCATTTGCTAAGGCTGAACTAGGCTGTGGTAAAGAGTACCCATCATCAGGACGTGCACTACTTTCTGTTCGCGAAGGTGATAAGAAGCGTGTGGTTGATTTAGCGTCTAAGTTGATTAAACTTGGCTACCAACTAGATGCAACTCACGGTACTGCGGTGATTCTTGGTGAAGCGGGTATTAATCCACGCTTGGTAAATAAAGTTCACGAAGGTCGTCCTCATATTCTTGACCGTATTAAGAATAATGAATACACCTACATTGTTAACACTGCTGAAGGTCGTCAAGCGATTGAGGATTCTAAAATACTTCGTCGCAGTGCTTTGGCTGAGAAAGTGAATTATACCACTACCTTGAATGCTGGTTTTGCGACTTGTTTGGCACATACTGCTGATGACCGTAATACCGTAACCTCGATTCAAGAACTGCATGCCATGATTAAGTAAGCGTATTTCGATACGACTGTTGATTGTGATAAGGGCCGAGCATGAAAGTGCTTGGCCTTTTTAATTATAGCTATATTACATCATGACGTAGCGGTTACTATTTGATCGTAGGTGCAATCAAACTTTTGCTTTATATAAGGTTCGATTGGGTTGCAGCGATACATCAATAGCGTACAATGCAGGCGTCGCAGTAAGCGATATATTTTTGGAGACATAAGTGAACGATACCGACCAGCCCCCGAGTATGATGGTGGAAAATCAAGTCTAGCAACGGTATGCGTTACGTTTCCGTGCTGCCAGGCTCGGAATAATATGTCTTTCTTTTTAGTGTAATCATTTATCCACGACATTTTTCCTCGATTTTCCCGTTTATATTTAAGTGCAATTTTTATTATTAATGCTATCAATATCAGTTTTTAATGGCTGCTATTATCAGTAGGGCATAATGTTATGCCTGCTAGCTGATGGTATTAAAATTTAAATTGTGACGGTCGCTACTTATTACTCTTTTTGAGTATCAGTTAACCGGGAAAACCGCCATGACAGTAATGAATTTTGCAGCTTATGCTGCAGCAACAAGTGCTCATTTAGACCAACGTGATGCATTGGCTGTGCGTAATGCTTTTCTAAAATATGATTTAGATGAGCAAGCACATTTATTAGCAAAAATGCCCTTACCTGAAGCGTTAGTGGTGCTTCATGAATGCCCTTTACGCCATGTTCAATTATTGCTTGATCGTCTTGATGAGTTAAAAGAAGACGTTAAAGTTCGTCAATTAGCTAATGGCTTAGGCTTGATTTGTTCTGAAGTAGAGCCTGTTGGTCACTACTTACAAAATAGTGTTTTTAACCATGTTCGTGAGCGTATTGGTTGGATTGTAGGTTTAGCTTTAATGGGGATTATTTCTGGATTAATTATCTCGCATTATCAAAATACATTAAGCCAATTGGTACTGTTAGCTATTTATATGCCAGTTATTGCCGCTGCAGGTGGTAATACTGGTTCACAAGCTGCAACGTTAGTCGTGCGAGCGCTGGCAATGGAAGAAATCCGCGCTCGGGATTGGTTGGCGGTATTATGGAAAGAGTTTCGAGTATCGTTAGTGATTGCGCTTGGGTTAGCGGCGGTGATCGTTGGACGAGTGGTATTCTTTAGTGGTCATGTAGTGTTACCTGCTGGAATTACATTACACATGGTGGCGTTGGCGATTGGGGTTGCTATTTCGATTCAAGTCGTTATATCAACCAGTGCCGGGGGTCTATTACCATTAGTTGCGCGGGCACTTAATTTAGATCCGGCAGTGTTGGTAAGCCCTGTATTAGCTTCAATGGTCGATATTACTGGCATGGTCATTTATTTTAGCACTATTAATTGGATTCTTGGCTTAGGCCATTAAATGTTATCGTTGTTAGCATAAAACATTTGATACCGTTATAGAAAAGCCCCATTTACGGGTTGTCACGTTAAGTGATGACGGATAAATGGGGCTTTTTGCATTTGGTTATTAGCCAATTAATACGCTAATTTCAATCAGTAGTTATTATACAGTGAAGTATAGTACTGCTTTTCAAATTGATTGATTGGCGGTAATGGATCGGCGTTTAATTCAGCCTTAGTTGGGTAATAGTTGGTAACTAACTGTATAAATAATAATGGTTCACCCGATTTGGTTTTCAGAATACCAGCAAGGTTATAGGTGCCAAATAGTGAGCCAGTTTTAGCAATCATATGATCTTTTAACGGCGCATTTAGAACACTTTTACGGTATTGAAGGGTGCCACTTTTACCCGCTACGGGTAAATCGGTAATTAAGCCGAGTTTAGGATGATGATAAATGTAAGTAAGCACTTCCATTAAATCATGAGTGTTTAAGCGGTTATTACGCGAAAGCCCTGAGCCATCAACCATGATGGTATTAGATAAATCAATGTTGGCTTTTTGTTTTAGAATAGCTTTGATGGCTGCGACACCATTAGCATAGTTGCCCGCTTGATTAAAGTATTTAGCACCCATGGTTTTAGCAAGGTTATCGGCAAATAAATTATCAGAACGTTTAAGCATGATATATAGCAGCGTCGTTAATGGTGCTGACTGGTGGGTTGCAATAATCTTACCGCTGATAGTGTCATTACGTAAAATCTTGCCCTTTAAACGGATACCTGCGCGTTTTAATTCCCGCTTAATAATAGCTGTAGAATACAGCGTGGTATTCTGAACGGCAAATCGTAGTGCTAATGGATCTTTTTTGGGTTGAATACAACCCGTTATATGATAGCTGTTGTTATCATTTGCTTGTAGTAATAGCTCACAATATTGGTCTTTTTGCTGCGCTTTAGTTACTACAATCGCATCATTAGTGGCTGTGACTGGCTGGTGATTAGGAATATGTAAGCGTGTTTTAGCACCGAAAGCCATGTTTGAATATAACGCGCCTTCAAAACAGTTATGTTCCAAAGTAATGCTGCTTGATGGTGCACTATAGCATTGCGTTAGCATGTCCCACGGTGAACCCACCGCATGCTCAAACCCGGTAAAATGACCACCGTTAAGGTAAAGGTTACCTTTGATAGTGCTAGTACCTTGCTGTTTGAGTTGGCGTAATAGGTTGGCGATATCACTGCTTTCTAAGGTGGGATCACCATTAAAATCTAAAATAACATTATTACCTTGGGTTTCAAGGTTGGTGCTAAAACGGAAGTCATTACCTAAATATAATTTAGCCGCGAGTGCAGTGAGTAATTTTTGAGTACTCGCAGGGGCTTGCAGATGGCTCGCTTGATGCTGATAGATAATCTTGTTAGTCGCAGGGTTAACAACGAGGAGTGAGGCGTCACTGCCCGTTGGCAATTGCTTGAGGGCTTGCTGAGGCGCAAACGCTGCAAATGATGGCATGCTTGTTAGCAGCAAAGCGGAACAAATAAGTCGTTTAAGCATTTTTAGGTATATTGGTATAAATAAAATGAGCAGTAATAATAGCTTTTTTTATTGGCTGAGTAAAAAGCCCATCATTATATCGTTCTAGCAAATATCAGATACTAAAAAGCGCCGACCAAGGTCGACGCTTTTTGGGGTACGCTTTTAATCGTAAGGATTAGAAGTCGTAACGAGCACCAAGAACAATCTGGTCAGATGCTGCAACTTTACCTACTTTGTTCTTATCAAGCATGTTGAATGTGTAAGAAGCGTAAGTGCGGAAGTTGCTGTTGAAGTAGTAAGTACCGTCAACAGATAGCGCGTTTGCTAACTCGTCGTAAGAGCCGTCAGTGTTGCGCTCATCTTTCATGAAGCCGTAAGTAGTCGTAAATACAGCTTTACCCATAGTGTATGCTGCTGCGAATTCGTAACCTTGAGAATCTGTTAGCTTACCGTTTAGATTTGTTGCATCACGGTGACCGTACTTGTATAGACCGCCGAAGTATAGATCGCCCATAGTGTACGATGCTACTGCGAAGGTTTGCTTAGATGTCTGGTTTACAGAATTATTGATTGCAGTTTGATCTTTTTGTTGAGCATAACCCACACCAAGAGCAAGACCTGTATCACCGACTGCGTATTTAGCTGCAGTAGAGAAACCACTTTGGTTTGTTTTTTGACCGTAGTTTTTAGAAGCAATGTCGTCGTTGTACGCCGCACCATCAAATACGTAGTTCGCTTTGAAAGTAAGGTTGTTGAATGTACCTACGTAAGCTAGGTTATTTGAAGTACGGTCAGCTACAGCTAGCTTAGAACCACCAACAACAGAACCTGCGTATGCCATGATATCAGTGAAATCAGTTAGCATACCTAGTGAACCGTCAGCCTTACCGTAAACGATTTGGCCGTACTTATCACTGTTTACACCAGCGTAAAGGTAACGGTTTTCATCGTTAGAAGTATTTGCTGTGAACTCACGCTCAAAGTAACCAATACCTTGTACGCCATCAGCGATTTGAGTTTTAGCATCAATGTTTACACGTACACGTGAAATATCAGTTACATCGTTGCTTGTGTGTTGTTTAAGAACGTCTGTAACTTTATTATTAGTTGCGTTCTCAGAAGAAAGTGCACGAGCTTCTACACGGCCGCCAATAGCTAGGCTAGAAGTGTCGTCTGAATAAACTGTTGCTGCTGATGCTGCGCCAGAGAAAGTCGCTGCTGCTACTGCTAGAGCAATTAGGTTCTTGTTCATTGCCGAATCCTTTATATGATTTTTTTATAGTTTGCATTTTGATGCCAAATGCTATGGCGTTCTTTTTACTTGTGTCATTGGTAATATGTTAGTAAAAAAAACTGAAAAATAGTTTAAATAGGTCTTTTTTAGGTTTTTTATTGCTTTTATAATGTTTATTATCAATGTGTTATATAAATAAGTAAAAGTTCTAATTATTTTTTACATTTTAGTTCTATTTAGAAAATATTGTTTTTTTTATATTTAAAAATGACGTTTTTATTTGTAAGAGTGTGATTTGGCGCGCTTTTTGATTTTGATTGAATTGTAACTGTTTTGATGTTGTTAGCGTCAATATCACAATAGTGAGTAAGTGCTAACATAAAGCGTGATTCATTTTATATTATCGTTAATAGCAATCCTGATGCTTTTGAGTCAGTGATGTAACAAAATAATTAGCAGATAAATAACAGTTAAATGCGGATTATCATTTATCAATGATGATCTCTTGGTCATCTTTGTTTAAAATAAACCAAATCATTTTTATTCTGTCAGACTAGCTATGGGCTAGGCTGACGCTATTTACCTGAAATTGGCGAGCGCTATCAGGTTACAGAGGTTATTTATTTATGGAAAAAGTACCAATGACTGTTCGCGGCGAACAAAAGCTGCTCAAAGAACTTGAGGTATTGTTGAAGCGTCGTCCGCTTATTTCTCAAGCTATTGCTGAAGCTCGTGAACTTGGTGACTTAAAAGAAAACGCTGAGTACCATGCTGCGCGTGAAGAACAAGGTATTTGTGAAGCTCAAATTCGTGATATCGAATATAAGTTATCAGTAGCACAAGTAATTGATGTAACAACATTAGCTAATACAGGTAAAGTTATTTTTGGTACGACTATCAAATTACTCGATTTAGATAGTGATAAAGAAATGACTTATTGCATTGTGGGTGATGATGAAGCCGATATTAAGCAAAACTTAATTTCAGTTAATTCACCGATTGCGCGTGGTTTAATTGGTAAGTTAACGGGTGATGAAGTGCAGATCATAACACCCGGTGGCTTAAAAGAATTTGAAATCATGGATGTACAATACATTTAATGATTAATTGCTGTTTGTCGTTAGCAAAAATATAGACTATGTTTGACAAATAAGCGTTACCTTCAATTAGTAACGGTAATGTTTGTCGTTAGCAAAAAACAGTTTATTGCCAACGACGGCTATAAAAAAGGCCGCTAGGCGGCCTTTTTTATTTGCGAGGAAGTTCGATTTTACGATCTTCAGTTTGACGGTAAAGCACTAATGTTTTACCAATCACCTGTACTTTTTCTGCTTTAGTTTCGCGAATAATAGCGTCGACGATTAATAATTTAGTTTCACGATCTTCAGAAGCTACTTTTACTTTAATAAGCTCATGGTGATTTAAAGCTAAATCGATTTCAGCTAATACAGCTTCAGTAAGGCCGTTAGCGCCCATTAGAACCACAGGTTTTAAGTTGTGAGCTAGGCCTTTTAAGAACTGCTTTTGTTTTGTGCTTAGATTCATGATGACTCTATTTTTTTAGTTACAAGGGTTGAAAACGCGACATTCTACCGCCATCTACTCTAGAAGACTAATTTGTTTAATAGATGAGAGTCGGAAAATTTACAGTGATTATGTTGCACTGCACATTTTTAGGGCGCAATCTAATGAATTAGGTGCGATAAAGTCTTTAGCCGACGTATACTTACTAAGTATGGCAACTCATTAGGTTTATCATGAGTAGAAAAAAACAATCCGCTAGCTCAGGCCGGTGGTTAAAAGAACATTTTGACGATAAATATGTACAAGAAGCACAAAAACGGGGTTACCGTTCGCGAGCTTTCTTTAAAATTGAAGAAATTCAAAATAAAGATAAATTATTAAAACCAGGCATGACAGTGGTTGACCTTGGTGCTGCACCAGGCGGTTGGTCACAGTATGCGGCAGAAATTGTAGGTGATGAGGGACAGGTCATCGCTTGTGATATTTTGCCGATGGATTCACTACCAGGGGTTAATTTCCTTCAAGGTGATTTCCGTGAAGAAGCAGTATTAGAGGCTTTATTAACGCGTATTCAACCAGATATGGTTGATGTGGTAATGTCTGATATGGCACCTAATATGAGTGGTAACCTTGCATCCGACCAACCTCGAGCTATGTACCTTGTTGAACTTGCATTAGATATGTGTCGACAAGTACTTGCACCGAATGGCAGTTTTGCGGTAAAAGTTTTCCAAGGCGAAGGCTTCGACCAATATCTCGCTGATATTCGTAGCATGTTTAAAGTGGTCAAAATTCGTAAACCAGATTCCTCGCGAGATCGTTCGCGTGAAGTCTATATTGTGGCTACAGGTTACAAACTGTAGTAATCTACATTCATCTTTTAGTTATCGCGAGGTTAACACCTTGAGTGACATGGCAAAAAACTTGATTTTATGGCTGGTCATTGCAGTTGTTCTTATGTCTGTATTCCAGAGTTTCGGAACCAACAGTAATAGTGCCAAGGGCCAAGTCGATTATACGACATTTGTCCGTCAAATCGGTCAGGATCAGATAAAGGAAGTACGATTCAATGATCGTGAAATCACTGTAACCAAACGTGATAATGCGAGCTATGTAACATACTTACCTGTCGCAAATGATCCTAAGCTGTTAGACGATCTTATTAACGCTAACGTACAAGTACAAGGTACACCACCAGAAGAGCCAAGCCTTTTAGCTTCAATCTTCATTTCGTGGTTCCCAATGCTATTGCTTATTGGTGTTTGGATTTTCTTTATGCGTCAAATGCAGGGCGGTGGTGGCAAAGGTGCCATGTCGTTCGGCAAATCTAAAGCGCGCATGATGGGTGAAGACCAAATCAAAACAACGTTTGCTGATGTAGCAGGTTGTGATGAAGCCAAAGAAGACGTTAAAGAGCTGGTTGATTACTTACGTGATCCAAGCCGCTTCCAGAAACTAGGTGGTAAAATCCCAACAGGTGTGTTGATGGTTGGTCCTCCTGGTACGGGTAAAACCTTACTGGCAAAAGCGATTGCTGGTGAAGCAAAAGTACCGTTCTTTACTATTTCTGGCTCTGACTTTGTTGAAATGTTTGTCGGTGTGGGTGCATCCCGTGTCCGTGATATGTTTGAACAAGCGAAAAAAGCAGCGCCTTGTATTATCTTTATCGATGAAATCGATGCGGTAGGTCGTCAACGTGGTGCTGGTGTTGGTGGTGGTCATGATGAACGTGAACAAACACTAAACCAGATGCTAGTTGAAATGGATGGTTTTGAAGGTAATGAAGGTATTATCGTTATTGCCGCAACTAACCGTCCTGATGTACTTGACCCAGCCTTACTTCGTCCTGGCCGTTTTGACCGTCAAGTCGTTGTTGGTCTTCCAGATGTACGTGGTCGTGAGCAGATTCTTAAAGTTCACATGCGTAAAGTGCCGCTAGATGGTGATGTTAATCCATCATTGATTGCACGTGGTACACCTGGTTTCTCTGGTGCTGATTTAGCCAACCTTGTTAACGAAGCCGCATTATTTGCAGCTCGTGGTGATAAACGCACAGTATCAATGGTTGAATTTGAACTAGCAAAAGACAAAATCATGATGGGCGCAGAGCGTAAATCAATGGTGATGTCTGAAGAGCAAAAAGCATCAACGGCATACCATGAAGCTGGTCACGCAATTATTGGTCGTTTAGTACCGGATCACGATCCAGTGTACAAAGTATCAATTATTCCACGTGGTCGTGCACTTGGTGTAACTATGTACTTACCAGAGCAAGATCGTGTAAGTCATTCGCGTGAATTCTTAGAATCTATGATTTCAAGTCTTTACGGTGGCCGTCTTGCTGAAGAACTTATCTATGGTCGTGAGAAAGTATCAACTGGTGCATCGAACGATATTGAACGTGCAACTGATATTGCTCGTAAGATGGTTACTCAGTGGGGTTTCTCTGACAAGCTAGGCCCATTATTGTACGCAGAAGACGAAGGTGAAGTATTCCTTGGTCGTTCAGTAACACAAAGCAAGCATATGTCGGATGACACAGCGAAGTTGATTGATACTGAAGTACGTATTTTAATTGATCGTAACTATCAACGCGCCCGTCAAATTTTGGTTGATAATATGGATATTATGCATGCTATGAAAGATGCATTGATGAAATATGAAACCATTGATGCTGGTCAGATTGATGACTTGATGGAACGTAAATCTGAAATCCGTCCACCGAAAGGTTGGATCGACGATGGTGATACGTTACGCAATGCACCTGAAACTGAACTTGCTCCTGATGAGCCTGTAGGCGATGGTATTGATGCTCTATCTGAGAAAGACGATACAGATAGCAAGCCTCAAGCATAATTGCTAAGTGAATAGAAAACCCTGACTTAGGTCGGGGTTTTTTTTTATTGAAATTTTTGGAGCCATAACATGATGTTAATTAGTAAGAGTAAGACGCTGGATCTTACAACGCCTCAAGTGATGGGGATTGTTAATATTACGCCCGACTCATTTTCTGATGGTGGTAAATATAATCAATTAGAGAGTGCGTTACGTCATGTTGAGTCAATGATCGCAGCGGGTACGGCGATCATTGATATTGGTGGTGAATCGACTCGTCCAGGCGCTGCTGATGTTAATCTTGAGATGGAGCTCGCTCGAGTTATTCCGGTAATAGAAGCAATTAGACAGCGATTTGATTGCTGGATTTCGATTGATACTAGTAAAGCACAAGTGATGACCGAGGCTGTTAATGCTGGAGCGGATTTAATTAATGATGTGCGAGCATTACAAGAAGCAGGGGCACTAGAAGCAGCAGCAAAAGCAAATGTTCCTATCTGCTTGATGCATATGCAAGGTCAACCGCGTACAATGCAATCCGATCCGAATTATGTCGACCTGATCACGGATGTGAATCAATTTTTGCACGAGCGTATTCAAGCTTGTGAGCAATATGGTATTACACGGCAACAGTTAGTGCTCGATCCGGGGTTCGGATTTGGTAAAACAATGGCGCATAATTATCAGCTATTAGCGCAACTTGAGCAATTTCATCAGTTTGGATTACCGTTATTAGCGGGAATGTCACGTAAATCGATGATATCGCAATTGTTAAATATCCCTCCCAGTGATTGTTTAGCCGGCAGTTTAGCGTGTGCGACGATTGCAGCGATGAAAGGGGCACAAATAATTCGTGTTCATGACGCTAAAGAAACAATTGATGTTGTTAAAATCTGTAATATGGTCGCAAATTATTCTAAATAGTTTAGATGTCATTTCATAACAGTGGAAGATTGTAAGCTAATTACAGTCGATATACTTAGTAAATAGAGCTAGGAGCATAAAATGGCTGAACGTAAGTTCTTTGGTACTGATGGTATTCGTGGTCTTGTTGGTGAAGGCCCTATTACACCTGAATTTGTAATGAAATTAGGTTGGGCGGCTGGACGCGTATTATCGCAAACAGGAACTAAAAAAGTCCTAATCGGTAAAGATACCCGTATTTCAGGTTATATGTTGGAGTCTGCTTTAGAAGCGGGTTTAGCGGCGGCTGGCTTAAAAGCTGCTTTTACAGGTCCAATGCCAACTCCTGCTGTTGCCTATTTAACTCGTACATTTCGTGCTGAAGCAGGGATTGTTATTTCTGCATCACATAATCCTTATCACGATAATGGCATTAAGTTCTTTTCAGCGCAGGGTACGAAATTACCTGATGAGGTTGAATTGGCGATTGAAGCTGAAATGGAAAAACCACTAACGTGTGTTGAATCGGCATTATTGGGTAAGGCTTACCGTATTGATGATGCAGCGGGTCGTTATATTGAATTTTGTAAGGGTACTTTCCCTAACCATTTAAGCCTTGAAGGTTATAAAATTGTTGTTGATTGTGCTCATGGCGCGACTTACCACATTGCTCCTAAAGTTTTTTCTGAATTAGGTGCTGAGGTTATTACTATTGGTTGCGAGCCAAACGGTATCAATATTAATGACAAAGTCGGTGCAACTGATGTTGCTGCATTACAAGCTAAAGTTTTAGCAGAAAAAGCTGACTTTGGTATTGCCCTTGATGGCGATGGCGACCGTATTATTATGGTTGATGAGTTAGGTAATAAAGTTGATGGCGACCAAATTGCTTATATCATCGCTCGTGATGCATTACGTTGTGGTGAGCTCAAAGGTGGTGTCGTTGGTACATTAATGACTAACATGGGCATGGAAGTTGCACTTAAAAATTTAGGCATTCCTTTTGTACGTGCAAAAGTGGGTGACCGTTATGTAATGGAAGAGCTAATAAAGAATAATTGGCTAATTGGTGCTGAAAATTCAGGCCATGTTATTTTACTTGATAAAGTAACAACTGGTGACGGTATTGTAGCTGGTTTGCAAGTAATGGCTTCTATTGTTGCAAGTAAGATGAGCTTAAAAGAGCTTAGTGATGGGATGACAATGTTCCCGCAAGTATTGGAAAATGTACGCTTTAAAGGCGATAGTGATCCTCTACAATCAGCAGCGGTTCTTGCTGCAACTAAAGCGGTTGAGCAAAAATTAGGTGATAATGGTCGCGTATTATTACGTAAATCAGGCACTGAGCCATTGATTCGTGTTATGGTTGAAGGCCAAAATGCAGCTGATGTTAAGCAATATGCATTAGAAATTGCAAAAGCAGTGAAAGAAAACTGCTAATGTAATAATTGTTGATAAATGTTTAATTTTTTAAGCATTACTCAATAAGGTGGAGGCTGGCTAATAAAATATGGTCAGCCTTTTTATTTCAATGACTTTGTTTTTGGCTAAATGTTGTGCAAGTGGTTTGGAATATTCACTTTTTAGGTAAATATTACTTGTCACTGTTACAGGGTTTCGCTAGTATTCATTCGCTCTCTAGATAAGAGGAATGCGCTGGCACTGCTAAAGCAAAGCCGGTATAGCAATTTATCCATAGGTGGAACCCATGTACGAAATTCTACTTGTGATTTATCTTGTCGCTGCGCTTGGTGTAATTGGCCTAGTAATGGTTCAGCAAGGTAAAGGCGCAGATATGGGAGCTTCATTCGGGGCTGGTGCTTCAGGAACTTTGTTCGGCTCTAGCGGCTCAGGAAATTTTCTAACTCGAATGACAACACTTTGTGCAATTGTTTTCTTTGCAATCAGTCTTGTTCTTGGCAATATCAGTACCAAGCAAGCAGCAGAGACAAGTGGCTGGGATAACCTTTCAGCACCTGCTACAACACAAGCTGTTGAAAAACAAAAGACTGTAACCACTGATAAAGTAGTTACAGCAGAAAAAACAACTGAGAACACTGCTGAAACAACACCAGCAACAAGTGAAAAATCTCAGTAAGTAAAGATTTAGCCGAGATGGTGAAATTGGTAGACACGCTAGCATGAGGTGCTAGTGCCGCAAGGTGTAGGGGTTCAAGTCCCCTTCTCGGCACCATTATACTGGTTACTTGTAATAGTAACATCTGAACGGTATACTCTGTTCAGAATCGGACGCGGGGTGGAGCAGCTTGGTAGCTCGTCGGGCTCATAACCCGAAGGTCGTTGGTTCAAATCCGGCCCCCGCAACCACTTTCCTGAAAATAGACTATTCTTAATTTTGAATGTTTGTTTTCTTACTAAAACATTTGCTTGCATGGTTTTAGTAATCAGGGTCCAGTAATAAAAAACCCCGTATTCGGGGTTTTTTATTATCTGAAACATGACCATTCAGGTATTTACTGGGCTTTATGCCCTTTTTTTGTTTCCGGGGGGTTGTCTTGACAGCTTTAGAGACACAATTAACCGACTTACTTGAGCCTTCAGTTCAAGCTATTGGCTTTGAACTTGTTGGTTTAGAGTTCATCCGTGCTGGTGAGCACTCCACACTTCGCGTGTTTATTGACCATGAAAATGGTATTAATGTAGACGGTTGTGCAGAGGTTAGCCGCCAGATTAGTGCAGTAATGGATGTTGAAGATCCAATTACTGTTGCTTACCACCTAGAAGTGTCTTCCCCTGGATTGGAAAGACCACTCTTCAAAGCAACACATTATCAACAATTTATTGGTCATGAAGTTAGCTTAGTATTAAAAATGGCGATGGGAAACCGTCGTAAGTGGAAAGGTGACATTGTCGCTGTTGAAGGCGAACTGATCACACTTAACGTAGATGGCAATGACGAGTCCTTTGCACTGAGCAATATCTCCAAGGCCAACCTAGTTCCAAAATTCTAACCGCTAAATTGGGGCATTAGAAATGAACAAAGAAATCTTGGCTGTCGTAGAAGCGGTATCCAACGAAAAAGCTGTTCCTCGCGAGCGTATTTTTGAAGCGCTTGAGATTGCATTAGCAACAGCAACTAAAAAGAAACACGAAGCAGAAATCGAAGTTCGTGTTGTTATCGATCGTAAAACGGGTGAATTCGAAACTTTCCGTCGTTGGAAAGCAGTAGATGAGGTTACGCAACCTACACTTGAAATTACGTTAGAAGCGGCACAATTTGAAGATCCAACAGTTGCACTAGGCGATTATGTTGAAGATGATATTCAATCAGTAACATTCGACCGTATTACTACGCAAACTGCAAAGCAAGTTATCGTACAAAAAGTACGTGAAGCTGAGCGTGAGCAAATTGTGGCACAATTTATTGATAATGAAGGTGAGTTAATCACTGGTATTGTTAAGAAAGTAAATCGTGACGCAGTGATTATTGATTTGGGTAGCAACGCAGAAGCCGTTATCCAGCGTGATGATCAACTTCCGCGTGAAAACTTCCGTCCAGGTGACCGTGTTCGTGGTCTACTGTACAAAGTTGCACCTGAAGCTCGTGGTTTCCAGTTATTCATGACGCGTTCTAAGCCAGAAATGTTATCTGAGCTATTCCGCATTGAAGTGCCTGAAATGGGCGAAGAACTCATTGAACTAATGGGCGCAGCACGTGACGCTGGCTCTCGTGCAAAAATTGCAGTAAAAACTAACGATAAGCGTATTGATCCTGTGGGTGCGTGTGTTGGTATGCGTGGCGCGCGTGTTCAAGCTGTTTCTAGTGAGCTTGGCGGCGAGCGTATTGATATCGTATTGTGGGATGAAAATGCTGCACAATACGTTATTAATGCAATGGCGCCTGCGGAAGTTGATTCAATCATTGTTGATGAAGACAACCACACTATGGATATCGCTGTACAGAAAGATAATCTGGCACAAGCGATCGGTCGCAACGGTCAAAATGTACGTCTAGCATCACAGCTTACTGGCTGGGAACTAAACGTAATGACAGTTGAAGATCTACAGAAAAAACACCAAGCAGAAGCGCAAGCATCAATTGAAGTGTTTACTAAACACCTTGATATTGATGAAGATTTTGCAACTTTATTGGTGGAAGAAGGCTTTACTACACTAGAAGAAATTGCTTACGTTCCATTAAGTGAATTAATGGATATTGATGGTCTTAATGACGAGATTATTGAGCAATTACGTAGCCGTGCAAAAGCTGCATTGACTACATTAGCGCTTGCTCAAGAAGAAACGCTTGATGGTGTAGAACCAGCTGAAGATTTATTAAGTCTGGAAGGTCTTGAGCGTGAGTTAGCGTTTAAGTTTGCAGCAAAAGGTATTTGTACGCTTGAAGATCTTGCTGATCAAGGAACTGATGACTTGACCGACATTGAAGGCGTAGACGATGCAAAAGCGGGTGAGCTAATTATGGCTGCGCGTAATATTTGCTGGTTCAGCGACGAAGCGTAATCAAAAAATAAAGCAAGGGAGGAGCATTATGTCAGAGGTTACCGTTAAAACATTGGCGGAAGAAATTGGTACGCCAATTGACCGTTTACTTCAACAGCTTTCAGATGCTGGGATCGCTAAGAATGTTGATGAAAATGTAAGCCAAACCGAAAAACAGGCGTTACTTAATCATCTCCAAAAGGAGCATGGTAGTAACGGCAATACTGACGGCGCTCCGACTCGTCTGACTCTGCAGCGCAAGACACGTAGTACACTAAGTGTGTCTGGCAGTGGTGGCAAGAGTAAAAATGTTCAAGTAGAAGTGCGCAAAAAGCGCACCTACGTGAAACGTTCAGCACTTGAAGATGAACAACGTGCAGCAGAAGATGCTGTTAAGCGTGAAGCGGAAGCAAAAGCGCAACGTGAAGCTGACATGATTGCTAGCCAAGCCGCAGAAGAAGCAGCAAAACGTAGCGCAGAGGAAGCTGCCACACGTCAAGCTGAAGAGCAGCGTAAAGCAGAAGAAACTGCCAAGCGTGAAGCAGAAGAGAAATTAAAGCGAGACGCTGAGGATAAAGCGAATCGTACCGAAGAGGATAAGCGTAAAGCTGATCAAAAAGCTAAGCGCACCGTCGCTGACAAACAGGCTAAGTTAGATGCTGAAGTACTACAGCGTCGTCTGGAACAGGAAGCCAAGCGAAAAGCCGAAGAAGAAAGTCAGCGTCAGCTAGAAGAGGCTCGCAAAATGGCAGAACAGAACGAGAAAAACGGGGTAAAACCTGAGCAAGCAGTAAGTATGGAAAAATCTGATTACCATACAACGACATCTACATATGCTCGTGCTGCAGAAGATGAACAAGACCGCAAAGAAGAAACTTCTCGCCGTCGTAAAAAGAAAAAACCAGCGGCTAAGCAAGACGAACGTGGTGGCCGTGGCGGTCGTAACCAACGTGGTCGCGGTAAGCCACAAATGAACAAACCAGCATCAATGCAACATGGCTTCGATAAGACAGCACTAGTCGCTAAGCAAGATGTTATTATTGGCGAAACGATTGTTGTTTCTGAATTGGCTAACAAAATGTCTGTTAAAGGCGTTGAAGTTATCAAGGTAATGATGAAGATGGGCGCAATGGCGACTATCAACCAAGTTATCGACCAAGAAACAGCATCTCTTGTTGCTGAAGAAATGGGCCACAAGGTTATTCTACGTAAAGAAAACGAATTGGAAGAAGCGATTCTTTCTAATCGTAACGAGCTAGATTTAATCAAAGTATCTCGTGCGCCAGTTGTTACTATCATGGGTCACGTTGACCACGGTAAAACATCAACACTTGACTACATTCGTAAAGCACACGTTGCTTCAGGCGAAGCAGGTGGTATTACACAGCACATCGGTGCTTACCACGTTGAAACTGACAATGGTATGATCACTTTCCTTGATACTCCAGGACACGCAGCGTTTACAGCTATGCGTGCTCGTGGTGCTCAAGCGACAGATATCGTTGTACTTGTAGTTGCAGCAGACGATGGTGTTATGCCACAAACAATCGAAGCGATTCAGCATGCGAAAGCAGCTGGCGTACCTTTGATCGTTGCGGTAAACAAGATCGATAAAGAAGATGCAAACCCAGACAACGTGAAGAATGAGTTAGCTCAATACGACGTTATGCCTGAAGAGTGGGGCGGTGAGAACATGTTTGTTCACATCTCTGCGAAACAAGGTACTAACATCGATGGTTTACTAGAAGCTATCTTACTTCAGTCAGAAATTCTTGAACTTACAGCAGTTGAAGAAGGCATGGCGTCAGGTGTGGTTATCGAATCACGTCTTGATAAAGGCCGTGGTCCTGTAGCAACTGTACTTGTTCAAGAAGGTACATTGCGTAAGGGCGATATCGTTCTTTGTGGTCTAATGCATGGTCGTATCCGTGCAATGCGCAACGAACAAGGTCAAGAAATTGAATCAGCAGGTCCTTCTATTCCTGTTGAGATCCTTGGTCTTTCTGGTGTGCCATCATCTGGTGATGAAGCAACTGTTGTACGTGATGAGCGTAAAGCTCGTGAAGTTGCACTTTACCGTCAAGGTAAATTCCGTGATATTAAACTAGCACGTCAACAAAAATCTAAGCTAGAAAACATGTTTGCTAACATGGAAGCTGGCGAAGTTGCTGAGCTAAACGTAGTACTAAAAGCTGACGTTCAAGGTTCTGTTGAAGCAATTGCTGACTCACTACGTAAACTTTCAACTGACGAAGTTAAAGTGAACATTGTAGGTTCAGGTGTTGGTGCAATCACTGAAACTGATGCAGTACTTGCAGCAGCTTCTAACGCTATCGTTCTTGGTTTCAACGTTCGTGCTGATGCGTCTGCGCGTCAAACAATCGAAAATGAAAACCTAGACCTACGTTACTACTCAATCATCTACCAACTAATCGACGAAGTTAAAGCGGCGATGGGTGGTATGTTGGCTCCTGAGTTCAAGCAAGAGATCATTGGTCTTGCTGAAGTACGTGACGTATTTAAGTCACCTAAGATCGGCGCAATCGCTGGTTGTATGGTAACTGAAGGTACTATTAAGCGTAATAACCCTATTCGTGTTCTACGTGAAAACGTAGTTATTTACGAAGGTGAGCTTGAGTCACTACGTCGCTTTAAAGATGACGTTGCTGAAGTTAAGAACGGTTACGAGTGTGGTATCGGCGTTAAGAACTACAACGACGTTCGCGTTGGTGACCAGATCGAAGTATTCGAAATTATTGAAATCCAACGTACACTTGATTAATAATCAGTGTAGATAGTTGTTTTTCAACATGATAATGATAATGGGGAGCTTCGGCTCCCCATTCTTTCAAGAGCATTATTCTTAGAGAGAGCAAGACAATGGCAAAAGAATTTAGCCGTACCCAACGTGTAGCTCAACAGCTACAAAAAGAATTGGCTGTGATTTTACAACGTGAAATCAAAGATCCAGCGATCGCAATGACAACAATTTCAAGTGTTGATGTTTCGCGTGACATGAACTACGCCAAGATCTATGTAACGTTTTTCACTATTGGTGAGCAAACGGCAGAAGGTAGCTTGGCTGCGTTACGTGAAATGGCACCTTACATTCGTTCACTATTAGGTAAAGAAATTCGCTTGCGTGTGACGCCAGAATTAAACTTTATCTTTGATCAGTCGTTGACTGAAGGTATGCGTATTTCAAACCTAGTATCAAAAGCGGTACGTGACGATGAAGATCGTCGTGGTGATGAAGACGAAGTAGAAAAAGGCGAGGAGTAAACATGGCACGTCGTCGTAAAGGTCGTCCAATTAACGGTGTGATCTTGGTTGATAAACCAACCGGCATTAGTTCTAACGATACGCTGCAAAAAGTGAAACGTATCTTTTTTGCACAAAAAGCGGGCCATACTGGTGCGCTTGATCCTTTAGCGACGGGCATGTTACCGCTTTGTTTTGGTGAAGCGACCAAGTTTTCACAATTTTTATTAGATTCAGATAAGCGTTATCGTGTGGTTGCTAAGTTAGGTGAACGTACTGATACGTCTGATTCTGATGGTGAAGTGGTTGAAACCCGTGCTGTTAATGTTGAACGTGATCAACTTGAAGCTTGTATCGATAGCTTTCGTGGCACGACAGATCAAATTCCATCAATGTACTCTGCATTAAAGTACCAAGGCCGTAAATTGTATGAATACGCGCGCGAAGGAATTTCAATTCCTCGCGAGTCACGTAAGATTACGGTGTATTCGGTTGAGTTACTACGCTTTGATAACAATGAAGTTGAAATGGAATTACATGTGTCAAAAGGCACATATATTCGTACGATTGTGGATGATTTAGGCGAAATGCTAGGTTGTGGCGCTCACGTGACTTATTTACGTCGTACAGGAGTATCTAACTTTCCGTATGAACGAATGGTTACTATTGAGCAATTACAAGCAATGCTTGATCAAGCTAAAGCGGATGAGATTGAACCGGGTACAGTGTTAGATGCGTTATTATTGCCAACTGATACTGCGGTGCAAGATTTACCAGAAGTGAACATCAGTGCTGAATTAGCTGTTCATGTGCTGCATGGTAATCCTGTCAGTGCGGAAGTTGTCCCTGCTGAAGGCACATTAGTGCGTATTACCGTCGGTGAAGCAGCTGAATTTATTGGTGTTGGTACCATTGATGCGAAAGGCATGTTGGCACCAAAGCGAGTAATGGCAAACGAACAAGAATAATAATGACACCAGAAAATCGCAACTGATTGTGAACCGCGAATCATCTTGATTATCGGGAATAAGTCGTTTGAGATTAAAAATAACACTGGTTAATTATTCGCTTGTAGTTAGTACCGCTGATCAGTATAATCCGCGGCTTGGGTGTCGGCTGAATCAGAGATTGGCGGCACAAATTAAAACATCTTGTATTAGGAATGAGTTATGTCTCTGAATGCAGAAACTAAAGCAGCAATCGTTGCAGATTACGCACAATGTGAAAATGATACTGGTTCTCCTGAAGTTCAGGTTGCACTTTTAACAGCGCAAATCAACCACCTTCAAGGTCACTTTGCTAACCACAAGCATGACCACCACAGCCGTCGCGGTTTACTACGCATGGTTTCTCGTCGTCGTAAGCTTCTAGATTACCTTAAAGGTAAAAACCTAGATCGTTACCAAGACTTGATCAAGCGTCTAGGCCTACGTCGCTAAGATTGCTTTAAGAAAGGAGCCCTAGGCTCCTTTCTTTTTATCTGCTCTTTTTATTATTGATACCGCTATTATTGATTCGTTCCCCTGTCATCTTTCGCAATTTCGTCTACTATCTGTACCGGAGTTAAGCTCAAGTTTGTTGTATGAATGCTTATGCAAAGATATGATAGGTGTCGAGTAAATAACTGTACACATCCACTTGTTATGACTTCGCGAGTCGTTTTCGTCGACCTTCAGGTCGCGGCTAATGAGAGTTTTTTCATGGCTAAGAACTTTCATTAGTCGCGATACGTGAAATCACTACAAAAGTGGACATCATTACATGACGCTTATGTTTGTGTTGGTTATAATTGACCAGCAAATAGAAAGCGGAATATATTTAAGGAAATTCACGTGAATCCTATCGTAAAGACTTTCCAGTACGGTAACCACACGGTTACTCTTGAGACTGGTGTTATAGCACGTCAAGCGACTGCTGCAGTAATGGTTAGCATGGACGACACTTCAGTGTTCGTTTCTGTTGTTGGTAAGAAAACAGCAGTGGAAGGCCAAGACTTCTTCCCGCTAACAGTGAACTACCAAGAGCGTACTTACGCTGCAGGTAAAATCCCTGGTGGTTTCTTCAAGCGTGAAGGTCGCCCTTCAGAAGGCGAAACACTGACTGCACGTCTAATTGACCGTCCAATCCGTCCGCTATTCCCTGACGATTTTAAAAACGAAGTACAAGTTATTGCCACAGTAGTTTCTGTAAATCCTGCAGTTAACCCTGATATGGTAACAATGATTGGTACATCAGCTGCATTAGCTATTTCTGGTATTCCATTCAATGGTCCTATCGGTGCTGCACGTGTAGGTTACATTAACGATCAATTCGTTCTTAACCCAAGCAATGTAGAACTAGAAGAAAGCCGTCTAGATCTTGTTGTTGCTGGTACTAAAGATGCTGTTCTAATGGTTGAATCAGAAGCTGATCGCCTATCTGAAGAGCAAATGCTACAAGCAGTAGTGTTCGGTCACGACCAACAGCAAGTTGTTATCAATGCAATCAATGAGTTTGCAGCTGAAGTTGCAACACCAGCTTGGGATTGGACTGCTCCTGCAGAGAACACAGCACTTAAAACTAAGATCGCTGAACTTGCTGAAGCTAAGCTTGTTGAAGCTTACCAAATCACAGAGAAAATGGCGCGTTACGACCGTATTCATGAGATTGCTGCTGAAGTAAATGACACGATTCTTGCTGAAGATGTTGATGCAAACGCGAAAGAAATTCATACTATCTTCCACGATCTAGAGAAGACTGTTGTACGTGGCCGTATCATTGCGGGTCTTCCACGTATCGATGGTCGTGAAAAAGACATGGTTCGCGCGCTAGACGTACGTACTGGTGTACTTCCACGTACTCACGGTTCTTCACTATTTACACGTGGTGAAACGCAAGCACTTGTTACTGCAACACTTGGTACACAACGTGATGCTCAAATCATTGATAGCATCATGGGTGAGAAGAAAGATCACTTCCTTCTTCACTACAACTTCCCTCCATACTGTGTAGGTGAAACTGGTTTCGTTGGTTCGCCTAAGCGTCGTGAAATTGGTCACGGAAAGTTGGCGAAACGTGGTATTCAAGCTGTTATGCCTTCTGTTGACGAGTTCCCGTACACAGTGCGTGTAGTATCAGAAATCACTGAATCTAACGGTTCATCTTCAATGGCTTCTGTATGTGGTACTTCACTTGCTCTTATGGATGCTGGTGTGCCAATCAAAGCATCTGTTGCGGGTATCGCAATGGGTCTTGTGAAAGAAGGCGATGATTTCGTTGTTCTTTCTGACATTCTTGGTGATGAAGATCACCTAGGTGACATGGACTTTAAAGTAGCGGGTACTGACGACGGTATCACAGCACTTCAGATGGATATCAAGATTGAAGGTATCACTAAAGAGATCATGGAAATTGCACTTAACCAAGCTAAAGGCGCGCGTAAGCACATCCTTAGCGTAATGGATAACGCAATTAACTCTCCTCGTGAAGATATCTCTCAGTTTGCTCCTCGCATTCACATGATGAAGATCAACCCTGAGAAGATCAAAGATGTTATCGGTAAAGGTGGTGCAGTTATCCGTGCACTTACTGAAGAAACTGGTACTACAATCGAAATCGAAGACGATGGTACAGTGAAGATCGCTGCGACTGAAGGGACTGCTGCACAAGAAGCAATCCGTCGTATCGAAGAAATCACAGCTGACGTTGAAGTTGGCCGTGTTTACACTGGTAAAGTAATGCGTATCGTTGATTTCGGTGCATTTGTATCAGTTATCGGTGCTAAAGAAGGTCTAGTTCACATTTCTCAAATCTCACAAGATCGTGTAGAGAAAGTGTCTGATTACCTACAGATGGGTCAAGAAGTTCAAGTTAAAGTACTTGAAATCGACCGTCAAGGCCGTATCCGTCTAAGCATGAAAGAAGCAGTAGAAGCGCCAGCCGCAGCTCCTGCACAAGACGAGCAGCCACAAGGCTAAACGTTTTGCTAATATCATGATATAAAGGGGCTTAATAGCCCCTTTTTTTGATCCAAATATTATCATAGACGCTGGATCGTCATTGATGTCACAGGGAGAAATGAGTTGATAATACGCCATCTTCAATATGTTGTAATTGCGTCAGTGCTGATGCTGAGTGGTTGTTCAGCAATGCCAACAACATGGACCCATCCGCCAATGGCGATTCCTTATCAACCTAGTTTGCAGCAGCAAATCCAGTTGGCACGAATTGAGCAAATATTACAGCAACCCAATATTCCTCAAACAACATTAGCGACCATTTATTATGATCGCGGTTTACTGCATGACAGTTTAGGTTTACGTGATTTAGCCCGACTTGATTTTAATAAATCGCTAACGCTAAACCCTAACCAGCCTGATTTATATAATGTTGCCGGGGTTATTTTTACTCAAATGGGGTTGTTTGATTTAGCTTATGAAGCGTTTGATTCTACTTTGGATCTCGCTCCAGAGCATCCTTATGCACACCGTAATCGTGGTATCGCGCTGTATTATGGTGAGCGTTACGATTTAGCGAATGATGATTTATTGCCGCATTACCAGCAGGATATTAATGATCCTTATCGAGTGATTTGGCTCTACATTAATGATTTGAAATTTGTGCCAGAGCAAGCTCAAACATTACTTCAACAACGTTATGCGGCGAGTGATAAACAAGATTGGGGCTGGCAGATTGTGCGTATGTATCTTGGTGATATTAGTGAAGAGCAATTTTTAACTGAGATTGCCGAGCAGAGTAAAGATAATCAACAGTTGGCTTTGCGATTAACTGAAGGCTATTTTTATTTAGCGCAGCGCTATCAAAATCAACAAGATTATTCGACTGCAGTTATGCTGTATAAACTTGCACTAGCGGGTAATGTGTATGAGTTTGTTGAACATCGACTGTCTTTACTTGAATTGGATCGTATTTTAACCGCTGAGCAAAATGCAGTACCAGTAGAACCAGTTCCTCCAAGCGCATAGTCATCATGATTTTCTATAAAAATAGCCGCTATGAAGAGCGGCTATTTTTTTATTTTAATAGAACCACTAACGAATATCTAATCCTGCAAGATTATGCCAATAGCCATTACATTGATGACCATCAGCCAGAGGATGACGAATCGTGCTTTGCTCATTAGCACGGAAATCATCGATTAAGGTGAGGGTATCAAGTCCCATTGGGCTTAACCTGACTACATCGACCATATCTTTCATGCCTTTCAAATCGTTGATCAAGTTATAGCAGTAGCCTGATTGGGTTTGAATGCCATTGAGGGTGAAGATTTTTTGATCTTCTTGACTGTTAACAGTGATCCCTTGTGGATACTTGATACAACAAGTCTCACAATCATCTTTAGCTTTATTTTCAGCTCGAGCAGTAAAGCAGCGGGCTGAATAGGCAAGAGGTAAATAACCATAGCTAAAGACTTCGGTTTCGAATTGTTGACGGATACCTAAAGCCTCACATTCGGTAAGTGTGTTAGCTAACCAATCACGAGACAGTTCAACCGGCATACACCAACGGGTCATGCCTTGTTTAACAAATAGTTTGAGGGTTTGGGCGTTATAGCAGTTAACCGCAGGACCAACCACAAACGGCACCTTGCTTTGTGATGCAAGTTGAATCGCAGATACATCGTTAGCTTCAACAATAAAGTCGCCGTTATCGATATATTTTTTCATGATGTTAACTTCGCTAGGCGCTTCTAGCAATGCCATGGTTGATAGCACGACTTGCTTACCATTGGTGGCAAGTTCTTTCGCAATATCTATCCATTGGGCTGGTTTTAGGGCGCGACGTTTAGAGCACACCGTCTCACCTAAATAAATAATATCAACATTACTGTGCTTTGCTTGCTGATAAAAGGTTTCAACATCATGCTGAGGCCAAAAGTATAATAATGGCCCTAGTGAATATTTCATTAATGATCCCTTATTGCCATTTGCGGTGGTATGCACCTAACGTCGTTTGCTTACCTTCAGACAGGTTACCCAGACATGCATTCCATGCTGGATTAACACTGTAGCCTTCAGGATTTGCTAAATAGTGGTCAATTGCTGCACGCCAAGTACGGGTTACTTGCTCAACATAAGCAGGGCTGCGTTGGCGACCTTCAATTTTAACTGATGCAATATTAGCCTTAAATAGCTCAGGTAAAATTTCTAGGGTATTAAGGCTAGTTGGCTCTTCTAGTGCGTGATAGCGCTTGTTTTCACCGTCGATATTAATATCAAATCGGCCTTTACATAGCGTGGGATAACCAGCATTTTCACCTTTAGTATAGCGATCAATTAAAATTTCATTTAAGCGCGATTCTAATCCTTGTGGTGTTTCTTGCCAGCGAACATACTTTGCTGGAGAACAAGCACCAACCGTATTAGGGGATTCGCCGGTCATGTAAGATGATAAATAACAGCGTCCTTCAGACATAATACATAAACTACCAAAAGCAAAAACTTCTAATTGCATATCAGTATTACGGGCTAATTGCTTAACTTGATGAATAGAAAGTACCCGCGGTAACACGACGCGTTTGATATTGAAATTTTGTTGGTAATAATCGATTGCAGCGGTGTTAGTTGCTGATGCCTGCACTGAGAGATGTAACTCTAAATCAGGGTAAGTGGTTGCTGCATATTCAAGTACGCCAATATCTGCCACGATCAGAGCATCAACGCCCATTTCCGCTGCGTTATCAACCGCTTTAGTCCAGCGACTAAAGCCATCTGGGTGAGCAAAGGTATTTAAAGCCACATGTAATTTACGATCGTGATCTTTTACATATTGTACGGCTTTTTCAAGCTTGCGATCAGTGAAGTTTAAACCAGCAAAGTGGCGGGCGTTAGTATCGTCCTTAAAACCAATATAAACTGCATCCGCACCGTTATCGATAGCTGTTTTTAATGCTGGAAGATTACCAGCAGGGCAAAGAAGCTCCATGTTATTTATTATCCAATCTTTGCATAAAAGCGATGCCATCATAGTAAAAGTGTTTATGGCAGCAGATCTTGATGTTAGGCAGGTTTGGTTGATATTAAACAATAAAATTGTTACTAAATGATCGTGTTTTGAGGCTCATATCAACCATTAAGATAAACTTTTTCCTTTAATAACAAGTCTTCAAGTTCTTGCTTTGGCATTGGGCGGTGAAAATGAAATCCTTGAATATAGTCGCAATTAAGGTTTGATAGTAAAGTTGCTTGTTGGCGAGTTTCAATGCCTTCTGCCACCACACTCATGTTGAGTGATTTACCTAAATTGATGATATTTTCGATGAGGGTAATTTGTCTTGGAATGGTATCAATATCTTTAATAAAAGCGCGGTCAATTTTGAGTTCATCGAGCGGAAATCTCGCTAAATAAGACAATGATGAATATCCGGTACCAAAGTCATCAATAGATAATGCAAATCCTTGTTGTTTAATGGCATTGAGCATTTGGATGGTATGTTCACCGTCACTCATTACCGAACTTTCGGTAAGCTCAAAGGTAAAATCCGCCGCATTGATTCCTGTTGATTGACGTAGTTTATCGACAAAACTAATTAATTTAGGATTTTCAAATTGTTGTGATGATAAGTTGATTGCTACTCGCCCTTTTAAGAGCTGTTGTTTTTTCCACTGCTTAACGGTAGTAAACACCTCTCGCATCACCACACGACCTAGTTGCTCGATGAGACCAGATCGTTCAGCAACAGGAATAAATTGGGCTGGGCTAATGTAGCCCTCAACGGGGTGCTTCCAACGAACTAATGCTTCTGCACCGTCAATTTCAAAATTTTTGGCGTTAACTTTAGGTTGATACCATACTTCTAAGCCATTATTTTGCAGTGCTTTTTGTAGTTCTATTTCCAGCCATAATCGCATTCGAGCTTCTTTACTCATTGCATCACTGAAAACCACTAACCGATTTCGCCCGCGATTTTTGGCCTCATACATTGCAGTGTCGGCATTTTGCAACATCATGCGCGCATCATGGCCATTACCCGGCGATTTAACCATCCCAATTGAGCAGGCAAGGTGCTTACTAAAATAACGCAGATCAAAGGGTTGGTTAACTAACGCAATGATTTGTTCGGCAATTATTTCACCGCTATTTTCATGTTCAGGGTGCGCCAGTAAAACGGCAAATTCATCACCACTTAAATGACCAATAAGCGCATTTTTAGGTAGCAGTTGTTGCAATCGCAGCGCAATTTCTTGAAGGACTTTATCACCAATATGATGCCCTAATGAATCATTGATATTTTTAAAGTTATCAATGTCGATATATAGCATAAATAGCGGTGTATTGGCTTTCATTAGCAGTTCGAGTTGGCGACTAAAGCCATAGCGATTATAAAGGCCCGTTAAAGGATCCAGTTGAGTTAATTGCTCAATTTTATGCTGTTGTTCATCAGTGCTGGTGTCGGGAGTGAGCTTTATTAATAATGCTGCTTCTCCCATCATGGTAATAGCCGTTGTCGTTACCATCAATGGTGAGTGATCATCATTATGAGCAGAATAATAATGGCGATTATTGTTATGGATTGCTTGAGCGAATGTTTTACTGTGACAAGGTTGTTTCTTATTATCGAGTAACACATGATCAAGTGCTTGTCCGAGTAAGGCATTTTTTGAGGTCATACCCAATAGTTCAACGGCGCGTTGATTGGCATTCATGATGATATTTTTTTCAATCACACAGATACCGTCAGTCATCAGATTTTGAAGTTGGGTCAGTTGATGCTCTGATTCTTGCAATGAGTTAATTAATACATGGCGTTCTGAAGTATCTACGGAATGTAAAATAATATGATCAATTTTACCGTCGGCATTCGTTAACGGTGCCAAGCTAATGTGCAAACTGGTGTGATGATCAGTGTCATTGATAATAATTTCAGCTTCAATAACTTCACCATTAAATGCACGTTCGTAATAAGGCTTTAAGCATTGATAGTAGTAGTTACCAAGGGTGTCAATATCATTACTACCAATGAGTTCGTGTTGTGGTTTACCACTGATATCACTATAACGATTATTAACACTATGATAGTGGTGTTGGTCGTTAAGAATCGCAAATAGGAAAGGACTATTATTTGTCAGTAATGGAAACCAATAGTCAAGTTGCTCTATTTGCATGAATGTCTAATCCTTAGCGTTATATTTGAATGTTAATAATAAGTTGGTGCTAAATCATAGTTAGTGTAAATGTTAGTGAGGGTAAATATAATGTTTATTAACAAAATAATAGTGAGTTTTTCTAGAGCAGTTGCTTTTTTTTGACTCAAGGCATAAAACAAATGGCTAAGATTGCCATACAATTCATTTTTAGCGTTCGATTTTAAACAGGAATACAAATAGTGATTGCTCAACTTAGAAAAAAATTGGTTCAACGCGGCCCGGCATTATTACGTGTCCCTGCAAAGCTAACCCCGTTCGCTATTCAAAAGAAAATGATGCTCGATGGCTTGGCGATGGTTTTTAAAGAAGCCTTAGAGGACGGTGATTTTGAGTTTCTTGAAGATCGTTGGCTAAAAGTTGAGGTGCGTGATTTAGGGTTACAGTGGTTTATTAGTTATCAAGATCAACAGTTGGTTGTTGCTGAGCAATGCGACCAGCATGATGTAAGCTTTAGTGGTGAGTGTAATGACTTAGTATTAATTGCGGCACGCAAAGAAGATCCTGATACACTGTTCTTCCAACGTCGTCTTCGTATAGAAGGGGATACTGAACTGGGGCTGGAAGTAAAGAATTTGATGGATAGTATTGATCTTGATTCTTTACCTTCGCCGATAAAATTTGTGTTACAGCAATCAGCTGATTTTATTCATCAGGGAATGCAGACTAACGTGATTGAGAAAGAGGTTATACATGCTCATTAGATCTGAAGCACCTGCTGATATTCTATTAATTGATGCATTGTTAAAATCAGTTTTTGAGACTGACGCCGAAGCTAATTTGGTGATGCGTTTACGTGAAAATGGCTGTCGTACATTGTCATTAGTTGCTTGTACAGATGATGGTGAAGTGATTGGGCATGCTTTTTTTAGTCCGGTAACTGTCGCTGGACAAGAAACGAATTGGCAAGGTCTTGCTCCTTTAGCTGTGCGTGAGGATCATCGCCATCAAGGGGTTGGTCTAGCATTATTAGCTGAAGCGCAAGCAACGTTAGCCGATTTTGATTATCCGACAGTGGTGGTATTAGGTGATCCTAATTATTATCAGCGAGCGGGTTATCAACCGGCACTTAAGCATGGTTTAACATGCAGTTGGCCCGGCACTGAAGAGGCTTTCATGGTGTTAGAAGTTGTGCCTGGTAGTGTTCAACAATATCAAGGTTTGGTTGAATATTGCGAAGAGTTTAATGCGTTAGTCTAATCATGTGCTTAATAGCCACAATAAAAAGCCACACCGGACATTAACGACAAAACGTTAATAATGGTGTGGCTTTTTGGTTTTTATTAATAACCTATTCATAGATTGGTGCAACAAGGTTAATATTGAGAATTAAGAATTCTTTATTTGTCATTTAGCTTAATATTTAGTGGTGGTATTTTGTTGCTAAGAAATAATTCTTAAGGAATAGCATCGATGATCCCACGTAGTATTACCTCACCTAAAAAATTTATTATTGGCCAAAACCTGTTACCGCAACTGGATGGGTTTATTAAAGATTTTGGTAATAATGCTTTATTGATTTGTGATGAATTTATTCTTAATAAAGTACAAGCTGAAGCATTACCCTCTTTACAGCAAGCGGGCATTACCGCTCATGCAGAACAATTTCAATATGAATGTACTGATACTGAAATTGGCCGTATTCATGAGATAGTAAAACACCACGGCGCAAATGTTGTGGTGGGTATCGGTGGTGGTAAAACTATGGATGTTGCCAAAGCGGTGGCGCATTTTGCTAAAATTCCAGTGATTATTTTTCCAACCATCGCGTCAACGGATGCGCCTTGTACTGCATTATCAGTGATATATAAAGACGATGGTGAGTTTGATCGTTACTTGTTCTTACCTCAAAATCCAGATGCGGTTATAGCTGATACCGGTATCATTGCTGCTGCTCCAACGAAGTTTTTTGCTGCAGGTATTGGTGATGCTCTTGCTACTTTCTTTGAAGCCCGTGCGTGTTGTTATGCCGATGGGCTAAACTTAGTTCAAAAACGAGTATCACGTACCGGTTTAGGCATGGCACTAATGTGTTATGAACTGATTGTTGAAAATGTTGAAATGGCTATGGACGCAGCACGTCGTCATGTCGTTACTCCTGCATTAGAAGAAATGGTTGAAGCGACTATTTATTTAAGTGGGGTTGGTGCTGAGTCTGGCGGTTTAGCTGCTGCACATGCGATCAGTAACGGTATGTCATCATTACCACAACTACATCATATTCAGCATGGTGAAAAAGTCGCTTTTGGTTTACTAACCCAGTTAGTATTAGAAAAAGCTGACGCAGAAGAAATTGAAAACGTTATTTATGTTATGAAAACAGCAGGTCTACCATTAACACTTGCTGATTTTGGTATTGAAGAAATGGTTGAAGCTGATTGGCGTCAAGTCGCTGAAATTGCTTGTGCAGAAGGTGATACCATGGGCAATATGCCCGTTAAAGTGAATGCAGAGCGTGTTTACCAAGCAATGGTTGCTGCAGATGCATTAGCTCAACGTTACCATGATTAATGATTAAGCTTGATGATAACTGAATAATAAACAATGCCGACTTGATGTCGGCATTGTTGTTTTTAGACAGTGGAATACCGATGGCTATAGTTTATGAGTACAAACTGACGTGGATTTGTTAGGATCAGTCTCCATTTATATTCCATAGCAGGTAGGGTATGAAGCAACGCGATATTCAGGTGTTACAGGAAATGGGGATCACTTATTGGCAAGTACGAAAGCCAGAACTTTTTCCTAACCAAGTGCTGCCTGTGATCAATCTACCCGCTGAGTGTAAGCTGCTCTTTATTACAGCAGAGGAATTGGATGAGCATGATGCTTGGTTGTTTGGACGAATTTTATCTAGTATGAAATTAGCCCCATCTCAAGCCTTATCATTGCCGTTATCGGCGCTTGATCAAATCGCAGAGCACCATTTAGATTGGTGTTGGTTTGCTGGCTGCCAAGGGGCGCACCCTAGTGGCTGTCAGGTACTGAATTCGGCCTCATTAAAACTAATGCATAATGATCCTTCATCTAAGAAGGCGTTATGGCAACAGATTTGTGGTTATGACTCATAAAATTATTCCGTTAGAAGCGCACCATACTGATGATGTTTGGCGTATAGAACAAGCCGCTAATACTTTTCCATGGGCAGAATCAATGATCCGTAAGCAACCGAATCGCATAGCGGCTAACTATGTGTTAGTGGTTGACGAGCAGGTTGTTGGTTATTGTTTTGGACAATTGGTCGCAGGTGAAGGCACATTACTTAATATTGCTATTGATCCAGCTCAACAGCGTAAGGGTTACGGGAAGTTGTTACTTAATGGTTTTATTGATGCACTAGAAGCGAAACAAGCGGAAGAAATTTGGCTTGAAGTACGAGAAAGCAACCTAGGTGCTTATAAATTGTATGAAGCGACTGGATTTAATGAAACCAATCGTCGCGTAGGCTATTACCCAGCGGTTGATGGGCGCGAAGATGCGTTGATCATGGCCTATATGTTTATGCCTTTTGGCTGATTAAGCTATAAAAGCACCAATAAAAAGGCCGTATTCAGATGAATACGGCCTTTTTTGTATTAATAACCAGAAAGTAGATTAGTGCTCACGCGTTGCGCGGAAATCACCTTCAGGGAAACGTTCTTTAGCAAGGTTTAGATTAACCATTGTTGGGGCGATATAAGATAAATTATCACCGCCGTCTAATGCTAGGTGTGATTGGTTCTTACGCTTGAATTCTTCAAGTTTCTTAGCATCGTCACATTCAACCCAGCGCGCTGTTGCAACGTTAACGCCTTCATAAATCGCTTCAACGTTGTATTCAGCTTTAAGACGTGCAACAACCACATCAAACTGAAGTACACCCACCGCACCAACGATTAAATCGTTGTTTTGTAGTGGACGGAATACCTGTACCGCACCTTCTTCTGAAAGTTGTACTAAGCCTTTTAGCAATTGCTTTTGCTTAAGTGGATCTTTTAGACGAATACGACGGAATAGTTCAGGGGCAAAGTTTGGAATACCGGCAAACTTAAGGTTCTCACCTTGAGTAAAGGTATCACCAATTTGAATTGTACCGTGGTTATGTAAACCAATAATATCACCCGCATAAGCAACTTCAGCGCGAGAACGGTCACCGGCCATGAAGGTTACTGCATCAGAAATACTTACGCTCTTACCAGTACGAACATGGTTCATCTTCATACCTTGGTTGTAAGTACCTGACACTATACGCATAAATGCAATACGGTCACGGTGCTTTGGATCCATGTTAGCTTGGATTTTAAACACGAAGCCTGAAAATTTCTCTTCAGTCGCTTCTACTTCACGCGTATTTGCTTGACGAGGTAATGGTGCTGGAGCCCATTGAGTTAAGCCATCAAGCATATGGTCAACACCAAAGTTACCCAGTGCAGTACCAAAGAAAACAGGCGTTAGCTCACCAGCTAAAAATAGCTCAAGATCAAACTCATTTGATGCACCGATCACTAATTCTAGTTCTTCGCGCAAGTTTGCTGCCAAATCACTACCAATAGCCACATCAAGCTCTGGGTTATCTAAGCCTTTAATGATGCGTTGTTCTTGAATAGTATGGCCTTGACCTGTGCTGTACAGAATCGTTTCATCACGGTGAATATGGTAAACACCTTTGAACTCTTTACCACAACCAATAGGCCATGAGATAGGTGCACATGCCATACCTAGTTCAACTTCAACTTCATCAAGCAATTCCATTGGATCACGTGTTTCGCGGTCCAATTTGTTCATGAAGGTAACGATAGGTGTGTCACGTAGGCGAGTAACTTCCATTAGCTTACGAGTACGATCCTCGACACCTTTAGCGGCATCGATAACCATTAGACAGGAGTCAACGGCTGTTAGGGTACGGTAAGTATCTTCAGAGAAGTCTTCGTGTCCTGGAGTATCAAGCAAGTTAACCAAACAATTGTTGTAAGGAAACTGCATAACCGATGTGGTTACCGAGATACCACGTTCTTTTTCCATCTCCATCCAGTCAGATTTTGCATGCTGGTTAGAACCACGACCTTTTACTGTACCAGCTTTTTGGATCGCGTTTCCGAACAACAATACTTTTTCAGTAATGGTGGTTTTACCCGCATCGGGGTGGGAGATAATAGCGAAAGTACGACGTTTAGATACTTCGCCCTGAAACTGTGTTAGCGACATTAGCATGTTCTTTTTGAATGGAGTGCATTATCCGCTATTGTCGCTGATTTTACCCTTAGACTCAATCTAGCCGCAGTGAGAATTACCAACAAAGATAAAGAATGACGTGTTTGACGGTTAATTTGAGTAATATTAACCATAATACTTGCCCTAATAGAGACTCAAAGTATGTCCGTAGTAACTAATCATTCAGTCATAATAGATAGCCATTGCCATTTTGATTTCGCTCCGTTTGCAGAAAATCCGCACCAAGCGTGGACACAAGCACAGCAAGCTGGCGTTAAAGCGATGGTTATTCCTACGGTTGGTCGCAGTAATTGGCAGACAGTTTCTGCCTTATGTCAGCAATTCTCAGGCTTATATTATGGGTTGGGTATTCATCCTTTTTTTTACCACCAACATAGTTCTGAGGTTGTTGCTGAATTAACAGCACAGCTTGCTGAAGCAAAAGAAGATGATCGTTGTGTGGCTGTGGGAGAGTGTGGGTTAGATTTTGCAGTAGCTGGCGCTCAGCGAGAGCAACAACTTGAATGGTTACGAGCACAATTGCAATTAGCCAATAGCTATAAGCTACCTGTAATTTTGCATTGCCGTAAAGCTTTTCCTGAATTGGTGCAGTTACTTCGCCAACATCCACCCATGGCGGGAGGTGTTTATCATGGTTTCAGTGGCAGTTACCAGCAAGCTACTCAGCTTGTTGATCTTGGTATCAAAATTGGAGTTGGTGGCACAATTACCTATAGCCGAGCTCACAAAACGCGTACAACAGTCGCGAAATTGCCGTTATCAGCATTATTGTTGGAAACCGATGCACCTGATATGCCTGTCGCAGGTTATCAAGGTCAGCCGAATCGACCTGAGCGGTTAGTCGATATTGCGATGGTACTGGCTGAAATTAGAGCTGAGGATTATGCACAAGTCGCACAGGTCACAACCTTAACAACGGCTGAATTATTTCAAATAAAGCTGTGATTCTGCTGCCAAAGCCAAACGTTTGCGCTAACCGTTTACATTGCCATACCTCTTATGTGTGATTCCGATCACAATAGCGAATTCTAATACATCAAGTTTCCTCATAAACTGTGATCTTGGCATTACATCATCACCAACTCCATGAGTATAATGCGCCAACTCTTAAAGAGCCGAACTGTCAAGACGCCAAAACTTAACTATAGGATTCCATAAATCATGAGCCTGCTAATGAGCCTTGTTGGGATGGTGGTACTGCTACTAATTGCTGTACTACTTTCTGATAACCGTAAAGCGATCAATCTACGTACTGTTGGTGGCGCATTTGCTATCCAATTCCTGTTGGGTGCATTTGTACTCTATGTACCGGTAGGCCGTGATGTGCTGTATGGTATGTCACAAGCAGTTGCTAACGTTATTGCTTACGGTAATGACGGTATTAATTTCTTGTTCGGCGGCCTAACCTCAAACAAGATGTTTGAAGTGTTCGGTGGTGGCGGTTTCGTTTTCGCCTTGCGTGTTCTGCCAGTTATCGTGTTTTTCTCTGCTCTTATTAGTGTGTTGTACTACTTAGGTATCATGCAGGTTGTTATCAATATTCTTGGTGGCGGTCTACGTAAAGTACTGGGTACATCACATGCAGAATCAATGTCTGCAACAGCGAATATCTTTGTTGGTCAAACAGAAGCACCTTTAGTTATTCGTCCATTCGTACCTAAGATGACTCAATCTGAGCTATTTGCAGTAATGTGTGGTGGTTTGGCGTCAGTTGCTGGTGGTGTACTAGCAGGTTATGCACAAATGGGTGTACCACTAGAGTACTTGATTGCGGCGTCATTTATGGCAGCACCAGGTGGTCTACTATTCGCAAAAATCATCAAGCCAGAAACTGAGCAGCCAATTGAGCAGCTAGGCGACAATGTTGATGAAGCTGAAGAAAAACCAGCAAACATTTTTGATGCTGCAGCTGCAGGTGCATCATCAGGTATGCAACTAGCACTAAACGTTGGCGCAATGCTACTAGCGTTCATCGGTCTAATTGCACTAGTAAACGGTATGTTAGGTGGTATCGGCGGTTGGTTCGGTATGCCTCAGTTAACACTAGAATTAATTCTAGGTTACATCTTCTCACCATTAGCATTCTTAATTGGTGTGCCATGGGGCGAAGCACAACTTGCTGGTTCATTCATTGGTCAAAAGATTGTTGTTAACGAATTCGTAGCTTACCTAAACTTTGCCCCTTACTTAAAAGATGTGGCTGACGGCGGTATGTTAGTAGCAGAGACTGGTGCGGTAATGTCTGATAAGACTAAAGCAATCATTTCATTCGCATTGTGTGGTTTCGCTAACTTATCTTCAGTCGCTATCCTACTAGGTGGTATTGGTAGTCTTGCTCCAACTCGTCGTGCTGAAATCGCTCGCTTTGGTATGAAGGCTGTTGCGGCTGGTACGTTATCTAACCTAATGTCTGCAACCATTGCTGGTCTATTTATTACTCTTGCTGCATCGTAATAACTAGCCTCAAACGATAAAAGAAAAAGCGCCACAGTGAATACTGTGGCGCTTTTTTGTTTTAATTGGCTGTTTTAATTGGCTGTTTTAATCGAATAGTTTGTTGGAATAGGAGTGGGGGCAAATTAATTTGATGGGGTGGGTGATATTTAATGTAATAAAATCGATTGCGTTCCCCTTTCTAAATTCTCACTCTGTTATTATTCGCTTGTAGAAACAATTCAGTAGTTGCGGTTAATAAATTATTGCCGTTATTTGCATGATAAATAACAGTTATGCAAAAAGAGCTATTTTTTTTCGATCAAGTCGCATTAGTTACGATTACACTTTTTATTTCAGTAAACATATTATCCACCACAGGAAACACGAGTTTAATAGTCGAGTCGTGGTTGAGTTGATATTATAAGTAAGTAAAACCTAAACAGGTTAGAGTAACTTTATCTAAGATTAGGTAGCTCACGCGGTGATAGGGATAGTAACCAAGACAACATTAATTTGTTGCAGGGTCTTCAAGGAATAACGTCCGCTCATAGATGTCAGCGATAGTAAATGTCGTTGCATTGCAGTGAAATTGATTAGGTCACTGCTGAATTCATACCGAGTATTCAGGTAGTACTATTAATACTACCGCGATCAAACATTACGACTGGAGATAGTCATGAGCGATTTAAAAGCTGCAGCACTACGTGCATTAAAATTAATGGATCTTACAACATTAAATGAAGACGACACTGATGAAAAAGTGATCGCACTATGTAAGAACGCAAAAACAGTTGTTGGTAACACTGCTGCAGTATGTATTTACCCTCGTTTTATCCCAGTAGCTAAGAAGCAGTTACGTGAGCAAGGTACACCAGATGTACGTATTGCAACTGTTACTAACTTCCCACACGGTAACGATGACATTGAGATCGCTGTTGCTGAAACTAAAGCAGCTGTTGCTTACGGCGCAGATGAAGTAGACGTAGTATTCCCATACCGCGCACTAATGGCGGGTAATGCAGAAGTAGGCTTTGAGCTTGTTAAGCAATGTAAAGCAGCGTGTGGCAATAACGTATTACTTAAAGTTATCATCGAGACTGGCGAGCTAAAAACGGAAGCACTTATTAAGCAAGCTTCTGAAATCTGTATCAATGCTGGTGCTGATTTTATTAAAACATCTACAGGTAAAGTGCCTGTAAACGCAACACCTGAATATGCTGAAATCATGCTTAATGTGATTAAAGATATGGGCGTAGCAAAAACAGTTGGTTTTAAGCCTGCTGGTGGTGTGCGTACTGCTGAAGATGCACAACAATACCTAGCGATGGCTAACACTATTCTTGGTGATGAGTGGGCAGACAGCCGTCATTACCGTTTCGGTGCATCAAGCCTACTTGCTAATTTACTTCACACGTTAGGTGAAGGCGAGCAAGCAGCACAAGGCGGCTACTAAGCTTCTTTGAATAAGGTGGCGTTATGCCACCTTATTATTCTTAGCACTAATTGTTTTATATTAGTGACAATTATCTAGGTTATTTAACCATATTTATCAATGATGTATTGGCATCACTGGATGAATTCGTGCACGTAAATTTTAGCAAAATAATAGCTTAATTTTACAATAGATAATTAATTCCCCCCCATTGAAAAACATATCAGTAAGAGGATCGTCATGTACTTACCTCAAGAAATTATTCGTAAAAAACGCGACAACATTGCTTTGACTGCCGATGAAATTAATTTTTTCATTCAAGGTGTTGCTAAAAACACTGTCTCTGAAGGTCAAATCGCTGCATTTGCAATGGCGGTTTATTTTAATGATATGACCATGGATGAGCGGGTTGCATTAACATGTGCAATGCGTGATTCTGGAATGGTGATTGATTGGGGGCATATGAATTTTGATGGTCCGATTGTTGATAAGCATTCAACCGGTGGTGTGGGTGATGTGACCTCTTTAATGCTGGGCGCAATGGTAGCGGCATGTGGCGGCTATGTACCAATGATTTCTGGTCGTGGTCTTGGTCATACAGGTGGTACGTTAGATAAACTGGAATCAATTCCAGGTTATAACATTACGCCAAGCAATGAAGTGTTCGGCAAAGTTACTAAAGAAGCTGGTGTGGCAATTATCGGTCAAACGGGTGATTTAGCTCCTGCAGATAAGCGTGTTTACGCGACACGCGATGTTACTGCTACCGTTGATAATATTTCATTGATCACTGCATCTATTCTGTCGAAGAAATTAGCTGCTGGTCTCGATTATTTAGTCATGGACGTTAAAGTAGGTTCTGGCGCATTTATGCCAACTTATGCAGCATCAGAAGAACTTGCTAAATCTATTGTTGCTGTTGCTAATGGTGCTGGTACTTGTACTTCAGCGTTATTGACTGATATGAACCAAGTATTGGCATCAACAGCGGGTAATGCACTTGAAGTACGTGAAGCAGTACAATTTCTAACAGGTGAATACCGTAACCCACGTTTATACGAAGTTACTATGGCATTGTGTGCTGAAATGTTAGTTATCAGTAAACTTGCATCAGATTTACCGCAAGCACGTGCGAAACTCCAAGCAGTGTTAGATAATGGTCAAGCAGCAGAACGTTTTGGCAAAATGGTTGCAGGTCTTGGTGGTCCAACTGATTTTATCGATAATTATGATAACTATCTTGATAAAGCAGAAATCGTTAAACCTGTATTTGCTGAAACAACCGGTTTTGCGAGTGCAATGGATACTCGTGGTTTAGGCATGGCTGTGGTAGGTATGGGCGGTGGTCGTCGTGTCGCTAGCGACAGCATCGATTATGCCGTTGGTTTATCTGATATGATTCGTCTTGGTGATGAAGTGTATGCTGATACCCCATTAGCAATGGTACATGCACGTACTGAGGCACAGTGGCAAGAAGCTGCTAAAGCTGTACGTGCCAATATTACTATTGCAGAAGCACCGTCAGAAGCAACCCCTGAAGTATACCGTCGCATTGGCAAGCAAGATGTATAACGGAGCAAAAATGAAACGTTCAATTATTTTAGTTTTAGATTCTTTTGGTATCGGCGCGACTGAAGATGCGGTTGATTTTGGTGATGTAGGTGCAAATACCCTTGGCCACATTGCAGAAGCATGTGCGCGCGGTGAAGCTGATAATGGCGATCGTAGTGGTGCTCTACATTTACCAAACCTAACTAAACTTGGTTTAGCAAAAGCCTGTGAAGAGTCATGCGGTAGTTTCCCTGAAGGTATGGATGCTGATGTTGAAATCGTTGGTGCCTACGGCCATGCGAAAGAAATTTCATCAGGAAAAGATACGCCTTCTGGTCACTGGGAAATTGCAGGTGTGCCGGTATTGTTTGATTGGGGCTATTTCAGTGATAAAACCAATAGTTTTCCTAAAGAGCTAACTGATCGCATCCTTGAGCGTGCAGGTCTCGATGGTTACTTAGGTAACTGCCATGCATCAGGTACACAAGTACTGGATGACTTGGGTGAAGAGCACATGCAAACAGGTAAACCAATTTTCTATACATCTGCTGACTCTGTATTCCAAATTGCATGTCATGAAGAGACTTACGGTCTTGATAAGTTGATGGAACTTTGTCATATCGTGCGTGAAGAGCTAGAAGATTATAATATTGGTCGTGTTATTGCGCGTCCATTTATTGGCGCAGGCAAAGGTCAATTTGAGCGTACGGGTAACCGTCGTGACTTATCACTTGAGCCACCTGCAACAACTATTTTGCAAAAGTTAGTTGAAGAAAAGCAAGGCGAAGTGATTTCTATCGGTAAGATTTCTGATATCTATGCTGGTTGTGGTATTTCTCGCAAAGTAAAAGCAACCGGTATTCCAGCTTTATTTGATGCAACGCTAGCACAAATTGAAGTTGCTGGTGATAACAGTATCGTCTTCACTAACTTCGTTGATTTTGACTCAGCTTATGGCCACCGTCGTAATGTAGCGGGTTATGCTGCCGCGTTAGAATATTTTGATCGTCGTTTGCCTGAAATTTTAGCATTGCTAAAAGAAGATGATGTGCTAATTATTACTGCTGATCATGGTTGTGATCCAACATGGCCAGGTACTGATCATACACGTGAGCATATTCCTGTGATTGTAACTGGACCAAAAGTTAAAGCAGGATCATTAGGTCGTCGCGAAACATTTGCGGATATTGGTCAAAGTCTTGCCGAGCATTTTGGTACATCTGATATGGCTTATGGTAAGTCGTTTCTATAAACCTAATATAGTGGCATTATCTTAATCATCAAGGCGAGGAGTCATTGGATAAATCGCCTTGATTAGTATAAAAGTATGCATGTTTGTACGGTAGCGATTGTTGTCGTTATCTGAACGATATTAAGCGGTTATTAGTCATCGGTGGTGGGTGTTTTAATCGATATGGCCGCCACTGGTAACTGATTCAATTAACAAAAGGATATAACTATGGCTACTCCACATATTAATGCTGAAATGGGTGATTTTGCAGATGTCGTGCTGATGCCTGGTGATCCACTACGTGCTAAGTTCATTGCAGAGACATTCCTAGAAAATGTTACTGAAGTATGTAATGTACGTAGCATGCTTGGCTTCACTGGTACTTACAAAGGTCGTAAGATCTCTGTTATGGGCCACGGCATGGGTATTCCTTCTTGTTCTATCTATGCGACAGAGTTAATTAAAGACTTTGGCGTGAAGAAAATTATCCGTGTTGGTAGTTGTGGTGCTGTACGTGATGACGTTAAATTGCGTGATGTTGTTATCGGCATGGGCGCATCAACAGATTCTAAAGTAAACCGTATCCGTTTTGGTGGCCATGACTTCGCAGCAATTGCCGATTTCGGTATGGTACAAAATGCAGTAGATGCAGCAAAAGCAAAAGGTATTCCAGTTAAAGTGGGTAATATCTTCTCAGCTGATTTGTTCTACAATCCTGATTTTGATTTCTTCAAAACAATGGATAAATACGGCATTGTTGGTGTTGAAATGGAAGCCGCTGGTATTTATGGCGTAGCTGCAGAATTTGGTGCTAAAGCTCTGACTATTTGTACTGTTTCTGATCATATTCTACGTGGTGAAGCAACAACATCAGAAGAGCGTCAATTAACGTTCAACGAAATGATTGAAATTGCTCTAGAATCAGTATTACTTGGTGATGCTGAGTAATAGTGAACTGAATAGGTACTCTGATTGAGTGCCCATCAGAATTAAAAAAGCGGTAACAGTGTCAGCTGTTACCGCTTTTTTATGGATGTTAATCAGTGCTATTGGCGATGATTACGCAGGAAAGGAAAGTTACCTTGATAATGCTGACGGCTAAATACTAGCATCAGTAATCCGCCAAGGATCAATGCTGCAATGATTAGGCCTCGAATAATGGCAGTCATAGAAGCCATTTGAGCAAAAGCATGCGCCAGTAGTTTATCGTGTTCAAGAGTGATCCGCATAAATCCAATAATGTGGCCGTTAAGTAATACCGGCTCTGCAATTTGTTGACGGCCAATACTCGCTATCGCTAATGGGGTCGATAGTCCGGTTAATTGCTCTAGTGGCATTGCAGCTTTAGTTTTTGCTAATACCACCCCTTCAAGATTATAAATGCTGGCATCTAAGATCAATGGCTCAGTGGTTAAATTTTTAACCAATAATTGCAGTTGATCTTGGTCTTTATTTTCAAGATCTACTGCTGCATTTTGAGCCGCTTGACGCACAATAATTTGTGATAAGGTTTGAGTTTGCTCACTGAGCAGTTGGTAGTTTTGTTGGCTAAGTAATGCACCATATTGGAGTATGCCGATAAATGTTAATAAACATATTAGCAATATAACGGTTTTATGCAGACGCTGACGTTGCCACCGTTTGGTATTCCATTGGATCATTAATATCACTCGATTATCCTAGTTACAGTTATTCTACACTAAAAAAATAATGGATGATTATTTCCCCCGCAGGGAAGTGTTAAACTTTATTAACAAATAATAGTTATTAATGATTAGTTGTAAGTTGATTGCGTAAGTTGCTAATTATATGGATTTAAATTTATTTTTTTGTTAGTGATATAATGGTCAATTCTCAATTGGGCTTGCTCTTCTGGAGTACAATCGTTAGGTTTGTAGTAAATAAATTGTTAAGGATGACGTAATGGACGTTGCTAACGTACTCAAAATCAACAAACACCCGACCTTATTTAAACGCTTTCCAGAGATACTATCTGTCACTAATACCAGCAAGCGCCAAGCGAGTTGGCTGGTATATGGTAAACAAATTTCCACTGATAATATTGATGCGATTAATGATGTTGCACTGAATGCTATTGAAATTGTCGCAGCATGGAAAGTAGGAGCTTATGATGCGATTTTGATTGCCAGTGAATTAACGGTAGAGCAACAACAAGTGGTGCTTGAACAACAGTTAGATTTTGCTTATGTCAGTGATATTCCTGATTTATCCATGCCTGGAATTGTAGTGTTAGATATGGACTCCACTGCAATTGAGATTGAATGTATTGATGAAATCGCAAAACTAGCTGGTGTCGGTGAAGAAGTGGCTGCAGTTACTGAGCGGGCAATGCTTGGTGAGTTAGATTTTGAACAGAGTTTACGCCAGCGAGTGGCAACTTTAGCCGGTGCTGACGAAACGATTTTGACTCAAGTACGTGATAAATTACCTTTGATGGCTGAATTACCTCAATTAATCACAACCTTGCATCATTATGGATGGCAAGTGGCGATTGCATCAGGAGGATTTACCTACTTTTCAGATCACTTACAGCAGCAATTTAACTTGGTATCAGCAACCTCAAATACGCTTGAAATTATTGACGGTAAGTTAACGGGTAAGGTGATTGGTAAAGTCGTTGACGCTAAAGCAAAAGCGGAAATATTACTGGCACTAGCCGAAGAGTTTGATATCGAGCCACATAATACTGTCGCTGTTGGCGATGGCGCTAATGATTTATTGATGATGGAAGTTGCTGGGTTAGGGGTGGCTTATCATGCTAAGCCGATGGTTGAGCAACAGGCAAATGTTGCTGTTCGTCATGCTGACTTAGGCGCGGTGATTTGTATTTTATCAGCATCGCTAGCTGAGCAACGTTTAGCATGGTGATGTGACATAGTATCGCTATCTGCTTAATAAATCGCACCTTATAAAGGTGCGATGTGTTAACTAAGGTTAGTGAATTTCAAGCCGAATTAATACTTCGTCGGTAATGTCTGAGATTTCACCGCAGCCCATTAACGAGGTAAATTCTATCTCTAATGCGCGTGCCCGATGGAGTGTTAAGCGTGCTAATTGACTGAGTTTTTCACCAATTAATGCCGTGAGTGGATTTAATAACGGTAATGCGGTGATCCGCAACGCAAACAAATCGCCTTGTTGGCGTGCTTGGTGAATATAAGCACGTAGGCTAGCAACATCATCAAAATCCTCCCGTAGTTTAGTCTCAACCTTATGTATTTTATTGCCGTTAAACTCAATCGCTAGATATAACTCATGAATAAAAGGCGGTTGTTGCTTGTCTCGTGGCCGCATAGGATCTGCTAGCAACTCTTTAACGCGTTGTTTGAAAATAACATCAAGATTGAAGCGATTATTATTATTCAGTTGCTGGAGCATATTTGCCAGTGGTGATAATGGTAAATTAGATCCGACAGCTTTGACTTTTATTTTATGATCAATCTTCTCAGCAAAATAAGGCAAGCTATGCAGCCTCGTTAGTAACATTTGATGCATCGCTAATAACATTGCCGGCGAGGGTTGAGGCTCTTTACAAAGTGGCAACTTTTCAAGGTTGGATGCAATTAAACTGCGTAGAAATTGCCCACCTAATAGACCTTCTTCATTTTCAATGGTTGTTAACTGAATATTTTTACCATTAGGACTGGTACGAACGATCTGATAAGGCATATTTTTTAAAATATCATTTTTAGTGCTACGGGCTAGTTTAGTAAATTCAATTATTACCGTATCACCTTGTTTACACCGTAATGGTTGATCCAAATTAATATTAAGTCCACGACTTGAAAAGTCGATCGAATGGCCACTAATATTGTCATCACCTTGGTGTAATGCGATGGTTGTTTTATACCTAAACCGAGATTCACTTCGCAGTGGTTTAGGATCAAAATGAATCGCTTCAGCTTGGCTGATTGGATTTCGAGGATGACGAAATTGGTTTAGCTCTTGGGCAACTAAGGTTGATGGAGCACCACAGAGATAATCAGATTGTACTTGGGAGTGAGTTAAATCCTGCAAAGTACCAATATGTGATAAATCCTGACAACAAGGCATCATTTCTGGAGTGAGTTTTGCCAATGTTTGCACATCTGTTGACGTTAAAGGGGATAGCGTTAATTGCATCACGCGCCAACTTTTACGTTTAGCGCCTACTTGCCAAAATAATAGCCGTTGCTGGCGAGTCATTTCAGACAATGCTGCCGAATAAAAATAGCGTTGACCTTGATGCTCATGAAAGAAGCTATAAATTAAGGTGCTGGTTTGTGATACCTGACTTAGTCCAAGGTTAGTAATCCGCGTTGTTGATAACAGATGATTAATCACTGGCTGATTACGCTCATCATGCCAATACTGCCATTGGTGTTGATTATGATCCGTTAACAGGCTGTATTTTAGGTGTGTTCCTGCAAAAAATAATGGCATCGTTGTCGTATGTTTTAAATAGCAATGCTCAAAACCTTGCGTGCGCAGTTGAATAATTTTATCGTCATGGTTATTGCGACTTAATGATTGGTGCTGATCATGCTTAATGATTGCCTGAAGTGCTGTATTTTCAGTTAATGCCAGTAATCGTAACCATTTTATACTGTCGTTATCTTGAATATCATCAATGCCTAAAATACGATAGTGGTGACTTAGATTAAGACGAGCATCTTGATATTGCTGTGCCAATTGTGGAAACGAAGCCGCGATGGTTTGACCTAGTTGGTAGTCAAACGCTGCTGGTACTTTACATTTAGCCCCAGAAAGAGAAATATCGACCGTTGTGGCTAAGACTTGTTGATTGTTAGCCAACGTTAATGCCATCGGCGTTGCAATACTGAGCCTACTTTCTTCACGGCTAAGATAGTATCCAAATCTAATCAGTCGCGCTTGGAACAAGCTCGATTGGGTATCTGTCGTAGCAGTATCTACTGATGGTGTTTTTTGTTGTTGGTGAATAATACGAAAATTGTTATGGGTATTAATTAATTCTTCATACAGCCCATAGCAATATTGTCCGCCAAATACTGCATTGCGGTGATGATAAATATTAATAGCGACATCGTCCAACCAATGACTATGACCATTAAATGTATATTGTCGACATTGACCTTTAACCCGCCCTCGCAGATCAATAGTTTTATTGCAAGGAGCCATCAAGCGATTGATTTCCATTTTTATTTGTAGCCGCACTGGCCCCGTTTCGTGTTCAGTCAATAACTTGAACGTGGTCTCAAAATCGGGTTTGTTATAAATTGGCAATAATTGCTCAATCAGTGCTTTATAATCGTCGAGATGCATGATTTGGTCATATTGATGAATGGCTAGTTGTACTATCGACCTGTAGAGTAAAAAATTTAGGTTTAACTGACATATATTTGTCGTTATTCGATAGTTTCTTGACGCTAATGTGATTAGCGATTGTGAACAATAACTGATATAGGATTTAGAATGGCAAAAGCAGCAAAACGAGCATATGTATGTAGTGATTGTGGAATGGACTTTGCGCGTTGGCAAGGCCAATGTTCAGGATGTAAGTCATGGAATACGATCACTGAATTTACTATTCCGAATACTAAAACAGGTGTAGTAACCTCTGCTCGTTCAAGTTTGTCAGGCTATGCAGGCATTGCTGGTGGTGGCTCTAAAAAATTACATGAAGTTGAAGCGGTTGATGCGCAGAAAATGCTGACCGGTATTGGTGAGCTTGATCGAGTATTATGTGGTGGATTAACCACAGGTTCCGTGAATATTATTTCAGGCGATCCTGGTGCAGGTAAAACGACATTATTGTCAGACTTAGTGGCGCGAATGTCGAAATTAATGCCATCGTTGTACTGTACTGCGGAAGAATCGTTATCCCAGTTTAAAAACCGAGTTAATCGCTTAAAGTTAGACTGCAACGAAGATAACTTGTACTTAATGGCTGAAACCAGTGTTGAAGCGATTATTGCCGAACTGGATGCGAAGCAGATTAAATTTGCAGTTATCGACTCAATTCAAGCGGTATCAACGGAGTTAGCTAATGGTAGCCCCGGTTCACCATCACAAGTAAAAACAGCAGCTCAATCACTAACGCAATACTGTAAACAAAATAACGTTACGATGTTTTTGATTGCGCATGTTAATAAAAATAACGAGATAGCAGGCCCACAAACATTGGTACATATTGTCGATGCTTTACTGCATATCGATACCAATGATGGCCAAGTGCGTACATTACGTGCCAATAAAAACCGTTTTGGTGATGTTGATACTGTTGGTATTTTCCGTATGACCGAGCGCGGCATGCTCAGTGTCGATAACCCAAGTGAAATATTTCTATCGGGATCAACGACGGAATCTTCAGGCTCAGCGATCACCTGTATTCGAAAAGGTAACCGTAATATTTTACTTGAAATTCAATGTTTAACGACAGAGACCGAAGGGGAGTTTCCACAACGAGTCTGTGTCGGGTTAAACATGAATCGAATTAAAATGTTAACCGGTATTTTACGAAAACACGCAAAGACCAAAATCTTCCATGATACTTTTTTCAATATTGTCGGAGGATTAAAAATTGATGAATCTGAGACGTGCATCGATTTGGCACTCGTCGCGGCCTTATTAAGTAGCTTAAATGAATTTGTGGTGCCACGTACAACCTGCATTATGGGTGAGTTAAGTCTCAATGGTGACGTGCGTCCGATAGATAGCGGTGTACCGCGAGTAAAAGAAGCTGCTCAGCATGGATTTACCGAGATTTTTATTCCCTATCGTAATTACCATAAATCAATGGAAGGACTGGGTGCCAAAATTGTGGCAGTGAAAACTATCCATGAATTAATTGAGTTAATTAACTAATTATCATTGAGTAAATTGTTCTCAATAAAAAGGCCAATCGCAATAATGTGATTGGCCTTTTTAATCGGTGTGGTTGTTAAAAATCGTCTTGGTTGGTTGTTGATTGGGTATGATTTACGGTAGTGATACCAAGATCATGGTGTTCATCACCCGTTAATTGTACTTGCATAGCAACCATACTATTGATGGTATTTAATAACGATGCCCATTGAACATTCTTTTCTTGTTTAAACAAACTATCGAAATTTTCAATGTTCCATTTAACGAAGGGACGAGGATTAAGTGGCTTATCTAAAAAGCGAATTTCATAATGCAGATGTGGTCCGGTTGATAATCCTGAGTTACCCGTCCAGCCAATAAGTTGCCCTTTTTTTACAAATTCGCCTTGTTTGACTTTGAATTTACTCATGTGTGAATAAGTCGAAGTAAAACCCATGGTATGGTTTAAGGTTAATTGATTACCATAACCGTAGTTACTATTGCGAGCGCGTTCAATAACCGCGTCAGCTGGAGCATAAATTGGAGTACCAATTTTAGCTGCAAAATCAAGACCATCATGGCGTTTGCGTTTTTTAGTGATCGGGTGAATACGAGTGCCAAAGCCCGAAGTTAATTGTACATTGGGGGTTGGAGCACCATTAGGAATTAGCTGAAATAAAGTTGCTCTAACGGCAGAGTTAATTGCAGCAGTATCAACCCGCTGACTAATGGTTTGGTTATTGTCAGAGGGTTCAATACCGAGGACAGTTTCCATATCATCAATACGTTGATTAAGCGCGACTAATGATTTTTTCTTATCCGCTAAGGCTTGATTGAGATCTTGATTCATTGCCGTTTCTTCAGAAAGTGAAGCACTTAATGCTAATGCTTGAGCACTTAATTTCTGGGCTTTGATCTGAGAAATTTTAGCGTTTTGATAAAGGTGAAACATTGAATAGCCGCCATAGCTAAACATACCACATACAGCAATGATCACGGCCGTACGATAATAGCGCTGTAATGGACGTCGGGGTTTATTGGCTAATGATGGCTCTGATGATGGTGGTTCTAAATGAGACATAATCTATAGCTATTATTGATAAGTTAGTGAAAGCTGATCGGTGATGAACAGACGTTTACAGTGTTTAATATCGTGTCAACTAACAGTAAAGAATTAGCTACTCAGTCTATGTCTTCGCTTACATTATTGCTAGTTATCACGTCACATAAATGAGGCAATACAGTATCTTGCTAAGGTTTTATATAAAAAGCATTTGATTTAAATAGCTATTTTAATTTTCGATAAAAAGAGCTGCTCACACAGCTCTTTGATTACAAACTATTGAATTAATTATTTCGCAATACGTTTGTACTTTATACGATGCGGTTCGGCTGCATCAGATCCCAATGTTTTCTTCAACCATTCAGTATATTCAGTAAAGTTACCTTCAAAGAAGCTCACTTTACCTTCATCTCGATAGTCAAGAATATGGGTAGCAACACGGTCAAGGAACCAACGGTCGTGTGAAATAACCATCGCGCAACCAGGGAACTCAAGTAACGCTTCTTCCAATGCACGTAAGGTTTCTACGTCAAGGTCGTTGGTTGGTTCATCGAGTAGTAATACGTTACCGCCCGATTTTAGTAGTTTAGCTAAGTGAACACGGTTACGTTCACCACCAGATAGATCACCAATACGTTTTTGATGATCACTGCCTTTAAAGTTAAAGCGTGATACATACGCACGAGCAGGAATCTCAAAGTTGTTGATCTTAAGAATATCAGCACCTTCTGAGATTTCTTGGTAAACAGTGTTGTTATCGTTCATGCTATCGCGGAACTGATCCACAGATGCTAACTTCACTGTTTCACCTAATTCAATTGTACCTGAATCAGGTTGTTCATCACCGCTTAACATCTTAAATAGCGTTGATTTACCCGCACCGTTAGCGCCGATAATACCGACGATTGCCCCTTTTGGCATACTGAATGATAAATCATCAATCAGAACACGATCACCAAAGGATTTAGTCAGGTTTTTTACTTCAATAACTTTGTCGCCTAAACGCTCACCTGGTGGAATGAACAGTTCATTGGTTTCATTACGCTTTTGGTGATCGGTTGTATTAAGCTCTTCAAAGCGCGCCATACGTGCTTTTGATTTAGCTTGACGACCTTTAGGGTTTTGACGAACCCATTCAAGTTCTTTCTCAATGGTTTTTTGCAAAGCACGTTCTTGAGATGATTCTTGTTTTAGACGTGCGTCTTTTTGCTCAAGCCATGAAGTATAGTTACCTTGCCATGGAATACCTTCACCACGGTCAAGTTCTAAAATCCAGCCAGCGGCATTATCGAGGAAGTAGCGGTCGTGGGTAATTGCAACCACAGTACCACTGTAATCCACTAAGAAGTGCTCAAGCCATGCCACTGATTCAGCATCTAAGTGGTTAGTTGGTTCATCAAGCAATAGCATGTCTGGTTTATCAAGTAATAAACGACAAATAGCAACCCGACGACGCTCACCACCAGATAAATTTTTGATAGGCGCATCCCAATCAGGTAGACGCAGTGCATCTGCAGCACGCTCAAGTTGCATACCTAAATTGTGACCGTCTTTCGTTTCAATTAATGACTCAAGATCGCCTTGTTCTTTAGCTAAAGCATCAAAATCAGCGTCTGGTTCAGCATAAGCTGCATACACCTGATCGAGACGAATTAAGGCATCTTTAACATCAGAAACAGATTCTTCAACTATTTCACGTACCGTTTTGGTTTCATCCAATACTGGTTCTTGAGGTAAGTAGCCGACTTTAAGTCCGGCTTGAGGACGTGCTTCACCTTCAATATCAGTATCAATGCCCGCCATAATACGCAGTAGGGTTGATTTACCTGAACCGTTAAGACCTAGAACACCAATTTTGGCACCAGGAAAGAAACTCAATGAAATATCTTTTAAGATTTGACGCTTAGGTGGGACGATTTTTCCCACTCGCGACATGGTATAGACGTAATCAGCCATATCCGTGTGTGATCTCTACTCTAAAATGAAGCTTATATAGTACCTATAATCTTTAAAAGTTCACTCGAATTGTTGTTTATTACTTGGCTCTGTAAGGTATTTTAACAATAAAAGGGATTGTTTATTGTAATGGTTACTATCACAATCATACCTCATGGTAATCATATATCCGTCAATCTATGTCAGCGCTGATATTAAGGGCTATTTCGCATTGGAGTGGCATTTTTTTGCTATCCTTGAGCAAGGATCGTAGATAAGTTTTGGTGTTTTTTTTAGATATGGAGTCAATCGTGACACGTCTATTTAGTTATTCTCGCGTTTTTTCACTTGCTTTGTTGACTGTCGGATTAACCAGCACTGTAAGCGTTCAGGCTGCGTCTTTAGAGCAGCAACGAACATGGTATGAACAAGCTCAAAATGCTTTTTCAGCTAACGATATGGCCGCATTTCATCAAGCCAAAATTAAGTTAGGGGGCTATTCATTATACCCTTATTTAGAGTACCGAGAGTTTAATGCACAGTTGGAGACCAAAAATCCAAGTCAGGTGAAGGTATTTATTGATAAATATAAAATGCTACCTTTTAGCCAGGTAATCAAAATTCGATATTTAAATCAGTTGGTTAAGACTGAGCGTTGGCGTGATTTTTTGACTATGCAACCAGCAGTGCCTCGAAGTACCGATCTTCAGTGCGCGTTTTATTATGCAAAAGACAAAACAGGTAACACAAAATTAGCCTGGCAAGGCGCTGAAAAATTATGGCAAACAGGCAGTTCATTACCAACGGCTTGTGATGACTTATTAAATAGCTGGAGTGCTGCAGGTAAACGCACTAATACCATGGTGTTAGATCGCATGGTATTGGCTTATTCAAAAGGAAATAAAAGCTTATTAAGCTATCTTGATAAGTTGCTAACGGGTGATGCCAAAGCGACAGGAGAAACCATATTAGCGTTATATGATCAGCCTCAAAATGTGGGTGAGTTTGCTAAAAAAAGTAAAGTAACCTCTTTTAATCAAGCACTGACTAAGAATGCTTTTTTATTACTCGCGCGTACAGACACTAAACAAGCGGTTGCTGAATATGATCAGGTCATGCGTGGGCAGCACTTTGATGCTAAAACGAAGCAAACATTGGCTGATGCAGTCGCTTCTCGATTAATGTCGACAACGGATACGGCATTAATGCAATGGCGTGATAGTAAATTAGCTCATAGTCATAACACCAGTATTTTAGAGCGCCGAGTGCGTAATGCTATTCGTGACGCTAATTGGAAACAAACTCAGCTGTGGATTAATCGTTTACCAAAAGCAGCGCAAGAGACGCCACGGTGGACATTTTGGAAAGCAAAATTATTAGCGCAGAATGGCAATAAAAAACAAGCTGATAAAATTTATACCTCATTATTAGGTGAGCGTGATTTTTACAGTGCTGCTGCAGCAACGATATTACATAAACCCATTGTATATCCACTAACAAAGGCGCCTACATCGACAACACTATTAAAGCCGTATAAAAAGAGTTTAGCCCGTGTTGGCGAGTTGATTAAAATTGATAAAATAGCGGCAGCTAATCGTGAGTGGGGGTTTTTGTTATCAAAAATAACCAATGTACAAACGAAGCGTCAGCTTGCGGTATATGCTGAAAAGCACCAATGGCATTATCTTGCTGTACAAGCAACTATTTCAGGTAAATTATGGGATCACATGACATTACGCTTCCCATTGGCGCACAAATGGTTATTTGATTTCTTTAGCGAGCAACGCAATATTCCGGCATCAACCATGATGGCATTGGCGCGTCAAGAAAGTGCCTTGAACATCCATGCAAGATCACATGTTGGTGCGAGTGGGTTAATGCAGTTAATGCCAGCAACGGCTGCTGAAACGGCTAAAAAACTTGATTATAAATACTTAGGTAAGCAAAGTTTATTTGATCCAAGTGTTAATATTCGTTTGGGTAGTGCTTATTTGGAAATGATGTTAGCGCGTCATGATAATAATCGTATTTATGCGTTTGCATCTTACAATGCGGGTCCTGGTCGCGTGGCGCAGTGGAAAAAAGTGACGGCTGGTAAACTTGACGTTTATGCCTTCATTGAACAAATTCCATTTAATGAAACACGTGGTTATGTCCAAAATGTATTAATGTTTGATATCTATTACAATGAGCTTATGGGACATAAAGGGGTGTTATTTAGCCCTGCTGAACTAAAAGCACATTATTAATATTGGTGTGTATCTAATATCGTAATTATTGCGTTTTAATAAACTTATTATAATTATAAGTGGTAAAAACCGTTACTGTTATACCGAGAGGTAGCAGTAACGGTTATATAACCGTTGCTTGGTCTGATGTAGGAATCGCGGTACACTGCACCGCGTATATAATGCCTTACGGGATAAACGAAAATGGCTGTAGACTCACCAAAGTATACTGATTGGCAACAGATTCTAGATTTACTCCAGCAAGCTTCTGCGGAACAACGTGATCAATTACTGTTTAAAGTATTATTAACTCACGATGAAAGAGAAGCATTAATCGCACGAGTGAACATAGTACATGAGCTACTAAATGGTGAACGTAGCCAACGTAAAATTAGTGAGTTACTTGGTGTCGGTGTCGCTACTATTACGCGTGGTTCAAATGAACTAAAACATCAAGATGATGCAACAAAAGCATGGTTAGCTGATTTTCTCGCAAAAAATGTCCCTTCTGCATCAGAATAATTATTATGAGTTTCATTAACATCTTGCGCGTTAGTTATTACTACTAAATTGTATTTATTAATATAATTCAGGATGTAAAAAAGGGATTAACGCAAGAATTAAAGCTTGTTGATAAACACTGCTACGGCTCAATAAATGGTGGGTTAGCATCGCAATAGCCCCCCCTTTTTGTTTAATGTTTTGTTGATCAAACATCTCATCCATCACCTCTCCCAGCTCCATTCCTTGGGCTATTTTTTCTAATGCCAATGGCGGCAAAGGTAACGAAGCCGAACGGGCGGTAGATTTTCGGCCTTGATGTTCAATTACCATCCATGCAAATGTAAAATTGTCGTCGAGTCCAGCCTCTAAGCCAACGATGTAATCTGCATCAGGATAACGTTCACGGCAATGAGCCACTCGATTGTTAGCACCTAATAATGTTTCTTCACTGGTTAATGGTTGATCACGTACGCCACTGATAGCATTAACGCCTGTTGTAGTGAATGATTGTTGTGGAAAAGCAGCCTTAAATGCATCGGTTACTGCGGTGATTTTAGCTGGGTTAGTTGACGCGACAATAATGGTTAGCATAATTAACTATTCATAAAATAAAAATATTCATAAGTGTATTGAAAATAGCGTATTTATAGTGTGATTTGTAGTTAATAAAAAAGCCCATCTAATAATAAGATGAGCTTTTCTTTATCCCTAATTGAGCAGTCCGTAGTGATTAACGGTCGTAAGCCCAGTCTGATTGGATAATGTAACCGTGAATTTGGAACTCACCGTTATTTACAAATAAATTAGGGAAATCTGGCTGTGAGGTTGAAAATACAACGCCATCAGCTAATTGTGTCATATGGTAGAAATCAGGCTCACTGCCACGCACAGAAGCAAATACAGGTTGCTTTGGACGGTAAGCGGCTTCTTTCGTTGCTAAAGCGTAACTACCTACTGGTGCACAATGGGCGATATTTTCATTATCAATGAATAAACCTAGGCATGCATCACGCTCTAGGTGTTGGGGAATAGCACGCTTGCTGATTACCTCAACAGAATCACCTAAATTGTAAGCCGAAAAATCTTTACGGTGGATCACTGGAATATATGTGCAGGTTGCTGAGCTATCATGTTCAGTGCTGATTGTCGTTGTTGCTTGGGTGCCTGTATCAATTTGACCCGTTAGGATATAACCAATTGATGTATTTAGGGTCTCAGCAATCTTTTCTAGTTCACGTACTTCGATACCGTATTTACCTGATAGTTTACGGCTCATTGTACCTTGCTGAAGGCTTAATGCTTCACCAAGTTGCTTCTGACTAATACCTTGAACTTTAGCCAAACGCTTAATTCTTTCTAAATATTCCATGTAACTAGCTTCCTGCTTCAAATAGGGGGTGTGAATGAGATAGACATTCTCAATAGTTATAAAACATATTACTCAAAAGTGTAGAAAAGGAATCATTGTTACTTTAAAAGTGGGATTGATTTGGTTAAAGAAATATACCCCAGAGGAAAGATGGGTAAAAAAGGGAACAAAATACGCAGAAAGAAATAAGTTTTGACCATAAAGGTAACGTTTGCGGAAGCAATCTTAATGATTACGTCAATTGAGATATTAGAAAAATAAAATAATTAAAAGTTATAACTTAATGATTTTTAATGCTTTAAAAGTAAACTTAAAAGTGTTAAGTAATGTGGTGTTATTTGTTTTTTATTTTTGTAAATTTTGGTTTCATTTGTAAAACAACAACTGCTAGTAACCGTGAAATCAATAATAAAATTAAATAGTTTTCATGGGTATTAATATTAGTCTTGATGATTTTAAGAATAATCATTATTTGATTGTTGTCTTTATAACGTTTAAATGCCTTTTTGGTATTTAAATTTGCTATCAGGCTTGATATTGAGCTTATATTGAAACCAGGTGGGGAAGGGAAGGAATCGAATGCTCTATCTTACATCCAGTATAATTTTTTATGCTGTTATACGTAAAAAGGCCTACTCTCAATGAGAGTAGGCCTTTTCTCTTTTATTGGTATTACTTATTAACTGGGGCTGGAGTACGAATTAAGTAATCAAAAGCCCCTAAACTTGCTTTAGCACCTTCACCCATTGCAATAATGATTTGCTTATAAGGTACAGTTGTTACGTCACCAGCAGCAAAGATACCGTTAGCACTGGTATTGCCATGAGCACCAATTTCAATCTCACCACGTGGTGTTAATGCTACTGTTGACTCTTTTAGCCACTCAGTGTTTGGTACCAAACCAATTTGAACAAAGATACCTGCTAATTCAATGTGCTTGATTTCATCAGTGTTACGATCTTTGTAGCTAATACCTGTAACACGAGTGCCATCACCGACAACTTCAGTGGTTTGTGCCATTTTTATGATATCGATGTTCGGTAAGCTTTCAGCCTTATTAATCAATACTTGGTCAGCACGTAATGTGTCAGCAAATTCAAGTACAGTAACGTGTTCAACAATACCTGCTAGATCAATTGCCGCTTCAATACCAGAGTTACCACCACCGATAACAGCAGTACGTTTGCCTTTGAATAATGGACCATCACAGTGAGGGCAGTAAGCGACACCTTTATTACGGTACTCTTGCTCACCAGGGACGTTCATTTCACGCCAGCGTGCACCTGTACTGATGATCACACTGCGTGATTTTAAAATTGCACCACTTTCTAGATAAATATGAGCATAACCGTCGTCAGTATCAGAGGCTTCAACGATGTTATTTACACGTTGCTCGCTCATGATATCAACGTTGTATTGTTTTACATGCTCTTCAAGACTTGCCGCTAAACGAGGGCCTGTTGTTTCTTGAACAGAAATGAAGTTCTCGATAGACATGGTATCCATTACTTGGCCACCAAAACGTTCAGCAACAACACCGGTACGAATACCTTTACGTGCCGAGTAGATAGCAGCTGATGCGCCAGCTGGGCCACCACCAACAACTAATACATCAAATGGGACTTTATCGTTTAGGCTTGCCGCTACTTTTTTAGCAGCACCTGTATCTAACTTGTTTAGAATTTCAGTTAAAGACATACGACCTTGGCCAAATACTTCGCCGTTTACATAAACAGTCGGTACCGCCATGATATTACGTTCAGTTACTTCAGCTTGGAAAGCTGCGCCATCAATCATGCTTGCTTTAATGCGAGGGTTGATAGCTGCCATCATATTGAAAGCCTGCACAACATCAGGACAGTTCTGGCAAGATAACGAAATAAATGTTTCAACAACGATGTCTTGATCAAGCGCGGCGATTTGGTCAATAACCGCTTGCTCTAGTTTCATTGGGTGACCGCCGCTATGCAGTAGTGCTAATACCAATGAAGTGAATTCGTGTCCCATTGGCAGACCAGCAAAGCTCATTGAGGTCTGTTTGGTTGGGTTAACCACTTGCATTACTGGTTTACGTACGCTGGCATTGTTATCTTCAATAACACTAACTTTATTATTTAGTTCTGCAATTTCATAAGCAAGCTCATGCAGTTTTTGTGCAGTGTCACTATCATCTAAACTTAATACAAGTTGTACGTCGGTTTTTAAATTTTCTAAATATGCTTTTAATTGCTGCTTCATGTTTTGTTCTAACATAATCTTGCCTTTTTAATTTATTTACGGCTTAACAGTAGATGATGAAAACTGATCTACTGTAATACGACATATTGCCTATATAAAAAGGCTTAAATATGTTTGGAAGGTCTTATAATTGATAAGGCACCAAACATGAGGTTTATGTTTGATGCCTTATTACCTTTAAATAAGCGAATTATTTAAAAGCAGGATGAACAATATTGAGTTTTGAATAGCGATCAAAATGTCATATTGTCATCAAAGGTTAATAAGATTAGATCTTACCAACTAGGTCTAGAGAAGGAGTTAGTGTAGCTTCACCTTCTTTCCATTTAGCTGGGCAAACTTCACCTGGGTGAGCAGCAACGTATTGTGCAGCTTTTACTTTACGCATTAGATCTTCAGCTTCACGACCGATACCTTCAGCAGTGATTTCCATTGCTTGGATAACACCTTGTGGGTCGATTAGGAAAGTAGCGCGGTCTGCAAGACCTTGACCTTCACGCATAACATTGAAGTTATTTGTGATGTTACCAGTTTGGTCGCCTACCATGAAGTAGTTGATTTTACCGATAGTATCAGAGCTGTCGTGCCATGCTTTGTGAGTAAAGTGAGTATCAGTTGATACTGAGAATACTTCAACGCCACGCTCTTGAAGCTCTGCGTAATGGTCAGCAAGGTCGCCAAGCTCTGTAGGACATACGAAAGTAAAGTCAGCTGGGTAGAAGAAGAATACAGCCCACTTACCTAGAACATCTTTTTCAGTGATTTCTACGAAGTTGCCTTCTTTGAATGCTGTAGCGCTAAATGGTTTAATTTCAGTGTTGATCATAATATGGAATCCTTTTAAATATAATTTTAATTTTTTATGCTGTAGTGCAAATCAAATCTCTGAAGCCATTATTGTCGAACCGGGGATATTAAGGAAATCGTTACAGCCGATACATTCAATAGCTAAAACCTATTGTTGGTGTATGGGGCGGTTGGTTGATGATTTATCACCAGTGAGACTGGAGAAACTATTTAGATTGACTACACCTCGGGCCTAACCTGATTAAAGAAAAAGTCCTATTTTATGTAAAAATAAAATAGGACTTTTTAAATGTTCTAACCTTCTTACAATCAAGAGAAGCTCAAAAAATCATGGCGAGTTGCTAACTTTATTAGAAAACCATTTTTTGATAAAAAACTAAAATAATGGTGAGAATTTGCCATGACAACTAAATCAACGGATAAATGTGTCGCCAATCGCTCGATAGCCATACCGACCGGTCCGCTGACAATATAAACATGATCTTTATTTAAACTGGTGCCAGTAATTAAATCCTTTATTTTATTTTCTAGCTCGTCCTTTTCAGTATTAACAAGATCATCCCCTAGTTGGTGTCCAAAATAGGCGTCATCAGAAAATAGCTGATCATCAATATTTGTGGCATAACCAACAAATAGTTCTGCGTTGAGTTGCTCAGCTAAAGCAATCGCTTTGAGAAGATAAGGTTTAGAATCGATATCTAGCGCATACAATACTTTTTTATACATCTTTGCCTTCTTTAGGTTTGTTAACCCATGCATATTCTAAGCGAGAGACTAAAGCATGGTACAAAAGTGCAATCAGAACAATTATGCAGCTACCTGCAAAAATTGGATAAAACGCGAAGAGAATACTGGTATGAGCACCTAACATGATCAATAACGGATTCCCCCCAGCAGGTGGGTGCGTAACATTGAGCATTATCATCAGAAAAATACCAACGCCAACCGCCAAGCCTAGAGACCAAAATGTTACAGGCAGAAGGTTAGCAAATATAATGCCTGTGATTGCAGTCGTTAGGTGACCGAATACTACATTTTTAGGGTGGGCTAAAGGACTTTGTGGTAACCCAAAGACCAACACCATTGTGGCACCAAAAGGAGCGACTAATAAATAGTCACCTTTGGCTACACCATCGAAAAAGGCAAGGGTACCAATACATAATGCGGAGCCTGCAGCGGCAACTAACGCAATCATCCATAGTTTATGAGCTGGGTGGGTGATCTTATAATGGATCCCTTTTGGTATATCAGTCATCGTAATACTTACTTATGAGTACAATATATTAATAGTATATGCTAATTTTGACTCAATATGAGGATCGATAATAGCTCATAAGTATTATCTAAGAATGCGGTCATGATCCCACTTTGTTGATCAGTAATAATAAATACCTTATTAAATATATCGATGATTAACGGACAATAGTGGGTAAGGTTGACTGTAGAATTGGATTGAGGTTTTTCAAAAGTATCTCATTGCTATGTAGATAAAATCTTATAGCAGTATTCAATTTTATAGCGATTTTAATTAAGCGATAGTTTCTATTTTCAATGCCTATTGAGATAGTATTTTGTGAGAAAAGCATCATAATCGTGCTATACAAAACTTACAGAAGAAATGAACCATGACTAATTTCCAATATTACTTTCATCAATTTCCTTGCTTTCAATGTAAAAAAAACACAGTAAGCGCTGATCTTGGTTGGTTAACGGCTGCGATGAAAGATGATGTTATCGCACAAGTCACTGCGATTATTGCGCAAGGCAATGTTGAGCAAGAACTGTCAGTGAACGTTACTTGTACTAAAGACGAAGCTCGTGATTACTTATTGCTGAATTTCTATGGTTATTCAGAAAAAGAATTAGCCAATCCAGTTAAATCAGAAGATGAGCAAGAAGTGGCAGATGAAATAGCAGAGCTATTAGCTAACGGTAGTGATACTGCTGTTTTTGAACACGAAATCGTATTACAAAGCTGTACTGATTGCGATATTGATTAAGAGTCAAACTAAGCGTAATCATTAAACATAAACATGTTCGTCATACGTAATATGGTGTTTTATTTAAGGCGTTAGCAGAATTGATTTTGCTAACGCTTTTTTGTTGCTGCTGTTTTTATATATGATTTTATCGAATTTTAGGCATTAAAAAAGGCCACTTCCTAAGAAGTGGCCCTTTCCAAACGTTTGGTGGGCTGGCGTAAGTTGAATTCATGATGTAACCCTTTGTTTTTAAATTTATTTAACTTGTTCAAGTTTCGTGTGGAATACCTTTTGGAATACAATACTAAAAAGTCATTAATGGATATTAATGGATAGTTATCTTGTTGTTCTCATATGATCTTAAATTTATGATAGGAGTCCAGAATATAAAATTAAATGCATAATACAATCATATTTTAACTTTAAAGGTAAAGCATGATGACTAAATTATCAACGATCACATTTTTATCCGTTCTATTCGTTCCTACTATTTCACAAGCTGCGATCCCTAATTACTGGTCAGAAGCTTCATTACAGGGTTATAACATCTATACATTATCTAATGTAAAAGGACAGGTTTTAACTCTAACTTGTGCTGAGGGGACGGGGGCGCAAGATAGTAAATATATTGATAATTCAGTAAGCCTTGAGAAAAATGGACAGACAATTGATACTGATATTACCTTTGTCATTGATGACACTCCATATTTAGTTCCATCTGATACTGGTACTACAAGTGGTGATTCTATGGCTTGGGATAATTTCTTCTATAATTTAAAAAATGCTACAAATTTTGTAGTTTATGCTAGTAATAAAGAGGTAGGAGCATTTACTGTAAATGCTAAAAATGTTGCTAAAACTTTTAATTATGAAGCATGTAATTCTAAGAAAAATTGGGAGTTATAATAGTAATTAACTTATATAGATTGCCACATGATTTTAAACCATGTGGCTTAAAATACATTCCTTGTGTATTGGCACATATATTAATTAATGTTATCTCCATACTCTACTCTAAATAAAGTTAGGTATATCTCATAACTAGAATAATAAAATGAGGTTATGATTATGAAGTTATACTATTTATCTTTAATTCCTGTTATCAATAATATCAAAGATAGCATTGTTGATAATGTATTTAAAAGTAAGATTAAGCCAATTGAAGGCTCTATTGTTTATTGTGATTTGTTATTAGGATATGCAGAACATTCTGGAATCTATATTGGGAATGATAAAATCGTACATAAGAATCGATATGGTGTTATTGAAGTTGTTTCATCTAGAGACTTTATTGAAAAAACTACCGCTATATCAATATATGTAAGTTCTTATAAGGGGAACGCTTCTGGATCTATAGTTGCTGCATGGAGAGCTGAGTCACAAATTGGTATTCATGATGAATATTCGTTTTATCACTATAATTGTCATCAGTTTTGTAGTTATTGTATATCTGGGGATTTAGATAACTATGATATCTCTTTGATGCAATTGAAAACTAATAGTAAAAATAATATAGATATTGATGATTGGTTAGTCTGGGAACGGTGATCGTAAATAGCTGCTGATTGTATTAGCAGCTATTAAAATTTTTAATTATTATTTTAGTTTCAATTTAAAATTCTTATATTCTTTCTCAATTGTTTTTTCAACTAAAAGGTTTTTATTAATATTTAACTCTCTTGACATTTCAGATAACTTTTCACTAATATCTTCTTTCATAGTAAAGTTATATTCTTTAAAACCATTTTTAGAGTCTCTATGTTTTTTTTGAGACCATGCTTTTTTCATCTTATCTAAAAGGTGTTTTTTCTTATAAATATTTTGGCAAACATCAAAATATAAAATTATATTATTGTAATAATCTCTATCATAATTTATTTTGAATTCAAATTTATCATCTTTGTTTTTTGATAAGTAATCTACAGCCCACTTGTTTTGTATAATATTATCTTTGTCTAAGAAACCAATTATAGCTATATCAGTTGCTATCTTGGCCCAGCTTTTTTTTAGTTCAGTTATTAGTAATTGTTTTGTTTTTTTATTATAATTTATATGTTCTATATGATCACATATTTTTTTGTATTTTTCTTTATTAGAGATGGCATTTGATTTTAAGTAGTCTCTGAAAATTCTTGTGTCTATATTGTCATATACTTCATCAATAATATCCAAGTTAATAAGGCTATCATTATTATTATTTAGTGAATTCAACAAATCTCTATTGGTTAAAATATAAAACAGAAAGTTGCATAATCGTTCATTGTTACACTCTATCCATGAAAGTTCATCTTTTGTTATTCTTTCTGATTTAATCAGTAAATTAAGTTCTTTTATTTTATCACCGCTTAGCTTTAAAGTTTCTTTAATAAACTGATTAAGATTTAAAGATATATTTAAAAGTGAATCTCTACTATCAAGTAAATCTCTCATATAGTATTCATCACTATCATATTCACATTGCTCTATTAAGTGCTCTATCACGATTTTTAGTTCGTAATTATTTTTTACATTATCAATCATAGCTATATCACTTAGTGATTTATTAGTAACTTTTAAGTTCGAATAAATAGAAATCTAATAGATTTTAAGAAGATTTTTAGTTTATTTTTACTTTACTTTAAGCATGTGATTTTAAATGTTTTTGGTTTTTTTTGTGTGATCTAAGTAGGATTTATGAATGGTTTATCTTTGATTAACTACAGAGTACTTCTTCTATCATAACTTGTCGATGAGCCCATAGCTGTCAACGCTTGTTAGTTATGCCATTCTGTCGGATATAATTAATATTATAACTAGAAGATACTCACTATATTACTACTCTAATATATATCACTAATATAACCTGTAATAAATAACTTACATCCATATACCTATGAGATTTAAATATTATAGGTGTAATCGATGAATTATATAAGTAAGAAAAGATGGAATGAATCTAAGGTTGTTAGTGAAGAGTGTAATGAAAATTATCTAACAACAATAGAAAGAGTGATTAATGATTCATTAGATGATTATCCAAGAATATTAGCAGTAAGGTTTGATTTAAGATTACCTGAAAGTAATCAGGATGATTATCTTGATAGAGATCTTCCTGATTCTTTTAATAGAGATAAGTTAATACCAAAGTTTATTGAATCTTTGAAATCGAAAATAAAGTATGACCTTAAGCGTAAGAATAAAAAATGGGATAGAAATTTTAAGTGTCAATTACGTTATGTATGGTGTCGAGAAAAAGAAAGTTCTAATAACGAACACTATCATGTGATGATCATTATTAATAAAGATGTATATAGAAGTATTGGTGAATATCACCATAATGGAAGCTTATCATCAATGATTGTTTCTGCTTGGGAAAGTTCTTTAAGTTTAGATTATAACCAAGTAAAAAGGCTCGTTTATTTCCCTTCTAATTGTGCTTATGTAGTTAACTATCGTGATAGTAAATATGAAGAGCAATATGATGATTTGTTTTATCGAGTGAGTTATTTAGCTAAAACAAGAACGAAAAATATTAATAGGTATTATCGTTCTTTTGGGTGCAGTACTCGATAACTGTTTTATTTTACAAAGAGCTTCAATCTTGTGTACGAATACGGGGACTTCGACATGAGATTAATTAGATTAAAAGAAGTAATGAATATAACTGGGTTAGGACGTTCAAGTATTTATAAGTTTATGGATGAGTCTCGATTTCCTAAAAGCGTTTCATTAGGAGATAGAGCTGTTGCTTGGATTGAATCAGAAGTAGAAGATTGGATTGTTGAAAAAATAGCAGAAAGAGATAGAAACTAATAAATGGTAGAGGGTATTAATACCCTCTATCTTAATTTGTGTTATTTGAATATCAGCAATTTACTTTTATTTGGTCGTAAGCATCCATATCAACATATGCTAAGAAGTTGCTTTCCCATCGCTGATATAACTCTTTTGCATCTTGCTGGTGGGTTTTAAGCGATAACCAGCCGATGTGGGAAGTGAACCAACAGTTATTAGTGATATCAAAATCTATACTTCTTTCTAGCTCAGGGTAGTAATTACCGAAGTACGCAAACTCAGTAATATATTCAATACTCCATTCATCTGATGATTGTTGATTAATAGCAATTTCAATCGGACGGAATCCACCATTTTCAGCATCATAGCTAGTGTCTCTAAAATTGAATGTATAGCGTTCTGCTGATTGTCCATTGAGTTGTATTACTTGAGTGTGATAGTTGCATAGCGTTTGATTCAATAGCAATTTCAGCTTATTTGAAATAGGTAGTAAGGTTGGTGTAAATGAAATTACAGACATGATGAATCCTCCTGTGGTGACAAGATATTTATTGTTAGGTATGTATTAAAGCGGAATAATAATTAACGCAGAACGGTCAGACTAATATCATCGAATTGTTGCTGTTGAATGTGATGTAGAAAAGCGGCTATCCAAGTATGAAATAGATCAATAAGGGATGGGTGAAATAAGTCACAACGACCACCAACATCAGGCTGATAACACCAGTGGTTGATTAAGTGAAAATACAATTCAACATCGACAGATTTATTATGAGTGTTAATAAATGAAAAACTAGCAATAAATACCACCAGCCATTGATTACCACTTTTCTTGAGTTGTATTTCTACCGGGTGTAGCCCTTGTTTGGTTTGATAATAATCTAACGCCCTATAATTTATTACTAAGCGAGTTGCTTGATCAGGGATCGTATAACAGCTTAATAGCTTTTCAAGATGACCATGTAATGCGAGTGGCAATTGTAATTCGCCATAATGTTGTTCAATCATAAATACCCCTGCTCAGCAAAAGAGACACACGTTTCTCCCACCACAAAATGATCCAACACTCGAATATCAATTAGCGCTAAGGCATCTCTGAGTTTTTGCGTGATGTGTTTATCAGCATTAGACGGCTCAGCGATTCCAGAGGGATGGTTATGAGCAAAGATCACCGCAGCAGCATTGCAGTTAAACGCCACTTTTACCACCTCCCTTGGATATACACTTGCAGCATCAATGGTGCCAAAGAATAACTCTTTGTACTCAATTAGCCTATGTTGGTTATCTAGCAGTAATACTGCAAACACTTCACGTTCATAGCCTGCCATTTTGTATTGCAGAAAATCTTTAGTTGCCTGTGGGTTGGTAAATACATCACCACGTAAATATCGGTTAGCTACAATTTCTGCGGCTTTTTCTAAAACTTGATCTGCTGTCATTGGAGTATGAACAACATAGTCGTTTGGTTTGTGCATAGCCTTAATTCCTTATAGTAAATGGGCTTCTACACAAAGATGATATATATCTGAGATTTGTTTGATTAGGATTTGAGGAGGATCAGAGACGTAATTTGGAATGAATTTGTTATTACAGTTTGTATAGATAGAAATCTAGATAATTAATAAACTGTTCGACAACTACCATAATAGCGATAAATATCAAGATCTTTACTCTTAATTGGTGGATAATTTAAACAGCAGTTTTTAATGCAATTAGTTTATTAGAAATACTTTGTGGATTCTTTTACTGACTGTAAAATGCAGTACATTTGCATACATTTAGAGAAAGTACAAATGGCTACCACCAAAACAGCAACGTTAACGATACGAATTGAACCTAGTTTAAAGGACGCTTTACGTAAAGCGGCTCAAACTGAACATCGTTCTATCTCTAATATGATGGCAGTAATGATTCGTGATCATTGTATAAAAAACGGTATAGCCATAGAGAATCTCCAAGGATTAGATCAGCATCAGGAGCACTAAAATGATTAAAACGGTTAAGCAAGCATGTTGTTTCAATCCTGTAATTCAGGATTACAGAATGAGTCAGGGGATTGAAAATCTGGCTGATCTAATTACCGATGAAGGAGATGGAAGTGAGTTTTTCTCTCGTAACTTTGTCACTCACGGTATGGAGCAGCTTTTTAAGGAAGGGATGCTGAGGCTCTCTGGTCAATCAGATCAAGCCGTTTTTGAGCTTACTCAAGCAATGGGTGGCGGTAAAACCCACATGATGATTGCCTTAGGCTTACTTGCTAAGCATGCTCATTTAAGAGCTGGAATTTTACCTGAAAGCCTTAACAGTCGTTTAGATTTTGGTAACGCACGTATTGCTGCTTTTAATGGACGAAATAACCCTAATAATTATATTTGGGGTGATATCTGTACACAGCTTGGTGCTGAAGAGGAGATCAAAGAGCATTGGGTTAATGGGCCTAAGCCTGTTGACCAACAAAAATGGAAAGACATAATTGGTGATACTCCAACGCTGATTATGATTGATGAGCTACCACCTTATTTGAATGTTGCTAGTACGCATGTTTTAGGAGCTGGTACATTAGCAGATATGGTTGTATATAGTTTAAGTACACTAATGAGTGCAGCTTTAGAGCTACCCAATTGCTGTATCGTTATGGCTAACCTTTCCGGTAGCTATAAAGCTCAGACTAAAGCATTAGCGGATTCAATTTCTAACCTTCAAAATGAAACTCGTCGTCAATCTATGACCATTACTCCTGTGCAACTATCGGGTAATGAGATTTATGAAATTCTAAAAAAACGTCTGGTTGATGAAATGCCAGACGAGAAAGTGATTAATGGAATAGCAGAAGAGTACGCTCAGCAAATTAAAAAAGCTGAAGATGGTGGTTACATTATTGCTTCAAGCATTGAACAGATCACGGAGCAAATTAGAGAAACTTATCCGTTCCATCCTTCTTTTAAACATATCGTTGCGTTGTTTAAGGAAAATGAAGGCTTTCGTCAAACTCGTGGTTTGATGCAATTTACCGCTAGGTTACTTAAGAGTGTCGACCAACGAAAAACTGATGATGTATTCTTAATTGGTACCCAGCATCTCAATTTAAACGATGAGCAAGTCAAGGATGAGATTGAAAGAATCGCTCCTAATCTTGTTCCTGCTGTGACACGAGATATTGCAGATAGCGGTGATGCAATTGCTGAAAGTATTGATGCTGAGCAAAGTAACGATGCTGCGGTTCAGTTAATGACTCTCTTGTTAGCTTCGTCATTGTCTCGTGCGGTTGGTGGACGTATTGGTTTATCAGAAAGTGAAATTATTGAGTTTTTAGCTGCACCTAATAGAAAAGCTGATGAATTCTTAGAAGCTATGCAAAAACTGCGTGAACATGCGTGGTATTTACACCGTGAAGATGAACGTTTCTTTATTAAAGAAACAGAAAATTTGTCTCGTCAGATAGAGCGTAGTGCGAAAGAGGTTCCTCAGCCTAAAATTGATCAAGCATTGATTAATCGTTTGAAAGGGATCTTACTACCAAATACTCGTAATACTTATCAAGAAGTTCAAGTTTTACCACGAATGGATGAGCTTAAGCTTAGTGGCCCTCGTGTTCTTATTGTCATTAAGCCCGACGGTAAAGTGCCACCTAGTGAACTAATGAATTTCTTTGAGTTTCAGCAAGAAAAAAACAATCTATTGGTGCTGACTGGACAAGACAGCATTATGGCTGATGCCGTAGAAGAAAGGTTGCGTGAACTTTACGCATTAGAGTTTATAAATAAGCGTTTAAGATCGGGTGATTCCTTATTTGAAGAAGCACGAGATCGATTAGAAGAGGCGGAGGAGCGTTTTGCAAAAGCATTATCAGCTTCTTATAACACCATTCTATTTCCTGGTGTAGATGAATTAGATGGCTCTGAACGTCTGCTTAAAGTAACCATTGATCATGGGTTGAAATTAGGTGATGGAGAGCAATCGGCTGAAGTTCAAATAGATAAATTGATGGCAGATCCTCGTGCAAATTATAAATTAGCATCTGATTTAAAAGAAGATTTTAATCAATACTTTGCAATGGCTGAAGCTGAACTTTGGCCTTTAGGTGCTGGAAATAGACGAGCTCCGTGGAAAGATATAACAACTCGGGCTAAGTGTAATCCAGGTTGGCCTTGGATGCCTGGTAATAGTGGTATGGATACACTAAAAGCAGAAGCACTGAAACAAGGTCGATGGCGACAGGGTGAAGATGGTTACATCGAGAAAGGTCCATTCCCTAAAGATAAAACAAGTGTCAATGTCTCGTTGCTTAGTACACATCCAGAGACAGGGGAATCAGTACTTAGTCTTACTCCAAGAAATGCAGGTGATAGTCCTGCAATCCATTATTCGACTAAACCTGAAGTTTTAGAAACAGACGCGCAAGTTGAAGATAGTGAAAGCTTTAGTACTACAGAAGGCACGCTATATTTCTTGGTCAGAGATCCTAGTGGAAAGTATGAAACTGGTGCAGCGACTCGTTGGGTTGCAGACTTAAAGGTTAGACATCAAGTAGACTTATTGGCTGATAAACGAAAGATTACGCTTCAATGTACACCACATGCTGACATGTTTTATACGTTGGACGGCTCTAATCCAAAAGATGGGCAAGCGTATAATGTACCATTTGATATTGGTTCAGAGGCTGCACTATTATCTGTTTATGCAAAATCAGGAGAAGCCTCTAAGACTGCTGAATTCTCTATTCCGCATGTTGGTGATAAAACTGTTAAAATAGATGACACTAAACCAACGTGTATAAATAGTACTAAACGAGTATCACTCGATAATACCGATAAGGTTTTTTCAGTCATTAATCGATTCAGAGATCAAGCAGCTACTAAGTTTAAAGGTGTTCGAATTGAGATCGGTGAAGGTGAAAATACGGTATCTATTCGCTTTGGAGAACGTCAGGTTACAGCCATTATGATTGAAAAATCAGTAAATGGCCTGAGGGATCTACTTAATGAAGCGGATGCTACTGTAACGGTTAAAGTTAGCGATGGTATAGAGTTTGAGAATGGTTATGAAGCAAAAGAGTTTGCTAAGTTGGCTGGGATTGAACTTCGCCCTGGTGATGTAGTGCAAGAAGAATAATCCTGTATGGATAAATGTAAACAATGATGAGGATAAATAAATGTCAAAGGTAACAACAAAACAAAATGCGCCTAAGTGTGCAACGCTTGGTTTTGGAGTACCTGCATCCAGCGATCCTCATCACTTTAAGGTTGTTATTCCTAAGGCAAATAGTGGCAAGGTTGAAATCAATGAATATCTTGGTATGCAAGCACAAAGTGAGGAGTTATCAATTATTGAGCGCGTAGTTCTTGAACGTCCTTGCTGGACAGCTATACGTGCGGAAGTACAACGTGCATTTAATGCTCGTTTGAAAAGTTATGATTTGAGAACAAGCTCCTGGATGGTTGGTGAAAATGTTGTCGATCGTCTATTAGGAAAAGAGCTTTGCGTACTCGCTTGGGCTGTCGAGGGTATGGATGTTGATAATATCTCGGTTGCCGTTCGTAATTGGTTAGCACTTCGACCTGAAGAGCGCTGGTGGTTGTTTGGGATGACAGCAATGAGTACTGGGCACAAGGACGATCGTGATGTTGGTTGGCGAATTGCGTTACGACATGCTCTTGGTGATATTGTACAAACTGAACACTTAGAACAAGTTGGTCAACTCAATGAGGTTTCACCTCCTGATTCATTGAAACAGAGGAAGAATGATTCAAGTGTAGTTACACGTGATGATAACAACTCGAAAGATGATGGAAGTATAAATGAATCCCTGCCTAACTATACTAGCTCCTCATTCCAAGATGATGAAGCTTCATTGTCAGAGATAGAGCTTATGCAAGATAGCTATGCAGAGGAAGGCATTGTTTTCCTTTTTGAGGCCAAGCAAGCAAAAGCAAGTGGGTACCCTGTTGGTGAAATGAGTAAGCCAGAGTTTGTTGTTGGAAAGGGATCTACAGCAAATATCATAGAGGTAAAATCGTTACGACCTGCTATTCGTGAGCTTCGTTTGAAGCTTTTAGAAGAGGAGGTTCTTGTAAAGGAAGGAGACGTTTATTCCTTTGTGCATGAGTACAGATTTAAGAGCCCGAGTTTGGCTGCTTGTGTAATTGCTGGTAATCCACGTAGTGGTATGGATGCATGGCGAGATCTAAAAGGACGTAGCCTTAAAAAGTTAGGCTACGGAAAAAAAGCTAATTAATATAGCACAGGGGGGACTAAAACAGCTCCGTTTCCTGATTGTACCTAAGAAATTATAAAACGACCGTTAATTAACGGTCGTTTTATTTGGAGATAAAAATTAAATGGTAGAACTAAAACCTTTTGCGCTAAAAGATGCTCCAGCACTTATAGAAGCAGTATTTCCAGCACAAAAAATTTCTTTTGAAGCACAAAAAGAAAGAAAATCTGGTGCTGGGCAAACTATGACTGCTTTGGGTTCATACTGGAAAGGCCGTAAGCCCTTAATTTTAGTGAGATCGATAGTACTAGGAAGTTTGTTACCGCAATCAAATGATATCGAAAAAGATTTAGAAATATTTGAGTTATTAATGGGTTTTGATGACGAAAGTCTTTCACGAAGAGCTCTGATACAAAATGTACTTAAACCTAAAGATTTTTCAACCAGTATTACAATAAATAATCCTTGGCAGTATTTTGCATACACGATTAAAGATTCAAATTTAACGGCTGAAGAAGTCGATTCTTGGGGGTTCCCTAAAGATTTGGATACACTGGGAGTTACAATTCGATGGCGCCGAGATATTAAATTAGAACATAAGTTGTCTCTGTATAGAAAATATATTATCAGCTTAGATAGTTATGAAGCTAAATCAACTTTATGTAAGAGACCTGAAGAGGTCAAACAAGAATGGTTATATGAGCCATCCTGGAACATTATTAATGAATATTATCAGCATTTAGGCATTAACGCTAAATCACATCAAGAATTAATAGAGCAATTAGGGATTCTCCGTTTTGGTCGTCGCCCTCGTGTTGGTGATACATTTTCAGGAGGGGGATCTATACCTTTTGAAGCGGCTAGGCTTGGTTGTGATGTCAGTGCATCAGACTTAAACCCTATTGCATGCATGCTAACATGGGGTGCTCTAAATATTATTGGTTCTCCAGAAGAAACACGTAAAGAAATTGAAAATGATCAGAAGCTTGTTGTAAAACTAGTAGATCAAGAAATAACTAAACTTGGCATTGAACATGATAAAGATGGTAATAGAGCAAAAACTTTCTTTTATTGTTTGGAGGCGCGATGTCCGGAAAGCGGATGGCTTATACCTTTATCGCCAAGTTGGGTGATTTCTAAAGCCCATAAGGTAATTGCTGTTCTTACTCCGAATAAATTAACAAAATCTTTTAATATAGATTTAGTACATAACGCAAGTGATGAAGAATTTCGTAAAGCGCTAAATGGAACTATCCAAAAACAAACGATGGTTTATGAACTGGATGGGAAGACTTTTAGAACACCGATTAAAACTCTTAGAGGTGACTATAAAGATGCTGCAGGCATAACTAAATCAAATTTGAGGGCGTGGAGTAAAGAAGATTTTATTCCACGTAAGGATGATATTTTTCAAGAAAGATTGTATGCCATTCACTGGATGACAAAGGCCTCCCTAAGTAAGCCAAGACAAGAAACATTTTTTACTGCTGTTTCTAAGGAAGACGAGAAGAAAGAGTTAATAGTAAAAAAATTGGTACAAGAAAACCTAGCTTCTTGGCAGGAGCAGGGGTTGGTATCTGATATGGCTATAGAATCTGGTTACAATACAGATCAACCAAAACGAGAACGTGGCTGGACATATTGGCATCACATGTTTAACCCTCGTCAACTTATAAATATTGCTTTATTTCTAGGAAAAGCTCGTCAGCATTCAAAAAATCTTGCGACAGTCCTTTCATTTTCACCTGATGGAATACAACGCGGTAGTAGGTTATGTCGTGTTGATGTATACCCTGGGCCAGGGCGAATGCCTAAAGTGATCGAGACATTTTCTGACCAAGTATTAAATCCACTGTACAACTATGGAGTTAGAGGTTGGTTTTATTGGGAACCGGTTTTTGAGGGTGCAAAAGATATTCATGATAGACAACCTATATTGGATTGTATTCAAAAGAGTATCGTTTCAAGAGAAGCATCAAAAGTAGATGATTTTTGTGATTATTGGATTACAGATCCTCCATACGCAGATGCTGTTAATTATCATGAAATAACAGAGTTCTTTATCGCATGGTTAAGGAAGTCTCCTCCCAAGCCCTTCGATGAATGGACATGGGACTCTCGACGCGCTTTGGCTATTAAAGGCTCTGGTGATAACTTCCGTAAAGGAATGGTCGATGCTTATAAAGCTATGGCAGATCACATGCCAACTAATGGTATGCAATGCGTGATGTTTACTCACCAAGATACTGGCGTATGGTCAGATATGGTAGGCATATTTTGGGCTGCTGGATTGCAGGTAGTTGGTGCTTGGTATATTGCTACTGAAACCACATCAGAACAGAAAAAGGGCGGCTATGTTCAAGGCACTGTAATTTTGATGTTACGTAAGCGCTCTGCTGGTGAAAAGATGGGCTTTAAGCAACGATTATTACCTGCTGTGCGTGCAGAAGTGAAGAATCAAATAGAAACCATGATGCATCTTAACGATAACGTGAAAGATAAAATGGGTGAGCCTGTGTTTAATGATTCAGACTTGCAGATGGCAGGTTATGCTGCGGCTCTTAAAGTATTGACATCTTATACGAATATTGGCGGTGAAGACGTAACCTCTTTTGCCTTACGTCCTCGAACAAAAGGTGAAGTAACTGTCGTTGATGAAATTGTTCAGCAAGCGGCAGAAGCGGCAAATAGTTTATTAGTCCCTGAAGGATTAGGTATAGATACGTGGCAAAAACTAAGTGGTATTCAACGTTTTTATTTAAGAATGATGGATATTGAAACCACCGGGGCGGGTAAGCTTGATAATTATCAAAACTTTGCTAAAGCATTCCGTGTTGGGGATTACACTAGTGTAATGGGAAGTATGGCTGCAAATAATGCTCAACTGAAACGTATTCCTGAGTTTGTATCTCGTGACTTAATAGATAGTAATGAGATAGGTCCAACTTGGTTGGGGCAGCTTATTATTGGATTACAGCAGTTGTTAGCTGAAGTAGAACCTCAAACAGTTATCAATCAGTTACAGAACGCTCTCCCTGATTTTATAGAGATTCGTGGATTGCTAATTGATGTACTTAAGTTCATCGAAAACAAAGCTCCAGAGCAAGCTACACGTGATGTAGCGGAAGTGTTAGGTGCTCGTTTACGAAATATGCGTGCTTTAGGTAACTAATTGATGGAGTACTCCAAGGACGGAGTAAAGGAGAATAAGAAATGGCGATTAGACGGTTTTCTTCTCGAACTCATCGGTTAGACAGTAGTTTTTTACTTGAAAACTTAAAAGGAGCACGTAGTTATAAACGTATTGCAGGTTATTTTACGAGTTCTTTATTTGAGGTTGCTCATGAGCTTATAGAAGCAATCCCTGATGTGAAAATTGTCTGTAATGTGGATATTCATCCTGATGATTTGAAGATAGCCCAGCTACGTGAATCTAAAATGATTGGTCGTTGGAATGAGCTTGATATAGAGTCAGAAGCATTACTGAACCGTGATCGCTATCGTAGACTTGATAGCTTTTTAGCTAAACATGGACAAGTTATTCGAGTTGCACCGGATAGCGTATGTGGCTTTCTTCACGGTAAGGCTGGAGTGATTGAATGCGCGGATGGTCGTAAACTGGGCTTCATTGGCTCAATGAATGAAACAAGCCGCGGTTGGCAAAGACACTATGAGATCCTTTGGGAAGATGATTCACCTGAAGGGGTCGCATGGATTGAGGAAGAATTCGATTACTTATGGAATGCAGCTCGGCAATTGCCTGATGCTGTAATTCGAGAAGTAAAGCGTCGTGGTTATCGTCGAGAGATTGTGTTTGATGAAATCGAGGATGAAGATGATATAGCACCTGCTGCTTTAATTGAATCGCCTCTTTATCGTCAGGGGTTTTCATTGCAACCCTGGCAACAAGGTTTTGTAAGTGAGTGTATTCGCCATTACCGTAATCATGGCATCGTACGTTTACTTATTGCTGATGAAGTTGGTTTAGGTAAGACGTTATCAATGGGGACCGCAGCACTTAGTCTTTGCCTTCTTAGTGATAAAGAAAACAAAAAACGAAAGCCTGTTATTATTTTTGCTCCTGCTACATTGTGTGAGCAGTGGCAAACTGAAATGATAGATAAGTTAGGTATTCCTTGTGCTCGGTGGCATACACAAAAAAAAGCTTGGATTGATTCAGATGGGCGGGTGATTTCACCTACGGGACAATCGTTTATAGCTAAGTGTCCTTTACGAATAGGCATTGTATCTACTGGTTTAATGATGCAAGAGTCTTTAGAAAAAGAGTATTTATTAGGGCTCCGGTTTGGTCTTTCTATTTTAGATGAGGCCCATAAAGCAAGGAGTAGACAAGGATTTGGAAAAGATGCAGGTACCCATAATAAGTTACTTGCTTTTATGCGTGATGTAGCAGAACGTTCAGACCATGTCTTATTAGGAACAGCAACACCAATTCAAACTCGACCTGAAGACCTATGGGATTTAATGGGAATATTACATCAAGGCGATGGTAATTTTGTGTTAGGGAATAATTTGGCTAAATGGCATCGACCAAAAGAAGTCTTACCTATTTTATCCGGTGAGCAACATGTCAGTGAGCCGAGTTTTGCTTGGGAGTTGTTACGTTCACCTTTGCCTATGGTCGATTCGAGTAATGATCAACATTCGAGAAAGTTATTTCGTTCGATACGAGAAGATCTTGAACTGCTAAATGATCGAAAATCGGATATTAAAAACCCTATAACAGATTTATCAGAAGACTCTAGAGATTATTTGGAAGATGAGCTTGATCGAGATATTGCAGGAGCTAGCTTCTTTCAGAGAGAGAACCCATTTGTTCGTCATATAGTGTTACGTAAACGTGTAACATTGGAAGATGCTAATCTACTTCCTCGTATTGGTGTTGATGTTCATCCTGATAGAAAATTAGTGAAAAAAGAACATAAATTTAGCAGTTTATTTGAAGGGAAGGCTCTACGAACGAGTGAAGAATTTCGTCAAGCTTATACTGAAGCACGTCATTTTGGTAAAGCACTTGCTCAAAGCGGAAAGGGCAGTGGTTTTATGAAGAATCTGATGGAGCAAAGAATTTGCTCAAGTATTGTTGCAGGGTTGAATACAGCAAGAATGTTGCTTGAAGGTCGAACTCTTCAAGAGGAAAGTGATGAGCAAGATATAGAATTAAAGGTTGAAAGCCCTGAAGAGAAAGCTGTACTGGAGCGCATGATCTTGAGGCTCGAAAGTATTGATGAAGATCCAAAACTTCGCGCAGTATTGCATTACTTAGAGCTGGAGGATTGGCTTAAACATGGCGTAATTATTTTTAGTCAATACTACGATACAGCGAAATGGATTGCCGATGCATTAGCGGATAGATATCAAGATCAAGCTGTAGGATTATACGCAGGTGCAGGGCGGAGCCGATTATACCAAAAAGGTGATAGTGTAAATATTGAGCGTGAAACATTAAAGCGAATGGTTGCAGAACATCAATTAGAAATAATGGTTGCTACTGACGCAGCATGTGAAGGCTTGAACTTACAAACTTTAGGCACATTGATAAATGTCGATCTACCTTGGAATCCGACTAAGCTCGAACAAAGAATTGGTCGTATAAAACGTTTTGGTCAAGTACGCGATAAAGTTGATATGTTGAATTTGGTCAACGAGCAAACTGTTGATGAGAAAGTTTATGAAAAACTTTCTGAACGTATGAAAGATAGATACAGTTTATTCGGTTCTTTACCAGATACAATTAAAGATGAATGGATTGAAGATATCGAGACTTTGGGTGAGAAAATGGATGAATATATCAATGCCCAAAAGAAAGCTAATGGTTTTGATCTTCGATATACATCAACAATGTCACCTTCAGATAAAAATTGGCGGGATTGTACAAATGTTTTGTCGCGACGCTACTTTAGCGAATTGATGACTTCAGGTTGGAATGAGTCATAAGTGATGTAATAATAATTAGAGAATGAGATTGTGGAAAAGGGTTCAACGTTAGAACCCTTTTAAGGGGAAAATCATCTTTGTGAGAGATTTTACCTATGATGATAGGACCCTGTAAATAATTCTGTGTAATTACCTTTTACAGGTGATCTTTTAAACGGTCTTCAAATTCAATAATAAAACGGTTCATCGCTGCTTTCCAATTATGAATTGGCATCGACCATTTTTTTGATGCTGAACGAATTGCCAAATAGATGACTTTTTTAGCCGAGTCATCACTTGGAAATACTTTTCGGTTTTTAATCGCTTTACGAATAACACTATTCAGTGACTCAATAGCGTTCGTTGTATAAATCGCTTTTCTGATATCCTTTGGATATCTGAAAAACGTATTTAAATTTTCCCAATTATTTACCCATGACCTTGATATTTGAGGATATTTTTCATCCCAACGTTCTGAAAAAGTATCTCGTTCTATAAGTGCTATTTCTTCAGTATCTGCCTGATAAATTCGTTTTAAATCTGCGGTTACTGCTTTGTAATCCTTCCAGGATACAAATCGTAGTGAGTTCCTTATCATGTGGACGATACAGAGTTGGATATGTGTTTCTGGATAAACAGTATTAATTGCATCAGGAAAGCCTTTAAGGCCATCTACACAAGCAATTAAGATATCTTCAACGCCTCGGTTCTTTAATTCAGTTAAGACATTAAGCCAAAACTTAGCACCTTCATTTTCAGCGAACCACAAACCTAATAATTCTTTTTCTCCATCAAGATTAATTGCTAAAGCGAGAAAAACCGCTTTATTAATTACACGGTTATCTTGACGGATTTTAACCACAATACAGTCTAAATAAACAATGGGATAAAGACTGTCTAATGGTCTATTTTGCCATTCATTGACTTCGTCAATGACGGCGTTAGTAACTTTGGATATTAGTGTTGGTGAAATGTCTGCATTATACATTTCTTTAAACGAATCAACGATATCACGTGTTGTCATGCCTCTAGCGTAGAGACTTAGAATCTTGTCATCCATCGATGTAAAACGTGTTTGATTTTTCTTAACCAATTGTGGTTCAAAACTACCTTCACGATCTCTTGGTGTATCGAGTTCAAATTGCCCATCTTCTGTTTTTAAAGTCTTAGTTGATGAACCATTTCGATAGTTTATTGAGGTGTCTTTCTGATTTTTTTCATAACCCAAATGTTCATCAAGTTCTGCATTAAGAGCAGCTTCAACTGTGATTTTAGTGAGCATTTGGCTGAAATCGAGGAGATCTTGATGAGATTTCAAACCTTTTGCAGCTTCCTTTGCAAAGGCTTCAAGTTCTTGCTTGGTCATAATTACCTATCCTTAATATGATTAAGTTAATGATAGGCAATTACACTGATTTTGGGACAGGGTCGATGATAGGTCTATAAAAAGTCCTGCAATAAGTTAACTAGATTACTTTCAACTGTTTCATTCCCGTCACAGACAGGCTGCCTTGTGCAGCCTCGTCTATATGCCCGCTCCACCAGCTCATCATTGGAATACGTCTTTCTAAATAATCAGTACGGTTATAAGCACTACGTACTTGATTATCATCAACGTGCGCTAATGCAGCTTCAATTAAGTCAGCTTCAAAGCCTTGCTCGTTAAGCGTAGTACTTGCAAGTGAGCGTAGGCCATGACTAACCAGCCTTCCCGCAAAGCCCATTCGTTTAAGAGCCATGTTTGCCGTTTGGCTGTTACACGGTTTTAATGGATCTCTATCTGATGGAAATACAAACTCACGATGCCCACTAATGGGCTGCATTGTTTCAAGTAGAGCTAATGCTTGTTCAGTCAATGGAATACGGTGTTCACGACGTTTCTTCATTCGCTCAGGTGGAATTGACCATATCTTAGTATCTAGATCTATCTCATCCCAACGAGCCCCTGAAGCCTCTGCGGGGCGTGTCATGGTATGTAATTGCCATTCAAGTAAACAACGGGTTGTGCGTTTTATTGAAGCGTTAGCAATAGCACTCATTAACTCTGGTAACTCTTCAGGTTTAAGTGATGCCATGTTTTCTTTCTTTGGCTTCTTAAATGCCGCTTTTATACCACTAAGTGGATTAGAAAGTACTAAGCCACAGTTGACCGAGTAGTTCATGATCTCGTTAAGGCGCTGAGTTAAACGTTTTACAGTTTCTAAGCTGCCTTTGGCTTCAATAGGTCGAAGAATGCTAATAATAATCGGAGCTGTAATTTGTGAAACAGGAGTGTTAGCCAGTTTAGGAAAGATATGTTTTTCTAATGAGCGCCAAATATCTTCAGCGTAGTTAGGAGTGATTGTTTCTTTCTTTAATTCAAACCAATCTGATGCAACATTAGTTAGTGTGTGCTTGCTAACTTTTTGATCATCTAATTTTTGTTGTTCACGATATTCTTTAGGATCTATGCCTTGAGAAACGAGAGATCGTGCTTCTATGGTGTATTTTCTTGCTTGAGCTAAAGAGAGTTCAGGAAAAGCACCAAAGCCCATATTTACTCGTTTCTTAGTAAGAGGCTGGCGATAGTTGAAGTTCCATAGGCGAGAGCCATTGGTACGGACACGAAGTTGTAAGCCGTCACCGTCAGAGAGTACATAATCTTTCTCTTTTGGTTTAGCGTGTTCGATTTGTTTTTGGTTGAGTCGTACTGCCTTAGTGCCCATGGTGACTAGCCTCCGCTGCTAATGGTATTCCAAAATTGTACTCCAAAAAGCTTGGAATACCACGTGGAATACCAAAATGTGTGGATGCTGGTGGACGGTAATGGATACTACAGATACAAAAAAGCCCCCTAAACCAGTGGTTTAGGAGGCTTTTAGGACACCCTAGGATGTCTTCGTATACGAATTTGGTGGAGCTGGCGGGATTTGAACCCGCGTCCAAAATCAGTCTAACAGATGGCGCTACATGTTTAGTCAATCTTTATTCTCGTATCGTCACTGCGAATTGACACGCTATGCTAATACATACCAGAATTCTATTTCGCGGTTCATCTCTCTAGTCAAAGAATCCCTCGCTATCTCGTTTGGGTTTGAACCCCTGTTATTCCCCGTCTTACAAGCGGAAGCTAGGGCAGGAGCGCTCTTAGCAGGGTATTAAGCTGCTAGTGCGTAGTTTTCGTCGTTTGCGACTATTTTTTTGCGGCTGTTTAACGAGGCAAACCGCACCTCGACATGCTCCACAAGCCTTCGTGATCCTGTCGAATCCTGAATCAGCCCCAGATGCATTCGATGTTAGCAGAATATTTAACTAGGTCAATAGCTATATTGTAATTCACTCACCAAGTGATTGATTACTATTCAAATGCTAACATCGTGTTGCATAGGTTGCTTAACGGTTATTGCCTTTCATGATACGAGCTTTATCACGTTGCCAATCTTTGGCTTTGCTATCAGCACGTTTATCATGCAATTTCTTACCACGAGCAGTACCGATTTTCACTTTTACAAATGAAGTACTCCAGTACATAACTAAAGCGACGATGGTATCGCCTTCGCGGTTAACCGAATCTTCTAGCTTTCTCAGTTCACGACGGTTAAGCAATAGCTTACGTACGCGGGTTGGATCAGCGACTACGTGAGTTGATGCTGCATTTAATGGCGCAATGGTTAAACCTGAAATAAAGGCTTCACCGTTACGTAAGAAAACATAACTTTCGGTCATATTTACTTTACCGTCACGGATGGCTTTTACTTCCCAACCCTGTAATACCATACCAGCTTCGTATTCGTCGCCGATGGCAAATTCAAAACGAGCGCTTTTATTTTTTGCAATAGTATTGCTACTTTGCTTTGGTTTTTTAGCCATGTTGACCTCGTAGAGTCATTGTTGCAGTCCCAGAACAAAATCTAATATCGGTGATTTTTCTGGTCGAATAAGCTATTGACGTTACCATAATACCGCTAGATGGTAACTGTTATTTTGGTCGATAGCCCAGTAATGGTATCATTGACTAAACGCAGCGAATAGATTTTATCTTCAGGGTGAGGATGTGTTCGATGAAGGAGAAGCTATGCCACAAATTAGTCGTTCGGCACTGGTGCCTTTTAGTGCACAACAAATGTTTAACTTGGTGAATGATGTTGAATCTTACCCAATGTTTTTACCCGGCTGTGCGGGCAGTAAAATCATTGAAAGTTCGACCAGCCATATGATGGCCTCAGTTGATGTAGCCAAAGCTGGTATACGTAAAACATTTGTCACGCATAATAAATTGGTTGATTTTAATCAAATTCAAATGCAGTTAGTGGATGGTCCTTTTCGAAAATTAGTTGGCGGATGGACATTCACTGAACTTGATGCAACAGCTTGTAAAATTGAATTAAATTTAGAATTTGAATTTACTAGCGGCTTAATTGATGTTGCCTTTGGTAAAATTTTTCGTGATCTGACCAGTAATATGGTGCAAGCGTTCACACAGCGAGCAAGAGAAGTTTATGCATTCTGATCAACCCTTAATTCATGTTGAGGTAGTTTATGCACTGCCTAACGTACAGCGAGTATTAAAGCTCGCTGTTGTTGCTGCGACTCCCATTCAGGCGATTATTGAGCAATCGGGTATTTTAACTATGTACCCTGAGATTGACCTCAAGACCAATAAAGTTGGTATATATAGTCGTAATGTGAAATTAGATGCGACAGCTCGCGATGGGGATCGGATTGAGATTTATCGTCCGTTAATTGCAGATCCGCGTGAGATCCGCCGTAAACGCGCAGAACAAGCAAAAAAAGACGCTGAAAAGTAGCGCTTCTTTTTATAGTAGACAACAAAAAGCTCGCCATTTATTAGCGAGCTTTTTTTATTTTTTGAAAACAACTATTTTCTATGGAGTCTGATTAATTCATTGGATCCATGAAGTTAGGACCTTGCTTGTAATCACCTTTCATACTAACAAGCTGTGCCTGTTGGTTGAAAGTTAAGAACAAGTTCTTTTGAACCGGCTTATCATGACCATTTTGTTCGTAGAAAATGTAGTTCCATGTGTTGGGGTAACTTGGGTCGACTAACATAGGCGTACCCAGCACATATTGAACTTGTGTTTTCGTCATGCCAACACGCAAGGTATTAACACTTTTCTGTTCTACATAGTTGCCTTGGTCAATATCAATACGATAAACCAAACGTTCAGCGACCGAACAGCCGCTAAGTAAGCCCAACACTAAGGTTAGGGCTGCAATGTTTTTCCAACTCATAGCATCCTGGCTTTTTAGCTTTAACTGCTGCGATGATAAACAAGCTCTTGGCAGAAGTAAAAAGCGGTAAAGAAAAAAAGTAATATATTTTGATATTCGACTACTACTGTCAGCAATAGTTGCATCAATGTTTTAGTTTATTTCATATTCGCGCAAGATGCGAAATTAAATCAAGCCGCAACCAGTAGTTCTTTGGCATTTGCGAGTGTGCGTTCAGTAATTTCACTGCCGCCAAGTAGACGGGCTAGCTCTGCGATACGATCATCGGTACTTAATGGACGCATCTGAGTTTCAGTCTGACCATCAGTGGTTTTCTTGGCAACAAACATTTGTTGATGACCACAACCAGCGACTTGCGGTAAGTGAGTTACACACATGACTTGCGTTGATTTGCCCAGCTTTCGCAGCATCTTGCCAACAATAGCCGCTGTTGGACCACTAATACCGACATCCACTTCATCGAAAATTAAACTTGGAGTTTCAACTTTTTGAGCCGTGATCACTTGAATTGCGAGTGAGATACGTGAAAGTTCACCACCAGAAGCGACTTTGCCTAATGGCTGTAATGGTTGGCCTGGGTTAGTTGATACTAAGAAATTAATACTGTCATAGCCTAATGGACTTAGCATTCGTTCTGGATCGCTAGTGAGCGCAATTTCAAATTCACCGTGTTCCATACTTAACATGTGCATGCTTTCGGTAATTTTTTGATCTAACTCTTTGGCGTAACGCTGACGACTTTTACTTAATTTTTCCGCCGCTTCGATACATTGTTGGCGCAGAGATTCGACATTAGCTGCCATATCTTCTAAACGTTCATCACTGCAATCAAGATTTTCAAGTTCTTTAAGTAAATCATGATGTTTTTGGTAAAGCTCTGCTGGCATAACGTAGTGCTTACGTGCCATTGACATGATTTTAGCTAAACGCTCTTCAAGATAAATTAATCGATGCGGGTCCATATCTAAGTTATCAAGGTAGCTACGTAACTCTTGGCTAGCCTCTTGAACTTGAATGATCGCTTCTTCAAGCATCTGCGGAATAGCACTTAAATTGCTGTCGTATTCCCCAAGATTGTTAACTTGTTGGCAAGCGAGTTGTAGTAATTGCAATGCATTACCATCATCGTTGTCATAAAGAACAGACAGCGCAGTTTGACTTGAAATAGCCAGTTCCCCTGAATTTGAAAGACGTTTATGTTCTTCTTCAATTTCAGTGAATTCTTCTTCGCCTAACGCTAATTCATCCAGCTCTTTTACTTGGTATTGCAATAATTGTTTTTGGGCTTCGTTTTCATCACGGCTTTGAGTTAAACGTTTTAGCTCATTATGTGCTTGACGCCAGCGTTGGTAAGCACTGCGAGTACGATCGATTAGTAAGTGATGACCAGCATATTGATCTAGCATATGCTGTTGATATTCAGGGCGCATTAGTTGTTGATGAGCATGCTGACCATGAATATTAATCAGTAGTTGGCCTAAGGCTTTTTGTTGCGATGCAGGAACAGGGCTGCCATTAATAAAGCCACGTGAACGGCCTTCTTTGGTGATCACTCGGCGCAAAATACATTCTTCACCATCACTGAGCTCATTATCTTCGAGCCAACGTCGAGCCGCTTGGTTATTGGCTAATAAAAAGGCAGCTGAAATTTCAGCTTTATCTTCATTCGGTCGTACCATTGAGGCTTCAGCGCGATCGCCTAAGCATAAACCTAATGCATCAATCGCAATAGATTTACCCGCACCGGTTTCACCTGTAATAGTGGTCATTCCCGGTTTTAGTTCAAATTGAAGAGTTTTGACAATAGCAAAGTTAGAGATCGTCATATGCGCGAGCATTGTGTTCACCTGTTTAAATCAACACCTGTTTTTTCATACAGTATATACTGTATCTATAACCAGTAAAGTACTGGGGTGATAATTATTCAGATAAAATGTGACTTAGATTAACTTTTTTGCACTGTTATAAAAAAACCAGCAGATAAAGATGCTGGTTTTTAGAGTGGAATTGTCGTTTAGCTTAAAATAATCGGCTTGACCAGCCTAGTTTTCCGCGTAGTACATTGTAGTAACTGTAATTTTTCGGATGAATTAATTGCAGACGGTCTTCGCTTTGATAGATATGAATTTCATCCCCAGGGCTTACAGGCAGTGAGACTTGACCATCACAACTTACCTCTAAGGTGCTGCCATTATTGGGTGAAACCAGCAGTTTGATACAGCGATCACCATCTACGACCAGTGGACGAGATGAAAGGGTGTGAGGAAACATCGGTACTAAAGCAATAGCATTTAAACTGGTTGATAGAATTGGGCCGCCACCAGAAAGAGAGTAAGCTGTTGAGCCGGTTGGGGTAGCAATGATTAATCCATCAGAACGTTGTGAGAACGCAAAGCAGTCATCAATATAGACTTCAAACTCAATCATGTGAGCAATTTTATCTGGGTGTAATACTGCTTCGTTTAATGCCGCATTACGGCTTTTAATTTGACCATTGCGATGCACCTCAGCTTCTAACAGAAACCGATCTTCTTTTATAAACTCACCCGCAAGCACTAACTGTAATTGTCGCTCAAAATCATCAGGATCAAGATCGGTAAGGAAACCAAGGTTGCCACGATTAACACCAATAACAGAAATATCAAATCGAGATAATACTCGTGCAGCACCTAACATATTGCCATCACCGCCAACAACAACGGCAAGATCTGCTTTATCACCAATGGTGAGTAAATCACAAAAACAATGCTCAGGTACGTCAATATCGTTGACTAACCGATGATCGACTAACACGTTATAACCTTGTGCAGTTAACCACTCGTAAAGGCTAGAGTGCGTTTGTAATGCCTCCGGATTACGAGGTTTGCCAATTAACGCGATAGTATCAAAAATACGCTTCATGTCCTTGTTCCGACAAATGATGGTGGGTCAGTATAGCCTTAGAAAAAACAACTTGTCGTGGTTTGTTGTCAATATTGGCTTGAATCATTGAACTTCATCCCCATAATATGCTCAAGACTGTTCTAAAAGTAGCGCTTATCCAATTAGGCTACTGAGTGAATAAATACCCTTTTATCTTGGCGGAGAACCAACGCATGACTAACAAAAACCACAATGTACAGGATGAGCAGCTAAATGACGCAGTTGAAGCTGTAGAAGTTGAAGCTGTCGAGGGTGAGTTTGTTGAATCTGAGCAAGAATTATATGCAGCTCGTATTGCTGAACTAGAAGCAGCTCTATTAGCAAAAGATGCAGAAGTTAATGAAGTAAAAGATGCGGCATTACGTGCACGCGCTGAAGGCGAAAACGTTCGTCGTCGTTCTGAGCAAGAAATTGATAAAGCGCGTAAATACGCATTGAACAAATTTGCTGAAGAGCTATTGCCAGTTATTGATAATCTTGAACGTGCTATTGAAATGGCAGACAAGAATAACGAAGCAACTAAAGCAATGATGGAAGGTGTTGAGCTTACATTGATGACCATGACATCCACAGTAGCTAAATTTGGTTTAAAAGTGATTGACCCACAAGGTGAAACTTTTAATCCTGAGTTCCACCAAGCGATGGCAATTCAAGAAAGCACTGAATTTGCACCAAATACCGTTATGGCTGTAATGCAAAAAGGTTACGAGCTAAATGGCCGTGTGATCCGTCCTGCAATGGTGATGGTATCAAAAGCTGCTGCGGGTAATGTGAATACTCAAGCGTAATTTGCAACAGATGATTCAAGGTTTACTTGATGATGTCGCAAAATAAAGCCCACTTCGGTGGGTTTTTTTATTTTTTTGCATTTTTTTTGGGGTCTCCCCTTGAAAAGCAGTCTGGCGACCTTATCTAGTAGTCATAAGACATTAAATGTATTTGTCACGGGGTTATCCCGAACCGCTAACCCATTTGTTATTTTGGGTGTAGTTAAGAACATATAACGAATTTCGGAGATTGTCTGATGGGTAAGATCATTGGTATTGACTTAGGTACAACTAACTCTTGTGTAGCAGTACTTGACGGCGACAAGCCACGTGTAATTGAGAATGCAGAAGGCGAGCGTACAACAGCATCAGTTGTTGCATACACGCAAGATGGCGAAACGTTAGTTGGTCAACCAGCAAAACGTCAGGCGGTAACAAACCCTGAAAACACATTATTCGCTATCAAGCGTTTAATCGGTCGTCGTTTTGAAGACGAAGAAGTTCAGCGTGATATCGAAATCATGCCTTACAAAATTGTTAAGGCTGACAACGGTGATGCATGGGTAGAAGCGAAAGGCCAAAAAATGGCTGCTCCTCAAGTATCAGCTGAAATTCTTAAGAAAATGAAGAAAACTGCTGAAGACTTCCTGGGCGAACCAGTAACTGGCGCAGTTATCACAGTTCCTGCATACTTTAACGATGCACAGCGTCAAGCAACTAAAGATGCTGGCCGTATCGCAGGTCTAGATGTTAAACGTATCATCAACGAACCAACAGCAGCAGCTCTAGCTTACGGCCTAGACAAGCAAGGTGGTGATCGCACTATCGCTGTTTACGACCTTGGTGGCGGTACTTTTGATATCTCAATCATTGAAATTGATGAAGTTGAAGGCGAGAAAACATTTGAAGTTCTAGCAACTAATGGTGATACACACCTTGGTGGTGAAGACTTTGATACACGTCTAATCAACTACTTAGCAGACGAGTTTAAGAAAGATCAAGGTATCGATCTTAAGAAAGATCCTCTAGCTATGCAGCGTCTAAAAGAAGCAGCAGAAAAAGCTAAAATCGAACTATCTTCTGCACAGCAAACTGATGTGAACCTACCTTACATCACTGCTGATGCAACTGGTCCTAAGCACATGAACATCAAAGTGACTCGTGCAAAACTAGAATCTCTAGTTGAAGACCTAGTTCAACGTACTCTTGAGCCGCTAAAAGTAGCTATCTCAGATGCTGGTCTTTCTGTTAGCGACATCAACGACATCATCCTTGTTGGTGGTCAGACTCGTATGCCAATGGTTCAGGCTAAAGTAACTGAATTCTTCGGCAAAGAGCCACGTAAAGACGTTAACCCTGATGAAGCTGTAGCTGTAGGTGCTGCTGTTCAAGGTGGTGTACTTGCTGGTGATGTTAAAGACGTTCTACTTCTAGACGTTACTCCACTATCTCTTGGTATTGAAACCATGGGTGGCGTGATGACTAAACTTATCGAGAAGAACACAACTATCCCAACAAAAGCGAACCAAGTGTTCTCTACTGCTGAAGATAACCAAAACGCGGTAACAATCCACGTTATTCAAGGTGAGCGTAAGCAAGCAAGCTTCAACAAGTCTCTTGGTCAGTTCAACCTAGAAGGTATTCAAGCTGCACCACGTGGTATGCCACAAATCGAAGTTACTTTTGACCTTGATGCGGATGGTATCCTAAACGTATCAGCTAAAGATAAGACTACTGGTAAAGAGCAGAAGATCACTATTCAAGCGTCTGGCGGTCTAAGCGATGCTGACATCGAGAAGATGGTTCAAGAAGCTGAAGCTAACAAAGAAGCTGATAAGAAGTTTGAAGAGTTAGTAACTGCTCGTAACCAAGCTGACCAACTTGTTCACGGTACTCGTAAGCAAATTGAAGAAGCTGGTGATGCACTTCCTGCTGATGAGAAAGCAAAAATCGAAGTTGCTGTTGCTGAACTAGAAGAAGCACGCAAAGGCGAAGATAAAGAAGCAATCGACGCGAAAGTTCAAGCGGTTGTTGCTGCATCTCAAAAGCTAATGGAAATCGCTCAACAGAAAGCACAAGCACAACAAGCTGATGGTGCTGGTGAGCAACAAGCTAAGCAAGACGACGATGTTGTTGACGCTGAGTTTGAAGAAGTTAAAGACAACAAATAAGAACGTTAACTATTATTAGTTAACATCTTGTTTAAATTACGGGCGTTTGAGGTTACTCTAACGCCCGTAACTATATCTAGCTAGGTGACAATCAAGTTATGTCGAAACGTGATTTATACGAAGTGTTAAGTGTGGCTCGTGACGCAAGTGAGCGTGACATTAAAAAAGCTTATAAGCGCTTAGCAATGAAGTTCCACCCCGACCGTAACCAGGGTGATGCGGAATCTGCTGAGAAATTCAAAGAAGTGAAATACGCTTATGAAATTCTAACAGACGACCAAAAACGCGCTGCTTACGATCAATACGGCCATGCAGCCTTTGAACAAGGTGGTATGGGCGGTGGCGGCGGCGGCTTTGGCGGCGGTGCAGACTTCAGTGACATCTTTGGTGATGTGTTTGGTGATATCTTTGGTGGTGGCGGTGGCCGTCGTCAACAACGCGCGCAGCGTGGTTCAGATCTTCGCTACAACATGGAACTGACGTTGGAAGAAGCTGTTCGCGGTTGTTCGAAAGAAATCCGTGTTCCAACTTTAGTTGGTTGTGATAGCTGTGATGGTTCAGGCGCTAAAAAAGGTTCATCTGCAACAACGTGTGGTACCTGTCATGGTGCTGGTCAAGTGCAGATGCGTCAAGGCTTCTTTGCTGTTCAACAGACTTGTCCACACTGTCATGGTCGTGGTCAAATTATCAAAGATCCATGTGATAAGTGCCATGGCGAAGGCCGTGTAGAAGAAACCAAAACGCTATCAGTTAAAATTCCTGCGGGTGTTGATACCGGTGACCGTATTCGCTTAAGTGGCGAAGGCGAAGCTGGAGAACAAGGTGCACCAGCAGGCGACTTGTACGTTCAAGTGCATGTTAAAGAACACCACATTTTCCAGCGCGAAGGTAATAACCTACATTGTGAAGTACCAGTAAGTTTCACAATGGCAGCATTGGGTGGCGAAGTTGAAGTACCAACACTTGATGGCCGTGTCAGTTTGAAAGTGCCTGCTGAAATGCAAACGGGCCGTATGTTCCGTATGCGTGGCAAAGGTGTTGATTCTGTTCGTGGCGGTTTACGCGGTGATCTTATCTGTAAGTTGGTGGTTGAAACCCCAGTACATTTAAGCAAGCGTCAAAAAGAGTTGCTACAAGAACTAGAAGAAACGTTTGGCGGTAAAGATGCGAGTAAGCACAAGCCAAAATCAGAAGGTTTCTTTAACGGCGTAAAAAAGTTTTTCGACGATTTAACCAACTAATTCGTCGCAAAAAAGAATAAATAAAAGCCGCTATTCGCACATGCTAATAGCGGCTTTTTTGTAGCTCAATATCGTCATTTCCTAAACCATAACGAGAATGATGCGGGTTATTATCCGTCGTCTCGGAAGGGAGGTACGAGCTATCCGTGATCTACTTATCACGCGTTTGAGCATAAAAGAAGCCAGTGAAAATATTACCAACAACCTTCAGGTGAACCTTTACTGGTTTGATTAAGTTCTAAAGTTGAGCACTCATCGTTTGTTTGCGCCAGTTTTGGTAGCGCTTTTATCGTGTAGTTAACCGTTGTCGCTTCAATCTCATAATCATAACGTTCATCATTGGCACAAGCAGGACATAACGAGCTAATGATTTGAGAATGATCAATACCATCGAAAACTGAATAATCTTCTCCTCCTGTACGTTTACTCTCCATTGCTAGCTGGATCATTATTAAATCCGTCATTGCTTGAGTACGATGGCCTTTTAGTACATAAGATTGGTACGAAGGATAGGCAATCGCAGTTAAGACTCCAATGATAGCCACTGCAATCAACATTTCGATCAGCGTCACGCCTTTTTGTTTAATCATCTTCCGTAATCTCTTAAATATTCGAATTGACTCGATAACTGATTGATATCCTAACGGTGCTATTTTGCGGTGATGATAAACTCCCGATCAAGTTGTTCTTGGTGAAGAAGAATAACGTTAACAGGGATTTGGGGAATGGCTCGCGAAATTATCACGCACTTTCATTACATACATCATACCGGTGACAGTCAGCGAGGATTTACTTTGTTGGAATTGGTTTTTACCGTAGTGATCATGGGGATTATTATTGCAATGGCAGCCCCGCGTTTTAATGGTTTAATTGAATCGAATAAAGCCAAGCGGTTAGCAACAGAAATCGAGTGGTTATTGGTGCAAGCCAAATCAGAAGCGGTGATGCGTGGGGTTAAGGTGTATGTTGAAAGTAGTGCACCAACAAGTCTACTTACTCGATCTATAGCCCCATGGGCTATTAGTGCTGAATTAGAGTCAGAACTCACTGTTTTATCATCAATAGAATCAAGTTCGTTTTCTGGTGTAGTGATAACTAACACTAGCAACCTCAATCGATTTTATTTTGATCCTATCTACGGTAGACCCAGTGCAAATGGTAGTTATAGCTATAGCATCGGTGACTATAAGCTTAAAACAACTATATATACCATTACAGGGCGTATTTATACCTGCTTAGAAGCAGACTCTAAAAAGTTGAGCAGTTATGAGAAATGCTAATCAAGGTTTTAGTTTAATTGAATTACTTATTGCATCATCGGTAGGTTTAATTGCAATAGCTGTAGTAGGTTCGGTTTTTTTATCGGGTTATCAAGCATCTAATAAGCGTTCATTAGAATTATTACTTCAACAAGATGTGAATGATGCTTTTCGACTCATCAAAGAAGATGTACTACGAGCAGGATATGTATCTGGTGGTCGTTCTAGTTTGAAAATATCAGGAGCAGATAATGTTGTTTATGTAAATGTCACTAATAATTGCTTAGCTTATGTTTATGATGCTACTGATGGCCGTAAATATAATGAATTTATTTATAACGATAAAGATAAAAAATTAGTTTATCGCTCGTCGAATGATGAAATAACAGTTTTAAATGCATGCTCTTTATCTCGATCCCGATCTTATTCATTAATTTATGATAAGCAGATTAGTGTAGATAAATTTGGAATTTTAAATAAACCGATTAGCTCTGCTAGTGCCACCAGTCAATTAATTAAAATTACTCTTGCTGCGCATTTAAATAATGATATCGCAGTGAGTACAGCGAAGTCGATTCAGATTAAAACAAGGAATTGGCAATAATGAATAAGCATCAGCAGTCAGGGATGACGACATTATTAATTATTAGTATGTTATTAATTGTGGCGTTGTTATTTTCATTGGCGTCATATAAGAACTTATTTTATCAGATTAAGCGTACTCAAAATGAAGTCTTAGCCAGACAAGCACATTGGGCTGCTGAAGGTGGGCTGGAGTGTGGCTTTACAGAAATCAGTAATAATTCAGATGTAAATACAAATTTAGATGTGTGTAATAGATTATTTGGTAAACAGCCATTAACTCTCGAAATTATCATGAATGATGATAAATCAGTATTAACATCAAAGACTGATAATGATTATAAAAAAATAACCAAAACAATAGTTGCTGGTGGTGTAAAAAGTAGCGGTGTTATAAAAAGTTCTGCTGATCTATATTTTAATGGTGAGTCTAGCATTTTTCCAGATCCAAATAATAAAGCTGCAGATCTTTCATGGGAATGTAGTTTATTAAGATATAAAAATAATATTTACTTACATAAAAGTGGGACTAAAGTTAATAACATTGAATTTGAAGGTGCTTCTACACCACCAATAGCTGGATTTGATTTAGAAAAAAATAAATGTATACCTGAATTTAAAACAGTTAATGCTAAAAAGAGAGATGACTTTGAAAGTGATATAACATTAGATTCTTCATTAGATTTGTTTAAAGAAACTTTTGGTGTAGATCGTTCTCAGTGGCAGATAGTAAAGGATAAAGTTTTTGTTGATGGTAATGAAAGTCGTGAGACTAAGTGTATAGATAAAATAACAACAAGCATAACAGCAGAAAAAAGACATGTATGGATTGAAGGTGACTGTAAGTTAGATGGTACTGATCTGTCCTTATTACCCCAAGAACATGGGAATGATAAAGGTATCTTTATTTTAATTCATAATGGTGTATTAGAAATGAATGGTTCTGCTGTTTATAAGGCAGTTATATATCATTTTAATCATGAATATGTTCCTTCTGGTAATAAATGGATCGGAACTTTTTTAGATGGCAGACAATTTCCTGATACCTATATGACTAGTGACAATGATTCTTTTGATAAAGAAGCTTTTGGTAAAAAGGTAGTTGCTCATATCACTGGTTCACATCGACCAACTGGTGGGTTTATGTTTGATACGCCAGAACAAGTAACTTACTTTCAATATGCAGGAATGCTTACTTATGATGGAGAATTAATAACTGATTTATTGGCACCATTTAGTAAGCCTCGTTGGCAACAAGGATCTTGGCATGACTTCTAATATCAAAATAGCAAAAGGCTTTAGTCTATTAGAGGTGGTGATTGCTCTTGGTGTGCTTGTTGTTGGGGTATTGGGGCTGGTTAAGATACAAGCCTATATGGAAGTAAAAGCACAAAACGCATTAAAGACTTTAGATGCGCTTCATATAGCAGAAGCGCAGATGGAGTTTTATCAAACCCGCACCAGTAATATCAGTGGTGCTACTGGTTTGATTGCTTTTGAAAACATGACTGCACCAATTAATTGTCAGCAATCAATGGTGAGTGGAACTAATTATACGCTTACTTGCGATGCTGATACTTTATCGCTATCTGATGCACTACGAATTATTAATGTTACAGTCAGTTGGAGTGATCGCCGTGGTGTCTCGCAGGCAGTATCTCTCAAAACCGCCATTTCTAAATACAGTGAATTTGATTAAACAACGGCTATCATCGCTAAAAAGACATAATTTAATCCAAATTAAATCATTTTGAATGAAAAGTGTTCGAACGTTTTTTTTTTTATTAAAAAACTATTGTCAGCCAATAAAATCTCCTTATAATGCGACCTCACTGACACGGACAACGGCGCAAGCAGTTACCGAAAGTCAGTATTGTTCTTTAACAATTTGACCATGCAATCTGTGTGGGCACTCACTGAATAGTTAAGTCGAAAGATTTATCAATAAACTGAGTGACCAAAACAAAATGACGCAAGTTATTTTGGCACAGTTATTTAATTATCATTTTTTAAATGATAAAAAGCTTTAATTTACATTCTTTATTTATAAAGAAAAGGTATTTAAAGTCAGTATTTATTGAGCCGTTTCGAAAGAAACAACAAAACTTTAATTGAAGAGTTTGATCATGGCTCAGATTGAACGCTGGCGGCAGGCCTAACACATGCAAGTCGAGCGGTAACAGAAAAAGAAGCTTGCTTCTTTTGCTGACGAGCGGCGGACGGGTGAGTAATGCCTGGGAATATACCCTGATGTGGGGGATAACTATTGGAAACGATAGCTAATACCGCATAATCTCTTCGGAGCAAAGAGGGGGACCTTCGGGCCTCTCGCGTCAGGATTAGCCCAGGTGGGATTAGCTAGTTGGTGGGGTAATGGCTCACCAAGGCGACGATCCCTAGCTGGTCTGAGAGGATGATCAGCCACACTGGAACTGAGACACGGTCCAGACTCCTACGGGAGGCAGCAGTGGGGAATATTGCACAATGGGGGAAACCCTGATGCAGCCATGCCGCGTGTATGAAGAAGGCCTTCGGGTTGTAAAGTACTTTCAGTTGTGAGGAAGGCGTTGGAGTTAATAGCTTTAGCGTTTGACGTTAGCAACAGAAGAAGCACCGGCTAACTCCGTGCCAGCAGCCGCGGTAATACGGAGGGTGCGAGCGTTAATCGGAATTACTGGGCGTAAAGCGCATGCAGGCGGTCTGTTAAGCAAGATGTGAAAGCCCGGGGCTCAACCTCGGAACAGCATTTTGAACTGGCAGACTAGAGTCTTGTAGAGGGGGGTAGAATTTCAGGTGTAGCGGTGAAATGCGTAGAGATCTGAAGGAATACCGGTGGCGAAGGCGGCCCCCTGGACAAAGACTGACGCTCAGATGCGAAAGCGTGGGGAGCAAACAGGATTAGATACCCTGGTAGTCCACGCCGTAAACGATGTCTACTTGAAGGTTGTGGCCTTGAGCCGTGGCTTTCGGAGCTAACGCGTTAAGTAGACCGCCTGGGGAGTACGGTCGCAAGATTAAAACTCAAATGAATTGACGGGGGCCCGCACAAGCGGTGGAGCATGTGGTTTAATTCGATGCAACGCGAAGAACCTTACCTACTCTTGACATCCAGAGAATTCGCTAGAGATAGCTTAGTGCCTTCGGGAACTCTGAGACAGGTGCTGCATGGCTGTCGTCAGCTCGTGTTGTGAAATGTTGGGTTAAGTCCCGCAACGAGCGCAACCCTTATCCTTGTTTGCCAGCACGTAATGGTGGGAACTCCAGGGAGACTGCCGGTGATAAACCGGAGGAAGGTGGGGACGACGTCAAGTCATCATGGCCCTTACGAGTAGGGCTACACACGTGCTACAATGGCGTATACAGAGGGCTGCAAGCTAGCGATAGTGAGCGAATCCCACAAAGTACGTCGTAGTCCGGATTGGAGTCTGCAACTCGACTCCATGAAGTCGGAATCGCTAGTAATCGTGAATCAGAATGTCACGGTGAATACGTTCCCGGGCCTTGTACACACCGCCCGTCACACCATGGGAGTGGGCTGCACCAGAAGTAGATAGCTTAACCTTCGGGAGGGCGTTTACCACGGTGTGGTTCATGACTGGGGTGAAGTCGTAACAAGGTAGCCCTAGGGGAACCTGGGGCTGGATCACCTCCTTACCTAAAGACTTATGCTGTTTTATGCAGTGTCCACACAGATTGCTTGGTCGAAATGTAAAAGAACATCTAAGTTATCCCATAACTTAGACAAAAAACTTAGTCCCGTTCGTCTAGAGGCCTAGGACACCGCCCTTTCACGGCGGTAACAGGGGTTCGACTCCCCTACGGGACGCCACTTCTTTTCATCGGAAGTAAAACGATGGGCGATTAGCTCAGTTGGGAGAGCACCTCCCTTACAAGGAGGGGGTCACTGGTTCGAGCCCGGTATCGCCCACCACTTTCTTTGAATAGAACTTCTCCTAAGAAGTAAAACTTGATGGGGTTATAGCTCAGCTGGGAGAGCGCCTGCCTTGCACGCAGGAGGTCTGCGGTTCGATCCCGCATAGCTCCACCACTTTCTAAATACATTCGAAAGAGTGTGCTTAGAAAGTGGATTTTCATCGTTTAAGATGACAAAAACACATGTTCTTTAACAATCTGGAAAGCTGACTAGTAAATTCAATCGAAAGATTGATTTTAAAAAATGTTTTTATCTTCGGATAAAAACGAGTTCTCAAAACATACACATTCAAGTGTCTGTGTTTGGTTTCACTTTTTAAAGTGAAGACAAATAATGAGTCCGGCGAAAAACCAATGTTTAATATTTTCTTGATCGGATTATTAAACGCAAACCTTGGTT